>JBIKMU010000079.1:0-7568 GCA_044359075.1 Cyanobium sp. | reverse complement strand
CCGGAGACCACAATTAAATGACGCACATTCCAGAACCACGCGCACCCTAAGGCTCAAATTGATGTAAGCTGCATAGAGGTGCGCAGTTCAAGCACCCCGAGCGGACAACTTTCCTGATAGGTACCGAAATGATCAGATTCTGCGCCAGGTCTCGATCATCGATGAAGAGATTGATAAATCGGTTTGCATGGCTCGCCTTGCAACTATTGCTTCTCACCATGTCAATGGTGTATCGACAATACAGAGTGAATCGATTAGAACTGAGATTTTCAAAAGCTTTGCGGCACTCTGGCCCGAGAAGTTTACCAACATCACCAACGGGGTCTCGCCTCGTCGCTGGTTAGCCCTGGCCAACCCCCGGTTGTCCAAGTTGATTAACGAGACGATTGGAGAAGGCTGGGTGCGAGACCTCAGTCAAATACGCCAACTCGAGCAGTTTATTGGCGATAGCTCATTCCTGGAGCGGTGGGGCGAGGTGAAGCTAGGGGTGAAGCGCCACCTCACAAGCTACATCTACCGCCACACCGGTGTGCTGGTGGATCCGGCTTCTATGTTTGACGTGCAGGTGAAGCGCATCCACGAGTACAAGCGCCAGCACCTCAACGCCCTGCAGGTAGCGGCCCAGTATCTGCGGATCAAGAACGGACTGGCGGACGGAATGGCCCCGCGCACCGTGATCTTCGGCGGCAAGGCGGCGCCGGGAGATATAATGGCTAACTTAATCATCCGTTTCATCAATGGTATCGCCGAAACGGTGAACGCTGATCCCGACTTGGAGGGGCGGCTGCGGGTAGTGTTCTTGCCTGACTATAACGTCAAGCTGGCCGAGCGGGTGTACCCGGCGGCAGACCTTTCCGAGCAGATATCGACGGCCGGCAAAGAGGCTTCCGGTACCGGCAACATGAAGTTTGCTATGAATGGTGCACTCACTATCGGCACACTTGATGGTGCCAATGTGGAGATTCGCCAGCAGGTGGGGGAAGAGAATTTCTTCCTATTTGGCAAAACTGCTGCTGAGATCGCTCTGCTCTGTCAAAGTGGTTATAGGCCTTTGGAGCTGATCAAGGAAACACCTGAACTGCCCGAGGTGCTGCGGCTGATTGAGCAGGGACATTTCAGCAATGGAGACTCTGAACTGTTTCGACCACTACTTCAGAGTATTACGGATAGCGATCCATTCTTTGTGCTCGGCGATTTTCTCGACTATATCCGTGCTCAGGATCTTGTGAGCCAGACTTGGGAAGCACCCGGCACCTGGAATCGAATGTCACTTCTGAATACAGCGCGTATCGGGTTCTTTTCATCTGATCGTTCTATTCGGGAATATGCCGAGCGAATCTGGAGGGTTGGGGAATATCCTGTGACGATCACATGTGAACTCGATGAAGTGAACAGGCCACCTCCCAGCTATTGACGTGACCCCCATCAGTGGTCCACTTCCTATTAGAGCTGGTGTGGTTGGTCAAGCCGCCTTCCATTGCTGTAGGACTTCCAGGGGCGTACGCCCCTGGAGAGCCGAGTTCGATCTGTAGTTGTTGTACTCCATCCTGTGCTGTTCTGCCAATACCTTTGCTTCCAACAACGATGCGAAAATCTCAATACATGGCCTCCGGCCGACTTCGTCTACAAAAATTCATCCCTGAGTCGGCTGTTGAATGATTCCAAAAATTGATTCCCCCAAGGTGAACCTGGTAGGATGTATTCCGCACCTGATCCACTACCTGTGCACCACTCTTCTAATGCATGAGCAATGAACTCAGGGCCATTGTCCATTCGTAAATGGGTGGGTGCTGGATACTGCTTGAGTAGTTCCTCAATCGTGTCGATTACGTCCATAGCCTTGCAACGTCTACCAACACGAATGGCAAGACATATGCGACTAAATTCATCCACCCACACATGATGCGGGTATTCGGCTCTGAGTAGCTCTCTTGAACCGTCTGACGGTCGTGAACGCTTTTGCTTGCGCGGCAGGGGCTTCTGTAGCCCCTCCTCGCGCCAGATCCGTTGCACCCGCTTGTGGTTGACGCTCCAACCCTCGATTCGCAGACGCCTGTAAACCAGTCGCCTACCCCAGAGAATGTGGCGCCGGGCCAGCTTTCGAATCCGCTCTCAGAACTTGTGCTTCTCGATGTCTGCCACCGGGACTGGCCGTCGTTGGGTGGTGCGGTTCTGGCCGGCTAGACGGCAGGCCCGACGCTGGGAAGCCCGGAATCGATCCTGCAGAACCACGACCGCTCTATCGCACCGCGAGGTGCGCTTCGCAGCGCAACGACGTTCCGGGCTCAGAAGTTTCCCGTCGCACCGCAAGGTGCGCCTCACGGCGCAACAAGCTCCTACGGCTTCGCCGGGCCTGCGGCTAGAGCATGGCCTTGTCGAGTTCTGCCTCGGCAAGCAAACGCTTCAGCCGAGAGTTCTCCTGTTCCAGCTCCTTGAGCCGTTTGGCCTCTGTGGCTTATGGCCTACGGCCGACTTCGTCTACATGCCGCCGTAGAGATGTTGCCAACGGTGGTAGGTGGCAGCAGATACCTCCAGAGCTCGGCATACATCGGCAACTGTTTGGCCTTGGTTGAGCAGTTGCTCGGCACTGCGCAGCTTGTGGATGATCTGCTCGGGGTTGTGGCGTTTGCGTTTCAAGGGGCTTCTCTTATCCAAATCTGGCCGATAGGGAAGCTCTCATAAGGGCTGGTTCAGTTTTTGGGGTCAACGTCATCCATCGCGACCATTTTCACCACCAGGGGGCTTGATGGAGCGATTCAATGCGTCGTTACAACGAGACCGTAAAAGCTGAGGTGAAAAGGCGTATGGGCCCACCGCAGCGACAAAGTGTTGCTCAGATTTCCAAAGAGTTCGTTATCCATGTCGCCACCCTCTACAACTGGCGGCATAACTGGCGTCTGGAGGGGGAAGTGGTGCCGGCATCGGCAAAAGATCCAGAGGGCTGGAGCGCTGCCGACAAGTTCACGCTCGTGCTGGAGACCGCTGGGTTGAATGCCACTGAGCTGAGTGCTTACTGCAGGGAGCGGGGTCTGTTCCCCGAACAGGTGGATCGCTGGAGGAAGGCGGCCGCTACCTGGCCTTGGCCAGCGTGCCGGAGGCACTTGATGCCAATGCCCAGCCGCTGCTGACCATGGACGACCAGAAGAACCTCCAGAAGCGGCACCAGGAGGATCAGCGCCAAATAAAGATGCTCCAGCAGGAGTTGCGCCGTAAGGACAAGGCCCTGGCGGAGGCGGCGGCGTTGCTGTAGCGGCACGCTTCTGCGAAGCAGTACGCCTCAAAAAAGATCCAGGCCTACTGGGGAGAGGACGAGGGGGATTGACCGCGCCGGCAGATCGCCGCAAGGCCCTGGAGATCCTCGATGCCGCTGTGGCGGCCGGTGCGCGGGCCCATAAGGTGGCCGAGTTGCTGGACGTGGGGCTTACCACCCTGCAGCGCTGGCGGCGGCAGTTTGCCGGTGTTGGGGACGGACTGGATCGCCGTAAAGGCAGCCACCGGCTGGTGTCTCACCGTCTTAGCGACGAGGAGCGCCAGCGGATCCTGCTCACCTGCAACGAACCGGAATTCGCGGCACTGCCGCCGGGGCAGATCGTGCCAATCCTGGCCGACCGTGGTCTCTACATCGGCTCAGAGCGGAGCTTCTACCGGGTGCTCCATGCCCACAGCCAAGTGCACCGCCGCGGGCGGGCCCGTCCTCCCCAGCAGCCCCGTCCGGTGCCGCGGCTGGAGGCCAGGGGACCCAATGAGGTCTGGAGTTGGGACATCACCTACCTGCCCACCAGCGTCCGTGGCGTCTGGCCGTACCTCTATCTGGTGATCGACGTCTGGAGCCGCAAAGTGGTGGCCTGGGATGTGGCCGATCGGGAAGAGGCGCAGATCGCCGCTGATCTCGTCAGCCGCGCTTGTCTGCGGGAGCGGATCAGCAAAAGTCGGCCCCAGCCTTTGATCCTCCATGCCGATAACGGCAACGCCATGCGGGCGGCCACTCTGGAAAGCCGGCTGGAGGAGCTGGGTGTGCTCAGATCCTTCTCCAGGCCAAGGGTCAGCAACGACAACCCCTACTCGGAATCGCTGTTCCACACCTTGAAATACCGGCCGGACTACCCCCGAAGGCCATTCCAAAGCGTGGCAGAGGCTTGCAGCTGGGTGGCAGCATTTGTGGGCTGGTACAACGATCAGCACCGCCACAGCGGCATCCGGTTCGTGACGCCATCTCAGCGCCACAGCGGCAAAGCCATTGAGATCTGCCGACACCGTGCCCGCGTCTACAAGCTGGCCCGTCAACATCATCCACTCCGCTGGACTGGAATGACCCGCTGTTGGCATCAACCGGAGGTGGTCTGGATCAATCCACCTCCACCTGAAAACAACGCCAAACCAGCTACGATCGTTATGGCCGCCTGATAGGCGGCAGGAGCGTCATCTTTCCTGGCAGTTACCGGCAAGGCCTGACCAACTTCTTTCTCTCTATACAGCCAACCCTGCAAAGTTTCGCGAACTTATAGAGAATGACGTTTCGGCAAATGATGTCATTGCGCTTGCTTCCCGAAGAGAAGCGGTTGCCAAGTTTTATGCCATGCTCACGGATAGCGAATACTTCGACTCGCTTATTCCGACACAAGGATCGGGATCGCCTGAGCGAGTCTGGCAGAGATTCTTCGAGGCTAATCCCTGGATTCTCGGCCTCTCTGTAGCATCTCAGCTATTAACATCTTGGGACGAGCATAAGCTAGAGCAAGTAGTCAGAGGAAATGATCTTACTGATGCAGGAAAAAGAGTAGATGCATTAATGAGGACAGCTGGAAGGATCCGCTCAATGGTTCTTCTCGAAATCAAGACACATAGGTCGCGACTTCTCGGATCTGAATATAGAACAGGCTGTTGGGCTCCATCATCTGAGCTTGTTGGCGGTGTGGCGCAGATTCAAGGAACAGTCCACAGGGCAGTGAAGCAGATTGATGAACGTGTTGCCAGCCGCGCCGGTGACGGGAGTGAGATACCAAATGACTTCACCTATCTAATACGGCCTCGCTCTCTGCTTGTAATTGGGAAACTTGACGAACTGCAAGGGGAAATGGGAGGTGATCACCTAGACAAGATCCGATCGTTTGAATTGTTCAGGCGCTCAACGCTTGAACCTGAAGTGATCACATTTGATGAGCTTTATCAGAAAGCTCTGTTCATTGTTGAGAATGGAATGTGACTTCTTTGGTCGTCCTCTGAGCCGGCTGTCGTCCAACAAGCCCTTCGAGATGGACAGGCCACCGACCACTCGTTGCTTCGCAATCCCAAGCTCCTTGCCTGCCACTCATGGGCAGCGTTACATCCGATGATACCTCAACTGCTGCCACTCGCGTTCACTCTGGAACCGCTGCAGGCGGTGGGTCAACGCCCGTAGACGCTTCATATCGCGCGAGTTCACCGGATCGAACAAATCTCCCCGTGCGGTTTCGATGAAAACCAGCACATCCTCGGGGCTACAGGCTCCACTTTTCCAGCCATGGAACTCCCGATGCAGGTCAGGCATTATCACAAGAATGTTCTCCGGCAGGTCGGCCAGATCCGGGCGGCTGCGGCGGTCGAACAGATGATGACCGTCCAGGTCGATTTTCTTGTGTACCGCCGCCTTCTTGCCCGTGATCTCGCATCGATGGCCGGACGCCGCCTTGGCACGTTTAATCGCCCGGTCGACGCCTTCGGTGAGGTAGCGAATCTCGGAGTTGAAGCAGGTCTCTACCACTTCGCCCACCGCTTCGATCCAGGCCTGTCGCGTTTTGGTGATACGGCTGTTAGCCCGCATATCACGGGCCACTCTGGCGATACCCCGCTGGCTGATCAGTACCTGCCGCTCCTCGCTTTCCAAGAAGTCCTTGTTGATCTCGAGGGCTACTTCTCCTTCTGCGGTGCCAGCGGTGCGTAGCCGCTCCCAGGAGTTGTTCAGCCCCTTGTAGTTGGTCTGCAGTATCCCCACTGTGGTTTTGCGGCTCACGAAGGCCAGATCGCCCCGGATCTCCAGGGTGCCTCCGGCATCAATGAACTCCTGAGTGATCCGCCGCGACACCAGCAGCTGCTTGCGCTTCTGCTTATAGTTAAATACCCGCTCGCGGAACCATCCCAGCACGCCCGTTTTCTCGGTGGCCTCGATGTAGCGAGCCAAGGCCTCTACGCCCTCCTCACTGAAGCGCCTTGGTCGCCGCCCATTGGCACCGTTCACCGCTGGGCCGGCGTACTCGAAATGTTCGCCTTCCACGAGCTCCCATTCGTCGTCCGCCTTAGCATCGAAGGCGTTCACGATGTTGTAGAGACTGTCGATCCGTTTTCCGAGAATTTTAGCCGTTTCCTGGGCCGTCAGAAAGTCGCGCATCGTTTCAGGGCATCAGGGCAAGTATCGAGTCCTTCATCGTCTGCAGGCGTTCCGCCACACGGGCATCGCCTCCGTGGTCAGGGTGGTGCTGCTGGATCAGCCGCCGGAACGCCTCTCGCACCTGATCGGCAGTGGCAGTCTTCGGGTCAAGGCCGAAAACCACCCAGGGCCGGAAGTGCTGCAGCACGTCAATGCCGTTGATCACGGTGGGGCCGTCCTCAAGATTCCGCTCGTTTGCTGGAATGCCGATGAAGCGCCGATAGAGAACCAGCCAGTCGTCTTTGGTTTTCAGCGCCACCTCTTCCCCCGTCATCGAGAGCTGGAAGTTCTTGTCCTTGCGAAGCTGGGTGACGGTCTTGCAGTGGAAGTGGGTCAGCACCTTGTTCTTGAGCTCATTTGCGGTAGGGGGCTTCGGCTTTGGTGGCGGCGGATCCTTGAATTCGCCCCCGTTGATCGTCTGCGCGAAGGTCAGCAGATCGGCTTCTCCCAGTTCCGCCTTGCCCAGGAGCGCCTGGATCAACGCCCTGACCTCGGCTAGCGTCAGCTTTTTGCTTCGGGTGGCCACAGGCCAATGCTGGTACGGTCTTGCATATTGGCCAGCGGTGACCGGCTTTGCCTGGGGATTTTGGTAAATGTCTTATTTCGTTGGTCCGGCCCACGGTTGTCCTCTGCTACCCCGGCAGCAACTCCGCCCTGGCCACGCAAAAGCTGCAGAAGAAAGGACTCACACGGGTGGCCAACATGCGCAGGGTTTTCCTTCTCTGGAAGTCGCAGGGCCTGCCGCTGAAGCACCCGGCAGCCACCACCCAGGGGCAATGACCCTGCGGAGCCCGGGGAGCTAGAGGCGGTCTGCTTCGGCGATGAAGCGGCTGCGGTTGCTCTCGAACCGGTAGGGACTATCAGGTCGGCTGGATGGGGTGGAGGCCTTGGTGGCTGGGTGCTGTACGGGGGGCTTCGCTTGATGGAGGCGTTGCGGCTAAGGGTGCATGTTCTTGATTTTCAGCGCTTGCAGAGCGCGGTGCGCCATGGAAAGGGCGGAAAAGACAGACGCACAATGCTTCCGAAACAGCTAGCGAATAAGCTGCAGATCCATCTTGAAAAGGTTCGAACTGTACACAAACGAGACTTAATAGATGGATGGGGTGCGGTGCAACTTCCCTACGCCTTAGCGCGTAAGTATCGGAATGCTGCAACGGAGTGGGGC
>JBIKMU010000012.1:0-82477 GCA_044359075.1 Cyanobium sp. | reverse complement strand
CAGCGGATCAATCCTCTTGCGCCCTGCGTTGCTCTTCCGCTCGTGTACGTAGCCTTGATCAAGGAGGGGACGAAATGATTCCCATGGAATCGACTCAGACAGTCGCTTTAGAACGGGCTTTTTCCCTCCTGATTACCCATAAACCTCCGCAACCCTCAACGCCCGCTCTGGGCAGGGTTTGCAACAGCAGACCGCATTGGCAATCCGATCCCGATCCGTCATCTCTTTCATCTTAAAACGCCTGTTGAACCGGAAACAGTAGCCACCTAGATAGCGCTTGGCGTATTTGTCAAAATTAAAGGCATGGAGAGCACCGCTGATGCTAGTTTTCAGATTGCTAAGCAGGATGTTGATCCAGCGGAATTCGGGTAGATCCTTCGGATGCCTTCCTCTGCTAACGACGGCCTCATGGCGACATCCAATGGTGGTAACGGAGCGGAAGCAAGCCAGTCCGTCGGAGAGCACCGCGCAACCCGGTGCAAGGTGCTGGCTGGCCCACTTGGCAAGAGCCTCCGAGGTGAACCCAGAGACCGGTGTGATTTTAGTGTAGATCGGATGGCCTGCGTTATTCAGCGAGATGGCGGCTACGATCGGTACCTTGTTCTCCGATCCTCGACCTGGTTTGCCGCCCGGTCGTTCTCCACCAAGGTAAGCATCATCCATTTGGATCTTTCCCAACAGCACATAGGAATCCTCTCGCTCGCTCATCGCCTTCATGATCTTGTTGTGCAGTAGCCAGGCGGTGTCGTAGTTCACTCCCAAATGACGGCTCAATTCGAGGGAGGAGATGCCGGTTTTGGCCTGGCCGATCAGATAGAAGGCCAGGAACCAAACCGTCAGAGGCAGCTTGGTGGCCTGAAGGATGGTGCCTGCAATGACGGTGGCTTGATGGCGGCAGATGCGGCATTGATAGCGCTTCAGGCGCCGTCCGTAGACAATGCCGTAGTCATGGCTAGCGCAACGGGGACAACAGAAACCAGTAGGCCATCGAGCCTGCTCCAAAGCTGCCACACAAAGCTCTTCGGTTCCGTACAAACGCTGAAAATCCAGCAAGGAAAGCCCCTTCTGAAACTGAATGCCGTTTCGCGCCATGACTTGACTAGTAACTGTGTACCACAGTACAGGCCAGGCAGGGGGGTTGCGGATCAAGCTGGGTAATCAGGTTTTCCCTTGGAGTTTTGAAACTCTTTGTTGCTCATCCCAGAAACCTCGTTGGCCCACTGTCGCAATCAGATCTGATTGAGTAATGATAGCCATGATTCCGCCCAAATCAATTCCACTTAACAATTTTCGAGGTGCCCTTAAGCGATTCCGATCTGGATATAGCCATCAACAGATCCGATCACATCGCCCATGATTTATTGCACCGCTTTCTGGACTCCTATCAGCAATGGTGGCAAAAGAGCATCGAGTTGGCCGATGCGCAGCTTCCCTCTCCAGCCGAGCGTGAGCTGCTCGTGAAGATGATTGATGAGCGTGACGAGATTCGCAAGACTCTCTTGAGCTACCTCGGCTATGTGCGTGCCAAAGACGTTGTGAACGCATGAGCCTGGTTCGTGCCTACCATGCTGGCTACGCCTCTGAGATCCAACCATTTCTTGATGGCGCCGCGGGTATCGCCGAAAGCCAGAGCACGACGAACTGGCTGGGAAGAGGCGTGTATTTCTGGGAGAGCGACCACCGCCGCGCCGAAAAATGGGCCATCCGCAACGTCCGGGAGATGATTCTGGAATGTCACCTGGAAACAGAGCTGCTGATCGACCTGCTGATTGACGATCAACGCAGTCAGGCGTTCTGGAAACTCGCCGAACAGCAAGCGCCCACCCTCCAATCCAGTAGCTGCAAACCCAATAACAAGAGCCAGGAATACTTCGGCCTGGACGGCGAGCTGATCAACCGCTTACGACCAGACCTGGAGCAAGCCTATGCTGGCATCAAGATGGCCTTCTGCCTCGATGAACCCGTTTTGCCCGATGGCCACCTGTTTCCACGCCAACAGATTCAGATTTGCCTGTGGAACTGCCAGGTGATCAGAAGCCCGAAGAAGTATATCGGTAGCTCCTTTCGAGGATTATGAATCACGATCACTTGACTCAATTCATTGCTTGCCATTCAAGACGTGCTACTTAACCCAGTCACCACCCACCGCTGGAAATCCTGGCCGAACTGCGGGTGATCGAGCAGGGGATCGAGGATTTGGAGGGGATGCTGCGATGAGCAGCACTAGCATTACGCTAGCAATCGGCGAAAGGGCGATGAACACCCTGGTGCTCCGCCAGGTGCCGGATGCGCTCTACCGCCGCCTCAAGGCTGTGGCTGCGGCGCACCGGCGCTCGATGAATCAGGAGGCGATCCTGGCGCTGGAGGCCGGGCTGCCGCAGTCGCCGATTCTGCAGCGGCCCTCACTGGCGGAAAGCCGACGCTGGCTGGAGGAGCAGGTGTGGATCCTGCCCGTGCTGGATGACCGCAGCGCCGAGAAGATCCTGGGCTACGGCGATGACGGTCTCTGCGGCTGAAGGCAGCCTGGTGATCGACCTCGCCGTCGACACCAGCGCGGTGATGGCAGTGCTCTTGCGGGAACCTGGGGCTGAGGCAGTGCTGGAGCGGTTGTGCCAGGCCGTGCAGCCGGCGGTGGCGGCACCCACGCGCACGGAGATCCTGCTGGTGGCCCTGGTGAAGCTGGGGGAGATCGGCCAGGAGCGCGCTCGGGAATTTCTCGATCAGCAGGCGTTGCTCTCAGTGGCCTGGGATGGGGAGCTGGCCGATCAGGCGGCCCTGGCCTTCACGCGCTATGGCAAGGGGCGCCATGCCAGCGGCCTGAACTTCGGCGACTGCTTTTCCTATGCGTTGGCGGAACGGCTGCAGGTGCCGCTGCTGTTCGTCGGCAACGATTTCAGCCGCACCGATCTGGAGGCGGCACTGGGATGACCTTGGCCGAACTGCGGGCGACCTTGGATCGTCCGTGGATCACAGAGGACAGCACCAACACCTGCATCGGCTGCCAGAATGGACAGGCGAGGCTACTGTCATGAACGAAATCCTTTTTGTTGTCGAAGAGGCTGAGGATGGCTCTTATCGCGCCAGCGCTGTGGGGCAAGCGATTCATACCGAGGCGGACAGCCTCAACGAGCTGCACCAGGAGATTCGCGATGCGGTGCACTGTCACTTCGATGAGGGTCAGGCTCCGCCGTTGATTCGCCTGCATCAGGGTTGAGATTGAATGTTGCTTTCAGGCATGATCGGCTTGGGTGCAGTCTGAACATGCAAGGCAGTTTCTTCAATTCCTTTCGATCTGCTCAAGAAAAGCGCGTACGGCTCGGTCAAGCTCTTCCACCTTGGACGTCACCACACCCCAGACCATTTCGTAGTCGATTCCAAAATAATGATGGATCAGTCGATAGCGCATTCGGGCGATCGACCGCCAGTCAACTTGTGGTTGTGCATCTGTGAGGTCAGCTGGCAGCGACTTCACGGCTTCTCCGATGATTTCGAGGCTTCGTGTGAAGGCCCTTTTCAGGGTTGGATCGGCAAGGAATTCAGCTCGATTCAGCTGATCAGAGGCTGACAGGAGATAAGAGGTCTCATCCAGGATATGCAGCAGCAGTTCACGCGCCGAGGGCGAAATCCAGGGCCCCCGCCAGAACCGAAGCTGCCAGATGTCTGCTCAAGCCCTCCGTGGTCACCAGATCAACGCGCCTGGCCAGAATGGTTTCCAGGTGGTCCACCAGCAGAAGATAAGCGTCAAAGTCTTTACGACCAGGCTGGAAGCTCACCAAAAGATCAACATCACTCTCAGGATGAATAGCCTGATCACGCGCAAACGATCCGAAAACCGCGCAGCGTGCGAGCCCCATCGCCCTCAGATTGCTGGCATCCACAGAGAGCCGAGCCAGCACATCCGAGCGATGGGCGACAGGAGCGACCCCCGCACTAGGGATGAGGGATGAGTCAGGCATTTTGCCAATTTAACGAGAGTGGCCGCTTCTTTCGGCCTGATCCGCCAGACGCTGGAGCGCCAGCTGGATGACGCTCCCGAGGCCCCTTGACCGGAATGCCCCATGGTGGCTCTAGCCTGGACAGACTTCCTGTACAGCTCCATGACCATCGAAACCACTTACACCGCCGCCCGCGACCAGCTCAAGACCCTGATGGACCGGGTTGTCGAGGATCGCGAGGTGGTGATGGTGCGGCGCCGCCAGGGGGGCGATGTCGCCCTGGTGGCTGCCGACGAGCTGGAAGGCCTGCTGGAAACGGCTCACCTGCTGCGCTCGCCCCGTAACGCAGCCCGGCTGCTCTCAGCCCTGGAGCGCGCTCGCTGCGGCAGCCTTCCCGCCCTTCGCCTTGAAGACCTTGAGACCCAGCTGGAGGCATGAGCACTCAGCGAGAGGCGGTCTGCCATCCGGAGTTTCTGGAGGACCTGCAGCACTGGATCGAGGCTGATGGGCGCCATGCCAGGCAGACTCCTCGCCGTACCGCTCGCCGCCTGCTGGAGCTGATGAAGGCCGTGCTGCACGATCCCTTCAGCGGCATCGGCAAACCGGAGCCGCTCAAATACCTCGGCTCAGGGATCTGGTCGCGCCGAATCACCCAGGAGCACCGCTGTGTGTACCTCGTGAAGGCTGACCGCGTCGAGTTTCTGCAGGGCCGTTACCACTATTGATGCAGGAGCTGACTAGAACCCTTACTCAGGGCTGACGTCCCACTCCCGCCGCCAAGGAATGGTGCCGGCCACCAGCAGGGAAATTAAAGATTCAACAAGGCGATCTGCCGAGGTAGTGGCTGGCGCTTTACAGGTTCGAGTTGCAAGCACGGGGGCGCAGCGCAGGGCCCGCGTCGCAGCGCGGCTTGCGTCACCCCTTGTGCGGCCGCGCAGACTGCGGGAACCCGGCGCTACCTCCACCCAAGGGCTGCGGACAGTGCCTGGGGACGTGAAAGGAGCTGCACCAGCTGTGTTGAACCAGCCAACGGGCATGTCTCGACCCTTGATGCGCCCCCTGCAATGGAGAGAGCTGCAGCGGGGAGCGGAGAGGACCAGGGCCTCCCGGGCCACCTGGATCAGAACCTCCCGCTCCACCAGCGGGAACAGGCGCCGGGCGGCGCCGGAAGCGAGGACATCGGCGAGCGGGAGGTGCTCCAGCACCAAGGCATCGCGAGCACGGAGAGCAGAACGGCTGAGGACTGGGGACTGCTGCTTGTGGCTAAAGGGGTAAGAGAGGGAAACCATCTGGGGGAAGGCTGAGAACCCCACCCCCACCGGCCGGCCGCAGCGCCGTTGAGATAGAGGCCTTTTTCCCGCGGGGCCTCGCGGTATCGACTAAACGGAAGCGGGTCCGACCAAGGGGAGTTCATGCAATATCCTTGGTGCAAACAGACTCCCGGAAATCAGGATGACAGGAGGAGAACATGGCGTACTTGTTATCTAGAGCCCTCGCCTACTCCTCCAGCCCCTTGAACACCGCATCCTCGGGATCCTTATAGAACTCAATCGAGATCTTGGTCCACAGGTCGTCGGGTAGATCGTTGAGTCCCCTACGGGCCGAGACGGGCATCAGCAGCACTTTGGCCTGCTTCTCTACTGCCAGTTCGGCGATGGCGATGGCGTTGGGGATCATCTCAATGGAGCCCCCCAGGTTGAGGGAGCCCACGATGATGGTGCCGCCGCGGGTGTTGCGATCGAGTAGACCACCTACCAGGGCAATCATCACAGGAAGGCCAAGGCCAGCGCCGCTGCGGTCGCTGTCCATGGCCCGCAGCTGGATCGAGAACTCATGGCCGCGGGGGTCCCGATCGCCCACCAGGCTCTTCGCCCGCGAGTAGAGGTTCTGCTCGCCCACCTTGGTGCTCTCGCGGAAGGCAGGGGGCACGGGCTGGTTGAGGATCTTGACCCCACTGCCGGGCCCAACGGCCACCTCGATTCGATAGAGGCTGGGGCCGGTTTCACCGGTGTCAGGGCTGATGGCCCACACCTGGCCAGGCGGCAGCGGATCGCCGTCAATGGCGTCGTCGCTGTGGAGCTCGGGGGTGGCCACGAACTTCTCGACCCCATCAAGGCCGAGGGTGTAGCTGAAGTGGGTGTTGCGGAACTCGCTCTTGAGGCAGCGCTTCTGCTGTTCCTTGACGCGGCGGCGTGATTCCAGCGCCAGGCGCACGATCCATTCGAGGTCCTCGTCGGGGATCTCCATCTCGGGATCGGGGAACAGCAGCTTGATCAGAGCGCTCACGGTTTTGTTGACCCCCTCGATGTCGCGACCGCTAAGAGCGCCACCCAGGTGGATGCGGTTCTGCATCGCCGCCAGGCGGCTGCCATCGCGGAGGCGGCTCCAGCATTCGCTGAGGAAGTCGCTCACCAGGCCGAAATGGCTGCTGAGGTGTTCGTTGGGGTTGAGCTTGGGGAAATCCCAGCCTGGGGCATAGGCGTGAATACGGTCCTGGAAGGCAGTGTCATCGCGCATCTCGCGCGGCAGCGGGCTGAGCAGGTGGCCGATGCGCTGCTGCTGCTCCACATCGACATCGAAGTTGCCGACCATGACGATGCCGCCCTCGGCGCGGATGCTCTCCTTGCCGCGGCTGAACTCGCCGGAGGCCATGTAGCCCTTGAGGATGTTGACGCCGTCCTTTTGATCGAACGACACACCAGCCACCTCGTCGAAGCAGACCACGTCGTACTGGCAGACCAGGCCGCGCTGGCCGTTGCCGTTGTTGACGAACATCTTGGCGACGGTGGCCTTGCCGCCAGAGATCAGGTGGGAGTAGGGGGAGATCTGCTGGAAAAGATGGCTCTTGCCGGTGCCGCGGGGGCCCAGCTCCACCAGGTTGAAGTTGCGCTCCACAAACGGTGCCATGCGCAGCAGCACCACCATCTTGGCCCGCTCATCGAGGGCGGTTGGCTCCAGGCCAATCGAGCGAATTAGGAAGTCGCGCCACTCGTCTGTGGTGAAAGCAGCCCGCCCCTTGGCCAGGATCCCCAGCACGTTGGGGTTCGACATCTGGATCGGCCGCAGCCCGGCGATGCTGAATGGCCGGCCGTTGCGCTCCTGGGCGATCACCGGGTCGTACTCGAGCGTCACCTCGGCATAAAAGCCATCGGTAAGCATGCGCTCGTTGGCACGCACCAGTTCGTCATCGATCTGGGCGTCCTTGATGGCCAGGCTTGGGACCTCTGCGGCGTAGGAATCGCTGCGGGTGTCGAGCCGGGCCCGCACGATGTCGATGATCTTGACGCTGCCTTGATCACGGGCCCGGGCCTTGAACAGCTCCTCTTCTCCGGTGCGCACCGTGCGCCCCTGGAGCTGCTTTTCGACAATTTGAAGGCCTTCTTCAATTTCGGCGGGATCGGTGCTGGCGCAGTAGCGGCCCAGCAGGAACTCCACCACGTAGGTGGGCACTGGGTACTGGCGGGAGTATTTGCGCACCAGGTCCTTGCGGACCAGGAAGCCATCGAAGGCCTTGGCTCCGAGCTGATCGAGGTGGTCCATCTCGCTGGTGGCAGCTGGTGTGGTGGTCATGGCAACACCTCCAGCTGAAGCAGCTGGGCGGCCTGATTCAGACGACGGTCGTAGCAGGCGAAGAGAACGCTCTGTTCAGCGTTGATATGGAGTTCATGTGCCGCGGCGAGCTGCACGCTGTCGTAGCCGCGAAGGGCAAAGACGTCAGCAAAGCGCCCAGCCGTTTCCACCAATGGCTGGCTGACTTCAACAATGGTGAAGGTCTTCCAGGATTGGATCAGGTGCTGCCGAGCCTGTTCGAGATCTTCGTTGCAGACAGGGTCTTCCCGCTGGAGGCGAGCCAGGGCAGCCATTGTTTCGGCCCAGCTGATCCGGCAGACCCCGATGGCATCAACAGTGGTGCTGATCTGCCGCATCTGATCTGATTGGGCTTCGTCAACCAGCAACTTCATCAGGGCGCTGGTGTCACAAAAGAGGATCACCAGCTCAACCCCGATCCTCAATCACGATGTCGCTAAGCAACTTGCCTTGCCCCCGCAACTTCACGGGAGGGGGCAAGTTGGGCTTTTGACCGTTCCAGCTGATCAGACCCGCATCAATCGCTTTTTGCAGCGGGCTGCTTATCCCTGAGTCCGCTGGCTTCACAGCCGTGATGCGGGCAATCGGTTTGCGGTGTGAGGTGACCTCCACCACCTCACCGGACTGGGCACGGGCCAGCCATTCGGAGAGATGGGTTTTGAGATCCCGCACCGACACCTGGCTTGCGACTACTTCTGACATGGTTGCTGCACAATTGCGACCACGCTAGCCCGATTGGCGTGGGTTGGACTTCTCATTGGTCGCCACCAACCCGGGTGCGGCGTTGGGCGATGACTCGGCCATCAGGGCTCAACAGCACCGCCACAACCGCTGCACCTTCCAGCTCGTCATCTTCCACCAGCAGGCGGGCTCCTCCATCGTCGATCCCTTTGGCCATGGTGGCCACCGAGGGGCCGCCAGCGGCTTCCCGTCGCAGGTCGGCTGTCATGCCGGCCGTGCCGCCGCTCACCTCCAGGTTGCAGCGCAGGCCCTTCCAGCTGATCTCGGTGATGGCCGCTGCGGGGGTGCTGCTCGATCCACCGGAGACCACCAGCACGGGGGTGAGGCACTCCTGCAGGCTGATGCCGCCGTGGGCGTAGGAGTAGCTGCCCCCTGTGTTGAAGCAGGCGGCGCCGTTTGGGGTGGCGAACTGCTCGCTGGGGTTCCAGCTCCAGGCTGCGGTGGGCACCGGCACCTGGGAGTCGCCCTTGATGGCGGCGCAGCGGGCCCACTTGCTGGCGGTGAGGTGCTTGGGCAGCTCGGCGGTAGGCAGGCCATTGGGGCAGAACAGCCAGCCGTGGTCGGTGACGACCTTGACGGAGCACCAACCGGCTTCCAGCAGCTTCTGGATGCGGAGGGCCAGCCGTTCGATCTCCGGCTGGATCTGACTCGGCAGGTCGTTTTGGAGTTGATGCCCGCGGTGATCGAGGTCACCGATCTCCAGCCAGCCGCGTGCCTCTGGACCAGAAGGGATATTCAGTTCGTCGTCGCCCAGGACGGTGTAGCCCTGGGCGGTGAGGGCCTTGCGCAGCTCGGCGGCACTGGTGGATTTGCCAGAGCGGAAGGTCGGAGCGAAGTCTTCCGGCAGCGCCTGCCCTTGGATCTCGCCGATTAGGGGCGTGATCGCGGGCTTGGCGGTGGCGGTGACGGTGGGTAGTCCCGCCCAGCGGGTGGTGAGGCTGCCGGTGATGCCCATCACCTCCAACGACTTCTGCAGCAGCCGGGCAACGTCGTAGCGGAGGCCATCAGCAAAAAACAACACCTCGCCGGGTGCGGCGGTGATGGCTCCTTGCTCAGCTGGAGTCGGCAGGCCGCTGCTGGCGACGGCTTTTTGGAAGCAGCTGGCGGTGTCATTCAGCCAGATCCTGAGCAAGGCTGCGACTGCCTTACGCACCACGCCTTCCTCTGCAGTGCTGGCCATCGCCACGGCCTGCCAGGCGCTCAGATCAGCCTCCCAGCCATCGGTTGTGTAGGGCGCGATGAACTCCTCAGGGGTGGTCCCGACTAGGGGTTGATCGGCGCGTTGGGCGAGCAGTCCGAGAGGTTCAAGCAGCTTCGCCATGGGGGAGAGCCCGAGCTGGGCCCAAATCCAGCTGCGCCGCTCGCGGTGCTGGGTTTCCAGATCCCGGACGCAGCGGCAGGCCTCGGCGTGGGATTTGCCGGGCAGGGCCTGGAGACCAGCGAGCACCTGTTCTTCGCAGGCGGCGTTATGGGAGGGCCAGCGGGAGAGGTCTTGCCCACCGACGGCCAGGCCCATCTGATCGGGCTCGACCCGGCGCAGCAGCTCGGGAATGCCCGGGAAGGCATTGGGGTTTTCTGCAAAGCGCTGCCAGACCTTCTCCCAACCGCCTTGGCCCTTGGCGAGCCGTTCGGCAGCGGAGAGCTCACCGTCTTTGGCGGGATCGAACTTGAGCTCTTTTTTCCAGGTGGATGAAAGGACTGCCCACTGCTCTTGGCTGCAGCGTTGCTGGAAGGCCGGTGAATCCGCCATCCACTGCAGGAGGTCGCGAATCGCATCAGGAACCAAGTAGGCGTTGAAGTCTTCCGCCTCCAGCCGCTTGCCGCGCAGCTGCTCGAGCGGCACGGAGGCCACTTCAGCAAGAGCGCGGCTGAGAGCTGCTTTGGTGGCCTGATCGCCGGCCAGATCAAGACCCAGGGCATCACTAGAGCTGAGGAAGGCGGCCAGGGTCCAGTCGCGCCCATTGCGCTGGAGCCAGAGGCTGCCGCGGAACATCAGTTCAATCAGGGGCTCCAGGGTCCAGGGGCAACCCTCGCCTGCGCGCAGTTCTTGGCGGCTGACGCCAGGGAGATAGATCACCGGGATCTGACCTGCGGCGGCAACAGCTGCAGGCAGGCTGCGATCGACGATGCAGCGCAGCCACAGCGCCGGACCCTGCTGGTGCTCGGGGTCGTAGTCGCCCAGGCAGAGCAGCTCGGGCAAATGCTGCCGCAACAGGGGAAGCAGCGGTTTCCACTCGCTGCGGGGATCGGTCCAGAGGATGGCGACGGGTGACTCTTCTGCATCGCCGTGGACGTTGCAGCCGCGCAGCTTCTGGATCAGGGATTCGAGCAGGGTGCGGGGCATGACCATCAGGTGTCGCCCTCCTGGTTCAGGGGCGCTGGCTGAGCCGCAAGCTGAAAACCTTTTGCGCGTAGGCGGAGATCGATCTCTTCTGCTGCCTTAGCTGCTCGATTTCGGAGCTCGTCAGCCGTTCGGAAACCACTGAGATAGCTGGCTTCGTTGGCTGTGAGGGCACCGGGGTCGATGCCGAAGGTGTGGTGGATGACATCAGGGAACCTCTCGCGCAAACGGCGGATCACCAGAGCTTCGGGCTTGAGGGGCTTGAGCCGACCGGCATTTACCAGTGTAATGACAGCAGCAACCTGGCCGCCACCGGCCTGAAGGTAGTCGGCCAGTTCGGCCAGGGTGCCGCCCAGGCAGGTCACGTCGTCGACCAGGACGTATTCCGTGCCTGGGGTGACTGGGCCATCGAACTGGGGGCGCAGCAACAGGCGCTCCATTGCCTTGGCGCCGGTGTGAAACACACGGGAGGCCTGCACGATCTCGGTTTCCACCTCGCCGTGGAGGATCTGGGCGCAGGCACTGGCGAGCACCAGGGGGATGGCGTTGTCGCCCATGGCCTCGCGCGCATGAGGGGCCACGTAGGTGAGCGCCAGCGGAAGCTTGGCTTGCAGGCCGGAGAGGAAGTCGATGGCCAGATCCCAGACCAGATCAATGGCAGCGTCTTGATCACCGGCTTTGGCCTGGCGGTAGGAGGGATGAGCCTTGAGCGCTTGGTCGTCGTCCCACAGCCAGGAGGGCAACGCTGCTGCGTCGGGGAATGGTTGGCTGCGGATCCGCATGCCTCAACCCTCACCTCGATGCCGAGCCCTGGCCGCTTCCTTGGCTGCACGGGTGTAGTGCAGATCATTCCAGCGGTTGCCGTCGAAGCTGTCACCGGCAGACGGGGCGCCTGGAATCTGAGCGCCGAAATCTGTGGCCATGGGTGGGCTGTTTTCATCCCAGCCCCAGAACCATGGAAACTCCTCTTTAGAGCGAAGCGGCTCCTTCCCGAGATTTTTGGCCCATTTGATCGTGCCGGGCTTGACGCGCAGGATTCCCGCACCCTTCATTCCCCCTTTGCGAAGCTGGGCACTGAGGAAGGGGCGCATATTGAGGCGAACACCGTCGTTGATGTCGGGATCCCAGCCGATCGCTTGTTGGTGAAGGGGCTTCCAACGCACAAAGAGGTCGTAGGGAGGTTCGCCATCGAGGATCTTCTTGAGCTGGCCCTGCAGATCGAGGGCGGCTGCGTAGCGATCATCAGCACCATTGACGCCTTCGTCCTGATACTGCTTCTGGCGATCGATCCAGTCGCGCAGATAGGTAAAGGTGAGTTTGTCAAGGGTTTTGCGGCCTTGGCCCTTGGGAGCCGCCAGCTTGTGGTAGTTCACCAGGGCACTGAAGCCGTGAGGGTTGCCATCCCAGATCTGCCAGATGAAGGGGCGCGAATGAAAGAGCTTGGAGTGTTCAGCAAAGAAGTTGTGGCGCAGCCAGTCGCCCAGATCGGCAGCGGCTTTCTTGGCATCATTGGCCACGGCTGTTTCAAGCAACAGCTCCCGTTCTTTGGCGTTGCTCCACTCATCACCGAAGGCTGCGGCCAGCAGGCCGCGAAGGCGATCAGCCGCCGCAGCTTCTCTGCGGGCGGGCGACAAGCAAACAATGCCATCGTCATCCGCCAAAGGTTCCAGACGGTCCGGGCCTAGTGCCGGGCAATCGGGAAAGCTGGAGCCGGTCTGCCGCGGCCACTGGTAGCCGAGTAACCGGGCCACTGCCACCTGCAACGGTTTATCAGAGCCATTTGGCTGACCACTGAATAACCACTGAGTGGGATCGCTCGAGAAAGGCTTGGGCAATCCGGTGGAATACTTTTCTATCGCCAGATTCTCCCAGAAATCAAGATCAAAGGGGATTTCAACAAGAGGACCGCGAACGTTAAGCTTCTTGTCAATCTTACGGACTTCATCATGATATGAATCATCGGAACAAGCGGCCCAAACAGCTGCAATTCTGTCCTGATCTTGTGGAACAATTGCCACAGTATTGTCATCAAACAAATCCCCCAGGTAGAGAGAGGCGTTCAAGCGACCCATTGCGCTAATAAGCACTCCTCTCTGCCCCCATACACCTTTACCTCTCAACCAAGCACCGGTGTTATCGCTTTCAAGCTTCTCTCGCACAAAAGCAGCCAAATCCCCTTCGCCATCCTCCCACCGAAGGATCTCGGTCATTCCTCCGTAGCTGGTTGTTTGATCCACGCTCGTTTGCTTCATTGCCCAGCCGTTACCTACGGGAGTCACTTCCCAGAAACATCTAGAAAACCGTGGTGAATCACCTGTTTGAATGCCATTAGAGTATCGGCAGTAATCTAGAAGACGCGTTTGATCGCCGCCAAAGCCGAATGAGACACGGCTTTTGGGATTCGATAGCTGCTCTATTTGAGCTACCCATATCGGTTCACTTAAGGAAATCTCAGCAGCTTTTTCGACAGGTGTTCTCTTGGAAATAACATCGAGTCCAAGGAATTGATGCCCTGCAGGCGGAATACCTTTGGTAGCGACGAACAGAAGTGGCTTTACCACTTCTCCCTTGATTGCTCCGAATGACCCAGGCCCTAGTTGAGCGGCTATCGACCAAGTCTTCGATTGTAAATAGATTTTTCGACACTTATCGTATTTATCCTGTGTTAGCCAGCTTTGTGGCGTAACCAAAGCAACATATCCTTGCGTAGAGGCAAGGTCTAGGCAGCGATCAATAAAGCATGTCGCAAGGTCAATCTTAGCCGCTAAATGTCTGTCGTAGCAATATTCTTGTAGAACTTCATTCTGCTTGCCTCGTCCAAGATAAGGAACATTGGTTGCTACAAGTGTGAACTGGCCGGCGAGAATTTCCGCCGCCTTGGCCAGGCCGCGCGCGGTCACGGCCATTTCATGCGCGGTGTCGTCCTTGCTCTCCTGCAACAGCGCCTGCTCCAGCAGCGGCTGGAGTTCGTTGAAGCCAGCTACAAGTAAATCGGCTTCCTCTGCCCTTGGATTGATAAGGCTTCCCAGTACAGCCGCCTTGTCGAACAACCGGTAGAGCCGCTCCATTCCATTCCTGAGCCGCTCGTTTTCGCCAGCCATCGCCAGCCAGTCGACTTCGCTGGTATTCGGCGCGAGGCCGGAACAAGCCAGGTTCATCGCCGGCAGCTTGCAGTGGCCCACGCGCCGCCATGCGGCCAACGCCAGGTTGAACGCGCCAATCTGCGTACAGCGCGGGTCGATCTCCAAGCCGCATAGGTTGCCCTCAATGACTGCCGCCACTGCTACCTTTTCGGTGAGCCCCTCTTCCTCCATCCGAAGGGCCACTAGCCGCTCGAACATCGCCACCACAAAATGGCCACTGCCCATGCAGGGGTCGAGACATTTGAGTTCTACCGCTGTTTTTGGCCAGCCATCAAAAGTCCCAGCCGCTGGCATCCATAGACCCTCTTCTGACTGAATGAAACGGAGGTAGTTCCAAGGGCAACCCGGCAGGGCTACGGCCTGGCGAAGATCGTCTTCGGTCTGGGCCGTTGCTGCCAGCTGGGGATTGGCGGCAAGTACCTTGCCGGCGTGCCAGGCGCCCAGGGTGTTGTCGAGCAAGAAGTCCACCATGTAGTCCTCGGTGAACAGCTGCGTAACCACAGGCAGCTCATCTGCGCCGATATCAACCTCGGAGGCGTTCACCTCTTTCTTTCGTTTCGTCTGCCAGAACTGATAAGTCCAGCCCAGGCTGTCGCTAGCCGTGAACACCTCGCCCTCCAACTCTGCCACAAGAGCTTGCAGTTGCTGGCGGATTTCCAGGGGCAACTTCAACGCCAGCACCGGATCATCCGTGCGGAAAATCTCTGGCAGCATTACCTGCGCGTAGCTCGCTGCCAGCCCCCAGAGATCAGTGCCCCCTTCTGCAGCCATTTCCTCGCATTCATCGAGGCTGATCGACACGCCGCTGCTGGTCTCAATCAGCAGCTGATTCTCTGCAAGGAAGCGGGCGAACAGCATCCGGTGCCAATGCTCATAGGCCATCTCCCGCACCAGCCGCTCGATCCTCTGCGTGCCTTTCTGGGGATCGCGCTGGTCCCCCAGCTGGCGGCCGCGGGCGCGCAGGCGATTGCGCAGCTTGCGCTCCTCCTCACTCATCGAGCCGAAGGGCTGGCTGGCATCCACTGCCAGTGCCGTGAGGGCATCCCGCGCACCGCCTTCGGCTTTATCGCGGCCTTTCACCACGGTGGCTTCAAGGGTCTTGCGCAGATCTGAGGCGAGGGCGGGCATGGGGATTAGTTGATCTGGATCGGACCGTGTTGCAGGGCAGCGACGAGCTTCTGGCGCTCAGCTGCCCACCAGGCATCAAGGGCTGCTTCGTCTTTGAGCACCCCACTGCTGAGCTTGAGCGGCTGGATGTTGGGCTCCAGGGCCTTGGCTGCCGCAGATCGTGCCTTGCCAAAGCGGGTGGGCAGGCTTTCGGCCAGCTCCGCCCTGCTGGCCAAGGAGCGCTGCTGCAACGCCTCCAGCAACTTGCTTCGGTCTACGGGGTCAGCTGGTGGAGGCGCCACCGGCAACTGCAGCGCTTGACCGATGCGATTGCGTTCGACCTCCGGTAGGTCTTGCCACTCGGCACTGGTCTGCAGTTGCTGCAGCTCCGTGGCCACCACCTGGCTCAGCTGTTGCTGGGCCTGCTCCAGCTCTGCCGTGAGTGCCTGCTCCAGCTGCTGCAGCAATGGGGCCACGAAGTCGGAGGTGGAGTCGAGCAGCGAGCGCTGGCTCCGGATCGCCTCCACCTGGGGCTCCAGCTCTTGGCGGACAGGCAACCCCTGGGCCTGGTGCAGCAGAGCCTGCAGCCGTTCCCAGCCAGGCAGACGTTTCTCCTTGAGGGCGGACAGGCTGCAGGCCTGATCCCACAACTCCTGCAGCTGCTCCTTGCCATCAAGGATCGCTTTGAGTTGCTCGGGGCCACTCTTTTGGCGCAGTTCCTTCAGGAGGGTGGCGCTCACTGGCGGCGGCAGCGGGGCCTCGCCACCGGATTGGAGCACCTTGTTCTCAAGGGCATCGAAGAACTCGACGGCCTTTGCTTCTTCCTGCCCTGATTGCGCCGTGACCCCGGCAATGCCAAACACGCCCCGCACCCCCATCTTTTCCTTAGCTGTGAGGCGCACCTCCTGCAGGTAGAACCGCGCTTTGCCGAGGCTCTGCTGATCGAGCTGACCAACCGCAATCGCGTTGTTCTGGCTGTCCTTGGCGCTAAGGGTGCCATCGCGCAGCAGGGCCAGCAGCACCGCATCCATTGCATCCTGCGGCCAGCCATAGGGCGCTACGCGTAGGTCGGCGCGAATCGCACTGCCCTCCTTGCCGCCGCCGATGGCACTTATGACAACGCGGGCCACTGGATGGCTGTCGTTTGAGCCCTGATGGCCCACGGCTGAGAGCGGTGAATCGCTGCCATCTTTGGCGCGCTTCACGGCGGTGCCCCAGCTGCCGTGATCGGCCTTGTGGAACTCGGGGAATAGCCGGGCTAGTGCTGCTTCAGAAGCCGCGGACTGCAGCTTCTCGCTGAGCTTGGTGCCGTACTCCTCGATGCCGCCACCCTTGAGCACCAGGGCATTGGCGATCACATCGGCAATCAGCTCGTTGCAGTCGTCTTCTGCGCGGCTCTGGCGGCTTTGCATCGCCTGCCTTGCTTCCTTGCCTTCTGGAGTGGAGGGGGTGCCGTAATGATCGAGCACCCGGCGAGCGGCCGTGGCATCAATGATCCGGCTTTGCAGCTCCTCCGCATTGCGGCGGGGCAGGAACACATGCAGCACCGGATCGTCGGCGCCGGCCTCGCGGGCGGCATCGCGCACCTCCTTATCGCTGCAGCCCCAGCCATCGCGAATCCACACCACCACCTGCTCGTTCGAGGGTGCTGGCGGCTCGGGGTTGGGCCAGTGGACGATCGACCGCTGGATCTTGGCTTGCCCCTGCAGCAAGCGAACCGCCTTGAGTTCCTTCTGGAGCTCCAGGCCGAGGCGCTTCTCTCGCTCGTTGGTGATTTCGGCGGTGTCGTTGCGAACCGCCTGGCGCTTCTCCTCAAACAACCGCTGCCACTGGGCGCCTTCTGTGGTCTGGAGGCGGTATTCCTCCAGCCCCGGCTGATCGCCCACCTTCATCAAGGTGCCGTCTTCTGCCATCGCCTCCAGCAAGCCGGCGATTTGATTGCGCAGGGGGCCGCTGTCCTTGCGCAGATCCGGCACCATCAGGTCGGCCAGGGTGCGGGATGTAGCGCGGATGCCCTTATCGGCGCCCTGCTCGCGCGGCAGCCGGCTGATCAGGAAGGCCAGCCCGCAGAGGCTTTGTTTGAGCTTGCCTTCCTCTGTGCCCTCCTTGCCGAGATTGGCGATTCGGTTGCTGAGCTCGTTGAGCAGCACACCTGAATTGACCAGGTCATTCGCCATCGATGTGAACAACACATCGCCGGTGATCACCCGGCCTAGGTCTTCTTCTGCGATGTCTTTGACGGCGTCAAAGATGATCCGCAGCTGGGAGCGCAGCTGGCTGTTGGTGCCGGCTACATCAACGCTGCGGAAGCATTCCTCCCAGAAGCGCCGGCGCGTAGGCAGCAGCGGGTAGTCGGCCACCGCCACCTGGCGGTCTTCTGATCGCTCCTTGATCAGGCTGCCTTCCAGCTGCTTAGACACTTCACCGGCGTTGGCCTCGAGCACCTGCTGCACATCGGCCTGGGTATCGGCGCGCTTCTGCAGGATCACCTTGCGGATCACCGTTTCCACGTCTGTGTCCGACAGCTGCACCGTGACGCGGAAACGGTCTTTGAGCTTCTGCAGCTGCGGCGTTTCTGACGACAGCGCCGACTGGCCAGAAGCCACCAACATCACCCGGCTATCGAGCTCGGTCTGCAGCGCCTCGGCCACTTCCACAAAGTCGGTGGCCCGGTCGTTGGAGTCACCGATGTATTGCTGCACCTCATCGAGCACCAGCATCGTGTGGGGCAGCTCGCCGCCATCGGGCGCCAGCGCCTTGCGAGCCAGCTGCACGAACTCGGCGGTGGTGATATCACTGTCGCTATTGGGGTATTGCTGGCGGATCACGTCTCGCGCTTCGCGGTTGCCGGCGGCATAGTCCGGGTCCTGCTCCAGCACGGCTCCGGCAATCACCGGGCTCACATAGAGCTCGTCGAGCTCCTCCAGCCAGCGGCTCCCTTCTGCCTCCACCGCTGAGCGCACCGCATCGAGGTAACCCTTCTCCCGCAGCCAGAAGCAGAAGCGTGCTTGCGGCACCTTCTCGGGCATGCCCACCGCCTTGAGCAGGATCGCCAGGACGGTTTTGCGCACGGCGTCCTTGGCACCCGAGGGCATGGCGCCGCTGGCCGCCATCAGCGGTTTGCCACTTCTGGCGGCAAGTGTGTCGAGCTCACGGAAGTGGGCCTTCACCCCATCGGGGAGCTCCAGCACCAGATCCCGAGCTCGCTTGCCCGGGCTCACCTCGGTGTTGGCCCATAGGTGGCCGAGCATCTTCTGCAGGTGCGACTTGCCGCTCCCGAAGAAACCCGATACCCACGCAGCGTTCTGGCGTGCCTGCCCCTGCTGGGACAGGTAGCTCTGCAGGATTCGCTCCATGGCCTGGCCGTACTGGCCGTCGCACACAAAGGTGCTCAGTTCGCCCTCCAGCTCCCGGCGAGCGTTGTCGTCGTCGAGCGTGGTGATTCGTGCCTGGCCGTTGTTGGCAAGCGGGCTTGTGCGCGGGTCGCGCTGCAGGGTCTGGAAGATCTGTTGGCTCATGCCACCGCTCCTGTGGGATGACGGGTGATGCCCACCGCCATGTAGTTCCAGCCATCTCGTGCATCGAGCAGCCGGTAGTTGTTGCCGTCCTTCTGGCCGGGGAAGAACACCACCAAGCGACCCTGGATTTCGCGCTCCACCTCCTTGATCACATCGGAAAGCCGCAGGAATCCAAACAGGCTCCCGGCCCCGAGCAGCGCCACCACGTCGTTTTCGGTGGCCAGGCTGAGTTGGGCCTTGATCAGATCTGACACGTGCCGCAGAAAGCTGGAATCCAGCTTGAGGCGGATGTCATCCGGCCGTTCGAAGTACTCCTCGCGGTACTTCATGCCGCCCATCCACTCCGCAAAGGCCGTGGTGAGATCAACCAACTGCCAGCCGTGCCCTGCAGTCTTGGTGGCCTGCTCGAATTCCAGCAGCTTGGCCCGCAGGTGCCGCTCCAGCTCCTTCTCGTAGACGAGCATCACCACCCGGTTCGCCGCGGGCAGGCCCTGCTGCCAGGGCACAGCGATGTGATCGGCGTAGCGCTTTGCGAGCTCATCGATTCGGCTCATGGCTGCTCACCCCTCTGGTGAGGATCAAGGCCACTGGGGTCGATCGAGACAACCCCAGCGCCGTGGGACAACTTGAGCAGGCCCAGGCGCTTGGCTTGTTCCGCCAGCTCCAGCAAGCCCGAGCTGGAACTGTCAAGCGCTGTCGCCCAGGGGGTGTTGAGCAGAGCCTTGCCGCGCTTGCCGCTGGCGTAGCCCATCCACAGTGCCAGTGCCAGGGCCACAGGTTGGGGCTTGAGGGGCTGCCGCAGTTTCTTGACCTTGCCCTTGAGGTGTCCGCTCTGGGTCCAGCTGCTGGCGACGTTGCGGGCCACTGCATCGAGC
Source organism: Cyanobium sp. (assembly GCA_044359075.1). Lineage (GTDB taxonomy): Bacteria > Cyanobacteriota > Cyanobacteriia > PCC-6307 > Cyanobiaceae > Cyanobium. Next base: position 63,229 of record JBIKMU010000012.1, on the reverse strand, counting down.
ACCTTGGCGCTGAGGCGGTCGTGGGTGAAGCCCTGGACTGCAGCCACCATCTCGGATCGCTGCAGCACCTCTCCCTGGGCCATCACCATCACCTTCCTCGTGGTGGCCATCAGCAGCGGGTCGCGGGCCAGGCCGTTGAGCAGGGCCAACTGGGGGTGCGCTGCCGGATCCACGGCCCAGAGCCGGCGCAGGACCCGGAATAGCGGCTTGCTGGGATCGAGGCCGTGCAGGGCCGTGAGCCGGGAGGCGGTTTCCTTTCGGGTGGAGAGGGTGCGCTTGCCCAGCACGTTCTCCTCCACGATCGCGACTCTGTAGGCCTTGGCTGGGGCATCAGGAGGGACCGCCGTCAGCAGGGCCTCCAGCTCTTGAAGCATCAGGGTCTTGCTGGTATGAGGGCCGCTGTCGGCTACACGGAAGCCCAGTGCCGCCAAGTCACCCTTGGCGACTGCGGCCTTTGGGGGCTTGGGATTGGCGTGGCGGGCGGGCATGCAGCGGAGTGTCTGGGCTGCCCTGGGAGGCCCCTGATGGAGGCCGCACTGCGGATTGGTGCGCATGCAGCACAGCAGCTTTCTTGCAGCAGTCTGGCCCATCGTGATGAATAGGGCAGCGCGGCTTTTGGATGGGTTGCCCTTCGAGTCCCAGTTATGCACTTAATGCATAGGCATTACTTTGGCCCAGTGCGCTAGTGGTAAACAATCTGAAAGGATTGAGCTATCTGCGGCGCTACCCATCGAAAGCACCGACCGCTGGGCCTCGATGCGCAAAGGGAGCAAAGCTCAATCATCATCCCCCTTGAGGCTTCTTTCTCAGCCTCATCTCGTACAAGAAGTAATTCTCCATCACCGCATACCTAAGATAGAGTACCAGGCTCATAAGTTCACAGCCCCTTTGCTCAAGCGGCAAGCAGCCAGGGCGGGATTGAGTTTCCTCTTCTACTTGCACGGTCAGCCGGTTAACATCATCGATAGTACTCCGCCATATACTGGCTGCAAACTCGTCTATCGAGGACTCGCCTTCATTGTCCAAAAGAGGCGTGTCATTGTTTTTGAACACGATCTGACATAAGTCAAGTCCTCTTGTGACAGTTTCGATAGAGTTGGCAGTCGTCGTCGACACATAGTCAAGCGCCTGCAGTTGCGCAAGCACTTCTAATGCTTTCTCAAGCTGATACTCGTCCATGGTGCTAGAAACAATCCCTTTCAATCGTTTTGCTGGGCCACCATCCAGACCGGCTTCAGCGGTAGGGCCAAGCGTATCTCTTCGGGTAATTGATCGTAGCGGACAAAAAGCATCTCCAGCAGCTCCTTGCGGCTCCAGAGGCGCACCCGGAAAAAGTCCCGCGCCAACTCCTTCTGGACATTGGGCCTGAAGCCACCCCAGCTAACGAACAGGCAGGTTTCGGCACCGCCGTCGGCCCCTGCTGGGCTTCGATAGGTGGTGTAGCCCTCCGCCTGAAGGATCGCCTCAACCAAGGAAGCCAGTTCGTGCCCCTTGAAGCGAGCCTCGATCAACCTCTCAATCTGATCGGCAGCCAGCTCCTCCAGGTTGACGTTGGCCGCATCTGCTGCCTCATCGTTGCCAGACCCACCCTGGGAGCTTGCTGGGGTGCGCGGAGCGGATGACGCAACACTCTCGGGCTGCCACTTGTTCGCGGCCATCGTCCGGACCCTGGCCTCAGCGTCGTTGCGCTGAATCCGGCAGATCGTCATGAATGCCCCGAAGGAATAGAGCAGGTCCTGGGGGAAGACCGTGCGCGGGATCAGGCCACTGAACCAATTGACGCTGCGCCAGTGGTAGTAGGGATTCGGCCCCGCAGCTTCGAAGTGGTAGTCGCTGGTCAGCTCTCCGAAATACAGGCCTGATTGGAGCTTGGAGGGCATCACCACCCAATCCCCTTGGGCCATATCCTTCACGAAGGGCCACACCTGTGAGGACCAGTTCACCAAGGCCTTGGCCTTCTCGTCGGAGAAACGCTCCTCCAGCACCCCGATCAAGTCCTGTCGATCAGCCAGCAAGCTGAGATCAACATCCAGGCCCTCCCAGGCCACATACACCCTGCCTTCATCGAGAAACTTCTGCTCGTGCTCGCCGCGGGATCCGGCGCGGACCAACCAGAGGGTCATGGCTCTACACCTCCCCCCGCCATCCCCTTAGCCATCTCGTACTCCCGGGCGAAGTCAATCCCCGCATCCTGGCCAGGCAGCAAGAGCTGCACACCCACATAGAGGATGCAAGCAGCCTGCAGGCCCGACACGGTAGAGCCACCCCGGAAGTGCTGCAGGTGGTGTTTCGGGTCGGGGTTGTTGAGGGCCAGGCCCTGCTGACCCACCGCCGCCACCTCCCCTAGGAGCTGCTTCTGGCCGGCGGGCTCCAGCTCGCGGTAGGCCTCAAGGGCGCTGCTCAGGTACATCACCGCATCCATGCGAGGCTGACCATCGGCATTGGCACGCAGGACCCGGGCGGCGAGGCGGCGTTGCTGGTGCTTGATCTTCTCGGCCAGCTCACCTGTAGGGGCCAGCCGCAGGGCCCTTTGGAACAGTTCATCAGCTTCCGCCTCGTTGGAGCCACCCTCGATGGCCAGCAGGCCCTGGGCGTAGCTGAACAGATTGATCGGATCCTCCGGGGCCAGCGTCGCTGCGGCCCGCAGGTGGGGCAGGGCTGCATTCGCATTGCCCTTCATCAAATACAGCTGGCCGAGGGTGCGCAGCGCAAACGGGTTGCGGGGCTGGAGCACCACCGCCTTCTCCAAAGGGGCCCTGGGCGGCCTCGGGATCGTTATCCCGCAGGGCCGCGATCCCCAGGGCCACCTGGGCGTTGGCGTCACCGGGATCCAGCTGCACCGCCCGGCCCAGCAATTCCCGGGCCTCCGTGAGCTGCATCCGGTCGCTGTAGACCATGCCCAGGTTATAGAGGCTCTCCACGTGATCTGGCTCCAGCTGCAGCCGGGTGCGCAGCAGCGGAATCGCCTCGTCGTAGCGGCCGGCCTCCAGATGGGCAGCGATGGCGGCGCTCGCTGGTAGCTGCCCCGATTGGGGCTCCCAGTTCACCTCGATCTGCCCCTCGCTGAAACCCACATCCACCCGGCCGCCCGCCTCGCGGTAGGAGTCCTTGAAGTAGGCCGTCACGGCGGTGGCTTCGGTTCCCGCTGCAGGCAGGGTCACGGTAGCCAGGGGGGTTGGGCTGGCCCCAGGGCAACGCCGGCGCCGCCTCTCTTCCTTTTCAGCCGCTGGCGGATTGTCTCTGCTGGATCGGACCTAGTCTGTGACTTGCTTCCATCCGGGAGGCACCCGTCGCTGCTGAGAACTCCTCTGCCGCCATGACTCCTGCCGAACAAGCCGCTCAGAAGCTCGAAACGCCTTTTTCCGTGCGCCGCCGGCAGCGTGGCGGCAGAAATGTGGTGCAGGTAAGCAGCAACGCGGTCGAGATCAACGCGCTGCGTGACCGCATTCGCTCCCAGAGCAGGGCTGTGGCTGAGCACATCGCGGCGGATCCCGAAGCGCTGGCCTTCCTTGATGACTGGATCACGCCAGAGACCCTGAGTCATTGACCACGGACGTGGAACTGACTCCTGGACAGATCCTCACCGTCGATTGGCGCCGTGATCCGCTCGATCCTGCGCAGGATTCCTATCCTCCAGAGCCCAACAAGCTCAAGCCTGCTGTGGTCGTGCAGGATACGCACCTCTTCGATCCCCCTATCCCACCGTCTTGGCTGTACCGATGACAGGCGACCCTGGGCAGGCAATTGCGGCTATTACGGTGGAGCTGCAGCCCAGCGCCAGCAACGGTTGCAAGAAGGTGAGCTATCTCCTGCCCCAGCATCTGACCTGCGTGGCCAAGACCCGGATCCAAGCGGCCACGGGTTCACGAATCAGCGGAACAGAACTGCAGCTCCGGCGTTAGCTAGTTGTCCTCACCATAGGTGGCCTCACATGATGCACCCAGAGGATCCAGCCCCCCGGGCAACTGATCCATATCGATCGCCGATCACGTGGGCATATGGGGGGCGATGGTCTGCCAGTGGGCCCGGGAGACCGGCGCCGAGCCCCGCCTCCTGTCGCCTGCCCTAGCCCAGGCGTTCCTGCATACCGAGCAGCCCACGCTCACCCCTGAACTGCCCCGCGACAACAGCTGCTTCCGCCTCTTGCTACCCAAGGGAACCCTCGACAGCGAGGAGGGCCCCGAGATCCGCACGGTGGTGGTGGCCGAGGTGCGGGCGATGGAGGGCTGGCTGCCGGACAACTTCGAGCTGGCCTGTGGCGGCCTGGCCTGCATCGGCCTGGGGGAAGACGGCTCCACCTACCTGGCCAGCAACGTGCTCGACCCATCGACCAAGGCGCAGCAGCCGGCTCACACCGACTTCAGCCCAACGCTCTGGGACTGGGATGCCGATGGCGCCAAAGGCACGGCGGCCCGTATGGAGCAACTCTGCGTCCATGCCCTGCTGGTTCAGCTCTACGCCAAGCACTTGGTGACAGAAGGTGAGATTCCACCGGCACCGGGCACCAAGGGCTTTGGTAGTGCAGCCAAGCAGAGCGCTGACCCAGCCGATGAGATGAGACCCCCCGTGTGGCTGTGCAAGGACTACCAGCTGCAATGTCAGCCGGCTGGAGGCGCAGGAATCACCAAAGACAGCTGGCAACGGGGCCACTGGCGCGCCCTCTCACCGCTGGTGGGTCCGGTGGCCGCTCCGATGGAATTGGTGGAGCCGGTGCTGGTGGGGTGAGGGCTACCCCGCCCCGCCAGAGTCAGCGCAGCAATCACCCGCCGATGAGCATGACGTGGACCCCAAAAACTGATCCAGCCCCTATGAGAGCTTCCCTATCGGCCAGACTTGGCCAGGAGAAGCCCCATGAAACGCAAACGCCACAACCCCGAGCAGATCATCCGCAAGCTGCGCAGTGCGGAGCAACTGCTCAACCAAGGCCAAACAGTTGCCGATGTGTGTCGAGCTCTGGAGGTATCTGCTGCCACCTACCACCGTTGGCAGCATCTCTACGGAGGCATGTAGACGAAGTCGGCCGTAGGCCATAATCCTCGGAGGCCAAACGGCTCAAGGAGCTTGAACAGGAGAACTCTCGGCTGAAGCGTTTGCTTGCCGAGGCAGAACTCGACAAGGCCATGCTGAAAGAGCTTGCCGAGGGAAACTTCTGAGCCCGGAACGTCGACGCAGAGCGGTCGTGGTTCTGCAGGATCGATTCCGGGCTTCCCAGCGTCGGGCCTGCCGTCTAGCCGGCCAGAACCGCAGCACCCAACGACGGCCAGTGCCGGTGGCAGACATCGAGGAGCACAAGCTCAGAGAGCGGATTCGTGAGCTGGCCCGGCGCCACATTCGCTGGGGTAGGCGGTTGGTTTATAGGCGTCTGCGAATAGAGAGTTGGAGCGTCAACCACAAGCGGGTGCAACGGATCTGGCGCGAGGAGGGTTTACAGAGGCCCCTGCCGCGCAAGCAAAAGCGCTCACGAGCGGCAGACGGTTCAAGAGAGCTACTCAGAGCAGAATACCCGCATCATGTGTGGGCGATCGACTTCCAATTCGACCAAACGATGGATGGCAGAAGATTGAAATTTCTGAACATAGTGGATGAATTTAGCCGCATATGTCTTGCCATTCGTGTTGGTAGACGTTGTAAGGCTATGGATGTAATCGATACGATTGAGGAACTACTCAAGCAGTATCCAGCACCCACCCATCTACGAATGGACAATGGCCCTGAATTCATTGCTCACGCATTACAAGAGTGGTGCACAGGTAGTGGATCAGGTGCGGAATACATCCCGCCAGGTTCACCTTGGGAGAATCCATTCATTGAATCATTCAATAGCCGACTCAGGGATGAATTTTTGTAGACGAAGTCGGCCGGAGGCCATGTATTGAGCTTTTTGGATCGTTACCGGAAGCAAAGTTATTGGCAGAACAGCACAGGATGGAGTACAACACATACAGACCGCACTCGGCTCTCCAGGGGCGTACGCCTATGGAAGTCCTCCAGCAATGGAAGGCGGCTTGATCACCCCACCAGCTCTCATAGGAACTGGACCACTGATGGGGGTCACGTCACAAGGACCCGATCGAGAAGGCCAAGGGCCTTAAAAGCCAGGCGTTCGTGGCCCAGTGGTTCGAGCAGCCATGCCCGGTGCTGGTGCGCACCATCAAGCAGGAGAAGTACGGGCGGATGATCGCCGGCTGCTACCGCGAGGGGGCCCCGCGCCTCTGCACCGAGCTGCTGGAGCAGGGGGCCTTGCGGTGCCTTACCTGCCCTGAGCCTGTGGGCGGTTGACAACCCTGGAAACCTCTGGTGTCCACGCCCGAGGAACCCATGGCCACCGCCAATCACCCCGAGATCACCCGCACCCAGGCGCTGTGCTGGCTGCTCGATGAGCTGCTCGATGCCGGAGGACGCCCTGCTGGCGCTGGTGGCCAGGCCCGGAGCGTTGGCGGGCTGGCGGCGGGAGCCCTTGGGGGTGTTTTGTGAGCGGGTGGGGGATGGGCTGCTGACCGAATGAGCATCAGCGGCGCAATCTTTCGCAGGCCTCCCCGTCGCCATCGCCATCGAGGTAGGTGTGCCCCTGGCGTCAATGGTGAGTTCACCCCAGAAAGAAGCCCGCAATCAAGGGCAGCAAACGCTTGATCGCGCTCACAAGCTTCGAGGACTCCTCCATGGCCTTGTTGGTCTCAGTAAGGCCAACGCTGAGGCCCTTGAGGGCATTGATGGCACGGCGTGCTGGGCCAACGTTTTTCTGGGGATCCTGGGCGGCGCTGGCCAGTTCGGTGACTTCCGCGAGGGCTTCGGCGCGGGTGTTGTCTTGCAACTGCGTGTCGGCGTCGACGCTGGCCTTCAGCTCCTGGAGCAGCTCTCGCAAAGTTGGCTGGCCCGCCGCAGAGTGTCGCTCTGGAACGGATTCGATGGTGATGCGTGCCTGATCGCTGAGAGAGCCAAGGTTCACCATGCTGCGAGTGTTGTTGAAGCTGCCGCTGTTGATCAAGTTGCCGTTGCCGGCCTGAATTGTGATGGAATTCTTGGCGGTGGTCTGGCTTTCCGCATGGATGCCGCCGATCAGCGGATTGAACGTTGGGGCAATAGTGATCGTGGTTGGGGTGGGCGAGGGGTTGGTTGCTGGGTTCATCCGGACGGCCAGTTCATATATTTGGTCTGCGTGTTTGCGGCGATCTTCAGATCGCTGTTGCTCCACCTCCAGCGAAGCCTGAAGGCGGACATTTTCTAGTTTCAAGGAGTTGTATTCATCGTATGAAACGAAAAAAGTCTGCTCCACCGCCCCCTTGTCCACGCTCGAGGGGGCCTGCATGGTGACAAGCAGATCAAGGCCACTGGGCTTGATCGATGCCAAGGTGATTTGGGGGTACTTCCTCACCACCTCCTGAAAGGCCTGCTGGAAGGCTTTAGCATCGACCCCATTCTTGATCAGCAGCTTTATTTCTTCGATCACCTGCTTGAAATAGACCTCAAAATCTCCTGGCCCAAAGTTCTTGTCGGGATCGTGGGGAAGGCGTTCTCGCTGGTGATCACCGCGGTGCTGGCCAAGGCCATCGTAGGCCTCCAGCAGATAGACGTAGGCACAATCCACTCCCTCGAGGTTGGTGCCGTGATCGATGTTCCAGGCTTCCAGAGTTGCGTTGGTGAGGTGGGCGCCCTTCAGATCGGTGCCGAGGAACTGGCTGGCCTTGAGGTTGGCACCCTCCAGATGGGCCTCCGTCAGCACGGCCTCGCTGAGGTTGACCTCGCGCAGATCGGCATCGCGCAGATCGGCCTGGGGTAAGTAGGCGCCTCGCAGGTTGAGGCCCTTCAGCTTGGACTCGGGAGCGGAGCCATTGATGAGCAGCTCGCGGCAGCGGGGTTCCGCCAGAATCGATGAGTCGAGACGGGCTAGATCAAGCCCCCGCGCACCTCTCCAGCAAACACGCTCCAGGCGGGTCGACCGGCGGCGGGAGGGTGCGAAACTCACCCGTGCCAGGAAAGAGTCGGTGAAGAAAGCGCTTCGCAAATCCGCGCCGTTGAAACGGGTGGCGCCCAATGATCCGATTGCAATCCCTAAAGAACGGCAGCCCGCATAGCCAGGCGCTCCGAGGAGGGAACGCAAACAGGAAATCAATACAACAGACAGAGATAACAATATTGCAGCGCTTGGGTTGTTATATTGAGCTTGCGCCATACGATATGCAGCACCAACAGCGCCAATGAAGGCGCCAGCGACACAGGAAGCGGCAAGGACACGGCTTGTGCTTGTGCCAGCAACGGAGATGGCCAAAACGCTGATACCCGCTGCAAAAAGAATGAAAGCCGTGAGACTAAATGCATACAGGCCAATAAAAAAAGAGGAAAAAGATTCACTGCTATCCCAAGCTCGGTGAGCGCCAAGGAGAGCGGCAGTCAAAACAGTAGTCACAAAATAACTTAAGCCTTTCGACGTGAATCCTTCCCAGGCAAGAATGGTTACTGCTGCAAGAGCCAAAAAGGCCATATAAAATTGCGTAGTGAGCCCGAACATAAAAAAAATCGGCATGTATGAAACTGATTGAATACACCCCACACACACCCCTGTTCCAAATAACAACACGGCCTGAGCAAGCCCGTATAGCCACGGCTGCCCGCAATGCGCACCAAAAAGCTTCGCCTCCCTGAGGTCCGCATCCGTAAAATCAGTCCCCCTAAGATCCGCGCCACTGAAATCAGCCTCGGCGAGAGTCTCACCACGAAACCCCAGGCTCCTCAAATCAGCACCGCGAAAGTCGCGCTCACCGGCCTGGTAGCGGCGGATCACCTCGGCTTGGGTGAGTCGGGCCATGGGGGGTGGGAATGGTGCATCTAGGGCAGAGTCTGATGCCTGCAGTCATTCGACCTGAGAAAGTCACCAATTGTTGTGTGCAGTTGGTTTCTCGATGGGGCTGTCTGCTCAATCGCTGACAGACCGTCTACTGGTTGTTCGAGCAGGTTCGGAAGTGAGGTGAGTGCCTTAGTTGGGCCACTTCCCATGGATCATCCCCGCCTTGGACTCGCAGGCGGCTGCCACTGCGCCGTGGTCGGTTGCCAGCCCTGCTGGCGCTTCTCAGCCCAGAGTTGGAGCGCCTACTGGCGGCTGAGCTCCCAGCGCTTCTTGAGCAGCGGCACCGGCTGATCCGCCAACAGCTCCCCCACCGTGACCTCCAGCTGCTGACTCCAGCGTTTCCAGCGGCTGGGCCGGAAGTGGAGCACCTGGCGGCCATCGCTGAGCCAGGCCACCTTGGGCAACAGCGGCGGCCGGTTGCGGGCTCTACCGCTCAAGCCACCTCAGGCGCCCAGCCCCGCTGGCGGTGCAGGTCTTCTGTCCAGCCGCTGCAGCGATGGGTGAGGTGGTCGCCGTGGGCAATCAGGCCCTGATGCAGGTGGCAGGTGAGCAGCGGGATGCAGTTGGGCCTGGATGGTTGCGGAAGAAATGGCAGGACATGCAGACCTGGCGGCTGCGGCTTTTGCGGAGCACGTCTTGATCCAGCCAGGGCCACTCCTCGATCTCCCCTTCGCTGGAGGGCTGAAGACGGGAGAGGGGGACCGGCACCATGGCAACTTCTGCGGTCGTACAAATGTACTAGTAGTGGACGCGGGACGATGCGGGATCAACCATTCCCGTCATCCGGCTTGGCTTCTTCCTGATTGCCCTCAAACAGGGGCCCCAGGGGGAGCAGCTCCAGGTGCCCCTGCTGCATCAGCTCCAATCCGGGGGGATTGGGCTGCTCGGGGCCAAACAGCTCCACCCGGGGTGCATCAGGACCGATGGGCAGGGGATCCTGCCGGTAACGGGGCCTTGGCATGGCGGGCACGGATTGGGTCTATCAGTCCAGCACTGAGCGGCTGGTCCTGGGCGCTTCCAACCCGCGATCATGATCGGGAAGGATCCGCCCACTTCCCCCCCACTCCCCATGCCCTGCACCGCCCTGCCGCCCCTGCCCGAACCGGTGGCGGCCGAGCGCATTGAGGCCCTGGCCCAGGAGCTGCAGCGGCAAGATCCCAGCCTGACGCTGCTGCGGGAGTCGGCGGATCGGGTGCGGTACTCGCGCGATTGCCACGACTATTCGCCGGTGCTGACGCCCCTGTTGGCGGGCCGCATTGCCCAGTTGGTGGTGCGGGTGCAGAGCGTTGAGCAGGTGATGGCGGTGGCCGGGGCCTGCGCCCGCCATGGGGTGCCGCTTACGGCTCGGGGTGCGGGTACCGGCAACTACGGCCAGTGCGTGCCCCTTTGCGGCGGTGTGGTGATCGACTTGATGGGCCTCAATCGCTTGCGGCAGCTGGATCCAGCCAGCGGCGTCATGGTGGCGGAGGCGGGCTGCATTCTTGCCAATCTCGATCAGGAATTGCGCCTGCAGGGGCGCTCCTTGCGGCTGGCCCCCAGCACCTGGCGCACGGCCAGCCTCGGTGGCTTCATTGGCGGCGGCTCCAGCGGCATCGGTTCGCTGCGTTGGGGGATGCTGCGCGATCCGGGCCAGCTGCTGGGCTTGGAGGTGATCACCGTTGAACCGGAACCGCGCCGCCTTTGGTTGGAGGGGGAGGCCTGCGAACCCCTCAACCACGCCTACGGCTGCAATGGCTTGATCACCGCTCTGCAGATGGCCACCACCGAGGCGGTGGCCTGGTGGCAATGGGTGGTGGATTTTGAGGATTGGCAGGCGGCCGTGGCGGTGGCGCAGGAGTTGCCGGCCACGGCTTTGCTGCTCAACAGTCTCTGCCTGCTGGAGGGCCCGGTGGCCGCAGCGCTGCCTTCCCCCGGTGGGGCCCCGGCCGCCTCGGGGCACCGCCTGCTGCTGCTCGCCGCCGCCGATGCCACGCCCCTGCTGGAACCCTGTCTGCGCCATCGCGGCGCCACTTGTGTATGGCACCAGGCCGAAAGCGCCAGCCGCGGCCTGCCCCTGCGGGAGCTCACCTGGAACCACACCACCTTGCATTGGCGCAGTCAGCAGCCCGGCTGGACCTATCTGCAACTGATGCTGCCCCGCCCGGCCGAAGCGATGCTGGCCGCCCTGCGGCAACGCTGGGGGCCGGAGGTGTTGCTGTGGCACATGGAGGGGGTGCGCTCGCAAGGCGAAAACCGCCTGGCGGGCCTGCCCCTGTTGCGCTTTGACGGCATCGAGAAGCTGGAGGCCCTGATCGCCGATTGCCTATCCCTGGGTGCCCAGCTGTTTGACCCCCACACCATTTATGTGGAGGACGGCGGCCTCGGCCTGGTCGATGCCGGCCAGGTGGCGGCCAAAGCCAGCAACGATCCCGCCGGCCTGCTCAACCCCGGCAAGTTGCGCGGCTGGCTTGAACGCAATCAGCTATAGCGCAATGAGCTTGAACGCAATCAGTTGGAGCGCAATCAGCTAGAGCGCAATCAGTAGGAGTTAACGAAATTGGTGCTGCCGTTTGAGAACTCCTGGCCGCCATAGCGGCCGCCGCAAAGGGAGGTGTCCTGGGCCTGGCGCAGCATTCGACCAATCGTTTGGTTCGGCGTGGTGCCCCCATTGGAGATGGCGCTGAAATAGCGGGGTCCATCGGCGGTCAACAGCTGTCCGGAAATCGCCCGCACGCCGCTGAGGGTGCCGGTTTTGGCGTAGACGCGGCCATCGAGGCTGGTGCCGTTGTAAAGGTTGCGCAGGGTGCCCCTCTGGCCAGCGATGGCCATCGAGCCGAGGAAGTAACGGCCGTAGGGATGGTTATCCATGCGCAGCAACAGGGCCGTGATGAAGCGGCTGGTGAGCCGATTGAAACGATCCAGGCCACTGCCGTCGTAGATGGTCACCCCCTGCATCGGCAGGTTCTGCTGCATCAACCAGCCGGTTTCGAGGCGGGCCGCCCGATCCAGATCCCAGCTGCCGGCCGCCTGGCGCAGCAACACCTCGGCGGTGAAGTTGTGGCTTTCGGTGTTGGCCAGGCTCAACAACCCCAGCATCGAGGTGGAGGGTTCCTGATGCACCAACACCGCATTTTGGGGCAAGGGGGTCTGGGGGGACACCATGGCGATGCGCACATCACCCCCCGCCTGGGCCACACTTCGCTGCATCAAAGAGCGCAGACGGGCCGTCGGGTTGCTCACCGCCTCGTCGATGGCATTGCTGGTGATCGCCAATCGGGTGATCGGGGCGCCGTAGGCGTAGGCCCGATCACCCACTTTCCAGCCCTGGGGCCACCAGGTCTGGGCAGGTTCTTCGGCCAGCTCCAATCTGACGACCGAGCCAGGCAGGCCGGGGCCACCGCCCGAATTCATCGCCAGGCGGGCAAACCGTTGCAGATGGGGCACGGCCAGGTCGGGATCCCCCTGGCCCAGGATGCGAAAGGTGCCATCCGGCAATCTCCACATCTGGGTGCTGAGCCGATAATCCGGGCCGAGGCGATCGATGGCGTAGGCCGTGGTCACCAATTTCTGGTTGGAGGCCGGCGAGCGGGGCCTCTCGCCGTTGATATCGGCCAGCAGTCGGCCGCTGCGGTCGGCCATCGATACGCTCCACACCCCCCGTTCTCCGGCCAGGATTGATTCCAGGCGCGCCTGCAGAGCCGGGCAGCTCACCTGGCTTTGCAAGACAGGGGTGGAGAGGCCCGAGGGCAGGGGCGGCAGGGCAGCCACCGGAAACCGGTGAGGTCTGACACTGGCAGGGGCTGGTAGGGCCGGATCGGCCACAGCGGCCATGGGGGCGGCCAAGCTCACCAAGGCCCAGCCTCCCAGCAGCAAGCGGACGCCGTAACGAGGGGATCGCTGCAGAAAAACAGGCATGGCAAACGGGTGGCGGGAGGACATGGGATCAGATGGAGCCAAGCTTCATATCGGTGACCGTGCCGTTGAAGCGGTAATTAGCTCCTTCCAGCTCGACTGGGGCGCCAATTTTGATGCTCTGGTTGCCAAAAACAACCCCGCCGCCGGCCTTGCGGCCCTGGGCTTCCAGAATGAAGCGGGCATCAAAGGTGCCAAAGTTCTTCTGGTTGGGATCGGGGGCGCTCACCAGCCGGCCGTCGGGCGTGAGGATTGAAAGCCGCCGCTCCAGGGGCAGCACCTGCTTGATCTTGACCTTGCCGTGGGGCGAGTTGCGGATCACGATCGCCACCTTGCCTTCCTCTTCGGCCTGGCGCACCAGGTTGGCCGCATTGGCGGAGGGCACCCCACGCACATCCACCGAGACAGTGACGGGTTGCAGGGCGCCCGTGGCTCGATCGACGGCGCCACTCAGCTTCGGACTCCAGAGCACCCCAACCGCAGCCAACAGGACGGCAGCGCCAGCCGCCAGATCTACCAGGCTCCAGGAGCGGTTGGACGGGAGTTCGGTAGCCATGGGCAAAAGAAGGTGGGCGAAGTGTAGTCAGGCTTGACCCACCCCACCAGCCCCCTCAACGCTGCAATCCCTCTAGCAGATCATTAAGGCCCCGCAACTGGCCTGCCAGACCCCCGCCGCCTCCGCCGGCCAGGGCCTCGGCGCGGCTTTCGCCATCGGGCCGCCGCTCGAAGCTGCGCACAAGCCGGTAACCATCGGGGTCGAGGCGGTAGAGCTCCCACTCGCCCGGATGGGCGCGGCGCAGGGCCGATTCGGCATCGGGCAGCAGGGCATAGGCCGTCTGCCAGGTGGAAAGAAATCCCTTGCGGCGTTGACGGGCCACGCTGCCGATGCCCACCGCCGCATCCTCCAGGTTTGGATTGAGCAGCAGCACAGCACCGCGGTGCGCTCCGCAGAGGGCTTCCACCAGGTCGTATTCCGCCTGGCTGGGGGCCACCAGCAACAGCAGACTCTCGCCGTCGCCCTCGCCGCCACTAACGCCGCCGTCATCGCCCTGGCGGCGCCGTTCATCGCCATAGCTGGCGATGCGGGGGGCGAGGATTTCGGATTCGCGCCGGGCCAGGGCCGCGGCGCCCTCGTCGGCGAACAACAGCCGCCCCCCCCGGCCCGCTTCCGTCAGCAGATCGCCCGCCAGCCGCAGCGCCGGCGCCAGCAGCCGCAGGCCTTCAAAACGCCATTCCACCGTCCAGCGACCGCGGGGTTCTGCGGCCAGGGCCGAGCGCACGGCGGTGAGGGTTTCGGCCTCGGCCGAGCGCAAATCCGGGGGCAGCATGGGCACAGCCCTTTAGTGGGCGGACCTTAGCGACCCCCTGGCGGGCTTTAGGTGGGCTTGAAATTGGCAATCAATGGCAATCAGATAGCCGCCGCCGCTGCCACCTCCTGGCGGGCCCGCTCCAGGGCCTGGGGCAGGGCCTCCAGGTCGGCGGCCCGATGCCAGGGCCCCAGGCTGAGGCGCAGGCCACTGGCGGCCTCCTCGGGCCCGTATCCCATGGCCAACAGGATCGGGCTGGCGGCCCCGCTGGCGGCTCCGCTGGCGGCCCCGCCGAGGCCGGCGCCGGCGCTCGGGCCACCGCCCTGGGCACTGCCCTTGAGAGCACTGCAGGCCGAACCACTGCTGACTGCGTAGCCCTGGCTCCAGAGGGCCCGCACCAGGGCCCGACCGGCCAGGGGCCGGCCGGCCGCCGTGCTCACCAGCAGGCTGAGGTGGTGGGGCAGCCGTGCGGCCGAAGCGGGTTCCGGACCACTGAGGCGCAGACCAGGCAGGGCCCTCAAGTTCTGCAGCAGACCATCGCGCAGGGCGGCCAGGGGATCGAGGCCGCCGTGCTGCCGCAAGCGCTCCTGGGCTGCGGCCAGGGCCGCGGCAAAGCCGATGGCCAGCAGCACCGATTCGGTGCCGCCGCGACGGCCCGCCTCCTGGGAACCCGCCAGCAAGGGCTGCAGGTTGAGGCCCCGCCGCACCAGCAGGGCGCCGATGCCCCGGGGGCCCTGCAATTTGTGGGCGGCACAGCTGAGCAGGTCCACCGGCAGGGAGGCGAAATCAATCGGCTGATGGCCCACCACCTGCACCGCGTCCACATGCAGGTGGACCCCGGCGCGCCGGCACTGGGCCCCGATGGTCTCCAGCGGTTGGAGGCTGCCCACCTCGCTTTGCCCCCAGATCAACGACATCAGGCGGGTTGGCGGCTGCAGCAACTCCTGCAGCTGCTCCAGACACACCAGACCGTGCCGATCGACCGGCAGGCGGGCCAGCTGCCAGCCCTGTTGTTGCAGGCGGGCGGCGGCCGCCTCCGTGGCCGGATGCTCCACCGCCGAGATCACCAGCCGCCCGATGGGGAGCTGGGCGGAAAGGCCCAACAGGGCCATTTGAATGGCTTCGGTGCCCCCCGAGCACCACACCACCTCGTCGGGTTGGGCCCCTAAGTGGTGGGCCAGGCTGCAGCGGCTGCGTTCGAGGGCTTCAGCCGCCGCCAACCCGAAGCCATGCAGGCTGGAGGGATTGGCCCAGACCAGGGGGGCCGCCGCCGCCATCGCCGCCAGCGCCGCCTGGCTCGGGGGCGTGGTGGCGCAGCTGTCGAGGTATTGCGCCAAATCCCATGGGCCCTCGGAGCCCCCCCTGGCGGCGGCGGTTGCGGGGGCCACGGCCTTAACCGGCCCGACCGCCATCGCGGGGCAAGCGACCCAGCAGCCGGTCTTCCAAGGAATTGGTGGCAATTGCCACCAATTCATCAAGGGATCGCATTTCCAGCAGTTGTTGCACCCGGGCCCGGGCCTCGGCGTTGGGGCAGGCCTCGGGCCGCACGCAGCCCTGGACGCAGGCCACGGCGCAGTCGATGGCGGCAGCCTGGGGCAACTCAGCGTCGCTGGGCCCGGCCGGATCGGTCCAGGCCGGCTCGACCCAGGCCGGCTCGGCCTCGGCCAGATCGGCCCCGTGGGCGAGCTGTCCATGGAAGACCGCCTCGGCCGGGCCGGTCATCCAGACAGGTCCGCTGGCCCCATCCCATTCTATTTCCAGGGCGCCACCGGGCAAGTCCAGGCGGGCCCGCCGCTCGGCCAGGCCGAGTAGGTGGCAGGCCACCAGGGTGGCGCAGGCACCGGTGCCGCAGGCCAGGGTTGGTCCTGCCCCCCGCTCCCAGACCCGCATGCGCAGATGGTTGGGGCTGAGGACCTGGACGAAATGCACGTTGGTGCGGGCCGGGAAGGCTTCGTGGTGCTCCAGCAGGGGCCCCAGCGTTTCAAGATCAACGGCATCGAGATCGGCCACCGGAATCACCACATGGGGATTGCCCATGCCGGCGGCGGCCACGGCCAGGGTCTGACCCGCCACGATCAAGACGCCCTGGGGCAAACCGGCCGGTCCCACCGCCAAGGTGGTCGGGACGGTTTCCGGGCTCAAGCAGGGGGGCCCCATGTCCACCCGCACGCTGCCGTCGCTCTGGAGCTCGGGCACGATGGTTCCCGCCAGGGTTTCGATCAACCAGCGGCGCCCCGGAGCATCGCCATCGCGGTCGGCCAGAAACCTGGCCAGGCAACGGATGCCGTTACCGCACATCTCCGGTTCGCTGCCATCGGCGTTAAAAATGCGCATCCGCAGCTCACCCCCCTGGCGGGGCGGCAGGGCCAGGATCAAACCATCGGCACCAATGCCATAGCGACGATCACAAATCTGACAAATCGCTTCTGGGTTGGGGTCCGGGGTATCCAGCTCGCTTAAATTTCGAGCATCGATCAGCAGAAAGTCGTTGCCCAGGCCCTGGTATTTGCTGAAACCTTGGGTGAGCCAACCGGCCAGGGGAGCATGGGAAGACGGCAGCAACGGTTTCACGCGATAGGGCTCCAATCCTATGCAGAGCGCCTTTGACACCAAACATTCGCGACTCGACACCTCCCTGCCGAGCATTCGCCTTCTTCAGGATCTGATTCGCAACCACCAACTGGTGCAGATCAAGATCATCACGGGCGAATCCCTGGAGGGTGTGCTGGCCTGGCAGGACGTGGACTATCTAGCCCTGCGGGAGCCGATGGGGGAGTCCGTGCTGCTGATCAACCGCGAAGCGGTGGTGTTGGTGCGTTGCCTGCGCTGAGCCTGGCGATGGGGTTATGGCACCATCGCTCTGGACATGCCGGCCCACCCCTTGAGCGACCCTTCACGCTATCTCCCCCAGGCGATTGAAGAGCGCTGGCAGCGGCGCTGGCGCGAACTCGATCTGGACGACACCCCGGAGCAGGGCGAAGGTGAGCCCTGCTATGCCCTCTCGATGTTCCCCTATCCCTCGGGGAGCCTGCACATGGGCCATGTGCGCAACTATGTGATCACCGATGTCTATGCCCGCGTGCAGCGCATGCGGGGCCGGCGCGTGCTGCATCCGATGGGCTGGGATGCCTTTGGGTTGCCGGCGGAGAACGCGGCGATTGAAAGGGGCGTCAATCCGGCCGACTGGACCGAGCAGAACATCGATCAGATGCGCAGCCAGCTGCAACGGCTGGGCCTTTCGATCGACTGGAAGCGGGAGATCGCCACCTGCCACCCCGATTATTACCGCTGGACCCAGTGGCTGTTCCTGCAGTTCCTGGATGCCGGATTGGCCTATCAAAAGGAGGCCAGCGTCAACTGGGATCCGATTGACCAGACCGTATTGGCCAACGAGCAAGTCGATGGCGAAGGGCGGTCCTGGCGTTCCGGGGCAAAGGTGGAAAAACGCTTGTTGCGCCAGTGGTTTCTGCGCATCACCGCCTATGCCGATGCCCTGGTGGACGACCTGCCCTCGCTGACGGGCTGGCCGGAGCGGGTGCGCACGATGCAGGCCAACTGGATCGGCCGCTCCGAAGGGGCTGAATTGCGTTTCAGCGTGGTGGGGCCCGACGGGACCGCTATGGCGGACCCGATCAGCGTCTTCACCACCCGAGCGGACACCATCTACGGAGCCACCTATCTGGTGCTGGCCCCGGACCATCCCCGCGTCGAGAGCCTCACCAGCCCCGAGGAGGCCCTGGCGGTGGCGGCGTTCTGCGATCTGGTCAACGGCCAGAGCGAGCAGGAGCGCACCGCCGAAGATCGCCCCAAAAGGGGCGTGCCCCTGGGCAGCTACGTGATCAACCCCGCCAGCGGCGCCCAGATTCCGCTCTGGATCGCCGATTACGTGCTGGCCGATTACGGCACCGGCGCTGTGATGGGGGTTCCGGCCCATGACCAACGGGACTTTTTGTTCGCCCGCCGCCACGAGCTGCCGGTGCGCCAGGTGATCATCCCGGAAGGTTCCAATGCCGAGGCTTACCTGGGTGAAGCCTGGACCCAAGAGGGGGTGCTGATCGAATCGGATCGGTTCAATGGCCTTAGCTCGACGGCGGCCCGCCAGGCGATCACGGCCGCGGCCAGCGCCGAGGGCTGGGGCCAGGCCCGGCGCCAATACCGCCTGCGCGATTGGTTGATCTCCAGGCAGCGCTATTGGGGATGCCCGATTCCGGTGCTGCATTGCCCCAGCTGCGGTGTGGTGCCGGTGCCCGCAGACCAGTTGCCGGTGGAGTTGCCCCGGGATGTGGCCTTCAGCGGCAAGGGTGCCTCGCCCTTGGCCCAACTGGAGGACTGGGTGAATGTGCCTTGCCCCCGCTGCAACGGTCCGGCCCGGCGCGAAACCGACACCATGGACACCTTCATGTGTTCGTCCTGGTATTACCTGCGCTATAGCGATCCCCAATCCACCACTGTGCCATTCGGTCGGACGGCGGTGGACCAGTGGTTGCCGGTGGATCAATACGTCGGCGGCATTGAGCACGCCATCCTGCATTTGCTGTATTCGCGTTTCTTCACCAAGGTGTTGCGGGACCGGGGCCTGCTTGGTTTCGGCGAACCCTTTGAGCGTCTGCTCACCCAGGGGATGGTGCAAGGCATCACTTACCGCAATCCCCACAGCAATCGCTACGTGGCCCCGGCCGATGTCAGCGATCCCAACGATCCCCGCGATCCGATCAGCGGCGAGTTGTTGGAGGTGAGCTACGACAAGATGTCGAAGTCGAAATACAACGGTGTCGATCCGGCCAAGGTGATCGAAACCTATGGCGCCGACACGGCCCGCATGTTCATCCTGTTCAAGGCGCCGCCCGAAAAAGATCTCGAATGGGACGATGCCGATGTGGAAGGCCAGTTTCGCTTTTTGCAACGCCTTTGGCGGCTGGTTGAAGGCTGCGTGCAGCGGGGACTGACCCTGGCGCCCCTTGCCGTGCCAGCCAGCGCCGCCGCGCCCCCAGCAAGTGCCGCAAGCCCTGCCCCGTCTGAGGCCGATCGAGACCTGCGCCGGGCGGTGCATGGGGCGATCACGGCGGTGCAAGCGGACCTGGAGGGCAACCTGCAGTTCAATACGGCCATCTCGGAGTTGATGAAACTCTCCAACGCCATGGCCGGCTTGATCGAGCAGGCCAGCCCGGCGGTGGCCCAGGAGGCCCTGCGCAGTCTGTTGCTGCTGTTGGCCCCCTTCGCGCCCCACCTCGCCGACGAGCTCTGGCAGAAGCTCGGGGGCGATGGCGATAGCGATGGCACCGGCAGTATCCACCGGCAACGCTGGCCCGTGGCTGATGCTGCGGCGCTGGTGCGGGACACCATTCCCCTGGTGATTCAGGTCAAGGGCAAGGTGCGCGGCTCTCTTGACGTGCCAGCCGACGCCGATAGCGCCACCCTTGAACAGCTGGCCCTGGCCAGCGACATCGCCCAGAAGTGGTTGGAGGGCCAAGCGCCGCGGCGGGTGATTGTGGTGCCGGGAAAGCTGGTGAATTTGGTGCCTTGAGAATTTGGTGCCTTGAACCCACCTTGGCTACAGCGCAAACATAGCCTGCAATACACTAAGGACTTCAATCAGGGTGGCATCGGGCAAAATCCCCAGACGTTTAACTAAACGATTTCGATCGACTGCCCTCAATTGATCAGCCACCATGTGGCCATCTTTGTCGTCAAATCGGCAAGGTACACGAAACGGATAAGCATGCCCACTCTTCGTCGTCAAAGCGTGTGGTGGTCATTTCATCGAGAAGACCCTCCGCTTCGCAGGCGGCTGCCGCTTCTGCCCAGCCTGCCCTTGGCTGCAGCGATGGTCTGATTGTCAGCACACCAGGTGCAGCCTCAATTTCAACTTCATCCGCCAGCCCCGCGTCCAACAGCGGCTTGGCAAGACGGATCCCTCTGGAGTGAGCGATTTTGACCAGCTTTGCCCGAACCACGATCGCCTCTCAGAAGGGTGGATACGCTGTAGTCACGCCAGGGGCTTCTGTCCATCCCCTCCGCACAGGCTCACGCTGGCCATCACCATCCCGCAAAAACTTCGGAGTTTGAATAGTTTTTGAGAGGCTGGTTTGGTGTATGGAATTGTTCTGCATACAGTCAGTTATCTCCGGTGGGAAGGACTAAGGTTCTGATGACGAGCTATCCAACAGCAGACGGATAATGTGCCGCGCGAGAGGTTCTTTGATTTCACGGTGTCTCGGCACTGGCTGAGATACACCTGTAACTGGATTCCGATACCAATCGTGTTTTCCACCGTGGCGTATCAGCACGCAGCCACCCTGTTCGATCGACCTGATTAGGTCAATTCGTTTCATGGCATGACCAATTCACCGACCTTACGTGTACCAGGAATATGATCGCCTGAAAGGTCAAGATAGAGATCCTTCAGGTGCTCAACTAAATCAGCCAGAGTATCGCCTTGCGTCCAGTAATCAGGGTATTCCTCAATGTAGCCAAGCCAAGAATTATTTTCATGCCAATGTACATACTTGATTGTTTGCATAGAATGACCCTCAGGGTGATGCTGAACTGCAGGATTCATCCAATTCTACTCGTACCGGCCCAGCTATGGCCAGTCGCACGCTCCATGTGTTGCAGTGCCTCCGTGCCGATGAGCGATGTCTGGCAAGAAATGCTGAGGGTGCGCGGTTACTTGGTTCTCAAGGAGACGAATGGTGGTGCGTTTTTGAAGCCTATCCTCGCCGAGCGTGATCACATAACGGCAGAGTGCGATAGTCACAAATCCAGAAGTGTTCGCACGCAGGTACGGGGGACCCTAGACGTGCCAGCCGACGCCGACAGCGCCACCCTTGAACAGCTGGCCCTGGCCAGCGACATCGCCCAGAAGTGGTTGGAGGGCCAAGCGCCGCGGCGGGTGATTGTTGTGCCTGGAAAGCTGGTGAATTTGGTGCCTTGAAGCGGCAGATATGTTTATCTCGCTGGCAATAGCTTTGCAGAATGAAGCAGAAAGACTGTTGCATTTTCGGATGACTTCACTGAAGCCCAGTCTTGGTGAGCAGCTTGGGCCCGGCTAATTGCCGCAACAACTTCGGCTCGTTGAAAAGAGACAGCCGTGTTGTAATCGGTCGGTCAGATGCCAGGCTCATTCTTCTTCACCCTCTTTTGAAAAAGAGACCACCGCTGGAACAGGCAGCTCAGTTGCTCTTTTTCGAACCGCAAGGGCAACATTATTGAGGATTTGTCCAATTTCTGCACTTGGAGTTGAAGTGGAGAATGATGGCAGGAGGCTAATTGAGATTTGAATTTCTTCTTGACCATCCTCGCCGGTCTGAACTGAAGCATGAATTGCCGAAACGTGATCGTGCAGATCCGCGAGATCTTCGATCCTCTTTTTTGACTCTTTGTCTAGCGTGTAGTTCATGGTAAACACCTCTATCCCAGACTCTAGCAATTTTTGACGCTGAGGTCAGCCCAGGAACCTGCTGATGTCTCATGGTGTCTTGAGAATCTATCCAGCGCCGAGATCAGCAGCGGGCCGGGATGCCGAACGCAGAACAAGCCCCCACACCCCACATATGATTCTGGAAGTGAGACTTAATTCAACAGTGTCGATAGGGCCTGGGTGAACCTCATAGTTGTGTACCTTGCTTTCAATCCTACTGTTATATCGAGTAACGTTTCACGCCCTGTATAGATTTGTATGGTAATCTGTAATGCAATGAAACTAATTGAGGATCTATATTTTATAATTCATGATTATAAGGTTATTTAAACTACAAGCCCAACCAGCTTTGCAAGGACTGAGTGAGCCGACTACTATCATCCTTAGATAACTGACCGATCACTTTGCGTGCCAAACTTTCATGAACTGTATACACACCTCTTTTGACGGCTGTTGAAACGTTCAATCCTGCTGCTGCCCACTCAGACAAGACAAACTCCCCTGGCAGCAATGAACCTATTTTACTTGTCAAAGGAG
Organism: Cyanobium sp.; assembly: GCA_044359075.1. Classification (GTDB taxonomy): domain Bacteria; phylum Cyanobacteriota; class Cyanobacteriia; order PCC-6307; family Cyanobiaceae; genus Cyanobium. Next base: position 41,232 of record JBIKMU010000012.1, on the reverse strand, counting down.
TAATAAGAATATCTTGAGACGGATGCGCTGTACTTACAATAACAGCAGGTCTCAACTTTGAACTGGATAAGTCTGAGAAGGGATAGCGCACTAGAATAACATCGAATAACATCATGCTAGCAATAGCTGGGCATAAACATCATCCTCAGTGTTATCCCAAACTGCATCAAGTGAGGTTTGGCTTGCATCCACCCAAAACTGTGCTTCATTGTCAGGCAACACTGTTACCAGCACCCTTACCCCTTCTGGTAGTTCCGCTGACTCCAATAGCTCAATTTTTCCTTGCCGCACTGTAGCCCAGAGGGTGTTCAGCATGTCTGTTGCATGAGACTACCTTTTGATTCTAAGCCGATATTCCTATTTATGCGTTCGCCACCTGCGACTTTCAAGACAATGCCACACAAACAGCGTCGAGAGCTGAACGAGATGCTCGACTGGCTCAAGGTTACCGTTGAAGCGATTTTCGATCTCGGACTTCATGTTCATATATTAGCCGGCTTCAAGTGCTTCCGCATCCCACTGAAGCCTCAATGGCCAGGGGCGCTGTGTCAGGCAAGGCTTGAGCAAAGGGTTAGGTGACACGCGGCACTTGCCGATTTGCGGGCTTTAAGCTATGCGTTCGATCTGGCCACGAACGGCACAACTTTATCTTGTTCTGCGGGATCATTTCTGGCGACGACGGCGCGCGCTGGCTCAGTTGCGCTCAAGTTGATTGCCTCATGGGGAACTCCCGGTGGTACGAAGAGAAAGTCTCCAGCTTCACTAACCACTTCGTGCTCAAGCTCCGCGCCCCATCGAGTGCAGACCCTACCCTCCAGAACATAGATTCCAGTCTCGTAGCTGACGTGGATGTGTGGCTCGGCGCGGCCACCCGGAGGAATGACAACCAGGTGCATAGACAGGCCTGTGGCGTTCACGGTTTCGCCGGATATGCCTATGAAGTACGGCAGACGCTGCCGACTCATGACCTCGCGATCTGGGCTGAGGCCAACGACTTTGGGTGTTTGGTCTTTCATGTTGGTGGGATCAACGGACGGTTGCTTTTTGAGGTCTAACGCTGCCCCCGAGTGGCAGGCAGGGAGCTTGTGGTGGCGGAGTAGAGAGTAAATGGTGGCCTGTCCACTCGAGGGGCTTGTTCGAAGTGTCGCGTCCCTTTAGATAACCTATGCGGACCTTCGCGAAAAAAGGGGCTATTTCATAAGTTATGGTGGAGGTAGTCCAAGATCTTTGCAGATTTTCCGGACAAGCAATTCCTTGATTTCGGTATGACGCGGGATGGAGCTACGAAGATTTCGTGATGGGTTCCACCACCATGAATGGTTGGCACCCTCCCTCAGCTGTTCACAGCCATAGCTAGTGAGGTAACGAAGCAAATCTCTACGCTTCACAGGATCAAGGCAAGTTCCTCAGCTCCTGGGCCTGCAGCTTCTAAGGCATCCTGACGATTGAATTCCAGGGCTTCGCGGAGAACGTCTCTCAGAGATTGCAAGAGCGCTTCGCGACTCTGCTCTTGAGCATTCACGCCAGGGACCTCTTCCACCCATCCAATCCACCAAGGCCCATCCTGTCGAATCACAGCTGTGTAGGGGGATGCTGTAGTCATGAATCTTTAGCCAGTCACACCAATCTAGCTCAAATCGGATGTGGTGGGTCAAATCACGACTTCAAGCATCTGAGTGGTCAGTTTAGTGTCCAAATGATTCTAAAGTACCTCTCAGAACTACTGTCGCATTTCTTATATTTACGCTGATACTTTCGCCCGTTCCCCTCGATCCTTCGAACGCTCCAGATCAGAAGCGGGCAGAGATCTCAACATAGAACCCAGCCTCAGCTCCCGTCTTCTGTATCTGGATGTTGTACTGCAAGTCTTGGGGGCAATGCGAGCAGGTCAACAGTGTTGCCATCCGTGATTAGTGATCCAGTTAGATAACCCTCGTGAGATAGTGACATCAGCCATCCCACCCGAAGAGGTACTCCGGCAGGGAGATCTTGATCTGCCTCGTACCCGCGCGTTACATAGCAGGTTCGACCATCAGCAATCTCAACCAGTGCCACTCCGTGGGCCTGAGCATACTGAATAGCTCCACGCTGAAATCTTGAAGTAGAGAAAATCATTCCTTTATGGCCACCCACGGCTCGCACTCTGTCGAACAATATCTGAACAACATCACGTTTGATCGGTGACTTATGATGCTTGCATTCGACAAGAACAAGAAACTCAACACCCAAAACCTGAAACCTAACCGTTATATCAATTTCATACGTGCCATCGTGCACTGATATCTTTTCGAGTCTCTCAACTCTCAAGTCTCGCTGATCAGCGCCCGCATGAGTAAGAAATCTCGCTACCTCAGATTCGAATTCTTGGGGGGTAAGAGAAACGCATTCGCCTTTGAAGCTCATAGAACTACACGGCCCAGTGAGAGGTAGTGCGTACCCGAGTTGCTAGCAATGAATCGAGGCAACACATCACACAGCATTTTGCCAAGTCACCTTAATGCCCACTATGGAATCGCCTCGTGATTTGTACAAGAGCTTTCCGCCAGTGTGATGCACCACTAATTCAAGTCTCGTCAAACGGTCTTGCATCTCATCGCCTAAATACAGCAAGCAACGCACAAGATCTTCATTTGCCAGCAAGCTAGGTTGACATGGAGACCACTCAGCTGGCACGTTATCGGCACTATATCCCGTGTCCTGGATACGTACTTGGATCTCAAACTCAGCTCGCTCAAGATATCTTTGACGAATCACCTCATAGTTTGCTTCATTGAATTCCATCGATACAATTCCGTGGGTTTTGGTCAGCATAACGCTTACTGGGTTGTTTCCGTGAACGACAATACCGCCCCTGTTTCTTTCCGTGAACCACCTCCACGAATCAATCCTGATTTTAGCAGCCGCAAACGCTTTCAGCCGATTGTGCTCGCCCAGAAGAGTGGTTACCGGACCCGGTATCCACTTGTGGCGGTTGCTACGAACTGCTCTGGGACGCGAGAAGATGGCCACCCCTGGAGGCAGGCAACCCAAATGCTATAGGCATAAAGATGCGGCAAATTCGCTAGTGGCGTTTTGGTTCGGGCCATGCGCCCAGCGGCACCAATCACCCCACCAAAGCCGGATAGTCCGTATAACCCACCGCCCCCGGGCTGTAGTAGGTCTCCGGATTAGCTTCGTTGAGGGATGCCCCAATGGCGATGCGCTGCGGCAGGTCGGGGTTGGCGATGAAGGCCCGGCCAAAGGCCACCGCATCCACCAGGCCGGCGGCGATGGCCGCGTTGGCCTCGGCTGGTGTGTAGCCCATGTTGGCCACCAGTACGCCCTGGAAACGCTCGCGGAAGGGGGTCAGCACATCGGCCTGCTGAATGCCGGCCATGTCGGCGCGCATCAGGTGCAGATAGGCCAGGCCCCGGCCATTGAGATTGTCGGCCAGCCAGCTGGCCAGGGCCAGGGGATTGCTGTCCAGCATCGAATTGAAGCTATTCAGGGGCGAGAGGCGCAGGCCCACCAGCGGGCATTCGGCCCGCACCGTCATCAATATTTCCAGCAGCAATCGGGCTCGGTTTTCGATTGAGCCTCCGTAGGGGCCCTGGCGCTTATTGCTGCCATCCCGCAGGAATTGATCGATCAGATAGCCATTGGCGCCATGGATCTCGACCCCATCGAAGCCGGCCTGCACCGCCGCGCGGGCCGCCGCGCCAAAGGCCACGACGATCGGCGCGATTTCGCTGTCCGCCAGTTCCCGCGGCACCTCATAGTCCACCTTGCCCTGGGGGGTATGCACCTGGGCATCATTGATGGCCAGGGGGCTGGGCCCCACCGGCTGCATACCGCCATTGAGCAAAGAATGGCAGGCGCGCCCGCCATGCCAGATCTGCAGCACGATGCGGCCACCGGCTTGGTGCACCGCTTCGGTGACCTTGCGCCAGCCGGCGATTTGATCGGCGCTATGGATGCCGGGTTCGGTGGCAAAGCTTGAGGTGTGCGGCAGCACCATGGCGCACTCGCTGATCACCAACCCGGCGCTGGCCCGCTGGGCGTAGTACTCGGCCATCAGCGCCGTGGGTACATGGTCGGCCGTGGCGCGGCAGCGGGTCAGGGGCGCCATCCACACCCGGTTGGGCAGCTGCAGCGATCCCAGGGCCAGGGGAGTGAACAGATCAGTCATCAGCGGGGTTCGGCAGGGCAGGGAGCTAGCCCTTTAGCCCTGTCCTAACAGGGCTCCATGGTCCTAAGCAGGCGCAAGAATCAAACGGTGCAGCTCTTGGCGCTTGGCATCGCTGCTAAGGCGCCCAGCCTGGGCTTGCCATTGCTGCCAGTGCTGCTGTTGTCTCTGGCAGATGGCTTCCTGCAGGGTGGGTATGGGGCTGGCTTTACGGCGCAAGGGCTGGGTTACAAGCGAGGCTTCCAGCACTGTCAGGTCATGCAGTTCGCCCAGTACCGTCTGGGCCTGCTTGAGCTCCTCAATCCAGCCAAGAATTGTTGTTGGCAAAAAAGGAATGAAGGGTTCAAGGTTGTAGCGCAAGCCCTTGATGCGTTTGCGCAGTTCATGCAAGTCATCCGCCGCCGGATCATTCACAAACCAACCGTTGTGCAGAAACAAACCTTGGCCCAGATGGCACACCCAGTCGCTTAGCCAGGGTTTGAGGCGCTGCTGGCCAAGCAAGCTGTAGTTGGGCGACGCCTGCCATTGGTTGAGCAGGGCCAGCAGCTTGAGATAGCGGCCGCCATTGAGTGCTTCCACCATGCCCTCGAAGGCCTGGCGCCGATCCCGTTTCAGCCGGGCCATGGCCTTGGTCAGGGCAACCTGTTCGCCTTCGGGCAGTTGGGGCCACCAGGGATCTTCCAGCCGCTGGCGAAACACATCCAAATCCCGCGTAAGGCCCGTGCGGCGGGCCACCCGGGCGAGGCGGCTGGCATGGACCCCCTCGGGCAGCAGCAGGGCCGGGGCAAACACCTCCAGGCCCGAGCGCAGGCGGCGCAGGCTGATGCGCAGCTTGTGCAGAGCCTCGGGGTCCTCGTCGGCCAGCACCGCATGATGCAACTGGCCGAGGCGGCGCACCTGCTGGTGAATCAAACCCAGGGCCAGATCACCAATCCTTGGATCATCGTCGCTGGCAAGGACTGGGAGATCGGCTGCCGGCATCGCCAGGGGGTGGGAGGGTTCGGAGCAGGATCAGGGCTTGATTGTGGCCAGGGCAAGGCGGCTCTTGGTCAGCACCTCGGCGGGCAGGCTGATGAAGCCCAGATCAGGGGCCATCGCCTGGGCTTCGTCGCTGAGGCTGTGGGTGAAGACCTTGTTAAGGGCCTCCAGGCGCGGGCCGTTGCCGGTTTTGTAGAGCAGGATCCAGCTGAAGGTGACGATCGGATAGCCCTTGGCCGGATTGGGGTTGCTGCCGGTGAGATCGGGGCCCAGATCGATGGAGGCCAGGGCCTCCTGTTCTGCCGCCAAGGTGGGCTTTAGCTTCTGGCCGGAGGCATTGCTGATGGCTGCCGCCTGCAGGGGCTCCTTGACGAAGGCCGACTCGACGTAGCCGATGGTGCCCTCCACCTGGCTCAGCTGGGCCGCTACCCCCTCATTGCCCTTGGCGCCAATGCCCGTGGGCCATTTGACGTTCTTGCCAGCCCCCACCTCACTTTTCCAGGCGGGACTGATCGCCGCCAGGTGGGCCGTGAAATTGGCGGTGGTGCCTGATCCATCCGAGCGAAAGACCACCTTGATCGGTTTGGCGGCACAGCCCAGCTGGCTGAAATTATTGATTTTGCCCAAAAATATATCGACAAGTTGGGGTTGGCTGAGCTGCAGATCACAGCCTTTGTTGTTGTAAGCCACGGCGATGGCACCGGCCGTCATCGGAATCTGCACGACCCCCTGGGGCAGCTTGGCGATTTCCTCGGCCTTCATGGGCACATCACTGGCGGCAAAATCCACCGTGCGGGAAATGAATTGGCGGACGCCGGCCCCCGAACCAACCGACTGATAATTGACTCGCACCCCTTTCTCCGCCAGATCCTTAAACCAGCGTTGATAGATCGCCGCCGGAAATGAAGCCCCTGCTCCATTCAAGGTGGTGGTGCCGCCGCAGGCCCCAAGGCTGACGCCAAGGCCAGCCACCGTTCCGAATATCACCAGTTTACGCAGCGATCTCCGGGTTGGCTTGCAGGACGCCAGGGCCCCAGGCTTGGATTGCGCCAACAGAGCTTGGAAAACCATCGGTCAAGGGAAGGTGATGCTACGAAATTACAAAAGTGCAGCACCGGCTTAGTTAAGAACAGGTTGTCAGTTACGCCGACGGTGATGCTTGTAACTTCAGGTCTCCAGCAACCTAGCCCCGCTCTGGCGACGAATCGCCACCACCGCTGGCCGGGGCGGGCGTCCGGGTCCAGCAGGCCAGTTGGAGCCGAGCGGAACCCAGCGCAATTGCTCAAAGGGCTGGCCATCTCGGTCGCTGAGGGTATAAGCCTGCGCTTCGCTGGCCCCTGCGCCCTGCTCTGCTGCTTGGGGCACCGCTCGGATGCCGTTGGTTTCGCCAGGGTGCTGCACCGCTAGAAAAAGCGTCTTTCCGGCGGGATCAAAGCAGGGCCCAGTGAATTCCGATTCCGCCGGGGCGGTGGCAAAGCAGAGGGGCTCACCGGCCCTGGCCCCATGGGCGGGCAGTAACCAACAACTGTTGTTGCCAAAGATTTCGCCATCGCGGCCCCCCAGCCGGTCCGTCACCATCCAGAGATTGCCGGCTGGATCGATCGCCAGATTGTCAGGGTTGGCAAAGCCCATGCCCCCTTGCCAGGGCAGACCGCCAGTGGCAACCATGCGCCAGCGAAAGCGGGCTGCCGCCGGCGCCTCGTCCGCAAGGCGCATGATCCAGCCGTGGGGCCAGCTGGCTTGGCGGGCCGGGCCGTGGAAGATGGCCGGGTCGGCTCTGCCTTCGCCATCGCCGCCGCCAGCGGTGAACGCCAGCAATAGATCGCCGCTGGCGGGATCGATTTCGGTGTCTTCGGGCCGGGCCGTCTCCGTCGCCCCAACGGCGTTGGCCGCCAGGTGGGCATCAATCAAAATGGCGCCCATCTGGGCTTGGGAATGGCTTTGGCTTTGGCCTTGGCCTTGGCCCGGGCCCTGGCCTTGGCCCGGGCCCGGGCCTTGGCCTGGGTAGAGGTCCGCCAGGGTTTTGAAACGTTGCCGGTAGCGATCTACAGCTTCATCGCTAGAAAAGCGTTCCGCTCCCGCGCGGCGGCGATCGCTATGGGGCAGGACAGTGGCCATCGGCACCCCCCATTGGTCGTAGTGGCTGGGGTACTGGGGTTGGATCGGGGTCTGGGGGGCGAGGCGGATCCACTCGCCGCTGCCGTCTTCGCCAAAACGGGCGACTTCAAGGTGGCCCTGTTCAAACAGGCGCGAGTTGGCGCGATCCTGCGGGTCTTGCACCAGTGATTCGCTGACAAAGCGATAAAGATGACCCCCATAACGGTCGCAGCCGGAATAAACCACCAGGGGTTGGGCGCGCTGGGCTTTGATCGCCACGGCTTCATGGCGAAACCGGCCCAACCAGCTGTGTTTGATCGGCGGCTGTTGGGGTTGGAACGGATCAATCTCCACCATCCAGCCGTATTTGTTGCCCGCCAGGCCAAAGGGCTGACCCAAGCCCTCCAGTTTGTTGCCGCTGTAGACAAACGGTCGCTGGGCCGGCGGCGCCGACGTGCCGTCGGCAAAGACCGCCTCCGCAACCTGACTGTGGAAGTTCTCTTCAGCGCTCAGCACGGTGCCCCAAGGGGTCTGGCCGCCGGCACAGTTGGCGAAGCTGCCGATGATGGCATCCCCCAGACCATCGTCGTAGCCCAGTCGTTTTTTCAGCGCGAACACCTCCCGGGCTGGACCACTGACGCCCAGCCTTTGGGTGGGGTCGGCCCAGCCGCTCAGCCCTGTGATGCGGCGGTCGTGGCGACCGGGACTGCGTTTCCAGGAGCCATCGGCCTGCCGCTCGATCGTGCAAACGCCGATGCCCAGGTCGGCCATGGCCGCTGTCGCCACCTCCAGCACCATCCGGCGCAGGGGATCGTTTTCGGCGAGGCTGTCCCAAGGCAGATCGCCTTGGAGTTGGCCAAGCCGGGCCGTCAGGGCTGGCAGGGGCAACGCGGTGCCGATGACCTCGGCGTAGGCGTCAGACCAGACTCGCGCTGAGATGTATTCGAAATTGACTGTGAGCAGGGCCTTATCACCGCCCAGGGCGTTGAAGGCCAGGTAGTCATTGTTGAAACCGAAGCGGCCGTTGCCCAGGGGCTCGCCCCAACTCGCCACCACATCGGCGCGGTAGCCCTCGGGCACCACCACTCCATCGGACAGGCTGATCTGGCTGTAGGCGGCCCTCTGCTGGCTGGCGCTGAGGCCGTCGTTGGCCAGGGGCAGGGGATAGGGCACGGGGGTGAAGGGTCGGCCTGCGCCAAGGTTCGCCGCAGCGGCGTAACCCCTGGGCAACAGGGCTGGGCGCAAGGCCACGGACCCCATGCCGATGCCCAACAGGGTCAGGAACTCACGTCGTTTCAGCGAATCAAACACACCAATCCATCTGCTCTGTCGATGCAAACAGCCTGCTGGAGTCGCTGCGTTGCCGGTGGCATCCTAGAACACATCGCCAATCCTGAGATTTTGGTTGGGGCTACATTTTAAGGCCCGCATAATCTTCAACTTTTAAAAGTCAATCAGTTACATTCGCTTCGGGGTATGGACTGCGGATCAGCTGCCTGGCAATCCCCAGTGGTAAAATATCGATTGGCAAAAAAAATTCCAATGATCCAGTCGCTTTCTTCCCGCACCCCATCCTGCTCGGCTGCTTCTGTTTCCTTGGCTGGCAGCGCCAGGGTTGGCTTTGGGGTAGCCCTATCGCTCTTGGTTGGCGCCGCTGGTTCACCCGTTTTGGCCAATACGGTGGCCAAGGCTGAAGCTGAATGCCGTCTCACCGATAACGGCAAGGTGGTATTTGACGGCGGTTGCAGCGTTAAACAGAAAGACGGCTCAGGCACCGTCGGCTTTGTGGTGAAACTGGAAGATGGCAGCACCTATCGTTTCTCCGGTCCCAACCGCACCAATTTGCGGCTGGAAGGGGGAGACGGCGGCAGCAATGTGATGTTTGAAGACAAGGGGGCCAAGGGGTTGTTCAGCTGGAATGACGGCACTCGCACCCGTCGTCTATCGGTTAAAACCAACGAAACCAGTACCTCCAACGCCGGCGATCGCGATCAGATCAACGCCCGCATTGAAAGCGATGGTCGCAACTGCAAATCCGCCATCCTCGCCAAGTACGGCGAAGGCTCCAAGATGTCGATGGCTGATGTGAATGTAACCCTGGGAGCCACCCTGCGCCAGAGCATTGATGCCGGCAAAACCAGCCTCGCCGACATCAATCGCAGCGGCCTGGACTACAACTTCACAGCCCGCCACGCCAAGGGCAAGGATCCAATCGGCACCTGTGCCACCAATGGCCAAGGCAACGTGATCAAAATCGAGAGCAGCAACCGCTGATCGACGCTCGCCCTAATCCTGATCCCAGCGCAGCCCTTCGTCCTGCCACGAGGCTTCATCGTCGATCGGCTCCAGGTGGGTGAAGACATGGGTGCGGGGCAGGGCTGCGGCAATCTCTCTTTCGAGGGATTCACAAAAGTCGTGGCCCTGCTTCACCGTCCAATGGCCAGGCACCAGCACATGGAAATTGACGAAACGGCGGGATCCCGCCATGCGGGTGCGCAGGGCATGGAAGGTGATGTCGGTCCCTCTGTGGTGCTCCAACAGGGCTTCCAATTGCCGATGTTCTGCTTCCGGCAGGGCCCGATCCAAAAGGCCTGAGGCCGTTTCGTGCAGTAGTCGCCAGCCGGTGACCACAATATTGAGGGCCACGATGATGGCGATCAGGGGATCCAGAATCGTCCAGCCGGTGAGCTTGGCCAGGGCCACCCCCAGCACCACCCCCAGGGAGGTCCAGACATCACTGAGCAGGTGATGGGCATCGGCCCGCAGGGTGATCGAATCAAATCGCCGCCCGGCCCTCAGCAACAACCAGGCCACCCCGCCGTTGATCGCGGTGGCCACCAGCGAAAGCACCAGGCCCACATCCACCTGTTGCAACTCCTCGGGCTGCTGCAATCGCCCCGCAGCGGCGTGGATGATCGCCAGGGCCGCCACCACAATCAGGGCGCTTTCGAGGCCACTGGAGAAATATTCCGCTTTGGAATGGCCAAAGTGGTGGCGGTTATCGGCCGGTTTGGCCGCCAGGGTGAGGGCCCAGAACGCCCCAATCGCCGCCACCAGATTCACCCCCGATTCCAGGGCGTCGGATAGCAAACCCACCGAACCGGTGAGGCGCCAGGCCTGGGTTTTGAGCACAATCGTGGCTACCGCCGCCGCCACTGAAAGCAAGGTGTATGTGCGGGGGTTGTCAAAGGCCATGGCGAGCTGCGAAGGGCCTCAGCAAGTGAGCTGCGTCTGGGATCCGTCAATGTAAAGGGAAGGCCAGTCAGCGACCACGGCCCAGCAGATTCGCCAATGGCAGCAGGCCCAGGCAAAGCACCCCGACCAACGGCCCCGGGGGCAGGTTTATGGCTGGCACCAGGGCCAGGCCAAAGCCCAGGGCCGTAACCGCCAGGCCCACCGCGGCGGCCCTGACCAGGGCAGCCCGCAAACTCAGGGCCCCCACCAGGGCCACCACGGCTGGAGCCCCCATCAAGGCCATCACCAACACCACCCCCACCGCCGCCATGGCGCTTACTACGGTGAAGGCGGTGACCAGGGTCATCAGCGCCTGCAGGCGGGCAACGGGCACACCCATGGCCGCCGCCCCAGCCGGATCCACCCCCAGAAACACCAGCTGGTCGTAGCGCCCCACCAGCAGGGCGAGCACCGCCATCAGGGCGACGACGGCCCGCAATAAATTGGCGGGCCCCGCCGCCAGCAGGTCGCCGAACAACACCGCTTCGAGATCGATGCGCAGGTGCAGCAGGGGAATCAGCAACACACCCAGCCCCAGAAAGCCCGCCAGCACGGTGTTAAGCACGGCCTCGTGGCTGCCGTCAGCGGCAGGGGCATGGCGGCTGAGGCGATCGGCCACCAGGGCACCGCCCACCCCACTGGCCACCCCGCCCAGGGCCGGATCCAGGCGCAGGGCCAGGGCCAGGGCCAGTCCTGGCAGCACGGCGTGGGAGATCAGGTTGGCCTGAAAGAGTCGGCGCTGCACCAGCAGCAGTGTGCCGGTGAGGGGACACAACAGCCCGCTCACCAAGGCCAGCAAAAGGGGCACGGCCCACCAGAAGGCACCCGGGGCCCCGGAATCAACCACAGCCGTGGGGGGCCAGGCGTAAATCCCCCAGGGTCTGGCGCACCTGGGCCGGCGTCCCCTGGGCCAGCAGGTGACGATCCAGCACCAAAACCCGGTCGTAGGCCTCCAGATCTGAACCCCAGTCGTGGCTGCTCACCAACAGGGTCAGGCCGGCATCGCGCAATTGGGCCAACACCGCCAACAGGGCAGTGCGAGTCGGAGGATCAATGGCCGCACAGGGTTCGTCGAGCAACAGCAGCGGGGCTTGTCCCACCAAAGCTCGGGCCAACAGGGCCCGCTGCTGCTGGCCGCCGGAAAGTTGGTCCAGGCGCCGCTGGGCCAGGTCCTGCAGACCCACCCGTTGCAGGGCCCCATCCACCTGGCAACAGGGGGCCCGTGAGCGGTCGGCACCCTTGCCAGCCATCAGACCAAGGGTCACCAGCGCCCGCACCGTGATTGGAAAATGCCAGGCCATTTCACTGCGCTGGGGCATCAGGGCCAGTCGCCCACGCCCTTTCAATGCCGCCCCCTGGGGCTCACCGTCGATCAAAATGCGACCCTCTGCCACAGGCAGCTGGCCGGCGATAGCCTGCAACAGACTGCTTTTGCCGGCGCCGTTGGGTCCCACCAGGGCGGTAAGGCTGCCGGGTGCCAGCGCAAACGTCAGGTGCTCGAGTACGGGGCGCTGACCACGCCGCACCGTCAGGTCCGCAACTTCGAGAGCGGGAGCTGGGTCCAGGTTGAACTAGCTGCTGCCACCAACCTAGCGATCGTTTCGATGAAAACCATTATCATTGGCGGGGTCCATCTTTAGGGCCTTTTTTTGCTTTTTCATTGGGTGCTGTCTCGATCCAATTTGCAGGCCTGCCCCCTGGCATGGGGGGCAGCCTTGCCTGCTCCAGACGGGAGGGCAGCGGTGTTACTGGTGTTGCTGGCAACCCTGGCTGGTTGCCGCCAGGGCCCCCAGGCAGCCACCACCTCTGGTCTGGATGGGCCGCGGGTGATCGCTGGCGATGGCGTTCTTTGCGATCTCAGCCAACGGCTGGCGCCCAGCCAGGTCCAGGTGGACTGTCTGTTGGGCCCCGGAGACGATCCGCATCATTTTCGTCTCACCCCCTCCCAAAGTCAGGCCCTGGCCCAGAGCAGCCTGCTGTTGGTCAATGGCGGCGGCCTGACCCCAGCCCTAGAGAGGCTGCCCAACCGGGTGGCCATCATTGATCGCCTGCCGGGCCCTGGCGACCTGGACCGCCAGGATCCCCACCTCTGGCACGATCCGGACCAGGCGGCCCTGATGGTCAGGGAGGTGGCAGCCCAGTTGGCCGTCTTGGCACCCCGGAGTCGGGGCGAGATTGAGGCACGCTCGGCAGCCCTGCAATCACTGCTGGCGGATCTGGATCGCTGGAACCGGCGGCAACTGGCCACGATTCCGCTGGGAGCGGACGGCCAACGCCCCCCCGTGGCCATGGCCCACCGGGCCCTCAGCTACTACAGCGGTGCCTATGGCCTGCGGGAAATGCCCCTGATGGATCAGGACAGCACCAGCTCCAGCCTGAGGCCGGCCCAGTTCACCGCCGTGGTAGCCCAGCTTGGCCAGCGGCGGGTGCCTGCCCTGTTTCGCGAACCGGGCGAGATCGGGCGCAGCTTGCAGCGCATCAGCGAGCTCAGTGGCGTGCCCATCGCCCCGACTCCGCTGGTGGTCGATGGCCTGGCCAGGGCCGCTGATGGGCGTCCTCGCAGCCTGATGGCCACCTTGGTGGCCAATACCTGTGCCCTCAGCCAAGGACTAAAGGGCCGATGTGACAGCGACGCAGGGGCCCGGCTGCAACAGCAGTGGGAAGCCATCGGAACAACCAATGCCGCCCAGGGATCTTAGAATAGCAAAAAGAATTTGACACCAATTCCGGTGTCAAAAAAATCTATTATTTCCTGGAATTGTCATGCCTTTTAGCCGGTATTGCCTGGCCAGGGATACCTGTTGAGGATTCTGATAACAATAATGCGAATCTCGGTAATGTGCAGAAATTTCCATTTTGCGAAACTCAATTGCCATTTTACGAAAGCGAATTGCCATAGGTCACGGCTCGTAGATATCACATGTTAGAGGTAGGTATTGAACATGCACTCGAAGCGCCATGGTAAACAACTTGGACGAAATTATGAATGGATTGCGACAGGAATTTCTGCTTAAGGGCGGAGATTTTGAATGCTGCCGCAATTTCAGGCACACCCTTCCCGAGGCGGCCCATGAGGATGCCCGCAACCAGGCCTCTGGGGCCTTGCTGCGGCGCCTGAGGCTGGAAAAGGGATTGGAGTTGCGCCCGGAGGACCTGCAGGTGGACCATCGCGCCGTGCTGCATTGGCGCCAGGTCTCGGACGACAGCCGCCATGCCTACCAATGGAACCATCGTTCCATCGGCACGCTGCCAGCGGCACCCACCTACGTGGGCTTCGTCTATTGGTTGCCCAAGGTGCCAGCCAGCGGCGGCGATCGGGACCTGGGCAGCGGCGACGCCCGCTTGGATCTGATGCGGCAGTTGCTGCGCAGCCGCTAGGCCACTGGCGCCGCGATCGGGGCTGAAGCGGGAAATCCGCATGAAAACGCCCTGGCCAAGGCCGCAGCGCCAAGCGGTGGTGCATCAAGATGGCTTTACTGGTTGAAGCCTGTATGGGTCTACTGCTGTTGACCGCCCTGGCGGGCTTGCTTGGTTACGGCCTCGGCCAGGGTGTGCCGCGCTTGGTGCAGCGCTCCGCTGCCCTGGCCCGGCGCTCCCAAACCAATCAGCTTTGGCTGGGCCTGCTTTTGTTGACCCCCTGGCTGGTCGGTGGCCTGGGCTTGCTGCTGGCCATCAGCCAACTCAGCTTGGCTTTGCTCTTCCCCCTCGCCGGCTATGCCGCCGGCATGCTCCTGGGGCGCCAAAAGGTGGGTTTGTAGGCAAGCAGCCGATTCAACTATTCGTCTGAAGATGGCAGGAGGCAGGAGGTATAGACCTGATGAAATTTGAAAAGTTAGCGCTTAGAGTTAGCGCTGAAGGTTGGCGCTTTAATTGATTCGCCTCAGGTCGCTGCAACTCAAACCCGCACTTGAGCGATCACTGCATGGTGCCGAGGGGTGCAGGGTTGTATCTGCACCGCATCAAACCCCGCCGCCAGCAGCTCCTGGCGCAGATCCAGGCCGAAGTAGGCATCCATGTATGGCTCCGTGCTCTTGAGCAGGGTCATCACAAACGCCGGCATGGTCTGATACGCCCCGCTGGCGGGATTCATGTCCATGAAGGCGAAGCAACCGCCCGGGGGCAGCAGGCGACGCGCTTCCCGGAAGATGCGGCGGGTAGTGCCCTGTGGCATCTCATGGAACAACAAAAAGGCCGAGACCAGATCAAAACTGCCGTCGGCTAGGCCGGTGGCCTCCGGCAGGGCATGGACCCACGCATCCACCGCCGAACCCTTTTGCGCGGCGTTGTAGGCGGCCAGGGCGAGGTAGTAGGGCGAAAAATTCAGGCCCGTGATCGTGGCGCTGGGAAAGGTCTGCTCCAGCCGGAAGGTGCTCAAGCCCACGGTGCTGTGCAGATCGAGGATGCGGGCCGGGGCCTGCGGGAACTGCTGTTGCAGCAATTCGTGGTAGCCCTGTCGCAACACCTGGTCGCTGTGGGCGCCAGCTTCGGGATAAAGGCTGGAATGCACCGCATTGGAGGCCACCTCAAACTCATAGGCCGCCTGCCAGCAGAGGTGGCCAGCGTCATAGCCGTGGAAGGAAGCGCGGTAATTGGCCGGTAGTTCGACAGCTTCGCGGTAGACCTGATCCCAGTGGGGTTGCCAATCCCGTTGTGAGAGCTCGGCGACGGTCTCGCGCCAGGGAATCCCCAACCGTTCGGCCCGGCCGATCATCATGCGTCGCGCCTGGGCCTTGGCCATGGCCCACACGGGCTTGACCGCCAGCGCCTTGCCCACCAGCAGGCTGGTGAGATCGGGCTGGGGGGCGAGGCTGGCTTGGGTCATGGGGGTGGCTGGGGGGTGGCTTTCCCACTGCGAAGCTAATGGTGCGGGCAGGCAAGCGATCGCTTCTGCTCCAGGGGGCAGCTCTGGCGGCGCTGGCGCTGGATACACCGGTGGCACTGATGAGAGTCGCCGTTTTTTTCGCCTTGGCCACCCGCGCCGTCTACAGCTTCATTGGCTTTCCGGGCAGCCCGGAGCAGCATCTCTATCTCCACCACGACGGATACCCCACCGGTGCGGCATGGCGCTTTGCCACGGCCCGGCGCCTCAATGGCGACCCGGCTGCCTTCCTGCAGGCCTTCGTGGCAACCCAGCCTGGCGCCGAACAACTGTCCGCGCCCCAGCAGGCCGCCGACGCCGAATACCGCTACCGCGTCGCCCTGGTCGCCAGCACCACTGAGGAAGTGCAGGTGCAAGTGCAGGTGCAGTGCTGGCGGCGGCTGCCGGGCAGCAGCGACTGGCATCCCCGCTGCACCCGGGTGGCCCTCGCTGATTTCATGCAGCGGTTCCTGCCCGGCGCCATGGATTGATCCGGCCCCAGCGGGGCCATGGGCCAGGGGTCAAGGTGCCGCCGATTGGTGCGGCTTGGCGCCTGGCAGGCAGCGGTGGCCTTCGAGGGGCCCAAGCCAGGCGGCCACCGCCAACCAGTGGATGAGCACCGGCGCCCAGAGGGAGCCGCTGGCCCCATAGGCGAGCACGCAGGCACTGCCTAGCAGGGCGCACTGCAGCAGGAAGCGGGGATCGTCGAACACCGCCGGCTGGCGCCGGTCCCAGAGGCGGGCCGCCAGGGGGTGATACAGCACAAACAAGCCCACGTTCAGGGCCCCCCAGGCCCAGAAGTTCGCAAAATTGGGGCCGCCAGCGGGGCGGGGCAAAAGGGCGACGCGAAAGAGCAGCTCTTCCCCCAGGGCGGGCATCAACAGCAGTGGCAGGGAGCCGCGCAGCAGCACCCCGAGGGGCGGCCAGCGCCACAGCGCCAGCAGAAAGCCGGAGCGGCGACCTACCCCCAGGGCGAGGGGGGCGTAGGCCCCCAGGATCAGGCCGGTGTGGCCGACGGTGGCGCCCGTCAGTGGGGTCAGCAGTGCATCCCGAAGCCGATCCAGCAGGCTGGTGAGGGGGGGCAGTGGCGCCAGCAGGTTCACGGCCAGCTGCAGGACCGTTGTCACTTGGCTGCCGTTGGCTGGCGCTTAAGGATCAGAGCGAGGGCGCCATCGGCGCGGCGCAGCTCCAGCCGCTGTCCCTCGTGGCGCAGCGTGGCCACCGAGGTAAGGGCCGCCAGAAACTGCCGTTCCTGCTCCATCACCCCCGCCGGTTCATTGCAGAGGCGCCGCGTGCTCATCGGCGCTGCGATCGTCACTTTGCTGCCCTGCACTTGAATCTTGGCGCTGTAACGGTTGCAGCCACTGCTGCCGCCGATCCGGCCGCCTTCCAGGAAGGAGACATCGAGAACCGTGCCCAGCAGGGGACTGACCACCGCCTGGCGGCCGTTGTTGTAGGCACTTACCTGCCAGCTGCCGGCCAGGGATTTGGACTGGGGTACCAAGGTGGCGCTCACGCTGCCGTCCGCAGCGATCAGCCGCAGGTTGGCCCCATCGCGGCGGAAGAAGCGGGTGGTGGCAAGGGCCTGGTTGAACCGGGCGGCCTGCTGCATCACCGGCGGCGGGCAGGCCATCTGGGTGGCCGCCAGCGGGGGCCCGATCGTCAGGGAGGCGCCGCGGCTCAGATATGGGCCGTTGAACCGGTTGCAGCCGTCGCTGCCGCTGACCCGGCCCTGCTCAAACCGCAGGCTGACGGCTTCGTTGCCGGCCAGCACCCAGGCCGTGCCCTCCAGGTTGGAAGGCGTCGCGGCCAGGGCGACCGGGGCGATTGCGGCGCAAGCAAGGGTGATCAGCGGCAGGGCGGCCAGGGTCAGAGCTGCCAGGGGCAGAGCTGCCAGGGGCAGACCTGCCAGGGGCATGCCCGCAATTGGCAGAGCTGCCGGCAGGAGGGACTGGAGCCTGCCTGGACGGGTTAGTTGCCGCGATGCCACCGACTCGCCCCTTGGTTGCATCACCCTACGGTTCAAAAAGGTCTCTTCATCGGACATCAGGGGACTCAACCTGCAGCTCCCCTTGCGATTGGCCAGCAACACCGCCTGTACCGCCTGACCGCTAAGCCTTGCTTGCAGGCGCCCCAAACCAACCAATCTCCGCCCAACGCTCCAGTCAAATCAATGCGTCTAAAAACCGATTGATTTCGACGGCCGCCAGGGCGAATCTGTATTCACAAACCCAGGAGGCGCCCACGTTGGACGACACGCCACCCCGCCAGCAACCCGAAGCAAGCTGACTTCAGGCCCCTGCTCCAAGAATCTCCACCCACCCGGGGCGAGCCGTCACGTAAAGCCGACTGCACTCCATCCGCACCGATCAAGGTGCCCTGCGAGCCAATTGCGCCCCACACCTGGATCCCTAGGCCCCAGGTCCCCTGGACAGCCGCTTCAAACCGTGGTTCATCCTCGAAACCACCCTGACCCCCGGGCCCGGCCCGGGGGTTTTTGATGGGCTGGTGTTGCGAACCCCAGCGCCCATGCTTCGCTCCTCGGGCATCCCTTGCCCCCTGGTCTTGCACCGTTGGAGCAATTCCGTCGCCATGGCGAAGGCCTGATCGCAGCCGATGGCCACGCCCCAGGTGCCCGGCAGGATGGACCCTACTTTGAAGAGATGAGAGACATCCCTGCCGCCATCAGGGCCCGGGCCCTGGTGCTGTTGGCCCAGCTCAGTGATGCGGAGAAGCTGGCCCTGCTCGATGGCGACACGCCCTTCTGGTCGGGGATGGCCGACATCGCCCTGGCGGATGCCTCCCACAGCCACCCCTGGCCGGCGGACCAGCTGCCCCGCTTGGGGCTGGCGGGATTGCAATTTGTCGATGGGCCGCGGGGTGTGGTGCTCAAGGGCGGCGCCACCACCTTTCCGGTGCCGATCGCCCGGGGCGCCAGCTGGAATCCGGAGCTGGAGCAACGCATCGGTGAGGCGATCGCCCTGGAGGCCCGTTCGTTCGGGGCCAACTGGGTGGCGGCGGTGTGCGTCAACCTGCTGCGCCATCCCGGCTGGGGCCGGGCCCAGGAGACCTACGGCGAAGATCCGGTGCACGTTGGTGCCATGGGGGCCGCCTGCACCCGCGGCCTGCAGCGCCACACCATCGCCTGCGTCAAACACTTCGCCCTCAATTCGATCGACAGCTGCCGCTTCCTGGTGGATGTGCAGGTGGACAAGCGGGTGCTGCATGAGCTCTATTTGCCCCACTTTCGTGATTGCGTCGAAGCCGGCGCCGGATCGGTGATGAGCGCCTACAACCGGGTCAATGGCTCCTGGTGCGGCGAACATGCCGAACTGCTGAATTCGATTCTGAAGCGGCGTTGGGGATTCAACGGTTTTGTGGTCAGCGATTTCATCTTTGGCATTCACGATGGCGTGGCGGCCGTTCTGGCCGGCCAAGACCTGGAAATGCCGTTTGAGATGGTGTTTGCGGGCTGCCTGGCGGAGGCGCTGGCTGCGGGCCGGTTGCCGCAGGGGCGGCTCGATGATGCGGTGTTGCGGTTGCTGCAGGCCCAGCTGGCCGTCCCCGCTGGCACCTACCCGGCGACGCTGCGCTCTTGCCCGGCCCACCGCGCCCTGGCCCGGGAGGCGGCGACCCAGTCGATCGTGCTGTTGCGCAACGAGCCGCCGCGCATCGGGCCGCAGCCCAACCCCCTGCTGCCCGACCAACAGCTCGCTGTTCAGCAGCTCGCTGCTCAGCAGATCGCTGCTCGGGAGCCCACTGGTCAGCAGATCGCTGCTCGGGATCCCGTATTGCCCTTCCGCGATCTGACGTCGTTGGCGCTGATCGGCCGCCTGGCGGCGGTGCCGAACCTGGGCGATCGCGGCTCCTCCGACACCCGGCCGTCAGCCGAGGGAGTGGTGACCCCCCTGGAGGGCCTCCGGCAGGCCGATCCCGAGCTGCGCATCGACTACCACAACGGCGAGGATCCGCAGGCGGCGGCGGCCCTGGCCGCCCGCTCGCAGGCGGCCGTGGTGGTGGTCGGCCTCGATTGGCGCCTCGAAGGCGAGCACATCCACCCAGGAGACATCGGGCCGATCTTGGAGCTGATGCCGCCCCCCCAGTGGTTGCTCCAAACGCTGGGTCCCCGCACCCTGCTGCCGCTCTGGAAACCGGTGGCCCAGCTGGTCGCCCGCATCACCAGCCAGGCCTCGGCGCGCCAGGGGGGCGATTTTGCCGCCGGCGATCGCACCGATCTGCGCCTGCCCGCCGACCAGGTGGCCTTGATTCGTCAGGTGGCCGCCGCCAATCCCCGCACCGTGGTGGTGCTGATGGGCGGCGGCGCCCTGCTCAGCCAGGAGTGGCACGACGCGGTGCCGGGGTTGCTGCTGCTTTGGTATCCAGGCCAGGAAGGGGGCCACGCCCTGGCCGATGTGCTGCTGGGCCGGGTCTCCCCCAGCGGCCGCCTGCCCTTTTCCCTGCCCAGCTCTGCCGACCAGCTGCCGCCCTTTGAACCCCGGGCCCGACGGATCGTCTACGACCTTTGGCATGGCTACCGGCGGTTGGGGCGCGATGGCCAGGCGGCGGCGTTTCCGTTTGGCTACGGACTTTCCTACAGCCAGTTCGTGACCACGACACTGAGCGCGACCCTGATGGCCGGTTCAGACACCAGCTCAAAAAACGGTTCAGACACCAGTTCAGACAACGCTGAGCCGGCCATCTCCCTGGCCGTCACCGTTGCCAATAGCGGCGCCATGGAGGCGGCGGAGGTGCTGCAGATTTATCTGGAGCCCCCAGGCCTGGCTGTGCAGCGACCGGCCCGCACTTTGGTGGCCTTCGCCAGGGTGCCCCTGGCCGCTGGTTCTTCCCAACGCATTACGTTGACGACTCCCCTGCATCGTCTCGCCTTTTTCGACGTGCATCAGGATGGCTTCCAGATCGAAGCGGGCATCCACCGGCTGGTGCTGGCACGCCACTGCGAAGATCCGGGGCTGGTCTGTGAGTTGGCCCTTGATGCCACGTTTCTCGGCCGTTGAGGTCAGGCTGCGTTTAGGGACCCGAGGTCAGGGGCTTCAGGGGCGCAGCAGTTCGGCGGCCAGGGGCTTGATGGCGGCGGCATCGCGCAGCAGCTGGGGATGGGTGGCCACCGGCAGCTCCGTTTGGGGCCCGATCGGCAGCACGGCACGCCAACCGGGCAGCACCGCCAGATCCAGGGCCGAGTAAAAGCTGTGGCAATCGACCGACTGCAGCAGCTCGCTGTTGCTGTTGAGCTCCCGCAGCAGGGCACTGTCCCATTTGAGGTCGGCGAGCCCTTTGAAAATCTGCCCCGGCCAGGGCTGGGCGGTGAGGGTTCCCTGCTGGGGGCTCCCCAGGCTGATGAAGCGCCGCGTGCGCCGGTGCCCGCCGAGCCGCTGGATCCAGGTGCGGGCAATCACACCACCAATCGAAAAGCCCAGCAGATCGAGAGGGGTCTGGCCCGGGTAGGCGGCGTCAATGTGGGCGGCCAGTTCGGCGGCGGCCTCCTCAATCGGGGTGCGGCCAAGGCGCAGGGACAAATGGGGGATCAGCAGATCCAGCCTGCGATCGCCGATTTCCTGCTGCAGCTTTTGGAACACCTCGGGGGTATCCAAAAGGCCGTGCACCAATACCAGGGGTGGCTGGGTTTGCGAAATCTGGCCGCAATGTACTTTGATTCAAAGCGGGCGCCGGCCGTTTCAGGGGGCGTTGCTGGTGGTGATCACCTCCCAGGACGAGAGGGCTGTGAGCATTATTCTGACTTCGTCATCAGTGCCAGGTCTGATCAGGAGTCCCTTAGCCAGGCCGTACCCCTATCCAATGGAATCAGCGTCTGTTGCCCAGCCCCATGGGGCCCCAGAGACTTTGGCCGACCAGGAATTGAGGGAACAACGGGTGCGGGAACTGGCCTGCAGTTACCAGTTGTTGGTCTGCAATCCCTCTCCAGCCTATGCGGCGATCCTGAACAGCAATTTGCGCAAGCGTGACGATGACATCATCCCGATGCTGCTGGGGATTTGCGCCACAGCGGCCGAGGCCTTGGCGCTCCTTCCCCCTGCCGCCGAGGATGTGCTGCTGATCACCACCAGCCACTTGCGGGACGGTTCTTGTGTGCCGTTGATCGAGACGCTACTGAGCCAAACCACTCCTCCCCATCTGCTGGTGGTGCAAGTGGTGGACGCCCCCGCCTTGCCGCTCGCCAGTCTGCTGGCCCGCCCGGAGGTGAACCTGATCTGGGAAGGGAACATCGGGCGTGGAATTTTAGAAAGCGCCCTGGAGCAGATGGCACTGGGCAAGCGGTTTGTCGATCCGGCCTGCCGACAGGCCATCGAGTCGGCCGTTGCCGCAGCAGGGGCACTCACCCACCGGGAGCTGGAGGTGCTGGCGCTCGTGGCGGCAGGACTCACCAACCGGCAGATTGCCGAACGGCTCGTGGTGGCCGAGGTCACGGCTCGGGACCACGTCCAACGGATTTTGCGCAAGCTAGCGGTGAGCGACCGCACGGCGGCGGCAGTGATCGGGCTGCGGCTAGGGCTGTTGAGCTGAAGGCCCGGCCCAGCCATCAGCCCAGCCATCGGCTCAGCCAAGGTTTCGCCAGGTGAGCTGGCAAAACACTGCATCTGCAGTGTTCCCTGATCAGGGGCATTACGGGAGGATTTCTACAGACCGGTTCAGGGCATTCGCTTCCTTGAACTCCTCTCCCATTTAAGACTATGACTGTTCAGAACTTCTGGCTTGATCAACTGTTGATGGCATCAGTTTCATCAACGAGCAGCTTCTGGGGTGGGTTAAGCGGCAGTTTTTCGATCACCAACAGTGGCTCGCAAGCGATTCAGGGTTGGTCTTTTCAATTCGTCTCCAAATACAACAATTTCGACTTCTACAACGCCGACCAAAGCGCCGTAGCTAACAACGATGGTACCTACACGATTACGGTGCAAGCGCCGGCAGGTGGGTCGCCGTTGAGTGCCGGTGCCAACCTGGAGCTGGGTTTCACCGTTACCAGCGACAGCGATCAGGACGTGACGCTGGCGGAGACCGTGCTGGTGAACGGGGGCACCAGCAGCACTGGCACCAGCAGCACTGGCACCAGCAGCACTGGCACAAGCAGCGCTGGCACAAGCAGTGCTGGTACGGGCTCAGGGACGGGCACCCCATCGGATTTGACGACGGGCGGCAGCCAGGGCAGCACTTCCACTGCCGCTGGTGGGGATTTGGCCGTTCAGATCAAGATCGGCAGCAGCTGGGACGGTGCCTACGAAGGCACGATCACGGTGTTGAACGGCAGCAGCGGCACGGTGGCAGCTGGCTGGAGTGTGAGCTTCAACAGCCGCCACGCCCTGCGCAGCATCAGTGATTTCAGCGTGCAACAGCAGGCGCTGGCTGATGGGAGCTATCGGGTAACCCTCTCAGCCCCCAGTTGGGCCGCCGCCCAGCCCCTGGCAGCTGGCGCCAGTCTGAGCTCTTACTTCCAAGCCAGCGCCACTCTCAGTGGCCAAACGGTGAACGATCTCTTCGGGTTCGCCACTGCCTCCACTACCGATGCTGGCAGCGCTGGCAGTGGGACGACCGCCAGCGGGGCTGGTTCGGGAACTAGCAGCTCCGGCAGCACAGATCAAGGCACCACTGGGTCCGGGTCCGGGTCCGGAACAGGTACGGGTACCGGTGAAACAGACACCGGACTTGGCATCGGCACTGATCCTGCTGGCACTGGTGGCACTACTGGCACTGGTGGCACGGGGTCCGGCACGGATACGAGCACAAACGGGAGTGGTACAATTATACCGCTCCCTACCGCCACGATCACAGCCGTGACGGACAACGTGGGCGTCGTGCAAGGCAACCTGGCTGCTGCTGCCATCACCGACGACACCACTCCAACCTTCTCGGGCAGTATCTCCGCTGCCCTGAGCACGGGCGAAACCCTGCGCATCTTCAACGGCTCCGCCCTGCTGGGCAACGCCAGTGTCAACAACACGACCAAGACTTGGTCGTTCACCCCAACCGCCCTGGCCAACAACGGCTCCTACATCATCAGCGCCAGCGTGGCCGATGCCGCCGGCAATCTGGGCAGCCCATCGGCCAGTTTCTCCTTCAGCCTCGATACCAACTCAACGCCCAGCAACCCCGGGAGCGGGGGAAATGGCAACACCACAAAGCGTGTCGTCGGCTACTTCGAAGAGTGGGGTATCTACGGCCGTGATTTCAACGTAGCCGACGTAAAAGCAGGCCAACTTACCAATCTCAATTACAGCTTCTTCGGCATCACTCCCACCCAGGCTGATCGCCCTTACATGGCGCCCGAATTGAACGTGTTGCCAGGTGACTGGGTGCAGCCGGGATACAAAGGCCTGAACAGCAACGTGGCCGGGGGGCTGGGCATCCACGACCCCTGGGCGGCCTACGAAAAAACCTTCACCCAAGCGGATCAACTGGTAAGTCGTCGCTTTGAGAAAACGGAATGGCAGGCGATCGGCGAGGAGCGACGCCAGGGCTATCTGACTGGCGGTGACTTCAATGTCAGTGCCAACACCGACGGCTCCTGGCTGGTGATCGCCAAGCCGGATAGCTGGGAGGATTCTCAGGGGGGCTTACAGCGCACCTTCAGCAAAGCCGATTGGGATGGCCTCAGCGACCAGCGACAAGCTTACCTTGTGGATCACAGCAGCCAGTACAGTTGGATCGATCAGTGGCAGGGCAACTTCACCCCCAGCGGCAGCAACACTGCGGCGAAAGTCGCTGCGGTTGATGCCCACTTCAACGCAGGCAGCGGTCGTAGCCTGACCCTACGCACCGATGGCGATCTGTATAGAGATGATTCAGCCTGGGTTGGTGACAACAAGGCCGCCTGGGAGAAACTCTATGCCGGTAACCTCAACCAGTTACGGCAGCTGAAGGAGCTGAATCCGGAGTTGAACATCGGCTTCGCAATCGGTGGCTGGACATTGTCAGGCAATTTCAGTACGAGCCTGGATGATTCGGCTGGACGGGAGATCTTTACGGAATCGATTATCGATCATCTGGAGTATTACGACTTCTTCAATTCGGTTGACTTCGATTGGGAGTATCCTGGCGGTGGTGGCTTGGCGACCAACGCCGTTAGCACTCAGGATGGCAACAATCTGAAGCTCACCCTTGAGCTGTTGGATCAAAAGTTGACAGCTCTCAATACACTCACTGGCCGTGACGTCGAGATCTCAATTGCCACTGCGGGCGGCGCCGATAAATTGGCCAATCTCAACCTCAAAGGAATCGATCAATTCGTGGACTTCTACAACGTGATGGCCTACGATTTCCACGGGGGCTGGGAATCTACAACCGGTCACCAGGCAGCAATGACCGGCGATGCCGGCGGCTATGATGTTGTGACCGCAATCGATCAATTTCGTGATGCTGGAATTGCCCTAGACAAGGTTGTATTGGGGGCCCCGGCCTACACCCGCGCTTGGGGTGGGGTTGCCCCAGGCAGTAATGTTGGCTATCAACAGGTCGGCAGCGCCAGCCTGGCACCAGGCTCCTACGAGAAGGGTAACTACGACCAGAAAGATCTGATTACAGGAGTCCTCAACGACAGCTATTCTCTGGTTTGGGATGACTCCAATAAAGCTGCCTTTGCCTATAATCCCACCAGTCAGATCTGGAGCTCGATCGAGACCACAGCCACAATTGCCGGCAAGGCTGCCTACGCGGAGGCGGCCGGCCTGGGGGGATTGATGTTCTGGGCCATCTCCAACGACAGCAACGGCCAGCAAAGCCTGATCGGGGCCGCCCACGACATGCTCAACGGCGCCGCAACCTTCGACCAGTTGGCCGCCCGCGCTCCCGCCTTCGACCAGGTGCTCGGCGGCGATGGCCGTTTCACGATGGCCGACTTCACCAGCCTGGCCTGACGCCCAGCGCCCGTGCATAGCGCCCCTGCCCAGCGCCTGCAGAACAGGATTCAATGGGCAGGGTTTAGGGCCAGCAACCCCCAGGCCGATGCCCGCTTCCTGCGAGAGCTGGATGATGCCCTGCCAGCCGCCCCGGCGCCGCAGCCCGGGGTGGCTGGAGCGTTTGGCGATGGCCTTGAGGCCTTGAGCGCGCGCGACCTGAAGACGCTCTGCAATGAGCGGGGCTACAAGGGCTGCACCTGCCTCAGCAAGGCAGCGTTCCCCGTGCAGCACGGCTCCCACCTTTAAGCATTGGGCAGGTTCGAAGGCGAGTCGCCTTAGAGGACTGCCTTATTCCTCCATTCCCTTAAACACCGCATCATCCGGATCCTTATAGAACTCAATCGAGATCTTGGTCCAGAGGTCATCGGGTAGGTCGTGGAGCCCGCGGCGGGCAGAGACGGGCATGAGGAGGACTTTCGCCTGCTTCTCGATGGCCAATTCGGCGATGGCGATGGCGTTTGGAATCATTTCGATTGAGCCCCCGAGGTTGAGGGAGCCCACGATGAGGGTGCCACCGCGGGTGTTGCGGTCGAGCAAGCCGCCGACCATGGCGACCATCACAGGTAGGCCCAGACCGGCCCCACTGCGGTCGTTGTCCATGGCGCGCAGCTGGATGGAGAACTCATGACCGCGAGGATCGCGATCACCGACAAGACCCTTGGCACGCCCATAAAGGTTCTGCTCGCCCACCTTTGTGCTTTCACGGAAAGGTGGTGGAACCGGCTGATTGAGGATCTTGACGCCACTGCCGGGCCCCACCGCCACTTCAATCCGGTAGAGACTGGGGCCGGTTTCACCCGTACCGGGGCTGATGGCCCACACCTGGCCTGGCGGCAGTGGATCGCCATCGATGGCGTCGTCGCTGTGTAGCTCGGGCGTGGCCACGAACTTCTCCACCCCATCGAGGCCGAGGGTGTAGCTGAAGTGGGTGTTGCGGAACTCGCTCTTGAGGCAGCGCTTCTGCTGTTCCTTGACCCGGCGGCGTGATTCCAGCGCCAGACGCACGATCCATTCGAGATCCTCGTCGGGGATCTCCATCTCCGGGTCGGGGAACAGCAGCTTGATCAGGGCGCTCACCGTCTTGTTGACGCCCTCGATGTCGCGACCGCTGAGGGCGCCGCCAAGGTGGATGCGGTTTTGCAGCACCGCCAGGCGGCTGCCATCACGCAGGCGGCTCCAGCATTCACTCAAAAAATCGCTCACCAGGCCGAAGTGATTGCTGAGGTGTTCGTTGGGGTTGAGCTTGGGGAAATCCCAGCCTGGGGCATAGGCGTGAATACGGTCCTGGAAGGCCGTGTCATCGCGCATCTCGCGCGGCAGCGGGCTGAGCAGGTGGCCGATGCGCTGCTGCTGTTCGACATCGACATCGAAGTTGCCCACCATCACGATGCCGCCCTCTGCACGGATGCTCTCCTTGCCGCGGCTGAATTCGCCTGAGGCCATGTAACCCTTGAGGATGTTGACGCCGTCCTTCTGATCGAACGACACGCCGGCCACCTCGTCGAAGCAGACCACGTCGTATTGGCAGACCAGGCCGCGCTGGCCATTGCCGTTGTTGACGAACATCTTGGCGACGGTGGCCTTACCGCCCGAGATCAGGTGCGAGTAGGGCGAGATCTGCTGGAACAGGTGGCTCTTGCCCGTGCCGCGTGGCCCCAGCTCCACCAGGTTGAAGTTGCGCTCCACAAAGGGAGCCATGCGCAGCAGCACCACCATCTTGGCCCGCTCATCGAGAGCGGTTGGCTCAATGCCGATCGAGCGGATCAGGAAGTCGCGCCACTCATTTGTGGTGAAAGCAGCTCGGCCCTTGGCCAGGATCCCCAGCACGTTGGGGTTGGACATCTGGATAGGCCGTAGCCCGGCGATGCGAAATGGCCGGCCGTTGCGCTCCTGTGCGATCACCGGGTCGTATTCGAGCATCACCTCGGCGTAGAAGCCATCGGTGAGCATGCGCTCGTTGGCGCGCACCAGGTCGTCGTCGATCTGGGCGTCCTTGATCGCCAGGCTGGGCACCTCGGCCATGTAGGAATCGCTGCGGGTGTCGAGCCGGGCCCGCACGATGTCGATGATCTTGACGCTGCCTTGATCACGGGAGCGGGCCTTGAACAGCTCCTCTTCACCAGTGCGCACGGTGCGCCCCTTGAGCTGCTTTTCGACAATTTGAAGGCCTTCTTCGATCTCGGCGGGATCGGTGCTGGCGCAATAGCGGCCCAGTAGGAACTCCACCACGTAGGTTGGCACTGGGTACTGGCGGGAGTACTTGCGAACCAGATCCTTGCGGACGAGGAATCCAGCGAAGGCCTTGGCTCCGAGCTGGTCGAGATGGTCCAGCTCGCTGGTGATCACGACTGCGCCACTCATAAGAGAACCTCCAGCTGCAATAGAGCTGCCGCTTGGCTGAGGCGTCGGTCGAAACAGGCGAACGTCAATGGGATTGAGAACTGCTCGTGCAGGTTGTGGGCGGCTGCTAGTTGCAAACTGTCGTAGCCGCGCAGGGCGAAAGCCTCGGCATACAATCCGGCTTTCTCGATCAGCGGCTGGGTGACCTCACTAATCACAAAATTGGACCAGGTATTCTCGAATAGTGATTTGGCCTGGGCCAATCCGGCTTGGTTGGCTCCTTTGACGCGACTGCGCTGGGCAAATGCAGCCATCGACTCAGCCCAGCTGATCCTGCAAACTGCGATAGCTTCAGAGTCGGAGCGTGCCTTAGCCATGCCGTCACTGCCGATCTCGTCGACAAACAACTTGAGCAGCGCGGAAGTATCGCAGAAAAGGATCACAGTCTCTAGCCCCGATCCTCAATCACGATGTCACTAATCAATGGCCCGCCATCGTTGAGCTGCACGGGTGGCGCGAAGATTGGCTTCTGACCATTCCAGCTGACAATGCCGGCATCAATCGCCTTCTGCAGTGGGTTGGCTGTAGCTGGATCGTGATTCTTCACGCCCGTGATGCGGGCAATGGGCTTGCGGTGGGAGGTGACCTCTACCACCTCACCGGCCTGCACCCGGCCAAGCCATGCGGAGAGGTGGGTCTTGAGATCCCGCACCGACACCTGGCTTGCGACTACTTCTGGCATGGTTACTGCACAATTGCGACCACGCTAGCCCGATTGGCGTGGGTTGGACTGCTCATTGGTCGCCACCAACCCGAGTGCGGCGTTGGGCGATCACCCGGCCATCAGGGCTGATCAGCACTGCCACCACCCTTACTCCTTCAAGCTCGTCATCCTCCACCAACAGGCGGGCGCCGCCAGCGTCGATGGGTTTGGCGCTGGTCACCACTGAGGGACCGCCGGCGGCATCGCGGCGCAGGTCGGCCTTTAACCCTGCGGCGGCACCGCTGATCTCCAGGTTGCAGCGCAGACCCTTCCAGCTGATCTCGGTGATAACCGCCGCCGGGAGGCTGCTCGCACCGTTGGAGACAACCAACACTGGGGTGAGGCACTCCTGCAGGCTGATGCCGCCGTGGGCAAAGGCGTAGCTCCCCCCGGTGTTGAAGCAGGCGGCGCCGTTGGGGGTGGCGAACTGCTCGATGGGGTTCCAGCTCCAGGCGGCAGTGGGCACAGGCACCCGGGATTCGCCCTTGATGGCGGCGCAGCGGGCCCACTTGCTGGCGGTGAGGTGTTTTGGCAGCTCGGCGCTGGGCAGGCCATCGGGGCAGAACAACCAGCCGTGGTCGGTGACGACCTTGATGGAGCACCAGCCGGCCGCCAGCAAACTTTGGATGCGTTGGGCCAGCCGGGCGATTTCCGGCTGGATCTGGCGCGGCAGATCGTTCTGGAGTTGATGGCCGCGGTGATCGAGGTCGCCGGTCTCCAGCCAGCCCCGCGCATCGGCACTGGCCGGCAGATTGAGGTCGCCGTCGCTGAGAACCGTGTAGCCCAGGGCGGTGAGGGCCTTGCGCAGCTCGGCGGCACTGGTGGGTTTACCGGAGCTGAAGGCTGGGGCGAAGTCTTCCGGCAGGGCCTGGCCCTGGATGTCAGCAATCAGGGGCGTGATTGCCGGCTTGGCGGTGGCGGTGACGCTGGGCAGCCCCGCCCAGCGAGTGGTGAGGCTGCCGGTGATGCCCATCACCTCCAGTTCTTTTTGCAACTGGCGGGCCACGTCGTAGCGGAGGCCATCGGCAAACAGCAGCACTTCGCCTGGATCGGCGCTGATGATGTCTTGATTGACTGGAGCAGGGAGGTTGCAGTTGGCGACAGCTTGTTGAAAACGGCTGGCGCTGCTGTCCAGCCAGGGGCGCAGCAGGGCGGCCACCACTTTGCGCACCACTTCTTCTTGGGCTGGGGCGGCTATGGCGATGGCCTGCCAGGCGCTGAGGTCGGCCTCCCAGCCAGCGGATGTGTAGAGGGCGATGAAATCCTCAGGTGTGTTGCCTACCAGGGGCTGATCGGCGCGCTGGGCCAGGCGGCCAAGCGGTTCGAGCAGCAGCGCCAGGGGCGAGAGACCGAGCTGGGCCCAGATCCAGCTGCGCCGCTCGCGGTGCTGGTTCTCCAGATCACGCACAGTGCGGCAGGCTTCGGCGTGGCTCATCGCAGCCAGGCCCTTGAGGGCATCTTGCACCTCTAGCTCTCGGGCGTCATTGCGGTGGGGCCAACGGGAGTCGTCGCTGGCCCCCGCCAGCAGGTCGCCCTGGTTGGTTGCCGCTGGAGCAGCACGACGCAACAGCTCGGCGATGCCGGCAAAGGCTGTGGGGTTGTCGGCAAAGCGTTGCCACACCTTGCTCCAGGCACCCTTGCTTTTGACCAGTCGCTCAGCGGCGTCGAGCTCCCCGTCCTTGGCGGGATCAAACTTGAGCTCCTTTTTCCAGATGGCGCTGAGGGCGCTCCAGCGCTCGCCGCTACAGCGTTGTTGGAACGCCTGGGGAGCGGCCAGCCACTGCAACAGGTCGCGGATGGGATCATCCGCCAGCAGGGCATCGAAATCGTCTGCTTCCAGCCGCTTGCCGCGCAACTGATCGAGCGAGACGGTGGCCACTTCTGCCAGGGCGCGGCTGAGGGCGGCTTTGGTGGCTTGATCACCGGCCAGATCAAGGCCCAAGGCATCGCTGGAGCCCAAGAAGGCGGCCAGGGTCCAATCGCGACCGTTGCGCTGCAACCAGAGGCAACCGCGGAACATCAACTCAATCAGGGGCTCCAGGGTCCAGGGGCAGCCCTCACCGGCCCGTAATTCCTGTCGGCTGATGCCGGGGAGATAGATCACGGCCGGCCGGCCGGCTGCGGCCTCAGCGATCGGCAGGCTGCCATCGACGATGCAGCGCAGCCACAGCGCCGGGCCCTGCTGGTGCTCGGGGTCGTAATCGCCCAGGCATAGCAGTTCGGGCAGCTGCTGCCGCAGCAGGGGGATCAGGGGCTTCCATTCGCTGCGGGGATCGGTCCAGAGGATGGCGACAGGGGGCTCTTCGGCATCGCCGTGGATGTTGCAGCCCCGCAGCTTCTGGATCAGTGCCTCAAGCAGGGTGCGGGGGGAGGTAGGGGTCATCGGTCCAGCTCCAGCGCTTCCCAGCCGCAGCATTGCGGGGCAACTAGGCTAAGACTTACTTCAAGGCGCTGTCTGATGGCCGTCGCGAAGGAGCCCCCGACGAATCGGCCCCTGGCCGACCACCCCCTGGCAAGCCAACAGCTGGTGAACGTGCACCAAGCCAAGACCCATCTCTCCCAGCTGCTGCATGAGGTGGAGCAAGGGCAAGAGGTGGTGATCGCCCGCTCTGGGGTGCCGATTGCGCGGCTGGTGGCCTGGCAGGCTCCGGCCCAGTCGCTGGCAGCACCCGGGGCGATGCGCGGCCAGATTGCGCTGGCGGATGATTTCGATGCGCCCCTGGATGGGATGTTTGAGGCGTTGCAGTGACCCGGCTGCTGCTCGATACCCATTTGGTGTTGTGGTGGCTGAACGGCGATGCACGGCTGCCGCAGCCGGTGCTGGAGCGGGCGCAGGCGCCGGAGGCGGAGGTGTTCGTCAGCCAGGCGTCGCTGTGGGAGATGGCGATCAAGCTGTCGAACGGCAACGCCCATTTGCTGGCCGTGGGGGATCTGGAAACCGATGGCGTCCACCGGGATCCCTTTGATCGTTTGCTGGCGTGCCAGAGCAGGGTGGAGCCGATGCTGCTGCTGACTGCGGACAGCCAGCTGCGCAGCTGTGGCGCCACGGTGATCGTTTGTTTTTGACTCAGGTTGACAACCAAACGTATGTTTCATCAGACTTGTTGAGATGTACGAAGTGCAGGTTTGACGCCACCCTTGCGACCAAGACGGAAGCCAACGCGATAGAGATCGGGCATATTAATACGACCATCCCGCATAAATGTAATCAATCCTAATTGCTCTAGATAGCGAAAAACACCCACACTTCCTTGATTTCGAAAGCTGTTTGGCAGGCTTTTAGAGATACCAAAAACCTGATCGGGATTCGATATTATTTCTTCGACCCATCTCTCGTAGATGGCTTCCTCGGAACAGGGAACCGAAAGACCAGCCAAGGGAGTCATTAACTCTTTAAGCCATGGATGGTCTTCGGCTAGTTCGTTGATACGAATTTCAGAAGCAACCTGTACGCCACGTTTGAGGCTTTCAAAATGAAGCGCCAAGGGATAGTCGCTATAGCGCTGGGAGTCCTCGGCGGCTTTCTTGATGGCTTCTAAAAAAGAACGCGGTGATGTCTGGCCCCGGCCATCGGCGAGGTGGTTCACAATCCAGATATAGGGAACACCACGACGCCGGTCCTTTCCCATCCAGGGGCCTGCTAACCGCTCAAAAAGTCTTCTTTGAGCATCTTCATCCCTTTGAAGAAATGCCGGAAGCGGCCAGCGATTGATTGGCATATGTAATTCGTTTGATCGATCTATTTCATGTGTCTGTTCAATTTCTTGTTCTTCAATCATATCAAATAAATTTGGCCGGGTGCTTGCACCCTCTTCAGAACACCATTCCCGGAAGGCACGTTGGACTTGACTGGACTTGCCATTAGTCAATGATTGCCAAAGCAATCCGTGCAGGTCGGTAACCGACCAAATCAATTCGACCCGAGTCGATTGCAGCTTGGAAACATCAGGAATTCCCGAAAAACTACCTCGTTCATACTGGTCAGTCCGCAGGAACACCTTGGCGTGCAGTCGCTTGGTGCCCTTGAGTTGCAGCACCAGCCGTAGGAGATCGCGGATCGCCTGATCGACTAAGTTCCACTGACCAGAGCTGCTGACACGATCTAAAGCATCGAACACAAACAGTACGCCCATATCTGCGCTCTGACTGAATTGGTCAGCCTTCTGGATCAACGCTGCGACAGCTTCCGGCTGGTCTTGAACCCAGCGAACAGTTGCTTCCCAATCATCGACGGAAATCGACTGTGTTGTGATCTCAGCTAACGCCCGGCAGAGCACTCCTCGCCAGATGGCATAAGGGGTAAATCCTTTCTTGAGAAGGTCTTCAAAAGTGTCGGAATCGGGATAGCGAGGATCTGCGTTTGTCCCATAGCCGGGAAGCACTGTGAGCGGGTAAGGGAATAAGGTATTTGGTAAGGCTCCGTTGCCTTGCAGGGCTGGGCTCTGCTGCAAGGCCTGGCTCCATACGGACTTACCCACACCACGGTCACCAATCACCAGGTTGCTCTCAAGACGGAGGGCCTTGATATGGGCTAAAGGAAGATAGAGGCGAGTTGGCGCAATCTCATCAGTGTGTTGGGCCACATCCTGGGGCAAGGCATCCAAGATGGCCTGCCGAATATTCTCAACAGAAATCTCTGTCATGCTGCCCACCCCTCAAGTAATTCCTTAAGATCACCTATCAGCTCACCGAAGACCAACTCAACCAGGCGGGAATCAACGCCTTCCAAACGCGCGTGATGGGATTGGATCGCTGCGAATGATTGATTCCAGGGGATGAAAAGTGGAAAATGGGGTCCACTTGAATCCTCAAGAGCAAAACTGAAGGGATAAAGATCATCGAAAGTATTGATTGCGGCAGGTTGTTCATCGTAGAGACTATCCAAGAAAAGGTTGTATGACTGCTCTTTCAACTCTGCCTGTGCTTGCTGTGGCTGATCATGCCAAGTGGGCATCAATGCGCCAACAAGTTGAAATTGCTCACGGATCTTTTGGGTAACGCCATGCTGTAGCCAATGCTGGAACAACAGCCGATAGCCGGTCCATGTCTGTAGACCATCCAGCGCAAAAAGGTAGATGATATTGGCACCCAAGTCTGTAACGCAGGCTGAAGCGATTTCATCGATGCCGGCGCGAGAATCGATTAGCACGATGTCGGGCTGATGGCGTCGCTCAAGCTCGCCAAGCAGGCGGCTCAGACGAGCGGACCACATTTGGCGCGAGCCATCGGCCTGAAAGGAGGGCATCCACACGCGACCCAGCTTGCTGATGTACTCGCCAGGATCACGGCCATGGGCTGGCACCACAAGAATTTCGCCATTGCGGGATAGGGTGCTCAGGGCAAAGAGATCCTTGATAACCGCATCGCCATTGCCCAAGAGGTCTTCGACAAGCCAGTCTGTGATGCCAAATGCGGGTTGGCGGTCCGTAGGCAACAGGGAGGAAGAGAGGCCGGGTGATTCCAGATCAAGATCGAGCACCAGGACTCGCTTGCCCGCTTCCGCCAGTGCCCAGGCCGAGGCCGCTAATGCCGTTGATCTACCGACACCGCCCTTAATGGAGTAGTAGACAACACGTGGGACAGCAGTAGATTCATTTTCGATACTTTCCCATCTGGCTTCCTGGGCGAGGCGATCAATTACATATACTTCTGGAATAGATTCTCTTTCATTGTCTTCCAGCGGAAATGTTAACGTACGCGGGTCATCAATTAACATTTGAAGGCTATCCTCAAACATCCATAGCCTTTCAGGCTCCTTGACATGCGGTTTTAAATGCTCACAGATGTCAGCTGTTAGCTGCCGGATTTCAGATCCATCAGAAAGAAAGTCAAAAGACTCTTCATGGCAAGCATCGATTATCAAGACGATGCAACCATAAACATTTCTGTTTATAATGAGTGGAAGATAAGGCTTGATGCTGGCTTGGTAAGATTTGAGAATGTCAGCAAGCGCTGGAAGGATAGCGTCAAATGTTGTCATGGTAGATCTGTCTGGCTTACAGCTTTGTCCACAAGTTGCTTTACAATAAGGGCTGCGCCCCGATGTCCATTCACCCTGGCTTGACCAAAGTGCATACGATTGGCATAACGATCATCAATCTCCCACTGTTCAAATGGATTGGTGTCGGTAGGCAAGTCGGTAGGCAAGGCGTATCGCGCAGCGGCACCTCCTTGTACATAGTTAATATAGCAATCCCATATTTCGTCGGCATGCACTCGATCAGTTCGATTACTAGGTCTTCCGTAATTGTGGTCAAAGTAACCATCAACTAACCTTGTCATGAGAGCCTTGAGTCCGCATTCTGCTACCAGTCCATAAAGTTGATCTGCATTGGCAAGTCGTTTTGGTTCCTGATTCCAAAACAACTCAGCATCCTCCCAGTGGCGTTTCATGGCATCAAGATAATCCGTTGGCAACTTAGGCGGGGGTCTTCTCATGAGGCTTCCCCCTGCCTCGCCCTAGCCGCTTGCTTCGCTGCCCGGCTGTAGTGCAGATCATTCCAACGATTGCCATCAAAGCTATCGCCCGCAGGCGGCCCCCAAGGGACCGGGGCGCCGAAATCGGTAGCCAGGGCGGGATTGTTCTCTTCCCAGCCCCAGAACCAGGGAAACTCCTCTTGGGTGCGCAGCGGCTCCTTGCCGCGATCTTTGGCCCATTTGATGGTGCCGGGCTTGGCGCGCAGGATGCCGGCGCCGGTTTTGCCGCCTTTGCGCAGTTGGGCGGCCAGGAAAGGGCGAATGTTCAGCCGCACGCCGTCGTTGATGTCAGGGTCCCAGCCGATCGCTTGATGATGCAGGGGTTTCCAGCGCACAAAAATGTCGTAGGGCGGTTCGCCTGCGAGGATCTTTTTGAGTTGCCCCTGGAGATCAAGGGCGGCGGCGAGCCGATCATCGGCGCCATTGATGCCAGCGGTTTGATCATCCTTTTGGCGATCGATCCAGTCGCCCAGGTAGGTGAAGGTGAGTTGATCCAAGGTTTTGCGGCCCTGGCCATGGGGGGCCGCCAGCTTGTGATAGTTCACCAAAGCGCTGAAGCCATTGACATGGCCATCCCAGATTTGCCAGATGAAGGGGCGGCTGTGGAACAGTTTGCAGTGTTCGCTGAAGAAGGAGTTCCGCAGCCAATTGTCTAAATCGGGATCGGGTTTTTTGGTGTTGTTGCCCGCGGCTATGGCCAACAACAGCTCGCGTTCTTTGGCCTTCGACCACTCATTGTCCAATGCAGACGCCAGCAGCTTGCGCAGGCGTTCCACGGCGGAGGCTTCGCCGCGAACGGATGCCAGGCAGACGATGCCGTCTTCATCGGCCAGAGTTTCCAGGCCATCGGGACCGAGGGCGGGGCAATCGGGGAAGCTGGAACCTGTTTGGCGCGGCCAATGGTAACCGAGTAGCCGTGCGACGGCCACGTGAAAAGACTGGTCTGCCCCGGCAGGGTGGCCGTTGAACAGCCATTGCGTTGGGTCGTTGGAAAATGGCTTCGGCAGGCCGTGCGGATATTTCTCCTCTGCCACCTTCTGCCAACGGGCTAGGTCGAAAGGGACTTTTGTGAGAGTTGCCGCAGTAACCTTGATTGCTTGGTCAATGTCCCTGACTTTGATGCGATATTCGTCTGATGAAACATAGGCCCAAAGCGCAGGGAGTTCGGCGGCGTTTTTTGGGCAGATCGGGCAAATATTGTCGTCAAATAATTCCCCAGAGTAGATGAATGGCTCTAGGCCGCGCATTTTGTTTACCGCCACCCCCGAGCGCCCCCATACGACTTGACCGTGAATTCGGCATCCGAGCTGCGAAGTCAATGCCTCATCACTCACTTGCGAGATACACAAATCACTTCGTCCCGACCAAGGCGAGCCTGCATTTGGCGAATTCAGCCAAGGTGAAAAACTGGGCTTGAACTTAGGATGCTCCCAAAATGAATGCACGAAGCGTGCTCCATCGCCCGTGGTACTGCCTTTGCCATAGTCAGCAATATCACTTAACCAAGACTCGATGGACTCCTCGAGAGTCATGACTCTTGCATCAGGATTTTTAAGTTGGTCGACTTGTCGGACCAGTGCCAAGTCGGTCGGCTCGTCACCGCGAAGCATTGAGGCCTTTGCTGTCTGCCGCTTGTATTTGCTGACATCGAAACATATCATTTCATGAGTACTCGCAGGCTTTCTGTTGGTGAGAACAAGCAATGCGGTCGTAGCTGCCCACCAGTTCATGTCTTGAAATGCATTTGGACCCAATCGAGTAACTGCAATCCAAATTCGCTCTTTGAACAGATTCCCGCGAAACTTTGTGTAGCCAGTTAAGAATAGCCAGTTCTGTGGTGTGACGAGAACTGTTGTTCCATCCCAAGCGCAGAATTCCAAACTGCGCTCAACGAAGCAAGTCGCGAGATCTGCTTTGGCTTCGGAATGAATACTATCGCAGTATTCTTTAAGCGTGTCAGCCTGCTTGCCGCGCCCGAGATAGGGCACGTTGGTGGCAACTAGCGTGAACTGGCGCGCGAGGATATCTGCCGCCTTCGCCAGGCCGCGCGCGGTTACGGCCATTTCATGGCCGGTGTCGTCTTGTGTCTCCTTTGTTAGGACGTTCTCTAGCAACGGCTGAAGCTCATGAAACCCAGCCATCAACAAATCGGCTTCGCTCACATGCGGATTAATCAAACTCCCCAACACCCCCGCCTTCTCGAACAACCGGTAAAGCCGCCCCATCCCATTCCTAAGCCGTTCATTATCCCCAGCCAAAGCCAGCCACTCGGCTTCGCTGGTATTGGGCGCCAACCCTGAGCAGGCCAAGTTCATCGACGGCAACGGGCAGTAGCCCAAACGGCGCCAGGCCGCCAGCGCCAGGTTGAAGGCCGCGATTTGGGTGCAGCGGGGATCAATCTCCAGGCCAAACAAGTTGTCCTGGATCACCGCCGCCACTGCTGCCTGTTCGTCCACGCCTTCCTCCGCCATCCGCAGCGCCACCAATCGCTCGAACATCGCCACCACGAAATGGCCGCTGCCCATGCAGGGGTCCAGGCATTTGAGGGATGCGGCGGTGGACGGCCAGCCATCAAAAATGCCGGCTGCCGGAGCCCAGGGGCCGTTGTCCGCTTGGATGAAACGCAGGTAGGACCAGGGACAGCTGGGTAGGGCGACCGCCTGGCGCAGGTCGGCTTCCGATGCGGCGGTTTCGGCCAACTGGGGATTGCTGCGCAGCACCTTGCCAGCATGCCAAGCGCCGAGAGTGTTATCGAGCAGAAAGTCCACCATGTAGTCCTCGGTGAACAGCTGCGTCACCGCCGGCAGTTCGTCGGCGCCGATCTTGACGCCCGATTCATTCACGGCCTTCTTGGCCGCTGTCTGCCAAAACTGATAGGTCCAGCCCAGGCTGTCGCTGGCCGTGAAGGTTTCTGTCTCCAACCCAGCCACCAAGCCCTGCAGCTGTTGGCGGATCTCCAGCGGCAATTTCACGGCCAACACCGGATCATCCAGCCGAAAAATCTGCGGCAGCATCGCCTGGGCGAATTGGGCCGCCAGTCCCCAGAGATCGGTGCCCTCTTCTGCGGCCAGTTCTTCGCATTCATCCAGGCTGATCGCCACGCCGCTGCTGGGCTCGATCAACAGCTGGTTTTCGGCCAGGAAGCGAGCGAACAGCATGCGATGCCAGTGCTCGTAGGCCATCTCGCGCACCAGGCGCTCGATGCTTTGGCTGCCCTTAGCGCTGCCGGCTTGATCGCCCAGTTGGCGGCCATGGGCCCGCAGGCGGCGCCGTTGGCGTTCCTGCTCCGCCGTCATCGAGGCGATATGGCTGTTACCTGCCACATCCAGCTCTTCAAGGGCTGCGCGGGCACCGCGCTCCGCCAGCTCCCGGGCTTTCACCACGGTGGCTTCGAGGGTTTTGCGCAGAGCGGCAGACAGGGCGGGCATGGCGTTCAGTTGATCTGGATCGGGCCGCTTTGCAGGGCAGCCACCAGCTTCTGGCGTTCGGCGGCCCACCAGGCATCAAGGGCTGCTGTGTCTTTGAGCACCCCACTACCAAGCCTCAGGGCCTGGATATTGGGCTCCAGTGCCTTGGCAGCTGCGGTGCGGGCCTTGGCGAAGCGGGTGGGCAGGCTTTCGGCCAGCTCCGCTCGGCTGGCCAGAGAGCGCTGCTGCAGCGCCTCCAGCAGCTGGCTCCGCTCCACAGGTTCGGCGCTTGGAGCCGAGGTCGGCAGTTGCAGCGCTTGGCCGATCTGGAGGCGCTCGGCCTCCGGTAAGCCCTGCCATTCGGAACTGGCCTGCAGTTGCTGCAGCTCGGCAGCTGCCACCTGGCGCACCAGGTGCTGGGCCTGCTCCAGCGCGGCGCTGAGCGCCTGCTCCAGTTGCTGCAGCAGGGGTGTCACAAAGTCGCTGCTGGGATCCAGCAGCGAGCGCTGCGTGCGGATCGCCTGCACTTGGGGCTCCAGCTCCTGGTGCACCGGTAGACCCCGGGCTTGGTGCAGCAGGGCGAGCAGCCGTTCCCAATTGGGTTGGCGTTTGTCCTTGAGGGCGATGAGGCTGCAGGCCTGATCCCACAGCTCCTTGAGCTGACCCTCGGCAACGAGGATCGCCTTGAGCTGCTCGGGCCCGCTGAGGCTGCGCAGCTCCTTGAGCAAGGCAGCGCTCAAAGGTGGGGGCAGGGGTGCTTCGCCGCCGGCTTGAGACAACTTGTTGTCGAGCGCATCGAGAAACTCAACGGCCTTGGCTTCCTCCTGCCCTTGATTGGCGTTGATGCCGGCGATGCCATAGACGCCACGCACCGCCAGTTTTTCTCGGGTGGTGAGCCGCACCTCCTGCAGGTAGAAGCGGGCCTTGCCCAGGCTCTGCTGATCCAGCTGGCCCACCGCAATCGGGTTGTGCTGGCTGTCCTTGGCGCTGAGGCTGCCATCGCGATGCAACGCCAACAGCACCGCATCGATTGCATCCTGGGGCCAGCCGTAGGGGGCCAGGCGCAGTTCATTGCGGATGGCACTGCCCTCCTTGCCGCCGCCGATGACATTGATCACCTGGCGGGCCACCGGATGGCTGTCGTTGCTGCCCTTGTGACCCACGGCCTCCAGCGCCGCAGCGCTGCCTTCTTTGGCGCGCTTGACGGCCGTACCCCAGCTGCCGTGGTCGGCCTTGGCGAACTCGGGGAACAGCCGCGCCAGGGAGGCCTCGGAGGCCG
This sequence comes from Cyanobium sp., assembly GCA_044359075.1. Lineage (GTDB taxonomy): Bacteria > Cyanobacteriota > Cyanobacteriia > PCC-6307 > Cyanobiaceae > Cyanobium. Next base: position 1,708 of record JBIKMU010000012.1, on the reverse strand, counting down.
CGGTTTGCAATTTCTCGGCCAGCTTGGTGCCGTATTCCTCAATGCCGCCGCCCTTGAGCACCAGGGCATTGGCGATCACATCGAGGATCAATTCATTGCAGTTCTCCTCCGCCCGGCTCAGGCGGCTCTGCATCGCCTGGCGGGCTTCCTTGCCTTCCGGGGTGGAGGGGGTGCCGTAGTGATCAAGCACGCGGCGGGCCGCCGTGGCGTCGATGATCCGGTTCCTGAGGTCCTCGGCGTTGCGGCGCGGCAGAAACACGTGCAGCACCGGATCATCCGCACCGGCTTGGCGGGCGGCGTCGCGCACCTCCTTTTCGCCGCAACCCCAGCCATCGCGGATCCACACCAGCACTTGTTCATTGGAGGGTGGCGGCGGCTCGCCCTGGTTCCAGGCGCTGAGCTGGCGGGGGATTTTGGCGGCACCCTGCAGCAGCCGCACCGCCTTGAGTTCCTTCTGGAGCTCCGCGCCGAGGCGCTGCTCCCGCTGGCTGCTGACTTCGCTGTCGTCGCCACGCACGGCTTGGCGTTTTTCCTCAAACAACCGCTGCCACTGGGCGCCGGCGGTGGTCTGCAGGCGGTATTCATCCAGCCCTTCCTTTTCACTCACCTTCATCAAGGTGCCGTCCTCTGCCATCACCTCCAGCAAGCCGCTGATCTGATGGCGCAGGGGGCCGCTGTCCGTGCGCAGGTCAGGCACCATCAGGTCGGCCAGGGTGCGGGCGGTGGCGCGGATGCCCTTGTCGGCGCCCTGCTCCCGCGGCAGCCGGCTGATCAAGAAGGCCAGGCCGCAGAGGCTCTGCTTGAGCTTGCCCTCTTCACTGCCGTCATCCAGCCCGGTAATGCGGTTGTTGAGCTCGTTGAGCAGCACACCCGAATTCACCAGGTCGGGCCCCATCGCCTGGAACAACACATCACCAGTGATCACCCGCCCCAGGTCTTGCTCAGCGATGTCTTTGACAGCGTCAAAGATGATCCGCAATTGCGAGCGCAGCTGGCTGTTGGTACCAGACACATCGACACTGCGGAAGCACTCCTCCCAGAAACGCCGGCGGGTGGGCAGCAATGGGTAGTCGGCCACCGCCACCTGGCGGTCTTCGCTGCGCTCCTTGATCAGGCTGCCTTCGAGTTGCTTGGACACCTCACCGGCGTTTGCCTCCAACACCTGCTGCACATCAGCTTGCTTGTCAGCCCGCTTCTGCAGGATCACCTTGCGGATCACCGTTTCGACGTCGGTGTCCGACAGTTGCACGTTGATGCGGAAGCGGTCCTTGAGGTACTGCAGTTGGGGCGTCTCCGATGACAGCGCTGACTGGCCGGAGGCCACCAGCAGCACCCGGTTGTCCATCTCGGTCTGCAGGGCCTCAGCAAGCTCCACAAAGGCACTTGCCCTATCCAGGGAGTCGGCGATGTACTGCTGAACCTCATCGAGCACCAGCATCGTGTGGGGCAGCTCGCCGCCATCGGGCGCCAGGGCATTGCGAGCCAGATCCACAAACTCGGCCGTGCTGATGTCACCATCGCGATCGGGAAATTGGCGACCGATCAGATCAATAGCCTCCGTCACACCGACCGCCAGCCTCTGGTCCTCCTTGAGGACGGCAGCCGCAATAACCGGACTCACATAAAGATCATCCAGCTCTTCAAGCCAGGCGGTGCCATCGGCCTCAACAGCGGCGCGCACCGCAGCCAGGTGGCCGTGCTTCTGCAG
>JBIKMU010000011.1:0-83874 GCA_044359075.1 Cyanobium sp. | reverse complement strand
GGATTCTTGCTTATCTATTTGGCTATTTTAGGGGCTTTGGGGAGAAGTTTGATGCTCGGTGACGTACGCACTAATAGCTAGCCTTTTGTAATTTTTTGCACGTACATAAATAAAACCCCCAGCTTAAGCCGGGGGAAATTCGTCCCTCAAGGAGACAGGTATGAAACGGTGTTATCCGAATTTACCTGACGTGGAGGCGATCAAGAAGGCTGCATAGGTCAGGAAGAAGCCCACGGTGAAGTGAGCTAGACCAACAACACGAGCTTGAACAATAGAGAGGGCCACGGGCTTGTCACGCCAGCCCACCAAGTTGGCGAGAGGAGTGCGTTGATGGGCCCAAACAATGGTTTCAATCAGCTCCTGCCAATATCCACGCCAGGAGATGAGGAACATGAAACCTGTGGCCCACACCAGGTGACCAAAGAGGAACATCCATGCCCAGACAGCCAGATTATTGGTGCCTGAGGGGTTGTATCCATTGATCAGCTGGGAGCTGTTAAGCCAGAGGTAGTCCCGGAACCAGCCCATCAAATAGGTGCTCGATTCATTGAACTGGGCAACATTGCCTTGCCAGATGGCCAGGTGTTTCCAGTGCCAGTAAAAGGTGAGCCAGGCCACCGTGTTCAGAGCCCAGAAGACTGCCAGGTAGAAGGCATCCCATGCGGAGATATCGCAGGTGCCACCACGGCCAGGACCATCACAGGGGAAGGAATAGCCGAAGTCCTTTTTGTCGGGCATCAACTTTGATCCCCGGGCATCCAGAGCACCCTTGACAAGGATCAAGGTGGTGGTATGCAGTCCCAGAGCGATGGCATGGTGAACAAGGAAGTCACCAGGACCAATTTGCAGGAACAGGGAGTTGTTGCCAGCATTGATGGCGTCTAACCAGCCTGGGAGCCAGACGGCTCCTGGGCCAGGGGCATTGCTGACCAGGCTGTTGGGATTAGCAAGCAGCACGTCCATGCCATAGAGAGCTTTGCCGCTGGCTGCCTGTACGAATTGGGCAAAAACGGGTTCAACCAGAATTTGCTTTTCAGGCGTTCCGAAGGCGACGACCACATCGTTGTGGACATAGAGGCCGAGGGTGTGGAAGCCAAGGAACAGAGAAACCCAGCTCAGGTGACTGATGATGGCTTCTTTGTGCTCAAGCATCCGAGCAAGAACGTTGTTCTTGTTGGCCTCAGGATCGTAGTCACGGATGAAGAAGATGGCCCCGTGGGCAAAGGCACCGCACATCAGGAAGATGGCGATGTACTGGTGGTGCGTGTAAAGGGCAGCCTGGGTGGTGTAATCCCTCGCAATGAAGGCGTAGGACGGCAGCGCATACATGTGCTGTGCCACCAGGCTTGTCACCACCCCAAGGGAGGCCAGAGCCAGACCGAGTTGGAAGTGAAGGGAATTATTGATCGTGTCGTAGAGGCCCTTGTGGCCAGCGCCTAAGGCGCCTCCGAAGGGGGTGCCTTTGGGGGGGTTGTGGGCCTCGAGGATTTCGCGGATCGAGTGACCGATACCGAAGTTTGTCCGGTACATGTGGCCAGCGATCACAAACAGACAGCCAATCGCCAAATGGTGATGGGCAATATCCGTAAGCCAAAGCGCTTCGGTCTGGGGATGGAAGCCGCCAAGGAAGGTCAGAATGGCTGTTCCAGCACCTTCAGTGGTGTTGAACACCTGCTGGGCGGAATCTGGATTCTGGGCATAAACGCCCCAATTTCCTGTGAAGAAGGGACCAAGACCGGCTGGGTGGGGAGACACCGAGAGGAAATTGTCCCAACCAACATGAATACCGCGGGATTCAGGAATGGCTACGTGAACCAGGTGTCCGGTCCAGGCGATGGAACTGAATCCGAAAAGAACGGCGAGATGGTGGTTTAACCGGGATTCGGCGTTCTTGAACCAGGCCAGCGAAGGCAGGAACTTGGGCTGTAAATGGAGCCAACCAGCGAACAGTGCCCAAGCTGAAAGGATCATCATGAAGATGGATCCTTGGTATAGCTCGGCATTGCTGCGCATACCAATCGTGTACCACCAGTGGTACAGACCGGAATAGGCAATGTTCACTGGTGAAGAGGCACCGGCCTGGGTGAAGGCAGCGATGGCTCCCTGGCCGAAGTGGGGATCCCAAATCGCATGGGCGATGGGACGGGTATGCAGAGGATCGGCGACCCACTGCTCGAAGTTGCCCTGCCAGGCGATATGGAACAGGTTTCCCGAAACCCAGAGGCCGATGATCGCTAGGTGACCGAAATGGGTAGAGAACAGCTTTTGATAAAGCCGTTCTTCAGTCATTCCGTCATGGCTCTCGAAGTCGTGAGCCGTGGCGATCCCGTACCAAATACGACGGGTTGTCGGGTCCTGTGCCAACCCCTGGCTGAAATTAGGAAATTTCGTTGCCATTGGGAAAGGTCAGGTGGAGGTCAGCCGACCGCAATGATGCGGGCCAGGAAGAAGGACCAGGTGGTAGCGATACCGCCCAGCAGATAGTGGGCAACACCAACCGCACGTCCTTGGGTGATCGAAAGGGCACGGGGCTGGATGGCCGGAGCCACTTTCAGCTTGTTGTGGGCCCAGACGATGGACTCGATCAATTCTTGCCAGTAGCCGCGGCCGCTGAACAAGAACATCAGACTGAAAGCCCAGATGAAGTGGGCACCCAGGAACATCAGGCCATAGGCACTGCTGCTCGAGCCGTAGCTGTTGATCACCTGAGCCGCTTGAGCCCAAAGGAAATCGCGTAGCCATCCATTAATGGTGATCGCGCTTTGGGCGAAATTACCATTGGTGATGTGCTGGACAGTCCCGTCTGCATTGACTGTTCCCCAGACGTCGCTCTGCATTTTCCAACTGAAGTGGAAGATGACGATCGACAGGGAGTTGTACATCCAGAACAGACCCAGGAACACGTGGTCCCAAGCGGATACCTGGCATGTACCGCCACGGCCGGGACCGTCGCAGGGGAATCGGAAGCCGAGGTTGGCCTTGTCGGGGACGAGGCGGGAGCTGCGGCTGTAAAGCACACCCTTCAGAAGGATCAGCACGGTGACGTGGATCGTGAAGGCGTGGATGTGGTGAACCATGAAATCGGCCGTTCCCAAGGGAATCGGCGCTGCGGCAACTTTGCCGCCTACAGCGATCACTGAGCCGTTGAAGACCTCGCTAACACTTGCCAGGGCGTTTGGCGCGGTGGTTCCAGCAGCAGCAGCATGAAGACCTTGAACCCACTGGGCGAAGATCGGCCTCAGTTGGATCGCGGTGTCGCTGAACATGTCCTGGGGACGGCCCAGGGCACGCATTGTGTCGTTGTGAATGTAAAGGCCGAAGCTGTGAAAGCCAAGCCAGATGCACACCCAGTTGAGATGGCTGATGAGAGCATCGCGAGCCTTGAGGACCCGGTCAAGAACATTGTCGACGTTTTTGGCTGGGTCGTAATCGCGGATCATCGCGATGGCGGCATGGGCACCAGCGCCAACGATCAGGAAGCCACCAATCCACATGTGATGGGTGAACAATGAAAGTTGCGTGGCGTAGGAGATGCCGATGTAGGGATACGGCGGCATCGCGTACATGTGATGCGCGATGATAATTGTCAACGACCCGAGCATGGCCAGGTTGATACCCAGCTGGGCATGCCAAGACGTTGTTAGAAATTCGAAGAGCCCGTTGTGCCCGTTAGTTGCGGGGAACAAGAGGGGATCGCCTTTTTGACCCTCAAGGATTTCCTTGATACTGTGTCCGATTCCCCAGTTGGTCCGGTACATGTGACCAGCAACGATGAATAGAACGGCAATCGCCAAATGGTGATGGGCGATGTCAGTCATCCAGAGGCTGCCGGTAATCGGATTCAGGCCTCCTTTGAAGGTCAGAAAATCGCTGTAGGCCGCCCAGTTTCCAGTGAAGAAAGCTGAGATGCCAGCTCCGAAACCAGGGTACAGCTGAGCAAGGAGATCTTGGTTTAAGAACTCGTGGGGAAGCGGGATGTCCGCAACTGATGCGATCGTTCGACCATTGAGAACCAGCGGATTGCCGGCATCAATGGCATCCATCAATTGGGTTGTGGGCAGGGAGACATGGAGCAGGTGACCTGTCCAGGACAGGGAACCCAGGCCTAGCAGGCCAGCCAGATGGTGGTTGAGCATCGACTCAACGTTCTGGAACCACTCCAGTTTCGGTGCTGCTTTGTGATAGTGAAAAACCCCAGCATTGAGCATGAGGCCGGCCATGACCAAGGAGCCAATGGCCAAGCAAAGAAGTTGAAACTCGCTGGTGATTCCCCAGGCTCTCCATACGTGGAAGAGACCTGAAGTGATTTGAATGCCGTGGAAGCCAGCTCCCACATCACCATTGAGGATTTCTTGGCCAAAGATCGGCCAAACCACCTGCGCACTTGGTTTGACGTGCAGGGGGTCGGCGAGCCAGCCGGTGTAATTGGAAAAGCGAGCACCGTGGTAGAAGGCGCCGCTCAACCAGATGAAAATGACGGCCAGATGGCCGAAGTGAGCGCTGAAGATCTTTCGTGAGACTTCTTCGAGATCGCTCGTGTGGCTGTCGAAATCGTGGGCGTTGGCGTGGAGGTTCCAAATCCAGGTTGTGGTTTTGGGACCCTTGGCGAGGGTGCGATCGAAAAAGCCGGGTTTTTCGAAAAGCTCGAAGGTCGCCGGAACTGTGTTCCGATCGACTAGCTCCTGCGCCTTTTTCCCACGCTCTGGTGGGCTGATGGTCATCGAGAGGTTCCTCGAGGGACGGAATCGAGGTGGAGGTCCACCCCTTCGGCCTGCCGGAAATTCCGGGGCCGTTGGGCCCCATGACGTGGGGTGCATGGGCATGCCAGGCACTGAACCGTCGCCATGGGCGCCAGCCGGACAAGGGGAGTGAATCCTTGCCATGACTGGGGCATTGGGCCCCAAAGGGGACCGCTGGCGGAACTATAGGGGCCAAAAACATGCCTAATCCGCATCCAGTTACAAAGGTTCAATCCCCGCCATTCCCTGGCTGGGACTGGGGTCTACTGGGCGTTGTTTTGCATTGAAAGGGGGTTTTGTGTAGGGATGTAACTATAATTATTATGATTCGGGTCCTCTTTCATGCTCTGGGCTGCCGGCTTGCCATTAGTGCCAATACGCCCTTCAGCAGAATGGCGGGAGTTGGAATTGGTGTGTTGATGCCAAAAAGGTTCTTCGGGCTCAGGGGGTGGTGGTCGGCCCTGGTTGGTGTCGCTTTGCTGGCCGTTATTAGTTTTGGCAACCCGGCGGTCAGCCAGGCGGCTTGGCGGCTACCGAAGCGCCAGGTCCCTGCCCCCAATCCCATGGGTCCCGCCGCCCGGGCTGGTTCGACACAACTGCAGGAGGTGTCGCCGCCTGCGGCGGTTCATCAGTTCAAGGATGCGCTTGGCGAGAAGCTTCCCCAATTGAAGATTCTGGAGCCTGCTAACGGAGCCATGGTGGCAGATGGAGCTTGGACCCTGCGGGTCAAGGTTTCTGACTGGCCTTTAATTGATGGTGGTTCGTTGGGGTTGGGCCCCCACCTGTTGGCCATACTCGATGGGGAGCCCCCACGGGTCCTTACGGCAACGCAGACCGAGATGCCCCCCCTGAGCCCAGGCAGTCATCGTTTGACGGTGACCGCAGCTTGGCCTTGGGGAGAGGTCATCAAGAGCCATGGTGCTTTTGATCAAATTCGTCTACATCGTGCTGCAGTCAATCCTTTGGCAGTGCCTCCCCTTGGGAGCGCCCAGTTGTTCGTTACATCTCCGAACTCTAATTCCAAAAGTATGGCTCAGCCTGTTTTGGTGGACTGGCTTTTAATCGATGCTCCTTTGCAAAATCTGCGCCAAGATGATGCCAGTTGGCGTCTGAGAATCACTGTGAATGGTGAAAGTTTTCTCGTGGATCAACAGACTCCTCTCTGGCTCAGCGGTTGGCGTTCTGGGGCCAATGCCCTGTTATGGGAGCTGGTTGATGGAAGGGGTGAACCACTTAACCCTCCTTTCAATAGCATCGTCAGTGAAATGTACTTAGAAGATTCAAAATTGTCGCAGCCGTTTAATTCACTTTGGCTTAGTGGTCAAATAAATGCTAATGATTTGGCCGTATTACTGGGAAATGCATCTCCTGTGACTCCTGTTCCCGAGGTGCAGGAAGAGCCATTGCCTTCAAAGGCAATCCAACCACAAAACGTTACTTCTCTGCTGCAAGATAAAGATAAAATAGCTAATAACAATGAAATTCAATTCGACGAGAGCAAAGTGTTGCTAGAACCTGCCGCTGATGGGGGTGCCAATGCTGAATCGCCACTTGATCCAGGCCATGGGTTGGAGGAGGCCCAACCGGATAGTGGCCCAGGCCCTTCAGCTCCAGCGGAGCCGATTAACCCCATGGCAGATGCGCTCACCCTTAGGATACCCAACCTCGAAACGCCTGCTCGCGACCCGCTGCCTGATGGCCCTGCCAAGCCCGAGCCCCCCTTGGCTGAGGCGGGTTCGTTGGGCTCGAAGGCAGAGGGGCGAGAGCGTGATCGGCCCGCGACCGCATTGCCAGACACCTCTCCGTCCAAGGACATCGAGTTGGAGGAGCTCAAGGATGTCCTGCCCGCTGCTGGGGAGGGCGGGGATCTAGACCCAACCATGATTCCACCTCCAACAGGGGGTTTCTTGGCTCGTCTGGGCCAGGGACTTCGCAGCCGACTGGTGCCTTCTTGAGATGTCGTTCACGCCGTTGAGGGTGGTGGGTCTCGCCCTTTCCAAAGAGGCCAATCCCCTGTTGCTACGCCTGAAGCAGGCAGGATTGCTTGAGGAGATCCGCTGGCCTGATGATCCGATCTCCCCTGCCGATTGGCTGGCGCGGGAATGGCCCCTCGCATCGGCTGTTGTTGCCGTGGCGGCCGTTGGGCTCGTGACCCGCCTAGTGGCACCGCTGCTGGTCAGTAAGGCCACCGATCCGGCCATCGTTGTTCTCGATCCTGAGGGCCGTTTTGCCGTGCCAATGCTTGGCGGCCACGGGGCGGGTGGCGAGGCGTTGGCGCGCCAGCTAGCCGCACTTCTCGGTGGACAGGCCGTGATTACTGGCAGCAGCTCGGCCACGGGGCGATTGTGCCTCGATAGCTTTGGCAGCGACTGGGGCTGGATTCGGGGGGCCGGCGACTGGCAAGCCCTGATGTTGGCGGCTCGCCAAGATCTCGATCGTCCCCCCTTACGGGTGCTTCAGGAGAGCGGCACGGCCCTTTGGCGGGAGGGCGAGGCCGCTCAAGCTATGGGTCTGGTGCATTTGCATGGACCTGACCTTGAACTAGCTGGCAAGGAACCAGATCTGGTGATTGGCCCTCGCCTGGGGCGCGGCTGTCGTTGGCATCCCCCTTCCCTTTGGCTCGGTATGGGGTGTGAAAGAGACACCCCATTGTCGGTTTTGGAACGGCTTGTCGACGAAACCTTGCCGAAGCACGGTTTGGCCATCCAGGCCGTTGCTGGCCTGGCAACCGTCGATCGCAAGGCCGACGAGCCGGCCCTTCAAGCTCTGTGCGAACGGCATGGTTGGAGGCTGGTTTGTTTCTCCGCTTCTGCCTTGGCTGAAGTGCCAGTCCCCCATCCCTCCAGGGTTGTGCAACAGGCGATGGGCACCGCCAGCGTCGCCGAGGCGGCTGCCCTGCTCGCGGCGGCTGGACGGGATGGGCCTGGGGCGACCTTGTTGGTTGCCAAAACGGTGGCCCATGCCGCAGCAGGGGAAAGGGGCGCCGCCACCCTGGCGGTGGCCGAGGCACTTGAACAATGGGGGCCGGCCAGTGGTGAGCTTCACCTGGTCGGTAGCGGTCCCGGCTCCTTGGATCTCTTGACCGGCGCTGGCCGCTGGGCGCTGGCTCGATGCGGTGTTTGGGCGGGATACAGCCTCTACTTGGATCTGGTGGAGCCCTTGCGCCGGCCGGATCAGGTGCGACGGGATGGACGCCTTACCGAGGAATCGGTCCGTTGTGCCGAGGCTCTTGCCCTGGCGTCCCAGGGTCTGCGTGTTGCCCTGATCTCATCGGGGGACAGTGGTATTTATGGCATGGCTGGTCTTGCCCTAGAGCAATGGCTTGGCCTGGCGGCAAAGGATCGCCCCGTCTTTCAGGTGCATCCAGGAATCTCTGCGCTTCAGCTTGCGGCAGCCAGGGCGGGGGCTCCGCTGATGCACGATTTCTGCACGATCAGCCTGAGTGATCGACTCACACCCTGGCCCGTGATTGAAGACCGACTAAGGGGTGCCGCGGCTGGGGATTTCGTGGTGGCTCTTTACAACCCCCGTTCGCAGGGTCGTGATTGGCAACTGGGTCGTGCCCTTGAACTCTTGCTGCAGCACCGCCTGCCCACAACGCCTGTGCTGATCGCCCGCCAGCTCGGTCGCCAAGGGGAAGCTGTGACGCTCACCACCCTGGAGCAATTACCCATCGCGCAGATCGACATGTTGAGCCTGGTGCTCGTCGGCAACAGCACCAGCTATGTCAAAGATGGCCGCTTCGTGACGCCAAGGGGATACCCAGGCGCCGAACTGGGTTGAGGAGGGTTGGGATTCAGCCCTGGCCCTTGAGTAATCGGGATGACAGGATTCGAACCTGCGGCCCCTTCGTCCCGAACGAAGTGCGCTACCAAGCTGCGCCACATCCCGATGGATCAACTTTAAAGGATCGAACGATCGCCCCCGATTGCACTGAGGCGAGCTGGTATGGGTGGATCCCAAGCGGGCCCGTTGGCTTGCCTAGAGTTGCTTGCCCCGAGGGAAAGCCTGGGGCACCGTTCCGGCGGCTTTTCCCCCCTGCATCGACATCATGGCTTCGGTAGCTCCCAAACCGCCCTGGTTACGCGTGAAAGCCCCCCAGCGGCAGCGCATCGGGGCTGTTGCCGATTTGCTCCTCGATCTGCAGCTGAACACGGTTTGCCAGGAGGCCAGTTGTCCCAATATCGGTGAATGTTTTGCCGGCGGCACGGCTACGTTCTTGATCATGGGCCCCGGCTGCACCCGGGCCTGCCCCTACTGCGACATCGACTTTGACAAGAGCGTGCGGGCCCTTGACCCCAGCGAACCGGAGCGGTTGGGGGAAGCGGTTTCCCGGTTGGGCTTGCGCCATGTTGTGATCACATCGGTCAACCGAGATGATTTAGCCGATGGGGGTGCTGGCCATTTTGTCGCCTGCGTCAACGCCGTGCGGCAGCGCTCTGTCGGCACAACGATTGAATTGCTGATTCCTGATTTCTGCGGTAATTGGGATGCCCTAGGGGCCGTGATGGAGGCCGCACCTGAGGTCCTCAATCACAACATCGAAACGGTGCCGAGCCTATATCGCAAGGCCAGGCCGCAAGCAAATTACAGTCGTTCGCTTGAACTCCTGCAGAGGGTTCACTTGGGGTGGCCCCGTACTTATACGAAGTCAGGCCTGATGGTGGGACTGGGGGAAACTGACACCCAGGTGATGGAGGTTCTTGCTGATCTGCGACGACATTGGGTAGATATCGTGACAATCGGCCAATATCTTTCGCCAGGACCTAAGCATTTGCCTGTTGACCGGTTCGTCAGCCCTGAACAATTTGACGCTTATCGACACCAAGCTGAGCAAGGGCTTGGCTTCTTGCAAGTGATCAGCAGCCCATTGACCCGCAGCAGCTATCACGCCGGTGAGGTTCAAGGTCTGATGCGTAAAAATCCTCGCTGAACCACAGGAACAGCGAGGCCGTTAAACCGCCACGGGCTCAAGGCTGGCCAAACCGACCAGTGCTTTCTCACTGGGTGGCACGATCACCTTGAAACGGGTTTTCCAATTGGCCCAGTCCGCCAAAATAGTGGCAGCCCTAGCACTGCCCGTGTGGGCCAGATGGGCCTCGAGCAGGGGTTTGAGCAGGGCCTCCTGTTCGATTGTGCTGAGGGGCTGAAGACTCACCGTGCCGGAATTGAGGCGTTCCTGGACACCGTCGGCCTCATCCAGCAGGAAAGCGACACCGCCTGTCATGCCCGCTGCGACATTGCGGCCAGTGGTTCCCAGCACAACAACTACCCCTCCGGTCATGTATTCGCAGCAGTGGTCCCCGGCCCCCTCAACCACCGTGCGGGCGCCACTGTTACGCACCGCAAACCGCTCACCGGCGCGGCCGACGGCATAAAGCTCGCCACCGGTGGCACCGTAAAGGCAGGTATTGCCGAGGATGACTTTTTCGCTTGGGTTGATGCAGGCGGGGGGGGGGATCACCGTGATCCGACCCCCGTTGATTCCCTTGCCTACATAATCGTTCGCATCACCGATGAGGCGCAGGTTCAGGCCCTGCAAGAGGAAGGCCCCAAAGCTCTGGCCAGCGGCACCCTCGAAATGAAGATTGATCTCCCCGGCGAAGCCTCTATTGCCATGTAGCTCGGCGATTTCGCCGGCCAGCCGGGCTCCCACGCTGCGGTCTGTGTTGACGATTTTCAGACTCCTTTCCAATTGCCCGTGGCCATTGATGGCCTCGGTGACAGCGGGATCGGCCAGGAGTTGGTCTTCGAGAATCACCCCATTGCCGTGGGCTTCGGCATCGTGATTGAGCCAGGAACGATCGTTGGTATGGGGGATTGGGCTCAGTAGGCAGCTGAGGTCGACCCGGCTGGTTTTAGTGAGCTTGACGGATCTGGGACGCAGCAGTTCGGTGCGGCCAATCAAATCTTCGAGACGGCCGACACCGAGCACGCTGAGAAGTTGGCGGACCTCCTGGGCGACAAAAAGGAAGAAATTGACCACATGATCTGGTAGGCCCGTGAACCGCTTACGCAGAGATTCTTTCTGGGTGGCTATGCCGACGGGACAATTATTGGTGTGGCAAACCCTGGCCATGATGCAGCCTTCGGCAATCATTGCCACTGAACCGAAACCGTATTCTTCGGCCCCAAGCAGGGCCGCCATCAATACATCCCAGCCAGTTTTGAGGCCACCATCGGCCCGCAGCAGCACCCGATCCCGAAGTCCGTTCACCAGCAAGCTGCGATGAACCTCGCTTAGTCCTAACTCCCAGGGGCTGCCGGCATGTTTGATTGAGCTCAAGGGTGAGGCCCCTGTGCCTCCATCGTGGCCGGAAATTTGGATGACATCGGCATTTGCTTTGGCAACGCCGGCGGCAATCGTACCAATGCCGATCTCGGCAACCAGTTTCACCGAAACCTTCGCTTTGGGATGCACCTGGTGCAAGTCATGGATCAGCTGGGCAAGATCTTCGATGGAATAAATATCGTGGTGGGGAGGAGGCGATATCAGGGCCACACCGGGTTTACTATTGCGCAGCCAGGCGATGTAGGCATCTACCTTGGGTCCCGGTAATTGGCCCCCTTCCCCGGGCTTGGCCCCCTGGGCGACCTTGATCTCCAGTTGCTTGCCACTGCGGAGGTAGGCCGGGGTAACACCGAAACGACCAGAGGCAATTTGCTTGATGGCTGAGCAGGCGCTGTCGCCATCGCGCAGGCCAGCGATGCTGGGCAACGTCGCAGACCGACCCTCAGCGTCCACATCGTGGAGAGGGTGATAGCGGGCAGGATCCTCACCCCCTTCGCCGCTATTGCTCTTGCCGCCGATGCGATTCATGGCGACAGCCAACACCTCGTGAGCCTCTCGGGATAGGGCACCCAGGCTCATGCCGCCTGTGCAAAAGCGGCTGCAGATGCTTTCGACACTCTCAACCTCGTTCAGGGGCAATGGGGTGGGGGCGGGCGTGAGTTCCAGCAGATCCCGCAATGCCGTTACCGGTCGATTTTCTAGGAGTTGGCGGTAGGTGTTGAAGTGGTCGTAACCCGGACCCGCTGCCACGGCGGCATGCAGGGCCTTGGCCATTTCGGGACTGTTCAGGTGGAATTCACCACCGCTTCGGTACTGCACAAAACCCATGAACTCCAGCTTGGTGCGGTTGAGTTCGGGATAGGCCTTGGTATGGAAGGCAAGGGTTTCGCTGGCAAGTTCTTCGAGGCTGAGACCAGCCACCCGACTGGTGGTGCCGGTAAAGGCCAGATCAATCAGATCGGCGCCGATACCGATCGCCTCAAAAATTTGGGCACCGTGATAGCTCGCAAGCATCGAAATGCCGATTTTGGAGAGAATTTTTCGCAGTCCGTCTTCAAGGGCCTGGCGCACGTTTTGTTGAACCTTGATAGGTGTCAAGGCAGGTAACTTGCCCCTTTCGATCAAGGATTGGGTCTTGGGATGGGCTAGCCAGTGCCGGCTGGTTTCCCAGGCCATCCAGGGGCAAACCGCACTGGCGCCGTAGCCGATCAGACAGGCCAGATGGTGGGTGGTCCAGCACTGGCCGGTTTCGATCACAATGGAGGCCTGCAGGCGCAGGCCAAGTCTCAAGAGGTGGTGATGGACAGCCCCGATGGCCAAAAGGGGTGGTATAGCCATGGAGGCAGCGCTGATGCCACCGCTGCAGCGATCGGAGAGGAGCAGGATCTGGCTGTCGGTGCGAACGGCCGCCTCCGCCTCAAAGCAAAGACGTCTTAAGGCTGCTTCCAGGCCAGAAGGACCTTCCTCAACCGCCAGCAGGGTCGAGAGAGACGTCAGGCGCAGTCCCTTGGAACCGAGGCTCTGCAATTCGGATTCGTTGAGGACGGGGCTGGCCAGATGCAAGACGGCGGCTCCGGCGGCGTCCGGCCGCAAGGCGGATCCGCGCCTTGCCAGATGCATGTCCAGACCCATGACCAGTTTTTCGCGCAACGGGTCAATCGGAGGGTTGGTGACCTGGGCGAAGCGTTGTTTGAAATAGTCGTAGAGGAGGTGGGGCTTGCTGGAGAGAATCGCCAGGGGGATGTCATCACCCATGCAATAGGTGGGTTCTTTGCCGGCGCCGGCCATGTCATCCATCACCAGTTCTAAATCCTCAGCAGTGAAACCAAATGCGGTTTGTTGTTGCAGAAGCTCGAGATCGCTGAGGATGGTGTGTTCTTGCCAGACTCCGGCCTCCAACTCGCGGCGATGTTCCGATAACCAACTGCTGTAGGGATGGCGGGCAGCCGCTTCTTCCTTCACATCCCAGTTACGCAGAATGCGATGGTGGACCAGATCTACGGCCAGCATCTGTCCAGGACCGAGCCTTCCCTTCTCCAGAATGCGATCTTCTTCAAGTTCAACCACACCGGTTTCTGAACCCATCACCACATAGCCATCACTGGTGATGCAATAACGGGCCGGCCGTAGACCATTGCGATCGAGAGTAGCCCCTACCGTCTTGCCATCACTGAATACCAATAGGGCAGGGCCATCCCAGGGCTCTTGCAGACAAGCATTGTATTCATAAAAGGCTTTGATGTCGGGTCGGTCATCTAGTTCTGGTTGATCGCGGAACGCTTCTGGAACAAGGGTAAGCAGGCTATCTGTAATGGGTCGCCCACTGCGCACCATGAGCTCAAGAGTCGCATCAAGATTGGCAGAATCGCTGAAGGCTGGATTGACCAATGGCCGCAGGTCACTGGCAGCTTCACCCCATACAGCTTCGAGATTGGCTTCGGCCGCACTGGCCCAATTGATATTGCCGAGCAACGTATTGATTTCGCCGTTATGGCCCAGCAAGCGCATGGGCTGGGCCAGGGGCCAGCGGGGCAGCGTGTTGGTACTGAAACGCCTGTGGTAAACAGCAAAATGCACCGCAAAACGCTCATCCCGCAAGTCGGCGTAAAAGAGGTCGAGTACCGCCGAGCGGACCATGCCTTTGTAGACGACGGTACGGGAACTAATTGAGGCGAAATAGAGGTTGGTATTCTCGGCACCGAGTTGTTCCCGGGCCCGGTCGACGGCCCGGCGTCGCAGTCGGAAGAGCAGGGATTCGACCGCGTCAACCTCTTCGCTGACCTCGGCATTGGCCTGGGGTTCCAACAGCAACCATTGCTCAATGGCGGGCGCCGACTGGCGGGCCATGGGACCTAAGACGGAGGGGTCTACTGGCACCGGCCGCCAGCCCAGGCTGACGAGGCCCAGTCGGGTGGCTTCCTGCTCGCAGAGCTGGCGGACCGTTTCGCGCTGGGCAGGATCCTGGGGCATAAAGACCATGCCAAGGCCCCTGACACCCTTGTTCAAATTTGTGGCGGCGGGCCAGACGGCCTCAAGCAGGCCCCAAGGAATGGCGCTGAGGATACCCGCGCCATCCCCGGAATCTCCATCACCACCGCAGCCGCCGCGGTGTTCCATGCAGCGGAGACCCTGCAGGGCCTGTTGCAACACCCAGTGGCTCGGTACCCCTTGGAGATGGGCCAGGAAGCCCACGCCGCAGGCATCCTTCTCGCCGGCCACCGCCTCCGGGGCGGCACTGTCGCGATGGGGCCAGACGGGAGGGGTGCGAAGGTACATGGCCGGGGTGACAGGCGGCGGATTCTGGGCCCGAGCGGGTCGGGATCGCCTCGAAGCAAGTGAGGCGGCGATTTTTTCAGTTGGGAGTACGAACCCCCCTCTGAGCAGAGTTGGGATCCTAGGGATCCGTTCTCCCGTTCACTGATCAGGGCTAACTTTCTCGCCATCGCCCTGGATGCGGTTTGGGGAGGATCGGTCGATGGACATTCGCACCTGGCGCCTTGGCGCTGCCATGGTCCTGGTGGGCGCTCTCCTGCCTGTGCAGGCGGCCCCTCCCCCTTTACCGCCGCTTCCGGCGGCACTCCCCGAGGGGCGTGACCTGACCAGGCCTGCGGCGCCTGGCGGCCTGGATCGGCGCCGGGCGATTGCAGGCGAGCGCCGGGGTGATCAGATTTTGATCAATGGCAGGCCGCAGCGGGTGGCCTGGATCTGGCGCCCTGGGGTGGGGGGCGCGCGCGCCCAGATCTGGTTGCCCCTTGAAGTACTCCAAGGCCAGCTGGGTTTCAGCAGCAATGGTCGCCCCGATGGTGGTCTCGACCTGCAATGGTTTGGCACGGTCTTGTCGGTTCCAAGGCAGGCCCAGCTGTCCTTGGCGGATGAGGTGGGGGTCGATGCGGCCCCGTTCCTGGAGGCGGCTGGGGTTGGCGTCACGTTCGCAGGACCCCAGTTGCAGCTGGCTCTGCCAGGGGCACGATTGATGCGAGTGCGTCGCAGTTCTGCCCCAGCAGGCACCGCTCGTTTTGTTCTGGACCTGAGTGGACCCCTTTTGGTTCGCCAGAGCGAAGCCGGCTTGCAGATCGGTTTGCAAAAGGGGCAGGGGTCCGAAGAACGCTTGCGGGCCAGTGGCCTGGGGGCCCGGGTGGTTGGCGATGATCTGCTGCTGGCTGGCCCTGGCGGCCGCCCCCTGCGGCAAGTCTTCAGCCTTGGGGCTCCCACCCGCTTGGTGATCGACTGGGCGGACGGCCCGCCTGGGGCGGTTACCCCAGGGGAGGTTGGCTTCGATGGGGCGTCCCCAGGGGGGGTGGATCGACGTCTGCAGTCCCTGCTGGGGGCCCAACTGCGATGGGATCGGCAGGTACGGGTGCTGGATGGGCGCCGCGTGCGACTAAACGCCGTCCGCCTTGATCCCCGTTTCGGTCCCGTTGCCTTGCGACCCCTCAGTCGAGGAGGGGGGATGGAGGGCCTGAGCCTGCTGCCCCAGTTGGCCCGTCGCTACGACGCTGTTGTGGCCATCAACGGAGGCTTCTTCAATCGGGTGCGTCGCCTGCCCCTCGGGGCGATCAAGGATCAGGGGCGTTGGCTTTCAGGGCCGATCCTGAATCGCGGCGTGGTGGCCTGGGATCCCCGCCAGCTGCCTCGCTTCGGCCGGTTGCAATTGCAGGAATGGGTGGGCGATTCCAGGGGGCCATCGGTGCTGCTGCAAACCCTCAACAGTGGCTATGTCCAGCGGGGGCTTTCCCGTTACACAGCTGATTGGGGACCGGTTTATCGCCCTCTGAACGCCCATGAAGCCGCAGTGGTGATTCGTCAGGGGGTTGTGGTTCAACGGTTGGAAGCGGCGACCTTGGTGAATGGCGTCAAACTGGGCCCCCTTGACACGATCTTGGTTGCCAGGGGCAGTCCGTTGCCCTGGAGAGAGGGGGATCGATTGACGATCAATAGCCGGCCGAATTCCGAGTTGGGCTTGGCCGCCAATGTGATTGGAGGTGGCCCTTTGCTGCTTCAACAAGGACAGCTGGTGCTGGATGGGGCCGCCGAGGGCTTTGGTGCCGCCTTTCTCTCCCAAGGGGCACCGCGCACGGTGATCGGCAGTGACGGCCGCCTGCTTTGGCTGGTGACGTTGGAAGGGGTCGATGACAGCGGTCCCACCCTGGCGGAGGCGGCACGGCTGCTGCAGGCCATGGGGCTCCAGGAGGCCCTCAACCTGGATGGGGGAAGCTCTACTGGCCTGGTGATGGGTGGCACCCAGACCGTGCGGGGGCGGGGTGTGACGGCGGCAATCCACAACGGTCTTGGATTGGTGCCCATGGAGCCGGATCGTGCCGCGCCAAATGGCTCCTGAGGCTGGGTCCTGCCAGATTGGAGATCCCAAACCAGAACATCGTGCCCCGGGGCCATAGTTTGCGCATCACCGCCGCCGCCGCCGCTGAACTTTGTCGCCAGGCGGCTGTGGCCGGTACTCCAGGCTTGATGCATCTGGATCTGCTCGAAGGCCGCTGCGCCGCCTGGACCATTCGCTTGCGGCCCGGTCATCTGGCCGGAATTCCCCTGGCCAGGGCGGATGGCATCACCCTGTACGCGCCAGGTGATCAAATTGCCCTCCTGAACGGCTTGCAGCTCGATTACCGAGGCGATCTCAGCGGCGGAGGCTTTTTGGTGCGATCCGGAGAGGGGGTAAGCGGCTGCGCCTGTGGGGCTTCCTTTGATCGAACAGGGGTTCGCGGGCCCATGGGGTCGTAGGGTGTCGGATTGTCGAAAACGGTCGGACGTCCGACCAATGTCCTCCGAGCAGCACTCCGGCCCTCGATGCCCACGATTCAGCAGCTGATCCGCACCGAACGGCAGCGCCTCACCCGCAAAACTAAGTCGCCGGCTCTGCGCGCCTGCCCGGAACGCCGTGGCGTCTGCACCCGCGTTTACACCTCAACTCCCAAAAAGCCGAACTCGGCCCTGCGCAAAGTGGCACGGGTCCGCCTCACCTCAGGGTTTGAGGTGACTGCCTACATTCCAGGCATCGGCCACAACCTGCAGGAGCACTCCGTTGTGCTCATTCGCGGTGGTCGCGTCAAGGATCTCCCTGGGGTTCGCTATCACATCATCCGCGGCACCCTTGACACCTCTGGTGTCAAGGATCGGCGCCAGTCCCGTTCGAAGTACGGCGCCAAAACTCCCAAGGCCTGAGTTCCATTCGTCGGGTGTAAGCAGCGCGGTCCTGCCGCGACTCTCAGCAACCGCCCTCCCCATCGCCCGTTTCCCAAACACGCCCCCATGTCCCGACGCAACGCCGCCGAAAAGCGACCTGTCCTGCCGGATCCACAGTTCAACAGCCGTTTGGCCTCGATGATTGTGGCCAGGCTGATGAAGCATGGTAAGAAGTCCACAGCCCAGAGAATTCTCTCGGATGCTTTCTCGCTGATCAACGACCGGACCGGATCCGATCCTCTCGAGTTATTCGAGACCGCCGTTCGTAATGCAACACCCCTTGTTGAGGTTCGGGCCCGTCGGGTCGGGGGTGCCACCTATCAGGTTCCCATGGAAGTCCGACAGGAGCGGGGGACAGCTATGGCCCTGCGGTGGTTGGTTAATTTCTCCCGTGCTCGCAATGGCCGAAGCATGGCCCAGAAGCTGGCAGGTGAACTGATGGATGCCGCCAACGAGGCCGGCAGTGCCGTCCGCAAGCGTGAGGAAACCCACAAGATGGCCGAAGCCAATAAGGCCTTCGCCCATTACCGCTACTGATCCAGTAGCCCCAAGAATCCGGAGCCAGGGCTCTCCGGATTTTGTTCCCTACAGCTGGACTGTAGACTAATGCCCGCTTATTTCTCGACCCCACCTCGGAGACGACCCCCGTGGCCCGCGCCTATCCTCTGGACCGAGTTAGAAATATTGGGATTGCCGCGCATATTGATGCGGGCAAGACCACGACGACAGAACGGATCCTTTTCTATTCTGGGGTAGTCCACAAGATGGGTGAGGTGCACGATGGTGCAGCCGTCACTGATTGGATGGAGCAGGAACGGGAGCGTGGCATCACCATCACGGCCGCGGCTATTTCCACAAGTTGGAAAGATAACCGGATCAATATAATTGACACCCCTGGTCACGTCGACTTCACTATTGAAGTCGAGCGCTCCATGCGGGTGCTGGATGGGGTGATTGCGGTATTTTGTGCCGTTGGCGGTGTTCAGCCCCAGTCCGAGACGGTTTGGCGGCAAGCGGATCGTTATAACGTGCCGCGGATCGTGTTCGTTAACAAGATGGATCGCACCGGGGCCAATTTCCTTAAAGTCTACGAGCAAATTAAGGATCGACTTAAGGCTAATGCCGCTCCTATCCAGTTGCCAATAGGTGCTGAAGGGGAATTGAAGGGCATCGTTGATTTGGTTCGCAACAAGGCCATCGTTTATACCAACGATCTTGGCACAGACATTCTTGAACAGCCCATTCCTGACGATATGGTGGAAGAAGTGGCTAAATGGCGCGGCAAGTTAATGGAGACTGTGGCCGAAAGTGATGAGGAATTGATTGAGGCCTACCTAGAAAACGGCGAACTTACCGAAGAACAGCTCATTAAGGGAATCCGCCAAGGCGTTGTTAAGCACGGTCTCGTGCCCATCCTTTGTGGTTCGGCATTTAAGAACAAGGGTGTGCAACTTGTGCTAGACGCTGTGGTCGATTATCTTCCTGCTCCCGTTGATGTCCCTCCTATTACGGGACTCCTGCCTGACGGCACCGAGTCGATTCGTCCCTGTGACGACAATGCTCCGTTTAGTGCGTTGGCATTCAAGGTGATGGCCGACCCCTACGGCAAACTCACCTTTGTGCGCATGTACAGCGGTGTACTCCAAAAAGGCAGTTACGTTTTGAACTCCACCAAGGATAAGAAGGAAAGAATTTCCCGTCTTATTTTGTTAAAGGCTGATGACCGTGAAGAAGTTGATGAGCTGCGTGCTGGTGATTTGGGAGCGGTCCTGGGCCTGAAGGACACCACGACTGGGGATACTCTCTGTGTAGATTCTGATCCGATTATCCTTGAATCCCTTTACATTCCCGACCCAGTCATCTCCGTTGCGGTCGAGCCGAAGACGAAGGGTGACATGGAGAAGTTATCCAAAGCACTCCAATCCCTTGCTGAGGAAGATCCTACTTTCCGAGTCTCTACCAATCCTGAAACAAGCCAGACAGTGATTGCTGGTATGGGTGAACTTCATCTTGAAATTCTCGTCGATCGGATGCTTAGGGAATTCAAGGTGGAAGCCAATATTGGCGCCCCACAGGTTTCCTATCGTGAAACCATTCGCAGTAGTTCTAAAGGCGAGGGCAAGTTTGCTCGCCAAACTGGCGGTAAGGGTCAATATGGCCATGTGGTTATTGAGATGGAACCGGGTGAACCAGGTTCAGGCTTTGAGTTTGTCAACAAGATTGTCGGTGGCATCGTTCCCAAGGAATACATCGGCCCCGCCGAAGCCGGCATGAAGGAAACCTGCCAATCCGGTGTGATTGCAGGCTTTCCGATGATTGATGTCAAGGTCACGATGATTGACGGGTCGTACCACGACGTAGACTCATCGGAAATGGCGTTTAAAATCGCCGGCTCCATGGCCTTCAAAGATGGCGTCAAGAAGTGCAACCCTGTTCTGCTTGAGCCGATGATGAAGGTTGAAGTGGAGGTTCCTGAGGATTACCTCGGCTCGGTCATCGGGGATCTTTCCTCCCGTCGTGGCCAGGTTGAAGGGCAGTCCGTTGAAAACGGCCAATCCAAAGTGCAGTCCAAGGTTCCCTTGGCCGAGATGTTTGGCTACGCCACCCAGCTCCGATCCATGACCCAGGGTCGGGGTATCTTCTCGATGGAGTTCAGTCACTACGAGGAAGTTCCTCGCAATGTTGCTGAAGCCATCATCTCCAAGAATCAGGGCAATTCCTGATCTTCATTTCCAACCCAAAAATCCACCCCTCGATTCTTTCCTTCCATGGCACGCGAGAAGTTCGAAAGGAACAAGCCCCACGTCAACATTGGCACCATTGGCCACGTTGACCACGGCAAGACCACTCTCACCGCGGCGATCACCAACGTCCTCGCATCCCAAGGCATGGCCAAGGCCCAAGCCTATGATGAAATCGATGGTGCTCCGGAAGAAAAGGAGCGTGGCATCACCATTAACACGGCTCACGTCGAGTACGAAACCGAGAAGCGACACTATGCCCACGTGGATTGTCCAGGCCACGCGGACTATGTAAAGAACATGATTACGGGCGCGGCCCAAATGGATGGCGCCATCCTGGTAGTCGCAGCCACGGATGGTCCGATGGCCCAAACTAAGGAACATATTCTTTTGGCAAAACAGGTGGGTGTTCCTGCATTGGTTGTGTTCCTCAACAAGAAGGACATGGTCGATGACGAGGAGATCCTTGAGTTGGTAGAACTGGAAATGCGGGAGCTGCTCAGCAGCTATGACTTCCCAGGCGATGACATCCCCGTTGTGGCCGGCTCTGCTCTCAAGGCACTTGAATATATTCAAGCTGGTAATAAGGCCGTGCGTGGAGAGGATGAATGGGTCGATAAGATCCTGGATCTGATGGATGCTGTTGATGAGGCGATTCCCCAGCCGGAACGTGAAATTGACAAGCCTTTCTTGATGGCCATTGAGGATGTTTTCTCCATCACTGGTCGGGGCACAGTGGCTACTGGTCGGATCGAGCGGGGTAAGGTGAAGGTTGGTGAGACTGTTCAGGTTGTCGGGATTCGTGACACCCGCGAAACTACCGTGACTGGGGTGGAAATGTTCCGCAAGCTTCTTGATGAAGGCATGGCTGGAGACAACGTCGGTCTTCTGCTTCGCGGCATCCAGAAGGAAGACATCGAACGCGGCATGGTTTTGGTCAAGCCAAATTCCATTAAGCCCCACACCAAATTCGAAGGTGAGGTTTATGTTCTGAAGAAAGAAGAAGGTGGTCGCCACACTCCTTTCTTTGCTGGCTATCGTCCTCAGTTCTATATTCGTACCACGGATGTAACCGGTCAGATCACTGCCTTCACGGCAGATGATGGCAGCAACGTTGAGATGGTCATGCCCGGTGACCGCATCAAGATGAGTGCCGAGTTGATCTGCCCAGTTGCCATCGAACAAGGCATGCGTTTCGCTATTCGCGAAGGTGGTCGTACGATCGGCGCCGGTGTTGTTTCCAAGATCGTTGAGTGAGTCGACACAGACCGATTAGGTGGTTTTCACCTAGTCGGTCGACTTTGTTTAGGAGCAGGCTATTTCTTGCCTATCTCCAACTTAAAGCAACTAGAAAATCCAATTCTTTTGGTGTATTGCACCATTTCACCTGATGACGAGTTCCATTCCCCAACAAAAGATTCGTATCCGCCTCAAAGCATTTGACCGCAGAATGCTTGATCTATCTTGTGAGAAGATCATCGAGACGGCTGATCACACTGCTGCCACTGCAATTGGTCCGATTCCACTGCCAACCAAGCGCAAAATCTATTGTGTTCTTCGCTCTCCACACGTAGACAAAGATTCCCGCGAGCATTTCGAGACTCGCACCCATCGTCGTATTATTGATATTTATAGCCCGAGTTCCAAGACGATCGACGCCCTCATGAAGCTGGATTTACCCAGTGGTGTTGATATTGAGGTCAAGCTTTGATGTCTTAGACCAGTCTTTGTAGGCCCCCCCTCCCCTGGTCGGTTTTGATGCGACTACTGGTGGTTTTGGGAGCGCTTTGATTGCGTTGTGCCAATCAGAGGCTCCTACGGACCTTGTTCTGACTAGGATTGATGGGCTGATGCATCCGTTCCGCCCATTTCTTCCATTATTTTTACCGTGAATACCCCAACGGCTGTCTTGTATGTCACCCTGCCGCTGACCCTAGGGCTCAGCCATAACGCGTGACTGAATTAGCCGTAAGGGAACTGCCTCTTTTCCCCCTTCCTGATGTGGTGCTTTTCCCTCAGGAGGTGCTGCCGCTGCATATCTTTGAGTCCCGTTATCGCATGATGTTGCGGACGGTAATGGCCGAAGATCGTCGTTTTGGCGTGGTTCGTTGGGATCCCCAGCGTCAGAAGATGGCGGAGGTGGGATGTTGCGCCGAAATTCTTCATTGGCAGTCCCAAGAAGATGACCGCAGCAATATTGTGACGATGGGCCAGCAACGTTTTCGTGTTCTCAGCATTTTGCGTGAGACACCCTATCGCGTGGCGATGGTCAGTTGGATTGAAGACGATACCTCCGATTCACGCGACGATTTGGTTGCGCTAACCACCAACGTAAGTAAAGCCTTGAGGGATGTGGTTGAGTTGACCGGCAAGCTGATAGGCAAGCCAGCTATTCTTCCTCCCGATCTTCCTGATCTTCCCCGCGAACTTTCTTATTGGATCGGCGCTCACCTGGGTGGACCAGTGGCCGATCACCAGCAGGCCTTGCTTGAGATAACCGACACGGGTGAGCGCCTGAGGCAAGAATTTGAACTTCTTGATCAGACGCGCCGCCAGCTGGCGGCAAGGACTGTCCTTAAAGATACCTTTGATTCAGCTGATTCTCAGGCTGATTCCGACGATTTGAATAGCGGCGATTTTTAAATGTCTATGCAAAGCCTGGTCGGATCTCTGGCCTTGGTTTTATTGTTAGTGGTTACAGCTTTAGTTGGTGTCCGCCTTTGGCTGGCATCAAATCGAAGCTATCAAGGTTCAACTAGTGTTGCTGACGCTTATAATCGCTGGACGGAAGATGCGCTGTTAGAGCGCCTTTGGGGTGATCATGTTCACCTTGGTTTTTATGGTAATCCTGCCCGGCCCCGCGATTTTCGTTTGGCTAAAGATGATTTCGTCCATGAACTGGTTCGTTGGAGTGGTATCGATCGTTTGCCCCCAGGTAGTCGGATTCTGGATGTGGGATGCGGTATTGGCGGTAGTGCTCGGCTTCTGGCGCTTCACTATGGTTTTGATGTGCTGGCAATCAGTATCAGTCCGGCCCAAATTGCCCGGGCTCGCGCCCTGACACCCCCGGAATTGGCTACTCATTGTCGGTTTGCGGTCATGGATGCCTTGGCGCTCGATTTGCCGGATCGGGGCTTTGATGCGGTTTGGAGCGTGGAGGCCGCACCCCATATGCCTGACAAACAGCGTTATGTCGATGAATTGCTGCGTATGCTGCGGCCCCATGGCCGATTGGCAATGGCAGATTGGAATCGCCGCGATCCAGTTGAAGGGGCGATGGATCGTTTGGAGCGCTGGGTGATGCGCCAGTTACTGGACCAATGGGCCCACCCTGAATTCGCCAGTATTGCTGCGATGCGCCGCGATTTTAATTGCAGTCCTTGGGCTGAGGGTTTAGAGGTTGAGAGTGCTGATTGGACTGTGGCCACGGTGCCTTCCTGGCGGGACTCGATTCTCGAAGGCTTCAGGAGACCCGGTGCGGTCTTAGGACTGGGGCCAAAGGCCGTTTTGCAGGGACTACGCGAAACACCTACTTTGCTTTTGATGGACTGGGCTTTTCGCCATGGTTTGATGCAGTTTGGTGTCTTTCGTGGCCAGAAGCCATAGGTTTTCAAGTGTAGAGTGTTTTTTAGTTGTTTGCAGCATTGTTGTTATCTTCCGGAGGATTCAGTATCGTTAAGGGATAGACCCCGAACAGGACCAGTTGTTCACAGTGGGGCCTTAAGGCGGCCATGGCGCGATCTAAGGGTGCCATACCTTGGCTGAGGTCAAGATCTACAAAGAAGATGTACTCGCCCATGGACCGTTTCGATGGGCGGGACTCGATTCGGCTCATATTGAGATCTTCGCTGGCAAAGCAAGTCAGGGCTGCGAGCAGGGCGCCGGGGCGGTTGGCCTGGAGCGAAAAAGCCAAGCTGGCATGGGGTCCACTGCCAGCGGCGTAAGGTTGACGGCGTAGTAGCAGAAAGCGTGTGCAATTGCCTGCTACGTCGTTGATCGGATAGGCGATTACCTCCAGCCCGTGCTCCTTGGCGGCCTCCAGGGAGGCGATGGCGGCACGGAAGCGGCTGCCTCGCACCAGGCGTGCTGCTTCGGCGGTGGAGCTGGTGGGTAACTGCAGGGCCCCGCTCAGATGCTGGGCCAACCATTGGGGGCATTGGGCCAGGGCTTGGGGATGGGAGAGCACTTCACTGATGCCAGCTAGCGGGCCACTGCCCAGCAGGGCGTGACGGATCGGCAGGACCAGGCCATGGCTAATCACCAGGTCGGGGTACTGCCAGAGGGCATCCAGGCAGCTTGTAACCCCCCCTTCTACTGAATTCTCCACAGGCACCACCGCTGCCTCACAGTCCCCCTCGGCCAAGGCGCGGATCACCGCCTGGATGCCTGGTTGGGGAATCAATGTGGCCTCAAGCCCTGCCAGCGCCGCGAGTCGCTTGGCAGCCTGTTCGCCGTAGGTGCCAACGGGGCCGAGATAGGCGAGGCGCATGGCCGGGGGAGAGCGGGTCGATAGGATCATGCCTGCCGGTCCGCTGTCCATGGCCGTAGCGTTCAGCGCTCGTCAGCAGCTCCGTTTGCCGGTCAACGAGCATGCGGACTCACTGCGGGCCTACCTCAACGATGAACGCCGGGTGGTGGAGGCCTTGTTGGATCCGACCCAACTTGAGGTCCTCGGACCCGGCCACTATCGCTATCACGTCACACGGGTGCAGTTGTTCCATCTGCAGATCCACCCGGTGGTCGAAATTCAGGCCCGGCACCATCAAGGCCGACTCGAACTGGATTCACTCCACTGTCAGCTTGAGGGTCTGGGTCTGGTGGAGGACTTCCAGCTGCAGCTCAACTCGTGGTTGGTGGCTGCCCCTGGCGGCCTTGAAGGCGAAGCGGCCCTGGCGGTCAGCGGCAGACAGCCGGCCCTGCTTGGTTTGATCCCCCAACGGTTGCTGGAGGCCTCGGGCCGTTCGTTGCTCAATGGCATTTTGGCCAATATTCGCCATCGGGTCAGTCAGCAACTGGTGGCCGATTTTCAGCAGTGGTGTCTCTCGGGGCGCCTGGACGACGGACCTGCAGCCCCCTAGCGCTGCTGTGACGGGTCGTTAGGGGCGCGGGGCGCAGTAAGCGCCGAGCAGGCCAGCAAGCGCCGAGCAGGACAGGGCAGGGCAGCAAGCCGGACGCTTGCCAATGGTGCTTGGTTCAAGGTTCAAGGCGGCGCCGGACATTCAGCCGGCCAATGAAGCAAATTAATCTGCAGATGCTCCTCGGTGTAATCGTACGAGGCTGTGATGAGACTGGTGGGATGGCCCACCTTCGGGGCCTGAGCATCAAAAAAGCCCCCGCCAAGGCGAGAGCGAAGGCTTACATGGATAGCTTCTACCCCATTCAGACAGTTTTGTTTCGGGCAGATAACTTGCGTGCTTTGCGGCAGAACCTGAACGCTGCGGCCGCGCCCAGAATTGGAAGAGGGCCAGGAACCCGTTGAACTTCTACATCTTGGAATTGATTAGCTACCCCTGGAACATTAACGGAGGAAACGGAGGAGCCGACTGTCAATTGATTAAGTGTTATTTTGAAATCTGAAGTTCCATCGCCGGGATGTAAATCAGGGTTTGCGGTAATGCCCTTGAAAGTGGCTAGTTTAATTGGATTTGCAAAGGCACCGGGCGTAACTTGTACATTCGCTTTGAAATGACAATTGAGCAATCCGGCAGGATCACCGGCGATAGGGGTCACAGAACAGTTATCAATGTCTGAGCCAAGAATAGTGTTAGTTAAATTGTATTCACCTGTATCTACTTGAGTTAAGAATGAAAAGCTGTGCAAATTATTGATGGCGACATATTGCGGCGCGGTCGTATAAAGATAGAGTTCAAAATCAAGGGGAGTATTTGGATCGATCATGATGTCATATATGTTGTGGTTAATTACTTGTGGGTTCGCGGACAAGTCAGTGTCGGGAACATGTAGATCATTAGGTGTGTTGTCATTGTCTAGCTGTTTGCCCCAAGGTGTAAAGTAAAAAATGTTTTTATTTTGGCCTGCTACGGAAGCACCAAAGGGTGGGGCAGTTTGAGCTGAAACACTGGTACTGGTGGCCAGGAGTGCTCCAGTCGCGGCCGAGAGTGCCAAGATTGAAGTGGCAGCAGATTTCAGTAAGCGATTTTTGAGGACCACAGTACTTTTTTTAATTAGATGGGTCATGATTAATCAAAAAGAACATTTAGGGATTCTGTAAGAATCCCACTTTAATTATAGACTGATTTCTCCTAAAGTAGCGATTTGCTTGCGATGAATCAATTTTATTTGCGCAAATGGAATAAACTTGCGCGCAAAAATACGCGACATGATCCCGGGAAAAGCGCATAGTGCCACAAGAACGCAAATTCTTTGAGTTATGTTGTGGTCTTTCGCTCTTTAGCGCCAAGGCAGAATTCAAATAGATATCTATCGAGCGAATTGAGATCTGGTCTAACAAATGGCCCTGCTGGCCTTTGGTAAATTGCCTTAACTTCTACCGTTAGCCCCTGCCCCCCCTGCTTGAAGGCTTTGGCTGTTGGATTGCCTGCCTGGGCCTCAGTGCAGGAAGCTTTGGCGATGCAGGGGAGTGGCACCCAGGCTGGCGAGGGCTTGACGGTGCTGGGCGGTGCCATAGCCGGCATGGCGTTCGAGCCCGTAACCCGGAAAGTGGTTGGCCAGGCGACGCAGCAGGGCATCCCTTTCTTGCTTGGCCATGACACTGGCGGCGGAGATGGCGGCGCAATGAAGATCGCCTTTTATCACTGTGCGTTGGGGCCCGCTCCAGCCCCGTAAGGGCAGCACCCCATCGATCAGAACCAGCTCGGGTGTGATCGAGAGTCGTTGCAGGGCACGGGTCATGGCCGCTTCGGTGGCCGAGCGAATGCCGTGGCGATCGATTTCGGCGGCGCTTGCTTGCCCCAAGGCCCAGCTCAGGGCCTGGTGGCGGAGCAGGGGAACCAGCGCGGCCCGGGCCCGGGCCGAGAGACGCTTGCTGTCGGTGAGACCGGCCTTTTGGACTATGGGCAGGGCTTGCGGCGGCAGGATGACGGCCGCCGCAAAGACAGGACCAAAGAGAGATCCACGGCCCACTTCATCGACGCCGGCGCAAACGGCCGGATTGCGACCCCCCCAGACATCGGGCACCGGCTGGTTATTGATATCAGAGTGTCGCTGACGAGCGCCGCCGGCGCCGCCGGTATTCATCACCGCCCTCGTCAGGATTTTCAGCCGGTGGGGCTTGGTTGTTGACGGGCAGAGGCGTTGATTCAGGGGGCAGTTCGAGCAAGGACGGGAAAGTCGGCAAGACCGGGATTGTGATCAGTTCTTGGCGCTCCTCCTGGGGGTCCATCACGGCAGTCAGGGTTGGCAGCGGCTCTTCAACACCCGGCGTTTCGCTGCCCCTTGCCTCGCCACCCCGCCCGCGGCGGCGGCGGCGAGAACCGTTGGTGGCCAGTTGCGCTCTGGCCTCTTCCCTCACTGTCTCGGGATCAATTCCTGGCCTCGCCACCCGGACCAAGAGATTGTCGGTGGCTGGGACTGGATCAAGCAGCAGGGCAGGACTGAAGCCCATCCAGCCAAAGACTTGCTCCTGGTTTTGCTGCATCGGCACCACCAGGATGTCTGGTTCGCTGCGACGGGAAGGGGCCGCAAATGGGGAGGCAAGGGGGCTGTCCTGTTGATCTTGGTCGGGCGAGGGTTGGGGCGTTGGCTCGCTGGCGGTGCCAAGGTCTAGATCAGGCGCTGCCGTATCGACCCGGCCACCGCGCCGGGTGCGGCGGCGGCCACCGTTGCCGGGGTCGGCGGCAAGGGCAGGACTGGGCACCTCAGCGCGGGCGGAGGCAGCGGAGCGCACAACGCCAGGGAGGTTGGCAAGGGGTTGGAGCGTGTCTTTGCCGGGAAGCACGGCCACATGGCCCAGGCCGCCGCAGCTGGGGCAGGCCCGGCTGAACAGTTCGTAGATGTTTTGACCCTGGCGTTTGCGGGTCAGCTCCACCAAGCCCAGTTCTGTGAGTTGGGCGATCTGGGGCCGGGCCGAGTCATCTTGACTCGCCTGGGTGAAGTGTTCGAGGAGTTGCAGTTGATCGCGCCGCGATTCCATGTCGATGAAATCGATCACCACAACACCGCCAATGTTGCGCAGTTTGAGCTGGCGGGAGATTTCTACGGCCGCCTCACAGTTGGTCCAGAGCACGGTTTCGCGGGCATTGGCCGAACGGGTAAAGGAGCCGGAGTTGACATCAATGACAGTCAGCGCCTCTGTCGGTTCAATGATGATGTAGCCACCGGAGGGCAGATCAACCCTGGGGCGCAGGGCATCCCGGATGGCGGCATTGACCCGGAAATGTTCAAGAATTTCGGTTGATTCCTGGAAACATTCGACGTCCAGGCTGGCCTGGTCAGGACCCAGGAAGGCATTGACCCGGGCCACCGCCTCGGGGCTCTCGACGACGACCCGAGTAACCTCCGGTTTGTAAAGGTCTCGCAGCACCCGGTGGACGAAGTCTTCATCACGGTTCAGCAGAACCGGGGGGGTAGCGGTGTCGGCAGCCAACTGTATGGCTTCCCATTGCCTCAGCAAGGTTTCGAGGTCGTCAATCAACAGCTCTTCACTTACCTCTTCGGCTTCCGTACGGATCAGCAATCCGGCGCCGGGGGGCTTGATCAGCACGCCAAGGGCCCGCAGCCGGTTGCGCTCGTTTTCGCTGACGATGCGCCGCGAGATATTCACACCCTGGCCCTGGGGCTGGAGCACGAGAAAACGGCCGGGGAGGGTCAAATTGCCGGTGAGCCTTGGCCCCTTGGTGCCGGTGGGTTCCTTCATGACCTGCACCAGCACTTTCTGGCGAGGTTCGAGTAGTTCTGTGATGCCGGCTCCGCCTTTCTTCAAGCGGAGGGGGCCTAGATCGGTGATGTGAATGAAACCGTTTTTTTCGCTCTCACCGATATTTACGAAGGCTGCATCGATTCCAGGTAGGACGTTTTCGACGGTGCCAAGATAGACATCGCCAATCTGATAGCGGCCTTGGGCCACTACAAGTTCATCGATTCGGTCGTCGGTGAGCACGGCGGCGATGCGCAGGTGCTCGGCGATGACGATCTGTTGGGGCATAGAAGAGATACGGGCTCAAGGAGCCCTGCCGGGGTCAGGAGTGGAATAACCGGTGACCTAACGGGGCGCTGCGAAGGCGGTGTGTGAAAAACCGCGCCGATCAGCTAAACCAGCTAAGTCTTGCCAAGTAATGGAATGAGAAGAAACAAACCTGAGGGATCAAGTTGTTTGAAAGAGATTAAAAATTCTACCAGTTAGTTGCTGGTGGAGGGGGGCATGGGCCTCACCCGAAGTTAAGCAATGGCCGAACGCGCGTCGCTGAAGGCGAGGAGTTCCCTTGGTGCGCCTGGTGAAAGGCATGGGCCAAAAGGAAAATCCTGGACGGATAGGAGTCGGATACGAACCCGTTGTACCTTTACCGTCTTAGGATCAAGCTAGCACGCAGTCAGCGAGGGTCAGGGCCAGGCGGCGGTGGCGGTCGGTCCGCAGGGTGCGACCGAGCTGGTGGCCCAACCAGAGGCAGAGATGGTTGGGTTTCAGCCCCAGCCCCTGGGGAGTGATGGCGCTCGCCAAGGTGATTTGAACCGCTGCGCTTTGGCCAACCTGGCCCGCTGCCGCAGCAGCCGGAGACACCAGGCGCAGGTCAAGCAAGAGCTGCCTGTAATCCCGTTGCCGCGGCCTGCCCTTTTTGTCGGTGTCCTGCCATGGCAGCTCGCTGGCGGCCAGCAGGGCCGTGAGCGCCGCTTGCCACTCTTCCAGGCTAGGGGCGGGCAGACCATCGACGCTGGAGGTCTCAAACTGCCAAAGGGCGCCAGTGACCAGGGCCGAGAGGCTGGGGCCATCGAGGGCGACCTGTTCGGCCGCAAGCAACTGGAATTCGCTGGGCAGTTGGCTCTGCAGGGCAGTCAGGGCGGCTTGGGGTTGCAGCGGGGCGATCAACTCCAGCTCCAGCCATTCCGCCAACCCTTCGCTGCCGAGGGGCAGGGGCTGACCAAAATGGATGCGGGGCAAGGGGTGGAAGCCCCCCGTATGGCTGATGGGGATCTGGCTGCGGCGCAGGGCCCGCTCCAGCAGGCGCAGGGTGTCGAGGTGGCCGATCAGGGCCAGGGAGCCGGTTTTACTGAACTTGAAGCGCAGCCGTTGGACCCGCTCACTGGCGGGCGGCTGCTGGGGCAGGCGCGTTGGGATGGGCGGCGGCGGGATGGCGATGTTGTGGCCCAGGTCTGGGCCACAGACGCCGCAGTGGCTGCATCCCTCAAAGGAGCAGTCCGGCACGGTGGCCGCCTCCAGGGCGCGGCCGAGGTCTTCGGCCAGCCAGCGCTTGCTCAGGCCCGTATCAATGTGATCCCAGGGCAGGGGTTGGTCACAGAAGCGATCCAGGTCGGCGGCGTCCATGGCTGCGGCGGCCTGCCAGTCCCCCAGCTCCAGGGCGCGATAACGGCCCTCCAGTCCCGCGGCAACGATGGCGCTGCGCCAGGCGGCATGGCTGCGTTCCGCCGATTCAAACCAGGCATCCAGCCCGGCCCCGGCCCGCCAGGCCGCTTCAATGACGGGGGCCAGGCGCCGGTCGCCCCTGCCAATGAAATCCTCCACGGCCGAGAGGCGCCGGTCGGTGTAGTTGGTTTTGAGGCCCTGAAGGGGCCTCAGGGCTTGGCGCAGTAGCTGCTGGCGCCGCTCGAATTCAGCGCTGCTGACGCTGTGCCACTGGAAGGGGGTGTGGGGTTTGGGGGTGAAATTGCTGATGGTGAGGTTTAACTCCAAGCGGCCCAGGTCGCGGCATTGCTCCTGCAGGCGCCGACAGGTGGCGGCAATTGCGAGCACATCTGCATCGGTTTCCCCCGGCAGGCCAATCATGAAATACAACTTGACCTTGCGGTAGCCGGTTTGCATCGCCGTGCGGATGCCTTGCAGCAGTTCATCGTCGGTCAGGCCTTTATTGACGATGTCGCGCAGGCGCTGGCTGCCGGCTTCGGGGGCGAAGGTGAGGCCGGCCCGACGGGTGCCCCCGAGGATGTGGGCAATATCGGCATCGAAGCGGTCGACCCGCTGGCTGGGCAGGGTGAGGCTGATGTTGTGTTCCGCCAGGCGGTTGCGCAATTCGACGCCAACGGCGGGCAGGGCCAGGTAGTCGGAGCAACTGAGCGACAGCAGGGAGAAATCGGCATAGCCGGTGCGTTTCATCCCCTCTTGCACCGCTTCGATCACCGCTTCTGGTTCCACATCCCGGGCGGGGCGGGTGAGCATGCCTGGTTGGCAGAAGCGGCAGCCGCGGGTGCAGCCGCGGCGGATTTCAACCGTGAGGCGGTCGTGCACCGTCTCGATGTGGGGCACCAGGCCCATGGCGTAATGGGGCATCGGCGTGGCCGTGCGCCGCAGCAGGCGCGCTGGCAGTCCGGGCTCCAACGGCACCACGCTGACCCCATCCGCTCCGGGCCCATAAAGGGAGGGCACGTAGACCCCCGGCACCTGGGCCAGGTCGCGCAGCAGATCGCGGCGGCTGAGGCCGGCGGCCCGTGCTTCGGCAACCACCAAGCCGATTTCGGGCAACAGTTCTTCGCCATCGCCGAGGGCGATGAAATCAAAAAAGGCGGCGAAGGGCTCGGGGTTGCTGGTGGCGGTCGGTCCGCCGGCAAAAATCAAGGGCGGCGCCGCCGGATCGGCCAGGGGCAGATCACCCCGGTCGGCGGCTCTGAGGGGAATGCCGGCCAGATCCAGCATCTCCAGGATGTTGGTGGCGCCTAATTCGTAGCTGAGGCTGAAGCCGAGGATGTCGAAGGCGTGCAGGGGGCGGCGGCTTTCGACCGCGAACAGGGGCAGGCCTTGCTGGCGCAGGCGCTGACTGAGGTCGGGCGCCGGCAGGTAAGAGCGATCGCAGAGCTGGCCGGGAACGCTGTTGAGAATCGAATAGAGAATGATGTGGCCCAGGTTGCTGGCCCCCACCTCGTAGACCTCGGGGTAGGTGAGGGCCCAGCGCACACCGGCCTCGGCCCAGGCCTGGGGCCAATCGCGCGGCTGGATGCCGAGTTCGTTGCCCAGGTAGCGGCCGGGTTTGAGGATGTCGGGGCCGATCAGGGCCTCGAAGTCGATGGGCTCGCGCGACTGGATGGCTGCGAGGAGCACGGGGACCGCGGCAGGGCGAGGAAACGATCGTATGCAGGCGTATGCGGGCCGGGGCAGGTGCGGGCCTGGCAGACCGGCCAAGGGTGAAAGACAGAGAACCATGCAAATTTGTGCTTAAGCTGCAGAAATGCATGGTTATTTTTCCCGGGAAGCGGGCGCGACGCTGGCAAAGGCCCTGGCAAGGGCACCTGCGGCCCTGCTGCTAGGGCCGCGCCAGTGCGGCAAATCCACCCTGGCCAGGCAGCTGCTGGCCCAGCGGGGCGATGCGGTGATCCTCGATCTGCAGGACCGGGCTGATCGCGCCCGACTGCAGGAGCCGGAGCTGTTCTTCGAAGCCCATCGCCAGCAGCTGGTCTGTCTCGATGAAATCCAGCTGCTGCCGGAGTTTTTCAGCCTGTTGCGCGCCGAGATCGACCGCGATCGCCGGCCCGGCCGCTTTCTGCTGCTCGGCTCGGCGTCCGGCCCCCTGCTGCGCCAGAGCCATGAAAGCCTGGCCGGCCGCATCGCCCAGGTGGAGCTCACCCCCTTGCTGCTCAAGGAGGTGGCGCAGGCGATTGGCTGGCAGCAGCTTTGGCTGCGCGGGGGCTTTCCGGAGAGCCTGCTGGCGGCAGCCGACGAAGACAGCCTCGACTGGCGCGAGGATTTCATCCGCACTTTCCTGGGGAGAGACATCGCCTCGCTGGAGCTGGGTCTGCCCCTGCCGCTGATGGAGCGCCTGTGGCGGCTCCTGGCCCACAGCCAGGGCCAGACGCTCAATGCCAGCAGGCTGGCGGGACTGCTGGATCTGCGCAGCACCCGGCTCAAACAATTGCTGGCGGTGCTTGAGCAGACCTTCATGCTGCGGCTGCTGCCACCGCTGGAGGCCAATCTCAGCAAGCGTTTGGTGCGCACCCCCAAGCTTTACCTGCGCGACAGCGGCCTGCTGCACAACCTCCTGGGCATCGAGACTTACGACGACCTGCTGGCCCATCCCCAGGCCGGCGAGAGCTGGGAGGGCTTCGTGATCGAGCAGCTGATCGCCGCCCATCCGCGCTGGCGGCCCCACTTCCTGCGCACCAGCAACGGCGCCGAGCTCGACCTGGTACTGGAGCGAGGTCAGCGGTGGCGGGTTTTCGAGATCAAGCTGTCCAAAGCGCCAAGGGTGTCCCGGGGCTTCCATGAGCTGGTGGGGCAGCTGCAACCGGAGCGCGCCGAACTGATCGCGCCGGTGGATCAGGCCTTCGAAGCCCGGCCGGGCATCTGGGTGCGCCCGCCCCTGCAGGCCTGCAGCTCCGAGGGGCTCTGAACGGTTGGGACCCCTGGGCGGCACCGGCTGAACGCAGGCAGGGGACGGGCGCCATAGGACAATCCCGCCATCCCTGCTGCTCGGGCGCTTCACCATGGTCAAGGTCAACGAGAATTATCTCAAGCTCAAGGCGGGCTATTTGTTTCCGGAGATCGCCCGGCGGGTGAAGGCCTTCAGCGACGCCAACCCCGAGGCACCGATCATTCGCCTGGGCATCGGCGATGTGACCGAACCCTTGCCCGAGGCCTGCCGCACCGCCATGAAGGCGGCGGTGGATGAACTGGGAACCCGCGAGGGCTTTCACGGCTACGGGCCCGAGCAGGGCTACCTGTGGTTGCGCGAAGCGATCGCGAAGCAGGATTTCCAGGCCCGCGGCTGCGAGGTGAACGCCGAGGAGATCTTCATCTCCGATGGCTCCAAGTGCGACAGCAGCAACATCCTCGACATCCTGGGCGAGGGCAACCGCATCGCCGTGACCGACCCGGTGTATCCGGTGTACGTGGACAGCAACGTGATGGCCGGCCGCACCGGCGAGGCCGACGGCAGCGGCCAGTACGGCGGACTCACCTACCTGCCGATCACGGCGGACAACGGCTTCACCGCGCCCCTGCCCGAAGGGAAAGTGGATCTGATCTACCTCTGTTTCCCCAACAACCCCACCGGCGCCGTGGCCAGCCGGGAGCAGCTGAAGCAATGGGTGGACTACGCCCTGGCCAACGACGCCCTGATCCTGTTCGACGCCGCCTACGAGGCCTTCATCCGCGACCCGGAGCTGCCCCATTCGATCTATGAGATCGAGGGCGCCCGCCAGTGCGCGATCGAATTCCGCTCCTTCTCCAAAAACGCCGGCTTCACCGGCACCCGCTGCGCCCTCACCGTGGTGCCCCGGGGGCTGATGGGCACGGCCGCTAACGGCGAGAAGGTGGAGCTCTGGGGCCTGTGGAACCGCCGCCAGTGCACCAAGTTCAACGGTGTGAGCTACATCGTGCAGCGCGGCGCCGAGGCGGTGTATTCACCCGAGGGCCAGGCCCAGGTGAAGGCCCTGATCGATTTCTACATGGACAACGCCGCCCTGATCCGCCGCGAGCTCACGGCGGCGGGCATCCGCGTGTATGGCGGCGAGCAGGCCCCCTACGTGTGGCTGAAAACCCCTGAGGGTCTGGATTCCTGGGGCTT
This sequence comes from Cyanobium sp., assembly GCA_044359075.1. GTDB lineage: Bacteria > Cyanobacteriota > Cyanobacteriia > PCC-6307 > Cyanobiaceae > Cyanobium. The sequence goes on along the minus strand of JBIKMU010000011.1, from coordinate 49,259 downwards.
CTTTGACCACCTGCTGGGCCAGGCCCATGTGGTGGGTACCCCCGGCAGCGGCTTCGGCGCCGCCGGCGAGGGCTACTTCCGCCTCTCGGCCTTCAACAGCCGCGCCAATGTGGAGGAGGCGATGCGGCGGGTACGTGCGCTCTAAAGATCAATCTCAGCGAAGATCAGCCCTAGAATTCACAGCGCCTGTTCCAGCGGCTCAGGGGGTTGCCGCCAGCAGGTTGGTTGGGCGGATCAACGTCAGCCGCGCCAGCCACTATCCGCGCCTCACCCCCCTTGTCACCGTGAACGGCTCAAGCGTGAATCCCAACCACCGAATAGTTTCAGCTCCCGCCATTGGCGCTCAGCCCCGGGCTGGCGACACCGTTGCCAGCCTGGCCAGCGCCAGCCCCGGCCAGGCCCCCGGCGGCGCCACGGTGCTCGACAAGGCCCCGGAGCGGGTGCGCAAAACCTCGCCTCGCTACAAGGTGCTGCTGCACAACGATCCGGTGAACTCCATGGAATACGTGGTGGTCACCCTGCGGCAGGTGGTGCCGAGCCTTAGTGAGCAGGATGCCATCGCCGTGATGCTCGAAACCCACAACACCGGCGTGGGCCTGGTGATCGTGTGCGACATCGAACCGGCCGAGTTCTATTGCGAAACCCTCAAGGCCAAGGGGCTCACCAGCACGATCGAACCGGAGAGCTGAGCGGCATGGCCCCGGATGCCCCAGAGGCCGGTGCACCGGCCTCGCTGCCCCGTTCCCTGCGCTGGTGGGGCTCGGTGCTGTATCCCACGGCTCTGATGGGTGTGTTTCTGGGCATGCAGCTGCTGCTCGGCCTGGTCGGCGTGCCGCTGGCTGCTCAGACCTCCCTGGCGGCCCTGCCCGCCGTGCTTGCCCTGCTGGTGAGCCTTCCTGCCCGGCTGCGGCGGGCTTGGGGGAGCAGCGAACCCTGGCGGAACCTGGGGGTGAGGGCAGCGGCGCCGGCCGTGGCTAGGGCCCTGCTGCGAGGCCTGATCAAAGCCCTGTTGCTGCTGGGCCTGGTGGCCGCCGGCCTTGCCATGGCTGGTCAGCTGAGCTGGCAGCCGTGGCTCACGGCACCGCTGGTACTCAACGCCCTGCTGCTAGGCCTGGGGGTGGGCTTTGCCGAGGAGCTGCTGTTTCGGGGCTGGCTGATGGGTGAGCTCAGCCTGCTCCTTGGCAGGCAAAGGGCGCTGTGGCTTCAGGCGGCTGTGTTCAGCCTGGTGCACACCCGCTTCAACCTGCCGCCGCTGCAGTTGCTCGGGCTATTGGCAGGATTGCTGTTGCTCGGTTTAGCCCTGGGGCTGCAGCGCCGGGCCGATGGCGGGCTGCTTTGGGGTGCGATCGGACTCCACGGCGGCCTGGTGGGGGGCTGGTTTCTGCTGGTGCAAGGGCTGGTGCAGGTGAGCGCCACGGCACCCAGCTGGCTGATCGGTCCTGCTAACCCGATCGGCGGGCTGCTGGGCTGGCTGGGGCTGGGGGGGCTGCTGCTGGCCAGGCGGCGGTGGTGGTGAGGCGGGATGGTTGCAAGGATCTCCCCGTGTGGCCATCAATCAACCCATCCCCTCATTGAGAGGGGATGGGTTGGGGTAGGGGCTTGATCAACGCCTGCTGGGAGGAAAGGCGCTTCGGCGGGCGCCTGCACAAGCCTCAGAACACAACGAAATCCGTTCTAGCAACTGTTGGTGAGCCCGTGAGAGTGGCGAACTGAGTGTAATCACCGAGATTTGCCGATCCTCCAGACAAGAAGTAAAGACCTCCGCCGCTAGCCACCACGTCTGCCCCTACAGCCGCTGAAGTTCCAAAATCGGCGACAGCCAGGGTGCCGATTACAAGCCCGGTGAAAATAGTAGATGAGAGAAAGATTCTGTCAGTGGCACCCCCTGCCTTGAAGTCAGTGATGGTGTCCAAATTGGTGGAAGCATTGAGGGCAGTGTTAAAGTAAAAACGGTCGTTACCATTGCCACCAGTCAGAGTGTCATTGCCAAGATCACCATAGAGGAAGTCACCGTCATCTCCGCCATCCAAGGTGTCAATAGCATCTCCGCCATCCATGGTGTCATTGCCAATACCACCAAGGAGTGAGTCCAGGCCAGCGCCACCTATCAAGCTATCAGCGCCATCTCCGCCATCCAGGGTGTCATTGTCAAGTCCGCCATCCAGGGTGTCATTGCCAGTACCGCCAAGGAGTGAGTCCAGGCCAACACCGCCTATCAAGCTATCATTGTTAGCTCCTCCATCTAGGGTGTCATTGTCAAGTCCGCCATCCAGGGTGTCATTTCCGATGCCCCCATTCATGTTGTCCGCACCTGCTCCTCCCGTGAGGATGTTTGCAGCAGAACTACCAGTCAGAGTGTCTGCATAGGCACTGCCGATGAGATTTTCAAAGAGTGATATGACATCGCTTTGCGCATCTCCCCCACTTGCAGTATTCGCCCCTATATCTACGGTTACTGCTGCGCTGGAACTGGCATAGGAAAGGGTATCGGTTCCGGTGCCTCCATTGAGGGTGTCGCCACCTAGTCCTCCTTCGATGGTGTCGTTTCCGGCTCCACCCAGAATGAAATCATTGCCGGCGAAGCCGCTGATGCTGTCATTGCCATCATCGCCATTGATCCAGTCGGCGACGTTGGCAGTTCCTGAAATCACATCATCACTCTGGCCACCTGCGATGAGGTTGACAAAGGTGCTTCCGCCAACGGTTATGGTGCCGCCTGTTGTAAGGGTGTAAGACGTATTGGCAGTCGCATTAACGTATTTTAATGCCAGACCGGCCCCAGTGAACACGTTGGTTCCCGAAAGTGTTGGTGCCGCGCCGGTGTTGGGGGAGGTGATACGTATACCGTAACCATTGGTGATGGTGGTGAATGTGTTGCTTGTGAGCGTGATCCCCGAGATATTTCCGTAGAGGTCAAGGTAAGAACCTTGCGTTAATATGTTGTTACTCAGGGTGGCATTAACGTTTTGCAGCCTGTTGCCTGAAGGCCGTACTGTGCGGTTAAGGGCATTAGTGGTACGATTGAAGGAGTTGTTGGTTATGGTATAGTTGCCTGAGGGTAATGCACCCGTACCAAGGAGGTTCAGGGTACTTGCAAACCCGGACTCATCAAAGCTGCTATTCTTAATCGATACAGCACCACTGTTATTCCAGCTATGCAGGAAAGCCGAACCGCCGTTGGTTCCATCGAATCCATTTTGTCCGCTAATCGTGACTGATACATTGGTGAGCGAAAGAGGAACGTTTAGGGGAGTTGCCGCATTAAAGGAAGTCAAGGAAATATATTTATTGCCATTCCCGGCCCAGCCAATGTGATTTCCGGTAAATCTAACATTACTTAGGGCGAAGTTACCAGTTGTGGCACTAAGCAGAGCGTCGTTACCTGTTGAATAAATTAGCTCAACATCTTTGATAAGACCTGGAGAATAGGGGCCATCTATATTCTGCTGGTAAATGCGGGTGTTAGAAAATTCTCTTGTTAATGCGGCAGCTGTACTAGCCCCCTGTGCGGGTGGAGATAGCGCCACGCTGCTTTGAATTGTATAGCCACTGAATGGAACTGCCGGCTGAGAACTATTGCTTGGTGTTTACGCTAGAGTGGTAACACTGTAAACATTTGGCGTTAAAGCGGTTAGATTTATTATGGGATCTAATATGTTTGCGTTTTGGATGAGTGTCCTGAGTTCGGTGCTGGTAGCGGCGTTGGCCATTGGGAGAAGGCTTTTGAAATATTTTTTAAATATTAACATTCTTTCCGCATTTAATTTCCATTGCAAAGCGATCTCGTTAGTAAATCAACACATCACCTGCTTGCCGCTGGGATTCGGCTCACGCCGCCCATTTCCTGCGATATGCGGCGCTACAGGTTCAACCTACCGCTGTGGCCAGGGCCGGACGGCCTTCCAGAGGCGCTCGCAGTGCTTCCTTCAGGGGCGCCTTGCCGTAATCCCGCTCCAGCAGGGCCATAACCGTGCGGCCAAAATCGCCTGGATTGCGGGCAAAGGCCTCAAGGCAGAGGCGGCCAAACACCGCACCCATGGGTTCGGGGTTCCAGAGCAGCTTGCGGGCCGTCCAGGGCATCATGCTCATCGGGTCATAGCCCTGCTGCAGCCGTCCGGTGTCGAAGGCGTACTGCTCTAGATGGGTGTGGGGCTGCAAGCCGATGAAGAAAATGGCGGGCTCCACCTTGTCGGCCCCGAAAATCGCTTCCAGTTCGCGGTGGTAGGCCACGGTTTGGCGAATCGTCTCAGGGCTTTCGTCGATCACATTGAACGAATAGTTCACCGAGATGTGCTCGCGGAAGCCGGCGCGGGCCAGCAGGCGGCAGTTTTCGAGCACGGTGCGCAGGTTGTAGCCCATGCGCATCTTGCGGACCAATTCTTGGGAGCCGGAGGTGATGCCGATTTCGAAATAACTCATGCCAGTGGCCACCATCAGCTCGGCCAGCTCGGCATCGAGGTTGTCGGCGCGGATGTAGGCCGCCCAGTGGATGTCGCCCATGCCGCCGGCCAAGATGGCCCGCAGCAACTCCTTGGCGTCTTCGATGTAGCGCCGGGCCGGGATGAACTGGGCATCGGTGAACCAGAAACCGCGCACGCCCCGGTCGTAGAGCTGGCGCATTTCGGCCACCACCTCCTGCACCGGATTGACCCGCACCGCCTTGCCTTCGATGACGGTGTAGACGCAGTAGCAGCAGTTGTGGGGGCAGCCGCGCTTGGTTTGCACCCCCACATAGAAATCACCGCCGTGCAGATACCAATCCATCTGGGGCCAGATCGATTCGATGTAGCTGTAATTGCAGGCGGTTTTCTCCAGGGGCAGGGGTGCTTCATGGATGAGGCCAGGCCGGGGGGGCTCGCCGACCACATAGCAGCGCTGATCGCTGAGGGGCTGGCCGCGCACCAGGGCCTCCAGCAGCAGCTCGCCTTCTCCCACCGACACCACGGTGTCCTTGGGCAGCCAGCGGCCAAGCTGCTCGTAGAAGACGCTGACGGCACCGCCGCCAAGCACCACCCGGGCAGTGGGCTGGTGGCGCCGCGCCCAACGCAGGCCGCGGCGAATCAGGCGCATGTTGCGCAGCAGCTCGCCGTAGTAGGCGCCCATGAGCCGCAGGCCCCCAATGGCACCCCGCAGGCGCTTGAGGGGATTGCGGGCATAGAACACCTCAAACGAGTGCTGCAGGGGGTTGCCGCCGCGGCCATCGACGGGGGCGTAGATCTGGATGTCGCGCCAGGAAAACACCAACAGGGTGGGGCGAAAATGGTCAATCGCCTGGCGCAGCGCCGCCTTGCCATCGAGAGCTGGCAGGGCCGCCAGGTCAAGCAGCTGCTGGTGCAGGCCAGGAAAACGTTTGTGCAGGTGGTCGGCCAGGTAGACGGGCCCAACTGGAAAGATGGGATTGCAGGGCAGGCGCACTAGCAGCAGCCGCTGGTCGCTGATGGGCAATGGCGGGGGCCCGGGGGGAAGGGCGGCAGGGGCCGGGCGCCTGGCAGGGGCCTGGGGGGGGGGCACGGTTTCAGCCAAGGATCGGAGCCCTCTCAGGCTGGGACGCTAACAAGGCTGTTGGCGTTGGCGTTGGCTCAGCTGGGCGGACAGGCAGCGCCAGCAAAGTTGGAGGGCCAAATCGATCGAAGCGTGGAGCTTGGCGAGAAATAAAAAAGGGCCCGGCTGGCGAAGCAGTGGGCCCAGTGAATAGATAAGAGTTGGGAGAATAAATTAGGAGAAAAATTGAAAATTAGTAACGCCAAGAATTGGTGGTGTACCAGCAAAGGTTGCAATTACTGTATCTCCGCCGGCACTAACGCCATTAGAATCATAAGTCAAAACCCCAGTAGTTGTATTGTAGAAGAATAGGGGAGAAGTGCCTGAAATTGATGGGGGAGCACCGGTGAAGAAATTCGTATTTAGAGTCAGACTTGTAATACCTCCAAAGTTCGAGCTTAAGAAGGCGAGTTTATCGCTGGCTGCGGTAAAGCCTCCAGTGGCGATGGTGTCACCTCCCTCGTTTGGATTGTAATATATTACTGTATCAGTACCAGTTCCAGTTGAAATGGTATCAGAACCAACTCCGCCAATAATGTAATCGTTTACAGTTCCACCCGTAATAGTATCATTACCTTGATCTCCGCTGATCCAATTAGTAGTGGTGGAGCTGCTGTAGTTCATGGTGTCAGCACCTTTTCCAGCAGCGTACATATTCCTAAATGTTTGAAATATAGAAGGTGTTGAAGTACCGAGTCTAACAGTATTAGTGCTAGTACTATTTATAGCTATAATTGAATTGGCTGTTGAGTCGTTATTAACAATGGCTAAACCAGTGCCATTGAATATATTGCCTGTTACTTTGGTGGATATGCCTGAAGTGCCAGAAAGAGTTGCACCGGAGGAAGATGTTTTGTTGAATCTAATACCACAAGATGGTGATGTTGGAGAAGTTGGTGTTGTTCCGTAAATGGTACTAAAAGTATTGCCACCTGAAACAGTAATATTTGATACGTCTCCGTATAAATCCAAGTATGAACCCTGTCTAAATGTATTACCAGTGACAGTAGCATTTACATTTTCAAGACGGTTACCCCTGGCTCTAAAAAGACTTTGATCAGTAAGTCCAGAGGAAGCTACTTTGGACGCTCGGTTAAAATTATTGCCACTAATCAAGTACATACCATGTTGTGAACCTCCTCCTGTGTTAGTGATCTGAGATGCAAAGTGAAATGAGCTTTGAAAACCGCTTTCGTCGATAATATTAGTTGTAAGAGAGGTAGTGCCTGAATTATTCCAGCTTTGTATAAAAGCCGCGCCACCAGCGCCAGTGGTAGAATTAAAATTGGCTTGTCCTGTTACATCTATCATAGAATTGTTTAAAGTAAAATAAATATTGCTTGTGGGAGAACTATCTGCAGCTTTAAATGAAGACAAAGACATATAGGTGTTACCATTTCCCGTCCAACCACCATGCTGGCCAGTAAATTTTAAAGTATCTAACTTAATTGGCATCATACTGTCGCCACCCAAAGTAGATCTAAATATGGGAGTATTATTAGTTGTTGATGATGTATATTGTAATGTTAAGTTTAAAACCTGGAGAGGCGAATAGGCATCTGAATTTTGGGCAAATACGCGTGTATCAAGAATAGTTGTTGCTGCAGCATTGCCAGTTAAGCCTGCTACAGTATAAGTGCTGTCAGGAACAAGAGGATCATAACATATTTTTCCAAGAGTCGTAATGGATTGGATTACTAAACTTGGGTCGCTGTTTTCATTGGCGTTAACAAATCCGCCTTCTGCTTGTTGTATTTCTAACCTGAGTGACGCGGCATCGGTTGCCATGATTTGTGAGGCTTGTTAGCTGAATTTCCATTTAACCGTAGCAAGAAGGGCGGGGACTAGGCAAAATCTCACATTTGCTAATCAGCTGGCAGATAAGACATTAGCCAAGCTTATGCTTTTGGCTTTGCTGCCCTTGCGTGCTTGTGACTCAGACTACCGCCCCAGGGCAATGGCTTGAGGAGGCGTGGGCGATTCCAGCCGGGGGCATGTCGGATTGGACGGCGTTGCAGGGCCGCTACTGCTGTGGCTGCTGGCCGTTTGCTTGGCTTTGCTGGGGCTGGGTTCGGTGCCCTTGCGCGATTGGGATGAGGGCATCGTTGCCCGGGTGGCGCTGGAACTTGCCAACAGCCCCTGGCCCCAGCAGCTGTTGCCCAACTACTGGAGCGACGCCTACCGCAACAAGCCCCCCGGCCTGCATGGGCTGATTGCCCTGCTGATTCGCCTCTGGCGCCAGTTGGGCGGCGCCGGCGCCCCGGCTTTGCCTCCAGAAGCGTTGCTGCGGCTTGGCCCCGCCCTGCTGTCATCAGCCCTGGTGCCCCTATTGGCCGTGGTGCAGCGGCGCCTGCTGCCCCAGCAGGGTCCAGCGCCAGCCCTGGCCAGCGCCCTGGTTGCCCTGACGCTGCTGCCCCTGGCCCGCCATGGCCGTTTGGTGATGCTCGATGGCACGTTGCTGAGTGCCATGGCCCTGCTGTGGTGGGGGCTGTTGCTGGCCCAAGGCCCGGCGACCAAGCTGCTGCGGGGCGGCCTGCTGGCGGGACTGGCGACCAGCGCCCTGCTGTTGCTGAAGGCACCGGTTGCCTTGCCCGTATTGGCCACAGCCCTGCTGCTGCGCTGGCTCGATCGGGATTTGCGCGGTCGGGACTGGCGCTGGCTGCTGCTGGCGCTGGCCTTGGGCCTGCTGCCGGGGCTGGCCTGGCATGGCTGGCATGGCTGGGTGAGGGGGCCCCAGCAGGCGCTGGAGATGTGGACCAGCCAGGGCGTGGCCAGGCTGGGCCAGGGGATCGAAGGCCATGGCGGTGGGCCCTGGCCGCCGCTGCTGGAGGTGATCAAGGGGGGCTGGCCTTGGCTGCCCCTGTGGCCCTTTGGCATCGCCCTGGCCTGGCGCGATCGGCGCAGCCGCTGGGGGCGCTGGGTGCTGGGACTGACGGCGATGGCCAGCCTGTTGGTGCTGCCGCTGCAGACCCAGCTTCCCTGGTACAGCCTGCTGCTGTGGCCGCCGTTTTGCCTGGCGCTGGGACCGGTGCTGGTGGGCCTGGTGCGCCGTGATGGCGCCATGGCTGTGCCGGGGGCCGCTGGCTTAAGGGCCGTGCCGCGGCTGTGGTGCGGTTTGGGGGTGTTGGTGCTGCTGGCGGCGGCGGTTGGCGGCGTTGGTCTTTGGCCTGCCCTCAGGCCCGCAGCCCTGGTGGCGTTGCCCGCAGGTCTGGGGCTGCTGCTGGGCGGAACCTGGCTGGCCGCAGGTCGCCCTAGGCAACGTCTGGGCGGACTGATCACCTTGGCGTTGGGATTTTGGCTGTCTTTGGCCTTGTTGTTCGGCAGCCCGTTGTGGCTTTGGGAGCTCAATGAACGCTGGCCCGTCAAGCCCGTGGCCCTGCAGGTGCAGTCGCAAGTGGGGGCGCTGGCGCTGGCGGGGGCCGATTTGCATCTCTGGCGGCAGGGGGAACGGCCAAGCCTCAATTGGTACCTGGCCAGACGGGTGCAGCTGGCGGATGGCCCCGGCGATCTCCAGGGCGATGGCCAGGGGGTCTCCTGGCTGTTGAGCGAGCAGCGGCCGGAGCCGGCCGGCTGGGATTGCCAGCTGCCGGCTGGGGTTGGCGGTGGGGCTGGGGAGCAGCCGGGGCCGGAGACGCAGCCGGGGCAACCGACAGCTGTTGTGCACTTGTGGCGCTGCCAGCGGCCCTGAACGCCCCACGTGCGTGGACCCCTCAGGATTGCAGTGCCTGGTAAGCGGCGGCTTCGACCCAGACCGACACCGAACCGCCTGGGCAGTGGAATTCGGCCCAGCCATCCTGGTTGCTGGTGATCGTGCCGCCGAGATGGCCGGTGCAATCGATGAACGCGGTGTCGCGTTTGCCAACTTCCATCCACTTGAAGCCGGCGTCGCCGTTACTCATCAATACGGCCATGGCATGGGGGTGTTGTGCACTGCCCAGGCGGCTCCAGCCCACCGTGCTGAAATGGTCAAAGTAATCCTTTTGGGGGCCGAAGGCAAAATGGCGGCGGGCCAGTAGCAGGCGGTCGATACTGGCCCGGTGGCTGGGAAGTGAGATTTCGTAGTCGTTGCCGTCCTGGCCCTTGTCTTTATAATTAGCGCCGTAATAATCTGGATAAAAAATACAGGGATAGCCTTCGGCCCTTAGCAGGATGCAGGCGTAGGCGAGGGGCTTGAACCAGGCCTCGACTACGGATTCAAGCGCTTGCAGGGGCTGGGTGTCGTGGTTTTCGACCACCGTGACCGCAAAGCATGGCAGGGTTTGCATCAAGGTGCCCGTCAGCAGGTTGGCCATGTTGTAGTGCCCCTGGCCGCGGCTGGCTTGGTGAAAGTTGAGATGGAGGGGGGCGTCAAACAGTGACATCTTGCCAGCGGTTTTACTGATATACCAGCTGAGGCATCCCAGGTCGTAGCTCCAGTATTCGCCGACGATAAATAGTTTATGGCCACAGTGAGTTTCCAGGTCGCTGATCCAGTCGATGAAGAAATTGCTGTCGATGTGTTTAAGCGCATCCAGGCGGAAGCCATCGATGCCGATGCTGTCCAGCATCCACTTGCCCCAGTGCTTGAGTTCGCCGCTGACCTCGGGGTGATTCATGTTGAGATCACAACCCATTAGATAGTCGTAATTGCCTTTTTCCGTATCTACATTATTGGCAAAGCCGCTGTCTTTCATGCGCCAGATGGCATGGAAGTTGGGATCATAACAGTTGTAATCAATGCTGGCGAAATGCCACCAGTTCCAGTGCATGGTTGAGTATTTGTCCTCGCGGGCTGAAAAGTTAAAGCCTGTCCAGGCGCGCACCGGGCGGCAGGGGCCAAGATCGATGGTGCGATTGTTATCGTCAAAGGGAATTGCCTGAAAATCTTCTTCAAAATCGGCTCCCATCTTGTGGTTAAAAACCACATCGGCGTAGATCTGTATGCCCAGCCCGTGGCAGATTTTGATGGCAGCCAGATACTCATCCCTGGTGCCGTATTTGGTCCTGATAGTTCCCTTTTGATCAAACTCACCAAGATCAAACAGGTCGTAGCAGCCATAGCCGACGTCGTAGCCACCGGCATTGCCCTTGGAGGCTGGGGGCAGCCATAGGGCCGTGATGCCTGCGGCCGCCAACTCTGGCGCAGCCTCGATTAAACGCCGCCAGTGATTGCCATCGCCATCACTATACCAATGAAACCATTGCATCATCGTGCCATTGAACTCATCTATTGCCTTAGGCGGGAAGAGAGCTTTAGGTTTGATAAGTGCTTCAGGCAGGATTAATGCCTCAGAAATGATTAGTGCTTCGAGCTGGATGGGGCTTTCTGAGTGATTGGCGAGACACTTTTGGGCCAGTTCAGGGGCCGCTTTCGGAGTCAGCTTTGCTTCCTCGACGACTTGGCGCCGTCATAGATTTGATTCTATCCATAAATTCTTGGCTGGGCCGGATCGGGTTTCCGCTTGGCGGCGGGCCCTCTGGCTCTTGTCTTTCTAGGGACATTCTTGCGTGTTTGGACCCCGCCAACAAACATCGACATTGGGGGCCTTCAGGTGGCATCTTTTGCCGCATCAAAGGCCCCCAGCGCCTGGCGGCCGTTCCAGGGGGTGATGCGGGTCATCAATAGGAAGGCCGGCAGGGAGGCCAGCACGCTGATCAGAAAAAAGTTGGTCCAGCCGGTGCGTTCGGCCAGGACCCCCGCCGGCGAGGAGAGCAGGGAACGGCTGAGGGCATAGACCCCCGAAAGCAGGGCGTACTGGGTGGCGGAGAAGCGCGGATTGCAGAGGCTCATCAGCAGGGCGACGAAAACGGCGCCCACCATGCCGCCGCCGATGTTTTCGAGGCCGGCGGCCAACAGCAGGGCGGGGACGCCACCGCGGAATTGGGCCAGCAGCCCATAGGCCAGATTGCCGGCCGCGCCCACCAGGGCAAACAGCCACAACGAGCGATTCATGCCGAGCCGCGGCAACAGGGCCCCACCCAAAATTGTGCCCACAATGGTGGCGCCGATGCCCCAGGCCCCCTGGATCAGGCCGATGGTGGCAGCGCTGAAACCGGTGATTGTCAAAAATGGAATCGCCATGGCGTTGAGCAAGCCATCCGGCCAGCGGTAGAGCAACACCAGCAGCAGCACCAGCAGCGCCCGCCCGCCGCCGGTGCGATGCAAAAACTCCCGGATCGGGCCCGCCATCGCCTGGCGCAGGCTGGTTAGGGGCTGGCTGAGGGGGGCGAGTTTGGGGGCCGTCAGGGTGAAGGGGATCGTGGCGGCCATCAGCACGGCCGTGGCTGCAAAGGCGGCGGGCCAGCCAAGCCAGCCCGCCAGCAGAAACCCCCCCGAGCTGATCACCAGGCCCGCGGTCCGATAGCCGAGGTTGTGGGTCGCCGCCCCGGGTCCCCGCTCCGCCTCCGGCAGCAGATCGGTGCGATAGGCGTCAATGACAATGTCCTGGCTGGCACTGGCCAGGGCCAACACCAGGGCCGCCGCACCGATGGCCGTCAGGCTGGCCGCACTGGTGCTGGGCCGCAGCAGGGCCATGGCGCCAATCACGGCCACCAGGATGAGCTGAAACACCAGAATCCAGCCGCGGCGCCGGTCGGGCCAGGGCAGGGCCCAGCGATCCAGGGCGGGGGCCCAAAACATTTTGAGGGTGTAGGGCAGTTCGGCCAGGGGTAGCAGGCCGATCAGGGGCAGGGGGATGGCGTTGGCGGCCAGCCAGCCCTGCAACAACTTGCTGCCCACCATGTAGGGCGTGCCGCTGGCCACCCCCTCGGCCGCCACGGCCACCAGGCGGCGCCAGGGGGCAACGCTGGGGCCGCCGGCAGGGGACTGGGGGGGGCTGGAGACGGCCATCGGCACGGGGGTGACGGCAGCGAACCTAGGTGGTGGCCTGCGGTTTGACTCCCTGGACCAGGCTCACCAGGGCCACACCAACAAAGCGGACCTGCGCGGCGTTGTCACAGACAGCAGGGCGGCCAGTTCGGCGTGGGCACCGCGATGGCGGTGCACCAGCAGGATCGCCACCAGGGCGATCGCGAAGCAGACCCAGGTGGCATGGCCTGCCGTGGGGGTTGTCGCGGGGATGGGGAAACTGATCACCGCGGTGAGGGTGAGTCCCGCGGTGGCCATGGCCTGGGCGGTGAAGGTGAGCGTGTCAAGACGGCGGTTCAGCCCTGGGGTGTGAGGACAGGCGGCAGAAGCAATTTCGCCGCAGCTCTAATAAATCAGATGATATTTGAGAAGAAATTCAAGCGCAACTCATCCGCTACGAGGACATCTTTCGTATGACGGTGAGCAGCCGCGGACCACTCCAACGCTGGCCAACAAACTCAAAACGGCCTTGAAACCCGTACATTCTTGCCCATGGCCCACCAAGGCCATGCCAACAAAAATAGTAGGGAAATGTATTGCTAGTGATAATGTTGACGTGGGTTGGATCTTGATAAACTTCATGATGGGGATAGGCGGGGGTACGAGAATAAAAGAATCCCCCTGGCTTCAAAACGCGATAAATCTCGCTCATCAGCTCCACAAATGGGAAACGGGAGCCTGAATCCAATGGAATCACACGGGGAACATGCTCGATAAAATCATGGGCAGTCACAAAATCGAGACTGTTGGTCTCATAGGGTATTGGATCAAAGGTAAGATCAGCTTTAAGCACATTATCCTGAACATGGTCTAGGATATCAATTCCGCAAACCTTATCGGCTCCGAACGGATTGGCAGGCTGGCTGCCGCATCCCACGTCAAGGGATATCCAAGGGCGACTGCCCCGATAAAGATTTTCGTGCTTGGCCAAAAAACGCGTAATGATGCGATCTTCGCGCTTCAGCCTCGGCTTAGCCCAACGGTGGGACCAGGAAACATAGCGATAATTGCCAGCCATGTTTCGCACAAGACTTTCAAAGTCGATCATCGGCTTTTCAGCGTAAATAGATACGTTTTGAACATACCATAAACCGCATTGATCAACAAGCTAACGCCGACACAGAGGCAGGCTTGTCGAAACCGAAGCCACCAAGCAAGCCCTGGTCGACAAGGCCAAGAAGGGGCCCCATGCCGCGGCTTCGACCCAGGCAGACACCGAGTTGAGATGGAGGGGGGGCGTCAAACAGTGACATATTGCCAGCGGTTTTGCTGAAATACCAGTTGATGCAGGCCAGGTCGTAGCTCCAGTATTCGCCGCGACAAATAGTTTATGGCCACAGTGTGTTTCGCGGTCGCTGATCCAGTCGATGCAGAAATTGCCGTCGATGTGTTTAAGCGCATCCAGGCGGAAGCTTTCGATGCCGATGCTGTTAAGCATCCACTTGCCCCAGTGTTTGAGCTCGCCGCTGACCTCGGGGTGATTCATGTTGAGATCACAACCCATTAGATAGTCGTAATTTCCTTTTTCCGTATCCACATTATTGGCAAGCCGCTGTCTTTCATGCGCCAGATGGCATGGAAATTGGGATCATCGCAGTTGTAATCAATGCTGGCAAAATGCCACCAGTTCCAGTGCATGGCGACGTTGGGGCAGTCGGCAGGGGACGGGGGGGGGCTGGAGACGGCCATCGGCACGGGGGTGACGGCAGCGAACCTAGGTGGTGGCCTGCGGTTTGACTCCCTGGACCAGGCTCACCAGGGCCACCCCCACCAGATAGAGGGCCGTGATGGCGCCGCTGAGCAGCAGCATCGTGATCGGATCGGTGGAGGGGGTGAGCACAGCGCCGGCCAGGGCACTGGCCAGCACCACCCAGCGCCAGGCCGCCAGCATCACCTTGGCGTTGATCAGCCCCAGGGCACCCAGCAAAAGCTGCAGCACCGGCAATTGGAAGGCAAGGGCGGTGGCCAGCAGCAGCAGCAGCACGAAATCCAAGTAGCGCTCGATCGACCAGAGCGGTTCGACCACGTCAGCCCCGTAGCTGACCAAAAAGCGCAGGGCCGCCGGCACCAGGGCCCACCAGGCGAAGGCCAGGCCGGCGGCGAACAGCACGCTGGAACCCGCCACCGCCGGTGCCACCAGGCGTCGCTCGCGCCGGGTCAGGCCGGGCAAAACAAAGGCCAATCCCTCAAATAACACGTAGGGCAAGGCCAGGGTCAGGCCCGCATAACCGGCCACTTTCAAGGAGACCAACAGGAACTCCCCAGGGGCCAGTTGCAGAAAACGGATGCCGGCAGCAGGCACCTCCAGCAGCTTCACCAGCGGTTTGACGAACACCAGGCACAGGCCCGCCGCCGCCACCACCGCCAGCAGGCTGCGCAGCACGCGGCGGCGCAGTTCCTCCAGGTGGTCCACCAGGCTCATTTCCACCTCGCCGGGAAACTCGTCGGCGTCGGCGTTGGCCAGCGGCACGATGGTGGCCGGATTGGTGGCCGGGCTGGTGGTTGGGCTGGTGGTTGGGTTGGTGGTTGGGTTGGTGCTCTCGCTCATGGTGCCCTGCTCCTCGGCGAGGCTAGGGCTCCTGCAGCAGGCTGAGGGCCCTGGGGGGCTCGCCCCACAACAGCTCGCCCCCCTGGTGGCGCACCGTGCCAGCGGCGGCGCCCGGCAGCCGCTGCAGATCTTCGGTGGGCACCATCAACACCGGGACCCGGGCATTGCCCCGGCCGCGGCTGAAGTGGGCGGCCAAGTCCGCGGCCGCCCGCAGGTCTGCCTCGCCCGCAGGGCCCTCAGATGCCTTCAGCACCACATGGCTGCCGGGAATCTCCTGGGCGTGGAACCAGAGGTCGCCTCGGCGTGCCTGCCGCAGGCTGATCCACTCGTTCTGGCGATGGTTGCGGCCCACCTGCAGCCGCAAGCCGGAGGCTGTGCGTACTTCGAGGGGTACCGGTTGGCCCTTGGCTTGGCTAGCGGCGGCCTGGCGCCGCTGGGAGCGGGAGGCCAGAGCTGGCTTGCGACCCGCCAGCTGGTCCAGCTCTTCGGCCAGGTCGGCCAGTTGCTCGCTGGTCTCCGCCTGGTCGAGAAAGGTGAGGCTGGCTTCGATCCAGGCCAGTCGCTGTAGGTGCAGCTCCAGCCGCGGCATGATCGCCGCCGCTGAGCGGCGCCGTTTGCGGGCCAGGCGATAGAGCGCCTGGGCCTCGTCGATCGTCTCGCGGCTCGGGGACGGTTGGCACAGCAGGGCATCGGCGCGCTGTTGCAGGCTTTCGCCTTCCGGGACCGCCGCCAGTAGCTGTTGTTGTTGATCGAGATTGGAGCGCTCGCGCTCGGCCAGGGAGCGCAGGCTCTGACTCAGGCCATGGCGCTGTTGTTCAAAACGGCTTTGCTCCAGCCGGGGGCCGTAGTAGCTGGCGAGGGCCTGGTTGAGGGCCAGCGGACTGGCGCCATCTGGGCGGCTGCTGTCCCAACAGCAGTAGCCCCCGTCGTCGCTGAGGCGCAGGCCATGGCGCTGTGGTTGCTGCACCGCCTGCAGCCAGCGCTGCCAGTTGCTGTAGAGGGCCTCCCACTGGCTGGCGGCCAGGTTGGCGACGGGGGTGTCGATCAGGTCGCCACTTAGCTGGCGCGCCAAGGCCGGACTGATGCCCTGGTAGGTCGTCAGCAGGGCCCGACCCAGGGGCAGGGGCACCAAGGCGAGGCGTTGGCGCCAGCGCTCCGGGCTTTCTTCCAGGCGGGGCTGGTCGCCGCCAAGGGGCGGCGGCGGCACCCAGCGGTCCCCGCAGCCGATGGGCCGTTGCCGCGATTGGTTGGGACGCACCTGATGGGCGGTGGCGATCACCCGGAAATCGCCATCCAGCAGAAAGAGATTGCTGTGACGACCCATCAGTTCGAGCACCAAACGCCGTTCGGGCGGATCCCCGGGGCGGCGGGCGAAGACCAGTTCGACGACGCGCTCCCAACCCTGCTGCTCGATGGCAACCAACGCCAGGCCCTTGAGACCATGCTGCAACTGCCGCGCCAGGGTGCTGCCATCGCCTTGGCGGGGCGGTGCCCCGATCGCCAGCAGCCGCGGCGCCTCCGCCAACCAGCCGGCCTCCAGCCATTGCACCCCATCAAGATGGCGCAGGGCCAGTTGCAGGGTGTGGGGGTCACTCTGCTGGGCTTTCTCGAAGCGGCTGGGCAGCAGCACCTGGCGCAGTTCGGCCAGGACCGCCCGCAGGGTGGTGGCATCCATCGCTTGCAGACGCAGGGGCGGCCGCGTCCGGGGGGGGCCTGGAGCGCTAGAGCGGTGTTGTTGCTGGCCAGGCTGCGCCTGCACTTGGGGTTCTCTGCGGCTGCGCCCCTACTCTGCGATCCGGTGCCCACCCCCCTGCGATGACCACCCAGCCGTCCTGCGAGCGCGTTGCGGTGATCACAGGACCCAGTGGGGTTGGCAAGGGCACCCTGGTGCGGCGCTTGCTGGAGCGCCATAGCCAGATCTGGCTTTCGGTTTCGGCCACGACCCGATCACCCCGGCAGGGGGAAGAGGACGGCCGGGATTATTTCTTTCTCAGCCGCCCAGACTTCGAGCAGCGCATCGCCGACGGCGACTTTTTGGAGTGGGCCGAATTCGCCGGCAACCTCTATGGCACGCCGCGGCAATCGGTGCAGCGGCACCTGGAGCAGGGGCCGGTGCTGTTGGAAATTGAGCTGGAAGGGGCCCGGCAGGTGCGGCAAAGCTTTCCGGCCGCCCTGCAGATTTTTTTGGCACCGCCCAGCTTTGCGGAGCTGGAGCGGCGGATTCGCTGCCGGGGCACCGACAGCGAAACGGCGATCGCTCGCCGCCTGGAAAGGGCCCGGGAGGAACTGGCGGCGGCGGCGGAATTTGATGCGGTGCTAGTGAATGGCGATTTAGAGGAGGCCCTGTTGCAATTGGAGCGTTTGCTGGGCCTGGCTTGAGCCGCTGGGGCCGTTTTCGCCTGGGGCCAGCAGCCTGATGCCAGCAACCTGATGCGCCAGCAACCTGATGCCAGGAATTTGCATAAAAAAGCGGTCTATGCAGACCGCTTTCACTCAATTTGAGACCAAAAGATTTATCCAGGGTAGAACAAGAGATCAGGATAGAGGTGGTTGAATTCGATCATTATAACTGCGGTGATGCCAAACCAGATGGCGGCAAAGACTGGGGCGGTGGTGAGGAATTTTTTCATGGCTGCCGAAGCAAAATTAGTTAAGGGGGTGGGACTGAATCAGCGGGGTGAATCAGCGGGGCGAAACAGTCACCTTGCTGTCGTTCTCCAGCAACTGGCCGCCGGTGAATTCCTTGAGGGCCGCCAGGGGCCAAGTGGCTGCGGCGATGGTGGATTTCAGGGCCAGGGGCACGTCGATTTGAATCTCGTGCATGGTGGCGTCCTTACGGTTCCGTACGGCTTGGAGATAGCCCCGACCGGCCCAGCCGATGGTGCCGGCGATGTAAAGGAAGGCAATGCCAGGAAGCATGAAATCACCGGCATGGCTCCAGCGGCCATCAACAACCAGATGGGGCAGGCCATCGGCGCCACAGAGGGCCTTGCTGTACATCTGGAAGCGGGCCCTGGCCTGCTCGGTCTTGGCCGTGCCGGCCCGTTGCTGGAAGCGGGCATTCTCGGCGCAGGGAACTAGCCCGCCGATGTCGGCATGGGCCACCGGGGCGAAGCCAAGCAGGAGGAACGCGGAGAGGAGAACGGCGAAAAGACGGCGCATGGGGGGCGGCGTGAGGGGGGCCGGGATAACGGAAGCAACGATCTGCCTGGGGGGCAGGATGTCTGCGAGTGACAGTAAGAGAGGCCCACCGGACCAATGCCCACGGTTCTTGCCCTCGAAACAAGTTGTGACGAGTCGGCGGCGGCCATCGTGGTGGGTCGCCGGGTGCTGGCGAGCGCGGTGGCATCCCAAGTGGAGGAACATGCTCGCTGGGGCGGGGTGGTGCCGGAGATCGCCTCGCGACGCCATGTGGAGGCCCTGCCCGGGTTGATCGAGCGGGTGGTGCGGGAAAGCGGCCTATCGCTGGCCGACGTGGATGGGATCGCCGCCAGCGTGGCCCCTGGTTTGGTGGGGGCCCTTTTGGTTGGTTCGGTGACTGCCCGCACCCTGGCCCGCCTTTATGACAAGCCCTTTGTGGGTGTGCATCACCTGGAAGGGCATTTGTGTTCGGCCCAGCTGCTGGAGCCCCCCCCGCCCTGGCCCCATCTGGTGCTGCTGGTCAGTGGCGGCCACACCGAATTGGTGCGGGTCGAGGCTCCCGGTCGTTACCGCCGGCTGGGTCGCAGTCGCGATGACGCCGCCGGTGAATGCTTTGACAAGGTGGCGCGGTTGCTGGGCCTCGGCTATCCCGGCGGTCCGGCGATTCAGGCGGCGGCCCTGGCGGGAGATCCCACCCGGTTCCGCTTGCCCAAAGGTCGGGTCTCCAGACCCGAAGGGGGTTTCCATCCCTATGACTTCAGTTTCAGCGGTCTGAAAACGGCGATGCTGCGCCAGGTGCGCCAACTGGAACAGGAGCCGGACCCCCTGCCGCTCGCCGACCTGGCCGCCAGTTTTGAGCAGGTGGTGGCCGATGTGTTGGTGGAACGGAGCTGCCAATGCGCTCTGGATCAAGGCTTGGGCACGTTGGTGCTGGTGGGGGGGGTGGCAGCTAACTTGCGTTTAAGAGACCTGCTGGAGAGAAGGGCCGCCGCCGCCGGTTTGGTTTGGTTTGGGGCCCCATTGCAGTTCTGCACGGACAATGCGGCCATGATTGGCCTGGCTGCCGTGCAGCGGCTGGAGGCCGGCCTGACCAGCCCCCTGGAGTTGGGGGTGATGGCCAGGCTTGCCCTGGAGGACGCTGGCGAACTTTATGGAGGCTCCAAAGGCAGTGAGGCAAATGTCGTTTAATTGCCGTTAAGGTGCAATACATGCGTTGTTTTGGCTCAGGCAAGCCCTTGGGCTTCGCTCAGGCAAGCCCTTGGGCTTCGCTCAATTTATTTTCCTGATCTTTTGACAGCGCAGGCTTCGGCGAACCCCCTTCCGTGGATCCTTCCCCTGACCCGACCGTTGATGTGGACGCTCCTGAGGTCACCGGAGAGCCGGTTTCCCGCCAGGAGCTCAATTCTTGGCGTCGGGGCTTTACCCCCCAAGCTGAGATCTGGAATGGTCGTCTGGCCATGGTGGGACTGTCCGTGGGCCTGACCGTGCTGTTGGTGGCCCGTCTTGCTTCCCATCACCCCTGAAGGGCTTGCCCCTTTTGGGCTGGACGCGGTGGGGCTGGCCCCGGTGGGGCTGGACGCGGTGGAGGTTGTGGCGACTGGCGGGATTCAGCTGCGGCCCCGCAGGCTCTGGGCCAGTTCACTGCGTTTGAGGCTGTGCAGCAGCGCCTCCTCCGGCAAGGCGCGACCCTCGTTCACCAGGTTCAGCAGCGATTGGTTGCTGGTCTGCATGCCGTCAAAGTTGCTGCGGCCCATGATTTCTTCGATGGCATCGAGTTCACCGCGTTCCAGATAGTCGCGGCAAGCATCGGTGTTGATCAGGATTTCGAAGTAGGCGGCCCGACTGCCATCGAGGGTCTTGAGCAGACCCTGGGAGATCACCGCCAGCAGGGATTCGGCCAGGGAGCGGCGTATCAGGTGTTCTTCTTGGGGGGTGTACATGCCAAGCACCCGCTCCACGGTGCGCACGGCCGAGTTGGTGTGCAGGGTGCCCAGCACCAGGTGTCCCGTCTGGGAGGCCTCAAGGGCCGTTGCCAGAGTGGTTTGGTCACGGATTTCGCCGATCAGAATCACGTCAGGGTCCTCCCGTAGGGAGGCGCGCAGGGCATTGTGGAACTCGCGGGTGTGCTGACCCACTTCCCGTTGTCTAATCAGAGATTGGCGACTTTCATGTATGAATTCTACTGGATCTTCGATGGTTAGGATATGGCGTTTCATCGTGTTATTGATATGATTGATTAAGGTGGCCATGGTCGTGGTCTTGCCCGAGCCGGTGGGGCCTGTCACCAGGATGAGCCCCCGGCTTTGGCAGGCCAGATCCTTCATCACCGGCGGCAGGCCCAGCTTTTCGAAGCTGGGGATTTCGGTCGGAATCAGGCGCAGCACCATGGCTAGGCCGTTGACTGTTTCGAGCAGGTTGATGCGCACCCGCGCGAAAGAAAATGTATGGGAAGTATCGTATTCCTTGTCTCTTAAAAATATATCTAGTTCGCCCGGATCCAGCAACTCCCGCAGCCACTGGCGAAAACAGGCGGGATCCGTTATAGGCCAATTGGTGCGCAAGATGTCGCCACGACTGCGGTAGCGAGGCTCTTCTCCCACGCCAAGGTGGACGTCGGAGATGTTGTTGAGATGGGCTACTCGGACGATGCCTTCGATCGTGTCTGGCATGGGCCCGAAGCGACCCTCCCGCTGGAGCGGCTGGGTGGCGAATGCCAGGGGTGGTGGGGGCGGCGGTGGTGGTGTGGTCCCCACTGGGAGGAATCCCGCCAAGGGGTGCAGATCGGTCATGGCATCTTTGACTCTGCTTGCATTGTGACCTTGCTGTCAGCTTTGAATGCTGCCAGCTTTGAATCTTTGAATAAGGATGGCGGTCTTTAGGATCCGGGTGTCCGCACCCTGGCCGTGTCCAACTCCACCGGTGACCTGCCGCTAGTCACCCTTGTTCTGGGCACGCGTCCTGAAGCCATCAAAATGGCACCGGTGATTCGGGCCTTCCAGGCCAGCGGGGACTTCCGCAGCCGGGTGGTCCTCACCGGTCAGCACCGCGAGATGGTCAGCCAGGTGATGGACCTGTTCGCCATCAAGGCGGATCGGGACCTGGCCCTGATGGCCCCCAACCAAACCCTCACCCACGTCACCACCGCAGCGCTGGAAGGGCTGCGCCAGGAATTCGTTGAGTACAAGCCCGACCTCGTCTTGGTCCAAGGGGACACCACCACGGCCTTTGCCAGTGCCCTGGCGGCCTTCTACGAGCGCCTGCCCGTGGGCCATGTCGAGGCGGGTTTGCGCACCGACAACCTCTTTGATCCCTTCCCGGAGGAGGCCAACCGACGGCTGATCTCCCAGCTGGCGGTGCTGCATTTCGCTCCCACCGAACAGGCGGCCCTCAACCTGCGGGCCTCAGGGGTGGTGGGGGAGACGGTCACCACCGGCAACACGGTTATTGATGCCCTGCTGCAGATGGCCGAAACCACGCCCGAATGGCATGTGGAGGGGCTGGATTGGCGCCGGCAGCGGGTGCTGCTGGCCACGGTCCATCGGCGCGAGAACTGGGGGGAGCGGCTTGAGGACATCGGCCGTGGCTTTCTGGCCCTGCTGGACCTGCACCCCGACACCGCTTTGCTGCTGCCCCTGCATCGCAACCCGACCGTGCGGGAGCCGCTGCAGGCCCTGCTTGGTTCCCACCCGCGGGCCTTCCTGACCGAACCCCTCGATTACAACCACTTGGTGGCGGCCCTGCGCGGCTGCACCCTGGTGCTCACCGATTCGGGCGGTTTGCAGGAAGAGGCCCCCGCCTTGGGGAAACCGGTGTTGGTGTTGCGGCGCACCACCGAGCGGCCCGAGGCGGTGGCGGCCGGAACCGCCAGGCTGATCGGCACCGACAGCGCCACGATCGTCGCCGAAGCCAGCCGCCTGCTGAACGACGCCGAGGCCTACGGGGCCATGGCCATGGCCCACAACCCCTTTGGCGATGGCTACGCCAGCGGTCGCATTGTGGCGGCAGCCTTGCGGTTCATGGCCGCTTCTTCGCCCACGGCGGCAGGTCGATGAAAATGGGGGTGTCGCTGGCCAATCCGGAGATGATCTGGGTGTCCCGGCCACTGCTCACCCCCAGTTGCACCGGCTGAAACTTGGGCTCCCGGTCCTTGCCGACCAAGAGCACCCCCGGCCGGCCATTTTCGGTGACCACCGCCACTGTGGGCACCAGGGTGCGGGGACCCAGGTCGCCGGTCTTGAAATCAACGTCGGCGGTCATGCCAATCCGCAGTTGGGGCGCTGGCTCGGTCAACTGCAACTTGACTTCGAAGGAAGTCACGTTATTAGTTTTGATCGCCCGCGGGGCGATCTGGCGCAGCCGGGCGGCAAAGCGCCGATCGGGAAACGATTCGACCCGAACACTGGCGGGCATGCCCAATTGCAGGCGGCCCAGGTCGCTTTCGGGAACCTTGGCGATCACCTCAAGTCCCCGGGCCAGTTCGACGATTGATGAGCTGGTGGCGCCGGCGGTGGCGGAGGCGGTGGTGGTTGGGGTGACAAAGGCGCCGGGTTCGGCAAAACGCTGGCTGATGACGCCGCTGAAGGGGGCCCTGATGATGAGCTCTTCCCGCTCGACCAGGCGCTGTTCGATGCGCTGGCCGGCGGCGTTGAGGGCCATGCTCTTGACCTCGTAATCCGAGCGGAAACGGTTTAGTTCGTTGAGGCTGATGGCCCCTTGACGAAACAACGGTTCATTGCGCTGCAGCTCACTGCGGCTGCGCTCCAGTTCGGATTTAGCGGCCAGCAAATTGGCCTGCAGCTCTTGAATGCGGTCGCGCAGGTCGCCATCGTCCATGCGGGCAATCGGTTGGCCCGCCACCACCAGATCGCCCTCATCCACCAGCAGCTCGATCAACTGGCCCTGGCGCTTGGGGCTGACGTTGACCCGATTAACCGCGTCCAGCTCGCCGGTGGCGGTAACCAACCCAGGCAGGGAGCCGGTGCGGGAGAGCACCGTGAAGGGGCCGATATCCCGTTTGGCTAGGGCCTGTTGCCGCAGCCACCAGCCCAAGCCCGCCAGGGCGGGCACCAGCAGGGCCAGGCCGATCCAGAGACCGCGGCGATTGCGGCGGCGGCGGGGGCTGGGGCTGGGAGGTGGCGGCAAGACCATTTCTGGTTCGCCCCGGGCTGGCTTCGCCGTGGCGCCCGGGTTGGGCCCGCCGCTGCTCGCCAGCCCAGCCACCGGGCCCGACTGCGGGCGCGCCGGCAGTTCAAGGGAAGGGGATCGGCTGAGCGAGACGCCTTCCGGTTCCCGATTAGCGGGCTGCAGGGGGATGGGGGCGGACATCAAGGGCCAGGGAGTGGAGCCAGTCTCGCTGTTTATTCGCGCCAATGTGATGGGTTCTTGGGGCAGCGGCTCGTAGATTCCGACCATGCTTAAAGCCGGAATCGTCGGCTTGCCCAACGTGGGCAAGTCCACCCTCTTCAACGCTCTGGTGGCCAACGCCCAGGCCACCGCCGCCAATTTCCCCTTCTGCACCATCGAACCCAACAGCGGGATTGTGGCGGTGCCCGATGGGCGCCTCTCTCAGCTCGCCAAGGTTTCCAGTTCCAAGGAGATCATCCCCACAAGGGTCGAGTTCGTGGATATCGCCGGCCTGGTCAAGGGGGCCAGCCAGGGTGAAGGGCTGGGAAACAAGTTCCTGGCCAACATCCGGGAAGTCGACGCCATCGTCCATGTGGTGCGTTGCTTTGAAGACGACGACGTCATCCACGTCTCGGGATCGGTGGATCCGCTGCGCGACGTGGAGGTGATCAATCTGGAGCTGGCCCTGGCCGACCTGGCCCAGGTGGAGAAGCGCCGCGAACGGCTCAAAAAGCAGCTGCGCACCAGCAAGGAAGCCGCGGTGGAGGACGGGATTTTGGAGCGCATTCAGGCGGTGCTGGAGGAGGGCGGAGCCGCCCGTTCGCTGCCTCTCGGCGATGACGAACTGGCGCTGCTGCGTCCCCTTGGCCTGCTGACCGCCAAACCGATCATCTATGCCACCAACGTCAACGAAGACGACCTGGCCAGCGGCAACGCCATGGTCGCAGCGGTGGCGGCCCTGGCGCAGCGAGAGGGGGCGGAAACGGTGCGGATTTCGGCCCAGGTGGAGGCGGAACTGATGGAGTTGCCAGAAGCGGAAAGGGCTGAATTCCTGGCCGGATTGGGGGTGAGCGAGGGGGGGCTGTGCAGTCTGATCGGCGCCACTTATCGCTTGCTGGGCCTGCGCACCTATTTCACCACCGGCGAAAAGGAGACCCGGGCCTGGACGATCAAGGCGGGCATGACGGCACCCCAGGCAGCTGGGGTGATCCATACGGATTTTGAGCGCGGCTTCATCAGGGCCCAGACCGTGGGCTATGAGCAGCTGTTGGAGGCGGGTTCGTTGGCCGAAGCCCGCAACCGGGGCTGGCTGCGCAGTGAAGGCAAGGAGTATGTGGTGGCCGAGGGGGACGTAATGGAGTTCTTGTTCAATGTCTGATTCTCAATGTCTGAATTCAATGTCTGATTTTTGGCTGCACCGGTGAACCGATCCCCCCAGAGGGGATCCCCCTTGGGGGGAAGCCCCCTGGGGGGTGCCTTTTTGCCAGGGGATCTGACGGCGGGTGTGACGGTGGCCGCCTATCTCATCCCCCAGTGCATGGCCTATGGCGAGCTGGCCGGCCTGGCGCCGATCAATGGCCTCTGGGCGATGCTGCCCTCGATTGTGATCTATGCCTGGCTGGGGGGCTCCCCCCAGCTATCGGTGGGCCCCGAAACCACCACTGCCTTGATGACGGCGGCCCTGGTGGGACCGATGGTGGCGGCGGGCGATCGGTCCGGGTCGATCGCCCTGGCCAGCCTGATGGCCCTGCTGGTGGGGCTGGTGTGCCTGCTGGCGGCCCTGCTGAAGTTGGCTTTTCTGGCCGACCTGCTCTCCCAGCCAATCCTGGTGGGTTACCTGGCCGGGGTGGCGTTGTTGATGATCGCCGGCCAGATGCACACCCTCACCGGCATCGGTCCCAGGGCCGATTCTCTTGGGGCGGCCCTGGAGGCACTGGTGCAACGCCACGGGGCCGTGCATGGCCCCAGCTTGGCGTTGGCCGGCCTGGCCCTTTTGCTGATGCTGGTGCTGCGTCGCTGGCGTCCCCACCTGCCCGGGCCCTTGCTGGTGGTGCTGCTGGCGACGGCCGCCTCGGGGTTGCTGCACCTGGATCGGCAGGGGGTGGCGATGGTGGGCACGATTGAGGCGGGTCTGCCCGCTTTGGTACTGCCCACGGGCTTGACGCTGGCTAGCTGGCAACCACTGATGCTCGGCGCTGTCGGCATCGCCCTGGTCGGTTACTCCGACAACATGTTGACGGCCCGCTCCTTCGCCCAGCGCCACGGGGAGCGGATTGATGCCACCAAGGAGTTGGTGGCCCTTGGGGTCACCAATGTGGCCACCTCGCTGTTCCAGGGGTTCCCGGTCAGCAGCAGCAACACCCGCACGGCCCTGGCGGACACCATGGGGGCCCGCAGTCAGCGCTATGCGCTGGTGGCCCTGGTGGTGGTGCTGGCCGTTTTGCTTTGGCTGCGGCCCCTGCTGGCGTTGTTTCCGCGGCCGGTGTTGGGGGCCCTGGTGGTGTTCGCCGCCCTACAACTGATTGATATCGATGCTTTTCGGAGATTGCAGCGTTTCAAACGCAGTGAATTTTTGTTGGCCCTGGTGACCCTGCTTGGGGTGTTGTTCAGCGGCATTCTCTCCGGCGTGGTGGTGGCGGTGGGTTTGTCCGTGCTGGATCTGTTCGCCCGCGTCGCCCGACCCCACGACGCGGTGATGGGGGAAGTGAGGGACCTGGCCGGTTTCCACGATGTCAAGGACTGGCCGGGGGGCAGCACCGTGCCTGGCCTGGTGCTTTACCGCTATGACGCGCCCCTCTGTTTTGCCAATGCCAATGACTTCCAGCGTCGGGCCCTGGCGGCGATCGCCGCCGAGGTGGAGCCCGTGCGGTGGTTCGTGCTGAATGCCGAGGCGATTATCGAGTTGGACATCACAGCGGCCGACATGCTCGCTGAGTTGGCCCAGGAACTGCAGGGTCGTGGCATCCGCTTTGCGATGACCCGCGTCAAGCAGGGTTTGTTTCACGAGCTCGAGAGGGCTGGCTTGGTGGCCCGTCTCGGTTTCGATGCGTTTTATCCAACGATTCCGGTGGCGGTGGCCGCCTTTCGGGCCCGGGGCTCCGCGCTGCCGATCGACGCCCCTGGCTGATCCCCCGTCAGAATGAAGTTCATCGACGTTGGTTCCGATGACCTCCCCGCAAGCACCCCTCCCCCTTGACGACGGCGCGGCGGGCACGCCGCCCCATCCCCACGATTTCGAGGCCCAGAAGCAGATTCACCAGCAGATTCGCAACGATCCCGACTACGACGACTGGGAATACGGCACCGAGCCCCTGCCCCATGAGGCCTGGTTGCCGGGTCAGGCGGCGCCTGCCTCTGGCGATGCCGCCGCCGGGCCTGCCCACTGAGCTCCCCAGGCGGGTTGCGGTCCTTGTCCCGATCTTGGCCCCAAGGGGGGGCCGCCGTCATCACCAGAATCCTGGGCGCCTTGGCGGTGTCGTCCTGGCTGGTGACGGCTTCGCCTGCTGGGGCCGCCGAGGTGCTGGAGATCCAGTTGGAGCAGCTGCAAATTCCCATCAACCTGCGGCATCTGCAGCGCTGGAGTCGGGGCAATAACCAGCTTTCATTGGAGGCGGACCTGGCCAACGGGGGCTCCGACCAAGACCTCTGGCTCGGGTTGCTCAAACCGGACAGTCGCCGTGAGCTGAAGCAGCTGCTACGAGCCCCCTTGCTGCGGGATCGCAGCTTTGGCCGCCAGCTGTTGGACAGCTGGGCCGGCGGCCAGCTGCTGGGTGAACTGGGCGAACTCCTGACCACGGAGGCGGGCAAATCGACCACGGGTCAGCTGCAGGCCAGCCTGCGCCAACTGCTGCGGCAGCAGCGGTCGGTGTCGCTGATCGATTTGCTGGTGGCCTTGCCCGAACCCCGTCTGAATCTGCGCCTGGATGGCTTGTTGGAGCTGGCGGCCCAGTGGCGGCGTCAGTTGGGGCAGCAGCGCCACGCCCTGTCCAATCTGGCCTTGATGGGATTGCCCCCACGCCGGGCCGAACCGCTGCACGAGGCGGATGGCCCGCCGGCCCAACTCCAGCGCCACAGCCTGGTGGTGCCCCATCGCCGCAATCCCTTGCCCGTGGAGATCTGGGCGTCGGCGCAGCCAGGGCGGGCCGAGCGGCCCTGGGTGCTGCTGCTGCCGGGGTTGGGCGGCAACGCCGACCAATTGGGCTGGTTGGCCAGTGCCCTGGCCCAGCGGGGCTGGACCACGGTGGCGCTGCAACATCCCGGCAGCGACTCAGCGGCCCTCAAGGCCAGCCTGGCCGGGCAACGGCCGCCGCCGGGGGCGGAGGTGCTGGCTGAGCGCCTGGCGGATGTCAAGGCTTTGCTGACGGCCCAACGGGCCGGTGGGCTGCCGGTGCAGGGGGATGGGATGGTGCTGTTAGGCCATTCGTTGGGGGGAGTTACCGCCCTGATGGCGGCGGGCTTGAAGCCGGAGCCGGGCCTGGACCGCCGTTGTGCGCGGGCCGTGGAGCGACTGCCCATTACCAACCTGTCGCTGCTGTTGCAATGTCAGCTGCCGGCGGCGGCGTTGCCGCCGGCCCTGCCGCGCCCGGCGGAGCTGCGGGGGGTGGTGCTGTTCAACAGTTTCGGCTCGCTGTTGTGGCCCGAGCGGGGCCTGCGCGATCTGCGGGTGCCCGCCCTGCTGGTGGGCGGCAGCCTGGATCTGGTGACGCCACCGCTGCAAGAGCAACTGGAGTTGTTCCTGCCGGTGGGCCACCCCCGCAGCCGCTTGGCGTTGGTGCAGGGGGGCAGCCATTTTTCGCCCCTGCGCCTGCCGCCGGGCGATGAGGCGCTGTTTCGGCTCGGTTCTGATTGGGTGGGGGTGGAACCGGAGGCGGTGCAGGGGTTGTTGCTGGGCATGACCAGCGACTTTTTGGATTCGTTGGCGGGGGCGGCGGCGCCGGGGTCGTCGCAGCGGCTGTTGCACCGGGGGGTGACGGCCTATGTGCTGGATCCGGCCGCGGCGGCCCGCTGGCGGGGTCGCTGAAGGGAAGAGTCAGCAACAGGAGGATGCCGGTGCCGGTGCTGGGGCTGGTGTCGGTGTGGGAGTTGCGGCCGGTGTTGGGGCTGGGTCTGTGGCTGCGGCTCCTGGTGCCGGATTTTTAAAGGGTGAGAGGCTGCCGCAACCCGGGAAGGGTCCGAAGTGGCGGCTGAAGTCGCCAATGAAGTCAAAGTGCTCGTGGAAGCGGCTTTGGTGGAGCAGGCGATAGGTGTTGCCACACACCGGCAAAGTCCTGCCCGTTTCGAGGACATGGTGGTGGTCCAGGGGGAAGCGATCGGGGTGCTGCGGCAGCGTGCCGCGATAGATCACGGCTTGGCCGTAGTCTTCGCATGCCTCTTCCAGGCCGTTGATTTTGAATAGCCGATAGGTGGTTGATTCGAAGCGGGCCAGGCCCACTAGGGGCGCCAGTTTTGCATCGGTGATGCTGATGGGGTGATTACTGACCAGACGGGGATCCGGGAAACCCGCTGATCTGGCCATGCGCAGGAAGTCCTGCCAGTAAAGGGCGCCCCCCAGGCACTCGCCGTAAAGCACGGGATGACTGCGCAGGGCATCGGGCAGGCGCCGATCTGTGTAGACATCGGCGAAGTAAAATTCACCCCCAGGCTTAAGCAAGCGCTGCACACCTTTGAGCACTGCGGCCTTGTCGGTGGAGAGGTTGAGCACACAATTGGAGATGATCACATCGAAGCTTTCCGGCTCCAGGTCTAAATCTGCGAGCTTCTCGATGGTGCCATTCAGGAAGGAGACATTGGCGTAGCCGAACTGCTGGGCATGGAATTCGGTGTATTGACGGGCAATGGCAAGTTGTTCAACCGTCATGTCGACACCGACGATGGAGCCCCCGGGCCCGACAAGTTGGGACAAAAGGTAGGCATCGCGGCCGGAACCACTGCCCAAATCAAGGATGCGGCAGCCACTGAGCTGGGCTGGGCAGACCAGGCCGCAGCCGTAATAACGGCTAGTTACCTCTGGATGCACTTTGGCCAGCAGGGGCCTCAGCCAGGCAGGCACAGCATCGGCATCGCAGCAGGCTGTGGTCTTGAGATCAGCGCTGCTGCTCAGTTCTTG
The DNA here is from genome assembly GCA_044359075.1 of Cyanobium sp. Classification (GTDB taxonomy): domain Bacteria; phylum Cyanobacteriota; class Cyanobacteriia; order PCC-6307; family Cyanobiaceae; genus Cyanobium. The sequence goes on along the minus strand of JBIKMU010000011.1, from coordinate 19,952 downwards.
GCCGTAATAGGCTTGAACGGCTGCTTGCATGGTCATTGGCTGAGCCTGGGTTGTGGAGATAATTTCAGTATAATCCTAAGTCATTGGGGATCGTTTGTGTCTAATATGCAACTTTGTTGTCAGCGGGAGTTGTGATCAAATTTCAGCTGGCAAGTTGGTTCAAATCAAGGAATTGTTGGTGTTGATATTGATTGGATTGCTATCTTATTCGCCGCCTGGGGAATCGAGGGCACTTGGCAAGTGCGCACACCCTGCTTCGCTGAACAAGTAGAATAGATAAACAAGAATCGCAAAAATTGCTCCTATAAGCTATTGCAGGAAGTGCACAGCTAAGACTAGTGAAGGCACAAAACGAATAATCTATCTTCATGCAGATAATAGCTTTGGCTTATCTCTAGATCCAAACAATACCCATAGCTCGGCTTCCCCTGGTCCTCGCTAGACAAGGCCTGCAAGGCGTGGTTGAAGCGTGATAGACTGAACCAGCATATACTCCGCCGAACCAGATCGATTCCCTAGGATGTCTGCCATAGCCTTGGCTCTCAAAGCATCAAAGATATCAAGTTCCTGTGGGATATGCAGCAATCGCCGGATTGCTCATGATATGCGAGTCCGCATATTCTATGTTGGGGCTCACATGGCAGAACTCAGCTGATGACGATGACAACAGCAGAATGGGGCCTTGCAATTTCAATCTTGGCGTTCCTTGTGAGCGGCTGGACGAGAGTTGAAACTTTCTTAAATCTGAGACGACAACACCGAACGGATCTTGCGCGCCGTCTCGGCGAGGCGCTTGTAGCATGCCAGCAGACTAAGAATGAATTGGCCGACAGCATCGACCAAGTCAAGAATTTTATTGACACATCCGACAGCGAATCGCATGCAATGCTCGAGGCTTATGAAGCAACTTGTAGTCGCATGGAGAAGGACTATAATGAAATCTGGAAGCAAATTCAAGCAATGGAAGCCATATCCATCGCCTTTGAGCGGGGCGATCGCGTTGCCACAGACCCCGCGACGATTGAGGCCAGGATCGCTCGATTGAATCAAATCAGATTGCTCGCCATATATGACGCCGGTTACGCCGAAAAGCAGATCACCAAAGGTCATCGCGGTGAGATCTAACATCCTGATGCAGAAGACGGGAGCTTCAGTTCCTGTCATGTGCCATCGCCACATGCTCGGTTCTGATCTTGAGCGTTGGGCTCAATCAACATGACCGACAAGCCACAACTTGATCATGACTCCATCCGGATATTGAAGACCCGTCACGATCCGCAAAAGAAGGACGAAACCGGCAAAGCACCATGGGACTACTCTATCTACCCTGACTTGACCCCGATGCAGCACAAGGCATTTCAGGAAATCGGTGCCACCCTCTACATGATCCAGATGGCCGAGCACGCCATCAAAATGGCCATTCAGTTCATCCTCCGCGAAACGACCGATTTCACGTTCGATGACCTATCGGGAAAGGACATGTCCAAGAACAAGCGGACGCTTGGACAACTTCTTCACGAAGTCCGGAAGACCTCGCAGTTGCACCCACAGTTTGATCAGATTTTAGTTGGTTTCCTTCAGAAACGGAACACGTTTGTCCACAACATGTTCACCACTGCGGAGCATGGTCTCGAGAGCAAAGAGCGGATTGAGAATCTAAACACCTTCTTGCACGATCTGCAGGATGATGCTTGGAGCGTCCAAAACGTCTTCCTTGGATGTCTCAATCATTGGCTGAAAGAAAATGGCATCTGGGAACATCTGCCCGAATCAATTCGCAACAGCAAGCATTTTGCTCAATTGGACAGAAAAAGCTTTGAAGCTCTGGTGCGGAAAAAATGAACCGGAAGCCCAACGAAGTACAGGTGCTTATTTCACGGCTGCGGCATGGATGCTGCGGATGAAGAGCAGCGATCACGCCTCGTCCACGAAAAGGCACAGCACGGGCGTTGGGCACTTGATGACAAAGGCGGACCGCCCACCGAGAAAATAGTGAAAATCATCGCCCTCTGCCGCTTGGGTCTATAATGAGAATCAAGCTTAATGCAGGCGTATCTTCAGCTAATCTGATCAATCAATGACATCTTTTCTAGGTTGTCATTTCTTCTGCATCGGCCATATCAGCAAGCTTCATGCTGAACTCCTTCAGTATTGACTAAAGAGCGGCTTTCTTAGTACGGAACTCACTATTGCAATCAGTGTCTCTTTATACGCCTTGCAAAGATTCCCTATGCTAGGCGCAGGCATAATGCCCCTGCTGTATTATTGAGAGCTATCGCGCGTTTTCCTTATTCTTGTCATTCGGGGGTGAATTTCTTGAGGATTTCTCTGGTGGTTGAAAATAGACTAAATACTACCAAAGTCGGAGTGTTAATTTCTATAGATTGGATTAAGTGGCTGTGTAGCAATGTAACATAGTCAATCACCTCGCGCCCCACGGCATGGCCGGACTCCGTGGCAGAATGCCCTCTCAACCAGTTCAAGAGTTTCGTAATCAGCAGCAACAGCATTATGTCCGACTATGAAAATGACATCTTCATCAGCTACAGACGCTCTGATATCGACTGGGTGCGCTGGACGCGGGAGAATTTCGTCCGAGCTTTGACATCGTTGCTGCGGGTGCGCTTGGGTCAGGTAAATGTATTCGTGGACGAGACGATTGATGACGGAGCTTCGTGGCCCAATCACCTCGCCATGAGTCTTTCTCGTTCCCGCATAATGGTTGCCGTTTTGAGCCGAGAGTACTTCCAAAGCGATTGGTGCAGACTAGAGCTAGCGCTAATGCGTCACCGTGAGAAGACAGTCAATCTGAGAACAGCCGAAAACCCGAGGGGGCTTATCTTCCCTGTTGTGATAGATGACGGGGATTGTTTTCCACCTGAGGTGCAGGCGATGCAGGGAGAGCAGCTTCACTCATTCGCCAACCCTTTCATGCGACCAGACAGCCCGAAGCAGGAGGCCATGGCTGAAGTGCTGAAAGGTAAACTTTGTGTCTCGATTGAACAAGCACTGGCTGCATCACCAGCCTTCGATCCCGCGTGGGAGCAAGTAGCACACACGCAATTCGAAGGTTTATTCAAGATCCGCATGCAATCTCAGAACACTGTTCCATCACTTGTCCTGCCAATTCCATGAGCCGCATCATCACATTCTATTCGTATAAGGGCGGAGTAGGACGAACCTTCGCCCTAGCAAATATAGCGGTGCTTCTCGCTAAACGAGGAAAGCGTGTACTACTTATGGATTGGGATTTAGAAGCCCCAGGTTTGCACCGCTATTTTAAGCCCTACTTACACAATGCTGTGCCGAAGTCGGAAGGCCTCATCCACCTTCTTAACAGCGTTGAGACCAATTCAGTTGTTGATTGGTCATCATATGTCAGTCAAGTGCTCATTTCTGATTGCGAGCCTATCGATCTGATTGCTAGCGGAGATCAAGCTCCCGGCTATATCGAGCGAGTCCGGAGTTTTGATTGGAACAGATTCTTTGAAGATTATGCGGGTGGAGATTTGTTGAATCGCTGGAGAGCCGAATGGAAGAGACGATATGACTATGTGTTGATTGATAGCCGAACGGGCATCACGGATACAGGTGGAGTCTGTACTATCTATTTGCCAGATATCTTGGTTCTAGTCTTCTCTGCGAATGAGCAGAGTTTTGAAAGGGGCGTGCAGATTGCTAACGGAGTTCAAGAGGCAAGGCGGCACTTGGCAGTTCCTAGGCCACCTATTGCGGTACTTCCACTTCCTGGCCGGTTTGACGGAAGAGATGAAGTAGATGAAGCACAAGCTTGGCTGCAACGATTTGCTCAGGGACTAAAACCATTCTATGACGAATGGCTACCAAAAGGAATCGAATCCCGTCTTATTCTTGAACTGACGAAGATTCCATACATAACTAAGTTTAGTTTTGGAGAGCCGCTGCCGGTAATTTCGCAAGGCACGACCGACCCGGAGTTCCCAGGTTTTTATTTGGAGAACGTAACTAGGCTCTTGGTGAGCGATTTTCAAGACGTGCAGAAGATCATTTCTCCTGAAAGCGCTGAACGTTTGGGCGCTATTGCTGACTTACGCTCTACACTCGCCTCTTTGCCACTTGACGAACAGGCCATCGAGCGATTAATGGTGGATATCGAAACAGAGATAGGTGTTTCGCCCAAGTTCTCTGATCTGTTAACAGAGGCCGGGGTCTCCTTGCTGCGTCAACAGCGTTTTGGACTAGCTGAAACATATTTGCGAAGAGCGCTTGCTATCAGCATCGATTCTTTAGGACTGAGCCATCCCATGGTGCGATCGAGCATGAATCATCTTGCTGAGTTGCTCATGACAAGCGGGCGGTTGAGCGAGGCGGAGTCCCTTTTTCGACAAATCGTAGAAATAGGATCTGTCTCTGAACCACTTGAGCTATTAGGAATCTACAGTCAGCTAGCCAACGCATGCCGCCAAACGGGCCGAGGAAATGAAGCAATTGACTGGTATCTTCGTGCCCTCAAGATGGCGGAGACGACCGAGAAGAATGGTGATCCAGCGGTTATTGCCACATACAACAATCTGGCAGGTCTTTACCGAGAAATGGGGCGAAGCGATGAGGCTGCTGAGTGGTATCGACGTGCGCTCAGTATGGCAGAAATGTCCGGGCGGCCTGGTGACCCAGCGGTCATTGCCACATACAACAATCTGGCAGGTCTTTACCGAGAAATGGGTCGTAGCGATGAGGCCGCTGAGTGGTATCGACGTGCGCTAAGTATAAGTATGGCAGACATGTCCGGGCGGTCTGGTGACCCAGCTGTCATTGCCACATACAACAATCTGGCAGGTCTCTTCCGAGAAATGGGTCGTAGCGATGAGGCAGCCGAGTGGTATCGACGTGCGCTAAGTATGGCAGAAACGTCCGGGCGGCCTGGTGACCCAGCGGTCATTGCTGCATACAACAATCTGGCAGGTCTTTACCGCGAAATGGGTCGTAGCGATGAGGCAGCCGAGTGGTATCGACGTGCGCTAAGTATGGCAGAAGCATCCGGTCGGCCTGGTGACCCAGCGGTCATTGCTGCATACAACAATCTGGCAGGTCTTTACCGCGAACTGGGTCGTAGCGATGAGGCAGCCGAGTGGTATCGACGTGCGCTAAGTATGGCAGAATCATCCGGTCGGCATGGTGACCCAGCGGTCATTGCTGCATACAACAATCTGGCAGGTCTTTACCGCGAAATGGGACGTAGCGATGAGGCAGCCGAGTGGTATCGACGTGCGCTAAGTATGGCAGAAACATCCGGTCGGCCTGGTGATCCAACGGTCATTGCTGCATACAACAACCTCGCGGGCCTTTACAGGGAATCTGGCCGCAGTGAAGAGGCTATTCTTTTATATAATAAAGCACTTGATGAAGCCCAGAGTTCCAACGGTCTTCAGTCAGCCCCAGTCGTTTTGCAACTAAATAGCCTTGCGGAAACTTACATGGAGGTCAAACGTATTGATGAAGCTGAGGTGATGCTGCGACGCGCGCTTGATATTCTTGACTATACTTTGGGGCGTGACACCCCGGTGGCTACCCGCATAAAAAACAATCTGGTAGTTCTTTTGCAATCGACCGGACGGCATGTGGAGGCATTAAAAATAACTGCAAATGCGCGTTTCGATATTTTTGTTTCTTATAGTTATCAAGATAAAGCTTTTGTGCGGACTCTCGTCGAAAAGTTAACAGATTCAGGTTTTCGTGTTTGGTTTGACCAATGGCAACTCAAGCCAGGTGATTCTATCAATCGATCATTAAGAGATGCAGTGGAATCTGCTTCATCGTACTTGGTATGCATTGGCCAATCTCTACCCGGGGAGTGGATGAAAACAGAATTGGATGCAATTCTGATTAAACGGGATGAAAGGAGCCAGCAGATAATTCCTGTACTGCTTCCAAATGGAATTCTTGACAATATGCCGCCATTCCTGCGAAGCTACGCATGTCTTGATCTGCGTTGCGGACTAGATGATGAATCCTTTAATCTTCTTTTAGAGGCGCTCAATCGTCGGAGACGAGAAGTAAAGATATAACCTGACTCTGTTCATTCCGCCCATTGAAACCACTAGAGTAGGTAGCCTTATGTCTCAGTACATTTTCTATGCCACAGGCACCCTGCGTAAGATCGCTGGGTTTTACTGATTGGGTTGTCAACCTGCGGACAGCAGCTTGAAAGCTTCGAATGGTTGGAGTGTCACACTCAGTGAAATGGCAACTATTTCTTATGACTTGTAAAGAGCGTTGCCGAGGGCACTCTGGCTGATGATCAGCGCCTAACATCCAGATGCAGAAGGCGGGTGCGAAGGATGCTTAACTAAGATATGCTGCTATGCCCGCTTCTGATCTGGAGCGTTATGGCCTAAAGATTCCTGCAGCAAATGCTTTAGCTTCAAGGCACTTCAGCAAGCAGTTACTCGTAGGGGCCTCAGCTGGGCCCCCTTACCCCTGCGCAGGTTTCCAAGTGTTGTACGGCGCTGCGGACAATGACCAGAGAGCAAGCTCGATTTCTTGCACCGGACTCGGCAGAACCTAAAAACTCACCCTCGGATCCAGCCAGGCCACCAGCAGATCCACCGCCACCGTGACCAGCACCACCAGGGCGGCGACGACGACGACGATGCCCTGCACCAGGGGATAGTCGCGCTGGGCGATGGCTTCTTGGAGGCGGTGGGCGACGCCGGGCCAGGAATAGGTGACCTCGATCAGCAGGGCGCCGCCGATCAGGGAGGCGACGGTGATGCCGGCGATCGTGAGCACCGGCAGCAGGGCGTTGGGCAGGCCGTGGCGCAGCACCACGCGCCGTTCGTCCAGGCCGCGGCTGCGGGCCGCCTCGACATAGTCGGAATCGAGGGCGCGGCGCAGGTTGAGGCGAAGGGCGTTGGTGAAGATGCCGCTCAGCAGCAGTCCCAGGGTGCAGGCCGGCAGCACCAGGTGGCGCAGGGCGCCGAGAAACTGGGCGCCGTTGCCGGCCCGCAGGCTGTCGAAGAGATAGAAGCCGCTGCCGGATGGGGGTTCGATGGTGGCGGGGAATCGGCCGCCCACCGGCAGCCAGCCCAACCCCACGGCGAAGACCAGCTGCAGCACCATGGCGGCCCAGAAGGGCGGCAGGGCGTAGGTGCCGATGCCAAACAGGCGCCCCGCCAGATCGAGCCGCCCCTCGGGGCGAGCGATGCCGCTGAAGCCCACCGCCAGCCCCAGCACGGCGGCGAGGCTGAGGGCCACCACCCCCAGCTCCAGGCTGGCGGGCAGGCTTTGGCCAATGATGCGGCTCACCGGCTCCTGGTTGCTGAGGGACAGGCCCAAATCGCCGTGCAGCAACTTGCCCATGAACCCCAGGTACTGCTGGGCCAGGGGTTGGTCGAGTCCCAACTGCTGCCTGAGGGCGGCCCGCACCGCCTCGGGGGCCCGGGGGCCCAGCAGGGCGTCGATTGGATCGCCGGGGGCCAGACGCAACAGCAGAAACACCAGGCTGGCGATCAGCCACAACATCACCGGCGCCAGGGCCAGCCGGGAGGCCGCGTAGCTCAGCAGTTGGCGGCGGCGGTTCATCGTTGGCCTCCGGCTTTGGTCGGGCGCAATTGGGAGAGCAGCACCCGGCCAGAACCATCAAAGCGGGGCGCCTCCAGCTGGGGCCGGGCCCAGGCGGCTGGCCGCACCACCCACACAGGCAGGTAGGGCACGCCATCGGCCGCCCGCCGCTGGATCGCTTGCAGCAGCGCTAGGCGTTCGGGGCCCGCCAGTTCGCTGCTGCGTTGCAGCTGGGCGTCCAGGCCGGGGGCCGTCCAGAAGCTGCCGCTGAGGGCACTGCCCCCCTCCAGACAGCGATTGCCCTGGGGCTTGGTGCAACCGAGCATGGGGGAGAGGTAGTTTTCTGCATCTGGATAATCCCCCATCCAGTTGATCAAGATCATCGGGAACGCCTGCTTATCGAGTTGCGAATAGGCGGTGGTTGATTCCATGCCGCTCACTTCCAGGCGCACGCAATCATCCAGGTCCCGTTTCAGCTGGCTCTGCCAGGTGAGGGCAAACAGCCGGTCGGTGGGCACATCGGAGAGAAAGGTGAGCGGCAGGCTGAGGCGCTTGCCGTCGCAATAGCCGGCCTTTTTGTAGAGGCTGCGGGCACGCTCGGGGTTGAAGGCGGGCCAGGCCTCGGGGTCGGCACCAGGCAGGGAGGGCGGCACCAGGCTGCGCAGGCTGGGCCGCATCCCCAGGCTGACCCGTTGCTGGATCAGTTCGTGGTCGAGGCTGGCGGCGATCGCCTGGCGCAGGGTCGGGTTGTCGAGGGGGGGCTGGCTGGTGAGCAGGGAGAGAAAGCCGATGTCCAGGGCGGGACCCACCCCTTCTTTGAATTCTCCCCTTTGGGCGCTCTGGTGCAGGGCCAGCTGGTGGTCGATTTCGAGGCTGCTAGATAGCAGCAGGTCGATTTCGCCGCTGCGCAGGCCCCCCAGCAGGGAGGTGGAGTTGCTGTAGGTGGTGAGCGTCAGGCCGCCATTGGCGGGACGGCGCCCCCAGTAACGCTCGAAGGGCACCAGTCGCTGCTGTTGCTGGCTGAAATAGGCCAGCCGATAGGGCCCGGTGCCAACAAAACGCTCGTTGAGGGGTTTATCGCGGTGGTTCTTGTAGGCGGTGGGGGAGACGGGGGTTAGGAAGATGGCCGACAGCAGGCGCGGCAGCGGGGCGAAAGGACGCTTGAGGCTGAGTTCCACTTCGTAGGGCCCCACGGCCCGCACCGCCTCAACCCGATCGCCCAGCTGGAAGCCCAAGGTGCCGGACTTGATGAAACGCTGCAGCGAAAACACCAGGGCATCCGCATCAAAGCGGCTGCCGTCGTGGAAGAGGACGTCCTGGCGCAGGGGGATGCGGGCCCGCAGGCCATCGCCACTGAGCCGGGGCAAGGCGGTGGCCAGGCGCGGTTCGATGCGGCCATCGGCTTCGATCGAATAGAGCGGATCGCCCAGGGCCGCCAGGGCCTGCATCACGCCCACCCGCGAGGCCTTGATCGGATCCAGCGAATCAATGCGGCTGGCCTGGCCGACGATCAGGCTGCCGGGCGGCCGGGCCGGCTGGCAGGCCGCAAGGCAAATGCCAAGCAGGAGAGAGGTGGCGATGAGCGCCGGGCGCTGGCGTGGTGGGCGCTGGCATTTCGAACCCAGGCGCGGTGGGCCCAGGCGCGGTGGGCCGAGGCGGGGCGGGCCGAGAAACGGCGGGCATTGACGCCGGCCGGCACCGCCAGGGCCTGGGGTGTGGCGGAAGGGTATCTGGGGTCCCGGGGGGGCCGGCTGCTGCGGTGAATCCTGGGCTGGAGGCACTGCCGGCGCCAGAGGTGGGCCCCATCCTCCCCCACGGGGGTCTGATGGCGGGCTTAGAGGGTGCGCAGGCAGGCCGCCACGGTTTGCACCTCCGGCAAGGCCGTGATGGTGGCCAGGGCCTGGCGAAAGCGCGACTCCTCCACCTCATGGGTGATGACGACGATTTCGGCGCCACTGCCAGCGCCACTGCCAGCGCTATTGCCACTGCTGCTGGTACCACCGCTGGCCTCGTACTGGACGATCGATTGGATCGAGACCCCAGCCACGCCGAAGGCGGTGCCGATTTTGCCGATCACGCCGGCTTCATCGCGGGTGAGCAGCCGTACGTAGTTGCGGTGGCGGGTGAGGGTGCCGTCTACCAATGCGCACTGGCGCCAGCGGCTGGCGGCCAACAGGGGATCGAGGGCACCGGCGGGGGCCCCGAGCTGGCTGATGCCGGCAATGTTGAGGATGTCGGCGACGACGGCGGAGGCGGTGGGGCCGGCGCCGGCGCCGGGACCGAAGAACATCACCTGCCCCACCGGGTCCCCTTCCACCAGGATGGCGTTATTGACCCCATGGACGCCGGCCAGGGGGTGGCTGCGCGGCAACAAGGTGGGGTGGACGCGTACATCCAGGGCCACCACGTCGTTGCTGGCGGGGGCGGGAACTGGGGGCGAGTCGGGGCTGGCGCTGGCCTCAAAGCGTTCGGCCACGGCCAGCAACTTGACGACATAACCCAGCTGGTTGGCGTAGGCCACATCCCGCGCTTCCAACCGATCAATGCCTTCGGTGGGGATGGCGGAGCGCTCGATGCTGCCGCCGTAGGCGAGACCGGCCAGGATGGCGATCTTGTCGGCGGCGTCGCCCCCCTGGACATCGGCCGCGGGATCGGCTTCGGCGTAACCCAGGCGCTGGGCATCGGCCAGCACGTCGGCGTAGGCGGCCCCCTCGTCGGCCATGCGGCTGAGGATGTAGTTGGTGGTGCCGTTGACGATGCCGCTGACCCGCAGGATGCGGTTGCCCCCCAACGATTGCTTCAGCGGTTCGATGATCGGGATGCCACCGCCCACCGCCGCCTCAATCAGCACATAAACGCCGCGTGCGGCGGCGGCGGCGGCGATTTCTTCGCCATAGCGGGCGATCACCGCCTTGTTGGCCGTGACCACCGACTTACCGGCGGCGATGGCTTGCAGGATCAGGCTGCGGGCCGGCTCCAGCCCCCCCATCACCTCGACAACGATGTCGACGGCGGGATCGTCCACCACCAGGTGCGGGTCGGTCACCAGCAGGGTGGGATCAAGGCTGACGGCCCGGGCCCGGCCCGGATCGCGCACCGCAACGCGGCGCAGGGCCAGTTGGCCCACCAGGGGATGGCGCCCCTGGGGGCTGGCCAGGATGGCCGCCACCCCCGCGCCCACCGTGCCAAGACCAAGCAAGCCGATGCCAATCGCCATGGGCCGCCGTGTCACAGACATCCCATCCTAGAAATTCACGCTTCGGCTGGGGAAGCCAAGCGCACAGCCTGGGCCTGCATGGCCCGCAGGATATTGAGGAAGCCATTGGCCCGCGAGGGGGTGAGGCTGGCCTGCAGACCCGTGGCGGCCAGGATCGCCGGGTCGAGGGCCGCCGCCTGCTGGGGGGTCAGACCCTCCAGGCCTTCCATAAGCAGGGCCAGCAGACCCTTGGTGATGGCGGCATCGGAATCGCCGCGCCAATGGAGGGTGCCGTCCTGCAGCGTGCCGACCACATACACCTGGGAGACGCAGCCCTTGACCTTGTAATGGTCTTGGCGCAATTCATCGGGCAGGGGTTCGAGCTTTTTGGCCAGCCACAGCACGTATTCGTAGCGGCGCTTGGGGTCCGTGGTGCTGCCCAGCCGTTCCACCAAGCGATCGAGGGCTGGGCTGCCGCTGCTCATGTTGTTGGCTCAGGGATTCAGCTGTGGGGGGTTCGCACAACCCACAGTCCCGCCAGGGCGCCCACCAGGCCGAAGCCCAGCAAGGGGGGCAGCAGGCGGTTGGGGGGATTGGGGGGGTATTGAGGCTGTACCTTAAAGGTAGTGGCGGCAGGCCGGACGGTGCCTTTGGGCAGTTCGAGGTAGTCCCGGTGGCCGGGGCCCCCATCCACTTGGATCTCCCAGTCGGAGCCGGCGCCGGCGGGCAATTGGAAATTGAGCTGGCCGCGGGCGTCGGTGCGGCCCAGGGCAATGGGGGTGCCACCCGGGGGCACCAGCTTGACGGAGGCATCGGCCACCGGCGCTCCCGTGGAAAAACTGCTGGCCAAAGCGAAGCTGGGGCCTGCCGCAGCCGTATCTGGACCAGTGCTGGAACCCGTGTACGCCCGGCTCAGGGAACCGAGGGTTTCAAGGGTGGATTGGATGGCGTGGGCGGCAGCCGCTTGCGGATGGGCGAGGGCCAGCAGGGTGGCGCTGGTCAGTAGCGCGGAGTTGGCAAGAATCACTGGGGCGCCAGCCAAGGGACGGAGCTGGGGGCAACCGGGGGCCATGGCCAGCCTTCAGGTGGATTTCCATCGATTGTCGCTGGATCTGCCAGCTTGCACCATGCGGGCGATGGAACTGACCATCATCGAGAGGGCCTCACAGCTGCTGGCCCGATATTCAAGTTCGGCGGCCAGCACCCGCTCGGAGGCGGTGCGGCGGCCTTCGCCAGTAAGGGAGGACACCGCCAGTTGCAGGCCCGGGGGCTGGGAGGCATCGCGACGGCATGGCCGGCCCAGGGGCTGCAAAGGGGTGGAATCCAAGGCCAATCAATCAGCGCTTGCCGAATCTTGGCAAATGGCGGCGGCCAGCGGGGCGATCCGAGGTCTTTAGTCAAACCCTGAAACCTTGGTTGGTCCGCCGGTTTCATCCAGCCAGCCCGTGAAGGGCACATCCCAGGGATCGGTGGGCAAAGACGGCGCCAGGCAGGCGGCGGGCAGGACCGCCAGGGCGGGCACCATGCGCCAGGCCGGGTCGGCCCGCAGCCGGTCGTACCAGCCGCCGCCCGATCCCAGCCGAATGCCGCGCTGATCGATGGCCAGGGCCGGCACCAGCAGCAGGGCCAGCTGATGGGCCTGCAGGGGCGCTGCGGCTACAGGGGCCGGGATGCCGCAGCCATCGGCGCGCAGGGGGTCGGCGGGGTGCCAGGCCCCATAGGTGAGCCGCCCTACCCCGCCCACAGAACGGACCACGGGCAGGGCCAGGCGTTGGCGCAGGGCCTCGGGCCAGCGCTCCAGCAGGGGCCGCCAATCCGGTTCGTGGCCCACGGGCCAGTAGAGGCCGAGGCGGCTGGGGCCCGATCGGGGCTTGGCCTGGGCAGTGGCCACCAGGGCGTCGGCGTGGGCAGTGGCCACCAGGTCTTCGGACTGGGCGTCGGACTGGGCGTCAGCTGCCTCCAGGGCTTGCGGCAGGGCAGTGGCCAGCACCTCCAGCAGGGCCGGTTCAGCTAGCGGCAGGCTTTGGCGCCGCAGCTGGCGGTAGTGGCGCCGCAGGGAGTCTTTGGACGGCCCGGCCGGGGGTGGGGGCGGCAACGGCTGCATGGGGAAATGCCCTTCCTCAGCGTTGGAACCAGCCGGTGAGGGCCACCGCCAAGGCATCGGCGGCGTCATCGGGGCGGGGCGGGGTGTCGAGATCGAGTTCGCGCATCACGGCGGCCAGCACTTCATCCTTGGGGGCATGGCCGTGGCCGGCCACCGCCAGCTTGATCTGCATCGGCGGGTATTCGACCACCGGGATGGCAAAGCGGGCCAGGGTCATCATCACCACCCCCCGGGCCTGCACCACGGCAATGGTGTTGCTGGAGCGATAAAAAAAGAATTTTTCCACCGCCGCCAGCTGGGGTTTCCAGGCGCGGATCAGTTGGCGCAGGTCGTTGGCGATTTCGACCATGCGCTGGCCTTCGCCCTGGCCGGGATCGGTGCGGATCATGCCGCAATCGAGCAGGCGCTGACCGCCAGCGACGCCCCGCCGCCGCTCTTCGAATTCGATGACGCCGTAGCCCACCCGGGCCAGGCCGGGATCAATACCGAGGATTCTCATGGGGGCCGACACCTGGGCCCATGCTGGGGGGCCGGCCGCGGCGGTCAAGGGGGCTGGCGGGTCTAACCCAGACAGCACGAGCGACTGTTCAGGTCTTTGACGCGAACAATTGGGTCAGGAAGAATAGGGAGAACAGCAGGCCGGCGCCTGCCAGGGCCGGCAGCACAACGGGGATGCCACCGGGAGCGGTGGTCGAGGCGAAGGTCAACCAGGTCATGACCAACAACGTCAAAAGGACGCCCTGGGGTTTAGCACCCCTCACCGATCGCCATCCGGCGGCTGTAAAGAGTTGCAAAGTCTTCTTTTAATCTCCCGCCATTAATCTGCCGCCATGGATCCGCTGCAGGTCGTCTGGTTCAAGCGGGATCTGCGGCTGGTGGATCACCGGCCCTTGCTGCAGGCCTGCCAGCAGGGGCCGGTGTTGCCTTTGGTGGTGGTGGAGCGTGAGCTGTGGCAGCAGCCGGATGCCTCGGCGCGGCAGTGGGAGTTCTGCGCTGAGGGCCTGGCGGAGCTGCGGATGGATCTGGCCCAATTGGGCCAGCCCTTGGTGGTGCGGGTGGGAGCGGTGGAGCAGGTGCTGGAGCGGGCCCGCCGCCGCTTTGGTATTGCCGGGTTGTGGAGCCACGAGGAAACGGGCAACGGCTGGACCTACGCCCGCGACCTGCGGGTGGCCCAATGGGCCCGCCAGCACGGCATCAATTGGATGGAGATCCCCCAGTTCGGTGTTATCCGCCGGCTGGGCAGCCGCCAGGGCTGGGCGCGCCGCTGGGAGGTGCGCATGGCCGAGCCAATTGCGCCGCCCCCTGAGTCTTTGGTCCCCCTGCCGGGCCTGGATCCGGGCCCCATCCCCACCGCCGCCGACCTTGGCCTGGAGACAGACCCCTGCCCGGGCCGCCAGCGGGGCGGGCGCCAGGAGGGCCTGGCCGTGCTGGAGAGTTTTTTGCTGGCGCGGGGGGCCCGCTATCACCGCGAACTCTCCAGCCCCAACAGCGCCGTTGCCAGTTGTTCGCGATTGTCACCCCACCTGACCTGGGGCACCCTGTCGCTGCGGGAGGTGGTGCAGCGCGGCCGCAGGCGCCGGGATCAAATCAAGCGGTTGCCCGAGGGACAACGGGGCGATTGGTTAAGGGCGTTGCGGGGCTTTGATGGGCGGCTGCATTGGCATTGCCACTTCATCCAGAAATTGGAAAGCCAGCCAAATCTGGAATTCCGCGAGCTCCATCCCCTCACGGTCGTTACCGCGGACACCGATGCGGAGCGATTAGCGGCCTGGGCCGAGGGGCGCACGGGATTGCCCTTTGTGGATGCCTGCATGCGCTCGTTGATTGCCACCGGCTGGATCAATTTCCGGATGCGGGCGATGTTGATGTCGGTGGCCAGCCACCACCTGGAGCTGCCCTGGCGCCAGAGCGGCTTGCATCTGGCCCGCTTGTTTGTCGACTACGAGCCCGGCATCCACTGGAGCCAATGCCAGATGCAATCCGGCACCACCGGCATCAACACGATTCGCATCTACAACCCGATCAAGCAGGGCCAAGAGCACGACCCCGAAGGTGTGTTCATGCGCCGCTGGCTACCGGAACTGGAGGCCGTACCCCTGGTGCATCTGCATGAACCCTGGACCATGCCGCCCTTCACCCAGATGTGCCTGGGTTGGACGATTGGCGTCGATTACCCCAATCCGATCGTCGATCCCGTCGCCGCCGCCCGCCAGGCGCGCGATCGCCTCTGGGCGCGGCGGCGGCAGCCGGGTTTCCGGGAGCAATCAGACGCGATCGTGGAGCGGCATGGCTCGCGGCGCTCGGGTATGGGAGCGAGTGGCGGGGGGCGGCGGCGGAAGGGTAAGGGGGGGGCGGGGGCGGCGGCGAAGGCGGACGGGCAGTCAAGCCAGGGGGTGATTCAGTTGGGGTTGGATTTGTAGGGGGATGGGACCTGGATATCCGCACCATTCAGGAGTTGCTGGGCCACAAGGACGGGAAGACCACCATGATTTACACCCATGTGCTTAACCGCGGCCCTCTCGGGGTTCGTAGTCCTGCAGATCTTGAGCAGCGTCCCGTGGAGTGGTGTAATTCAGGCGGAACAGCCCCGGCGTAGCCGGGGCTGAAGGCTCGCCTCCCTCAGTTTTTCTTGTGGCAAAGGGTGGGGCACCCCGCGAATCCAGCGCTGAAGGCGCTGAATTCGTGGGGACCCCAGGGTGGGCCGGTCTGTGACCCTGTTCGGAGCACTACCACCAACCGAACACAGACCGTGACCATCACCCAAAGTGGCGCCTCCGAGCTGAACCAGCTCATGGAGGGCACCACCACTGGCGCCCTGACCTGATCCCTGAGATCGTGCGCCGCGGCTTTCAGGAGCTGCTGGAGGCAGGGGTTTCCTCGCTCACCGGCGCCCAGCTCCACGAGCGTTGTCCCGATCAGCGCTCCACCCACCGCAACGGCTACCGCAGGCGGCTGCTCACCACCCTGGTGGGGGCCCTGACCCTGGCCATCCCCAAACTGAGGCAGGGCAGCTTCTTCCCAGACTGGCTGGAGCCCCGCCGCCGGGTCGACAAGGCCCTCTATGCCGTGGTGATGGAGGCCTACACCGGCGGCATCTCCACCCGCAAAGTCGACGCCGTGGTGGAGGCGCTGGGCAGCGACAGCGGCATCTCCAAATCGGAAGTGAGCCGCATCTGCCAGGGCCTTGATGAGCAGGTCAAGGCCTTCCTGGGCCAGCCGCTCGACCACGCCCTGTTCCCCTACGTCTACCTCGATGCCACCTACCTCCACGGCCGCCTCGGCCGCAACCTGCAGGTGGTGTCGCGGGCTGTGGTGGTGGCGATCGGGATCAATGCTCTGGGCTACCGCGAGGTCTGGGGATTGCCCTGGACGACAGCGATGCCGAGGCCTTTTGGCGTCAGTTCCTGAGCTCGCTCATAGCCGCAGGCTTCTGCGAAGCAGTAGAGCGTGGCCTGACTGGCACTCGGCTGGTGATCTCGGATGCCACCTGGGGCTGACGGCAGCGATGAAGCGGATTTTCCAAGGCTGCTCCTGGCGTCGCACCTGAAGGTGCGCTGGATAGAAATGCCTCTGCCGGGTGCACTTTCTGCGCAACCTGCTCACCCACGTGCCAATGGCTGGTCAGGACATGGTGGCGGCGGCCATGTAGACGAAGTCGGCCGGAGGCCATAAGCGGTGTTCGTAATCCAGAAGCCTGAGCAGGTCAGAGCCCACTGGCAGCAGGTCACCGAGATACTGCGCAAACAGTACCCCGGCGCCGTGCCGGTGATGGAAGCCGTCCGTGACAACGTACTGGCCTTCTTGTGCTTGCCCCAGGAACACTGGCGCAAGATCTGGAGCACCAACCCACTAGAGCGGCTCAATGTCGCACCGATAGGTGCGCTCTGCGAACTACCCGATCAAACGCCGCATCAACGTCGTCGGCATCTTCCCCAATGACGCCGCGATCACCCGGCTGGTGGGCAGCCAGCTGCTGGAGCAGCAGGAGGAATGGCAGCTGGAACGCCGCCGCTTCTTCTCCGAGGCCACCATGGCCAAAATCTCCGAGCCGGAGGAGATGCTGGAGTTCTCTGAGAGCGATCCAAGCCGTGGCGCCAGCCATCAGCTGATCGAAGAAACGCCAGTCCCTGACCACCAAGAATCCGTGATCGCTGAGTTGCGCATTCAGCGATTAGGGTGCATACTGGATAGACGGAGCTGCACAGTCAGCTTCCAAGCAGTCATCCCCTGACTGCTCCTGTTCACCCTCCAGAAAAGGGCACAAGACCTCCTGAGCTACACCACTCGAAGGTGTGCTATCAACTCTCCCTAAGGCGAAAACCAGTTTACTCAAATCAATGTAACTACTATGGCTCAACCAACAGAAGCTTTATCTTCTATTGATCTAGTACAAGAGGCTCAGTCCAACGTTATTTTTTTGACTCGTTTGCTCTCGGAAGTCAGACTACAAATCGAGGCTGAGAGAGCTAATCCACCTGCTTCAGCGGAGGCAATTAAGGCTGAAATTCTCATGGCGGAGAAGCAGGTTGAGAAAGTACAGAAGAAAATCAACAAAGAAAAGCAAGAGTGCAAGAAAAGAAAACGTGAGATTGATGAGTGGAAGCGCGGGTATCACAGTATTGCCAACATTGACAAATCTCATGAACTCGAAAAATTGAACGTTGAAATCAGTTGGCGGTCTCAGATTATTAGTCAGGGTGAAGCCAATATCAGCCAGCTTGAAGTTGAAAAGTTGACTGCAATCACGAACTTAGAAAAGTCGAAGATTCAACTGATTGCTTTTGCAAATGGAGTTTATGATAATCCCATTGAGTCAGATCCTCGGTTAATAGCGGCTGAAACAGCACTTCAAACTGCCCAAGAAAGACACAAAGTTGCTCAGTCTGAAGGAGTTAACGGTACTGCGGTACGCTAGGTAAACTATAATTCGGTCATTGCATGCCCATTAAGAGCCACCCTTTCTCTTCATCAATTGAGGATTAATTTGCATGAGCCTCAGCCAAATTAAGAAGAAGCTTGAGACCAATCTCTCGCGACGGAATAACATTCTGGAGGGAATCTCACTTGACGCCCCCTTGATTCTTGAATTTATTGGTGAGTTGGCGGGAGAAACTGGTGTTGATCTGTGTAACGTCCAGATCTCTCAGCCCGACAAAGGCTCTCTGCAAGTCTCGATAACTGAGACGCTGGTTTATCCCATTTGCGGCAGTTTATTGGGCAGTTTGGAATTAGTTAATATCGTACTGTCTCTCTCTCAGGGCGAAGAAGACAAACTTGATGCAGCCCTAGATATCGAAGGAGCATTCAGGATAACGGGTGATCGCAGGCTTGCTGTTAAGGGATCCCTCTCAAGTTCAGACAGCCCTAAACTGCTGCTCACTGTTGCCTCTGAAGAAATGCCCCAGCTTGCCGAACTCGCCGTAGTGATGGGTATCGGCAATCTCACCGAAAGTCTAAAATCGTTTGGGTTAAGCCTGCCTGTAATCGATCAAATTGAGCTTGGGTTTGAGCTGCGCGACAAAAAGGTAACTCAGATTACTACGACAGGCTCAATAAACCTGGGCGCAGGCACGTTAGATGTGACCTGCAATCTGCTGCCCGAGCTAGAGATTAAAGGAGGTAATCAGGAAGGGAGTCAACTGACTGTTGCTGATTTGCTCGCAGCGCTGCCGCTCGATGCGTCGGAACTTCCCAGCAGCAAGCTTCAATCCTTGCAGCTAGTTGTTCAGCCACACATCAATACATACAGCGCTCACTTTACACTAGCAAACGATTGGAGTATTGATTTGGGTGGTGCTGCTTTATCTCTGACTCAGATCATCGGACAGGTTGAGTGTATCGAAGACTCTGTTGCCGCGAAGTTAGATAGTACGGTCAGTATCGGTGGGACGCAGTTGCGCTTGACTGGCGAATATGGAAGCGATCGCGCCATTGTTTTTTCAAGTGAGATTACGCCAGGGCAGACAATTTCCCTCACGTCTTTGTTTGACAAGTTCCTGGGCAGTTTGGTCGATTTTCCAGATGAATTGCCAGCTCTGGACCTAACAGACTTTGCTATGACGCTAACGCCCAAAACTGGAGAGTTTTCAGTGAAGGCGGCCGCGATGGATCCATGGGAGATACCTGTGGGTATTGATGGCCTGCAGTTTGATGATCTTGAGTTGACCCTGAATCGAACACTGACCGAAGACGGCAAGAAAGTGACCAGCGGGGTCATCGGCGGTTCGCTTCAAGTGGCAGGGACTTCATTCTACAGCAATTATGCTTTCCCGGGCGAGTTTGTACTTAAAGGACAGGTTTCTGCCATTAAGCTGTCGCCAATTGTGCAGGATCTTTGTGGCAGTAGCCTGCTGCGAGAGTTGCCTTTGCCCACAAGTATTCTGGACGTTGACTTCAACAATATTGCTATTACCATCGCCCCTAAAGATCAATTCTTCTCCTTGAAAGCTGACTCTCCACTAGGGATGGTTGAGCTTCTGGTCAAGAAGATCGCCGGTGATTGGGGATTTGTCGTCGGCTTTTTGCCACCAACTTCCTGGAAGTTTTCCACAATTGCGGATGATTTGAAAGTACTCGATAGCCTCCGTTTTTCTGATACAGCGATGGTGCTGTCATCTGCTGATGATAGCGCACTAACTTTGACCAGCTTGATCGACGCCGGATCCACTCTGACCGTGACCCGGGGCCTGAATTTCGTCGCAAATCTGGATTTACGAGGGCTTGGGGCTGATGCCCTTTTAAATGTTGAACGGCTCCAAGTCTATGCGGCAATCGGGAGTAGTCCCACTGATATGGTTATAGAGGCACAGATCGATGGTGAAGTGAGACTATCGGAAGGCGTTGCATTCGGGGATATAAAGTTCAGACTCCAGCCTGCGCCAAGCAATTTCTCTCTGACCCTATTGGGCAAGGTTACTGCCCTCCTGGACAATAGTCGTCTGGAATTTATTGGAGGTTTGCAGGTACAGCCCCGGTCGGCTGTTATGCAGTACCCGTTCAGAGACCGGGACGCGCTGACGCGGCCGAATGCAAGCATGATCACTCCACTGAGCATGCAGAGATGCGGACTGTTGTTCTTCCTGTCCTCAGGGATCGGGCAACAGCGATGGCATC
>JBIKMU010000052.1:0-25526 GCA_044359075.1 Cyanobium sp. | reverse complement strand
ACCGATGGCTCATTGGTGAGGACTTCCTGCTCTCCCGCCGCTCCCAGATCCTGTTCGTTGCCTTCCAGGAATCCCTTGATCGCGACTTTGAGATCCTGCGGCGTCTTCTGCACCTCCCCTCTTCGGTAGTGCTCCCCACAGGAGAGTTGGAAGCCCACCGCAATCCTCCTGGTCTTTCGAGGCAGATCGCCCCACCAGGCGTGGAGGCCCTCCGCCATTGGTACGCGGAGGATATTCGGCTGATCGAGGTTTGCCGCCAGTTGATGGAGTCGAGAAGTTATCAGGCCATTCTGTAGAACCTCCGCACCAGGGCGTGGGTAGGCAGCCGCCGCATCCGGTTGGGCCCCTGCGGAAGCGGCAGTGATATCAGAACGATGAATGGCTCCAGCCGGCCGCCATAAAGATTGCGACTCCCCTGGGAGGCTGCTGGGATTTTATCGAATGCTTAAGTCCAATGAATGCCGTAGCGCAGTGCCGCCCATTCATAGGTGGGCTCCAGTTGTTGTCGCAGCCGCTGGCGTATCGATGGTGGCACAAAGGCCGCTTCTCCCTGGCCCGCATTGGCGGGATTGTCAAGCGGCGGCAGAGAGATCGGTTCTAGGTTCAGAAAGGCCAGCAGCTGCCGCCAGACAGCTTCGGGATGCTCGAAGAGATCCTCGCTGCGCATTACCAGCAGTTGCTCAGCGGGAAAGAGGGTTTCGAGTCGTCGCAGTTGCTCCTCATAGCGGCTACGGGCCACATAGCTGTGCTCCTGATGGCTGCGGTGGAGTCCATCCGCTTCGGCCAGGATCGCCGCAGCGCCTGCCAACCGTTGCGGCTCGGCCGCCAGGGCCTGCTCCAGCTCCAGCGACTCCAGCTTCAGTCGCCGGGAGTGAAAATACTGCGACAGAGTTCTTTGCACTGGATCTCGCAGTAGTACCACCAGGCGGACCTGAGGTAGCAAAGATTGGATGCGTGCAGAGGCTTCGGGATGAAAAAGATAGTAGGGAGTGATCTCACCGTTGCGCTGCCCAGGGGATGCGGCTGCGAACTGCTGGCGGTACCAGCTTTCGCCACGGGCGTAGTGAAGGCTAAAATAGTGCAATTCTTTGGCCGCCGGCAGAAATGCCCCGGGATGCTGTTCAAGCAGCTTCTGGAGTGTGGTTGTGCCTCCTTTCTGTACCCCGACACCGAGAAAATCAGGTAACCGCCCACCCATTAGCGCCTCTTGACGGCAATTGTTTTCTGATCAATAACGTAGCTGAGGCGTCCCACTGGTTGCAACTGTCCAACACTGGCGGCACCTCCCGCCGAGGAGCGATGTGAGTTTCCCAAGGAGAAAGCTCGGTGGCCCGATGACTTCGTTGCCCTGGCTCCGCAAGCCAGAAAGATTTGTTCTCGAAGCACCAGAGAGTAAAGAATTGACCTGGATTTTGCGATTCTCTGGAGCTGGTATATCAGCTCATCGTTGAGGACAATAGGAGCGATGGGGCGACCAACAGGCTTGTAACGACTCCAAGAGTAAGCATGCCTGCTACTAGAACTTATTGGAGGGACGGTCCCCTAGGATTGTTGTTTAAACGCTCTTTCACTCTTGGCCCACGCTGCTCCCCTGATCCTGGTGGTGGGCATGCACCGCAGCGGCACTTCGCTGCTGGGCTCCCTGCTGCAGGGCCTTGGCGTGGAGCTGCCCGGTGAACTGATCGCTGCCGATCATCACAACCCCGAGGGATATTTTGAGTGGCAGGAGCTGGCGGCGCTGCAGGAGCGGCTGCTGATTGATCTCGATCGCTGGTGGCCCTCCGCCCAGGGCTGCCTGGCCCTGCCCGAGGGCTGGCTGCAGCATCCCGCCACCCGGGCGGTACGGGCGCAGCTGGCCGATCTCCTGCGGCCGGAGGTAGCCCGCCAGATCGGCCCCTGGGCCATCAAGGATCCCCGCACCAGCCGACTCCTGCCCCTGTGGCTGGATGTTGCCGCCGAGTTGGGGGTTCCCCTGCGCCTGCTCCTGGCGGTGCGTGATCCTGCCGAGGTGGCCCGTTCGCTGATAAGCCGCGACGGCCCGATAACTGGGATGGACCTGGATCGCGCCCAGCAGCTTTGGTGGCGTCACAACCTGGAGCCCCTGCGCGCTGCTCCCGCCACACTGCCGCTGGCCGTGGTGGATTTCGAGGCCTGGTTTAGCCAGCCTGAGACCCAGCTCCAACGCCTGTTGGTGGCCTTGCCGGAGCTGCGGCCCAGCGCTGAGCAATGTCGTCAGACCTTGGCCCTCATCAAGCCCAAGCACCGCCGCAGTCTGGCCACCGCCGCGCAACTGCCGCTGCACCGCAGCTTGCGCCAACTGCACAGCGACTTGCTCACACCAGGCCAGTGCCGTTGGCCCGCAGCTACTCCACCTCCTGAGCTGGGCTGCTCTGCAGCGGTGCCAGCCTCGCCCGAGGTTCGCGTCGCCGATCCTGCAGGCTGGCCTGGCTGGCTGGAGCGCCGCTGCCATTTTCCCGCCCCGCGCCATCCCGGCCTGGCCGCCTTGGCGCCCCAGGCGCTGATCAGCCTCTGTGGTGTGCCCCTCACCAGCTGGCAAGCCCATCTCTGGCTGCAACGGCTGCCAATTCCAGACCTGGGTTTATCCAGCCTGGCGGATCAGCTTGGTGATCCCCACAATCTCCCGCTCAAATGCCACGCTGCAGGTGCTCAGAATCGTGGTCTGGAGCGCATCGCGATCAACGTGGAGCTGCCACCTCCCGATCGGGTCCAGCATTGGCTCGCCCATCTGCGCGGCCAGCAGGCGATCTGGGATCCTGATGCTCCGCGGGTGGGCCTGCTGCGGGCTCTGGGATTACCGGCCTATTGGCTTGACCCCTCGACGGCGCCAAATGGTTGGCTTGACCTGAGTGCAGGAGTTGCTGATCAGTGGGGCGCATGCTTTGGATTGCCTCAACCTTTGCCCTGCCATTGCCTCTGCCTGGGGTCTGGTGGTGAAGACTGGGAACACGCCCTGGCGGCTTGGGAAGCTCAGTTAGGTAATCCCGTCTTTCATTACCATCCCCAATTGCCCCTGCATGCAGCAGAAACAACTGATGGGGCACGTTTATTGGCTTCCTGGCTCATGTCTTGTGCAAGTGCGGCTCAATTCGTAGTGGCACTTGGTGATCAGGGCTTCGGCCTCGATCCTGCCATCAGCTGCCTGCGAGGCGAACCCCTGCGCCATTTCCGTCCACCCTTAACGCCGGCGGAGCTGCTGGCCGAACTGCAGGGCCGACCAGTGGCCGCTGCCACAGACCCTGCCTCGCCTGGCGTTGATCTGCTGCTGGATTACGGGGCGACTGAAACACCGTCTGCTGCCGTGGTGATCAGCCTCTACAACTACGCCGACAGGATTGAATTGGCGCTCGACAGCGTGGCAGCCCAGACGCTGCAGCCCCTGGAGCTGGTTGTTGTTGATGATGCCTCAAGCGACTCCAGCGCTGAAGTGGTGCGGCTTTGGCTGGAGCGGCAGGCGTCCCGTTTCTGTCGGGTTCAGTTGCTGCGACATCAGACGAATGCCGGCCTCGCTGCTGCGCGCAACACAGCATTCAGCCATTGCACGGCGGAGTGGGCGTTTGTTCTCGATGCCGATAATCTGCTCTTCCCTGAGGCGGTTTCCGCCTGCCTGGGGCAGGCTCAGCTGGCCGGATCCGCCGTCGCTGTGGTGCATCCGTTTGTTGAGGTGATCGGCAATGGCAGGCATGGCCATGACGGACGCAGCATGATCAGCCGGCTCAGCTGGCAGCGTCAGGCCTTTTGCCATGGCAATGTGATCGATGCCATGGCGCTGGTGCGCTGCCGCGCCTGGCAGGCCGTGGGCGGGTACAGCCACATAGATGGCGGCTGGGAGGACTTCGATTTCTGGTGCAAGTTGATCGATGCCAACTTTCATGGTGTGCTCTGCCCCCGGGTGCTTGCCAGGTATCACACCCACGGCGATTCGATGACGGCCACGTCCACGGCCAGCAACTGGCGGCCCCTCAGCCGTTGCCTGCAGCAGCGCCATCCCTGGCTTGCGCTTCCCTACGCCCTTTGACCCTCCAGCTGCTGCGTGAGTGGCCCCCGGGCTACGGCGGCGTCGAACGGGTGGCCCATGAGCTGGCCTGCCACTGGCAGCAGCAGGGTCAACCCGCCGCGGTGTTCAGCCTGGCGGCCCAGCCGGTTGCCCTGTCCGAGCTCGATCCGCTGCCGGCTCCCTATCAGCGTGTGCCCTTACCCCGCCTGGCGCTGGGTCGGTTGCTGTTGCCGTTGCCGAGCGCTCCCCTCTGGCGACTGCTCCGCTCCCACGAGCCCCTTCATGCCCATCTGCCCTGTCCGGGGGTGCTGCTGCTGCTGCTGCTGGCCCGAGTGATGCAGCCCCGCCGTCGGCTCAGCGTGCACTGGCATGCCTTTCTCCAGACTGAGATCACCCCCTCGGGCTTGCTGGTGGGCCTGTACCAGCAGTTGGCCCTCCTGATGGTGAAACAGATACCCCTTGTGATCACCACCTCGCCGGTCCTGGTGGCGGAGCTGATGCGCCGCGGTTGCAGGCGGGCCCGGCTGCGGACCTTGCCTTGTTGTCTTGATGCCGGCTTGGAGACGGCTGCGCTGGCCCTGCCGCCACGGCCTGACACTCCAACAACCCTGGCCGATCCCTTGCGGGTGCTGTTCATCGGTCGCCTCGATAGCTACAAGCGGGTCGACTTGTTGTTGGGCGCCCTGATCCCCCTGCAGGCCCCATGGCGGCTCGATGTGGTGGGGGATGGCCCCCGCCGGCACCAGTTCGAGCAACTGGCCCAGGGGTTGCCCGTGCAGTTCTGGGGGCGGCTGGATGAGGCGGGCAAGCTGGGCCGCCTCGCCGCCGCCCAGGTGCTGGTGTTGCCTTCGGACCGCTGCAACGAAGCCTTCGGCATCGTGCAGCTTGAGGCCATGGCCGCCGGGATCCCCGCCGTGGCCTTCCACCTGCCCCGCTCGGGGATGGCCTGGGTCTCGCACCTGCCAGGGTTGGCCTGGTCTGGGCGCCCCGCAGATCTGGGCCAGCTGCTGCTGCGGCTGGCCACGGAGTCGCCGTGGCGGGCCGCCCTGGGCCGACAGGCCCGTCGTCGTTATCAGCAGTTGTTTGCCCGCAAGGTGTGGCAGCGCCGGTTGCAGGGCCTGGGCCCCTAGGCCAGCGGTAACCTCGCAAGGTTAAGCCTGATCGGCGGCCTGCTTGCGTCAGCATCCTCCATCCATCGCTCTCCCCAGCGACTCCAGTCCCCAGTCGGCGATTCAACGCGCCCTGGTGCTTGAGTTGCGTGACGTGCGGCTGGACATTCCCGTACTGACCACGGAAACCCGCAGCCTTAAATCCACCCTGATCCGCTCGGTCACCGGCGGCATGTTGAAACGTCGCGGTGGCGGTGCCGTCGTCACGGCTCTCCAGAATGTGAACTGCATGGTGCGGGAAGGGGAGCGGGTCGCCTTGATCGGCCACAACGGTGCCGGCAAGAGCACCTTCCTGCGGTTGATCTCCGGGATCTATCAGCACACCGCCGGCCACTTTGAGGCGCGGGTGCCCGTCTTTCCGATGATTCACAAAGGCTTCATCACCAGCCCGGAGCTCAGTGGGCTGCAGGCCATCAAGGCCCACTACCTGCTGGTGAAGGGCAGCTTGCGTGGTTTTGAGCCCTTCTGTAGAGACGTCGTGGAGTTTTCGGGCCTCGGCGATTTCGTGCACCTGCCGGTCAAGACCTACAGCCAGGGCATGGCAGCCCGTTTGCTTTTTGCCGTACTCACCGCCGGCAGCCACGACTGCCTAGCCATGGATGAGGGATTCGGGGCCGGGGATAGCAGCTTCTATGACAAGGCTCAGGAGCGTCTGCACACCTTCCTGGCCACCACCGGCACCCTGCTGCTGGCCTCCCATTCCGATGAGCTGCTGCGGCGTTTCTGCCAACGCGGTCTGGTTTTTCAGGAAGGTCAGATTGTGTTTGACGGGCCGCTGGATGCGGCCCTTGCCTTCTACCACCACAGCTGATGGTCAAGACGTCCCTGCACACCGCTTCCCCAGGTCGAGGCGGCCGCCGCCAGGACTCGGTGCTGAGCACCCTGGGCGAGGCCTGGGCCATGCGCCGCGTCTGGTGGTTTACGGCCACGGCCCGCACCAGGGCTCGATTTGTGCGCACATTCTTCGGCAGTTTCTGGCTTGGACTTTCCAATCTGTTTTCCATCGCAGCCCTAGCCCTGGTCTATGGCACTGTATTTAAAGTGGAGGATTTTAACACCTATGTTGTATACCTTGGTCTTGGCTTGGTGGTCTGGAACAGCATCAGTGCGGCGATCGGTTCGGCGCCAAATCTGTTTGAGCACAATCATTCTCATGTGCACAATACCAATCTAAATCCTATTTTTTACACCCTGGAGGAGTGGGCGTTTCAGCTTCAAACTTTTGCCCAGTCGTTTATTCTGGTTGTGCTGGCGCTGACCTGGTTCCAGCACAGTCTGCTGGTTAATTTGCTGCTGGTTGGCTGGTTTCCTCTGCTGAATATGTGTCTTTTCCTTTACTGGTTGCCCGTATTGGTGTGTCTGTTGGGGGCCAGGTTCAGAGATATCTACCAATTGGTTCCGATTCTATTGCAGTTGATTTTTTTGCTGTCGCCAATTCTTTATAAGAGAAAGAACCTTGGTTCAATGGCCTGGACTGCTGACTTTAACCCCATCTACCATATTCTTAGCCAAGTCCGCGATACTTTGATGCTGGGGCAGGTGCAGTGGGCCACTGGATTAGTCCTGCTCTTGTTCAATCTGGTCGGCATCTGGGTGGCTCTAAAATTGCTCAATCGTGAGCGTCCAAATCTTCCCTTCCTGATTTGATGTACTGATCTGCATCGGAGTCTGTTTTGCCACAATTGATCAACCTGCTTTCCTGGCTGCCGGGTCATTCCGGATTTGGCAGCTATGTCCAGCGGGTGGTGCCCCAGTTGCCCGGGCTGCGGCTTCAACTTGACGCCACCGGCCGGGGGATGTTGATTGATCCGTTGACCTGGCAGCCCGAGCCACCCAGCCAGGCGCCCCAGCGGCGGATGGCGCTACTGCAGCGTTACAGCCTGGTTCAGCACGGTCTGGACCTGCCCCGCCTCCTGGCCGAACGGGGATTGGGCCTGGAAGATCTGGAGGTGATCTATTCGCCCTTCTTCGATGCCTTGCTGCAATGGCCCCAAGTGCCGCAGTTGATCACCTGCCACGACCTCACACCCCTGGTGCAGCCCAACAGCCGTAAGGCCTGGTTGCGCTATCGCCTCTGGCAACCCCGCCATCTGCGCTGTGCCAGCGGGGTTGTGGCGATCAGCCGTTATGTCGCCGATCAGTTGCTGGCCTTCGGGGTGGCTGCCGAGCGCATCAGCGTCGTGCCCAATGGCATTGACGTGGTGCGCGAGCGCATCCAAGCGCCGGCTAGCGAAGATCTGCTTGTGCTGGCTCGGCACGATGCCAACAAGAACCTGGCAGGTCTGTTGCGGGCCCTTGCTGGTGTGCAGCAGCGCCTGCCGGATTGGCATGGCATCGTTCGCATCGTGGGACGTGCTGGCCGCGAGACCCATCGGCTGCATCGCCTGTGCCGGGACCTACCCCGACCCGGCCAGGTCCAGCTGCTGCCGTCCCTGGAACCGCAGGAGTTGGTGATGCACTTGCGTCAGAGTCTGGCCTTGCTTTCGGCCAGCACTGAGGAGGGATTTGACTACCCGGTGCTGGAGGCCAAGGCCGAAGGTTTACCCACCGTGATCAGTGAGATTCCTGTGCATCGCGAGTTCCATGAGGGCAGCTCCCTGTTCTTTCCCTTGCACGATGATGGCTCTGTGCTGGCTGACCATCTGCAGCAGCTGCGGCGGGGGGTGTCCACCTGGCACGAGGCATCAGAGGCGGGCTATCTGCTGGCAGGAAGGATGAATATTCGCCGCCAGGTGGATCAGATCCGGGAGCTGATCGGTGCGCTCGCCGCTGCTTGATGTCGGTCTGGGTGTCCCACGGAGTACCTCAAGGTGAGTTCTTCCTGAATCACTCGGGTGATAGATGCCTGGAAGGCGGCATCGATTGAGCGCTGCAAATGCCAGTAACGATGAATCCGTTGCTGGCGCAGCTCATCCAGCCAGAGCTTCTCCCGCTGGGGCTGCAGCTGGCCGGAATCTCCACCGCAGGCTTCTTGCCGATTACGTTCCATCTTGATCACCGTAAGACGCATCGCACTGGCCCAGTCGCTGGTTTCGAGCGTGCTGCACAGCAGCACGTGCTGCTCGAAATCATGCAGGTTCAGGATCTCGCGGTGCGATTCCGATGGGCTGGCAATCACAGGTATCCCCAGGCAGGCGGCGTCCAGCACCGGGATTCCGAAACCCTCCACCAGGGAAGGGCTGACGACAGCAAGGGCGTTGAGGAACAGCTGGCGCTTGGTGGCTTCATCCACATAGCCCATCAAGATGATATCAGGATGGTTCTGCACCAGGTTTTTTACCTGCATGCTGTAGCTATCCGCCTTGAGCTTGCCGGTGATACAAAGCTTGACTCCACGGCGCTCAACACCTGACTCAACAAAGGCCTTGAGGACAAACAGCAGATTCTTTCTGGGCTCCACTGAGGAGTTGAACAGAAAGTAGCGGCAGGGTTTCAGCAGTTGGTTGCGCTTCTGTCCTTCAGCATTCAGCGATAGTTCAGGAATGCGAGCTTCCCAGTCACAGGCGTCGGCTGGAAAGGTGAGTGATGGGGATTGAATGGCAACGCAGCTGGCGTGCCGGTCCGGCGTCTTGAAATCTTGCAATATAACCGATTCGTATTTATAGCGCGTTGAATCCGATACGTACAACCTAGCACTGCTTGCACAGGCCTTTAGTCTTCGAGAAAACGTCACGGCATCGTCACTTGTTGGCACATACTCCAGAGGAATCAGGTCATGAATGGTTTGCACAAGAAACCTCCCATGACTGGTTTCGAGATTAATGGGGCACGTGCACACCAGGCCATCAAAACCATCTAGGTCCAGGCGCAGTCGATGACCCTGCCGCTGTTGGGCGAGGCGAAACGAGTGGACGAACAGATCATTGGCGCAGATGATGCCGTCGACATTCTGGAGGTAGGCAAGCCTCTCACTTTGTAGATAGGGATTGTCATAGATGCCATGAAGGGGCAAAGCCTTGAGGCGACCAAGATCAAAATGACGCCTCGGAAACAGAACGGTAATCAGTCTCTTGATGCGCCCTAGTTGCTTTCGCCATGTCGGTCGGAATGGCAAGCGACTGAGCGGCGACTGTTGCTCTTTGAAGCCCTGTGTCAGCTGGCCGATGTCTAGGCTATCCAGCACCCTGGCAGAAAAGATCAGCTGGCTTGTACTAGTTGGTAGTCGGCGGGACTCCACGTCGGCCATGGAGGGATCGAACTGCGTCAGTAGCCACACTTCGGCTCCAGCTTGGCGCAGGGCCTTCAGCAACCCCTTGGTAAATACGGCTATGCCGCGATGTTCGCTTTGTTCCAGGTCAATGGCTGTTATCAAGACCTTCAAGCCTTCCAGGTTGGTCTGGCGGCTGCGGGTGGTATCTAGGCTCATTCCCATTCCCCCTGGCGGCCGAACACAGCAGGGCGACGCTCCAATAAGGCTTTGAGTCGCAGTCGCTCTTCATTCAAGTCTTCGAGTGCACGAGTGTCATGCCGCAACCCTTGGAGTTCTATCTCCCTCTTCAAATCAAGTTCGGCCTGGCGCTCTTCAATGGTCATTATCCGCTCTTCAAGGGTCAATATGTGCTCTTTAATGGGCATTACCCGTTCTTCAAAGAATGTGTTGCGCTGTTGAATCAAATCACGAAGCCACATGCTTTCCCACTGCTGTTTTTCAAGCAGCAGCTGTAGCTGTGCAGAGCTGGCCTGGAGTACAAAGTCGTGATACCGCGATCGCAGCCGCAGCAGGTCCTCGCTGTTTGCTGCCTGATCTGGTTGTTGCGAACGGCTGCTTTCTGACTCGTGAATCGCTTCCGCTTCACCGCAGAGCCACACCTGTTTGCCCAGCTGCTGTTGCAGATCCAAGCAGAGCTCCACGTCTTCTCCACAGACTCGATAACTCTCATTTAGAGGAGTGGCTAGGGCATCATTTCGTCTTATCCACTGCAACGCCCCGGTGACAGCCACCACCGGACCAGTGGTCTTTAGTTCTGGAATATTGGCCGGCACCAATTGATCCAACATGTGGTAGGCCGAACCTCTCAAGTCAAAGTTGATGCCCACATGGCCTATTTCACCGGCCTTGTTCCGCAGGACGGCGCCCACCAGGCCAATCTCAGATCGGCTTTCCAGGATGCGAATGCCGGCATCTACACAGCCAGGATCAAGAATAAGATCATCGTTTGCTACCATGACCAGTTGGGCATTGGATAGACGAACAAGGCTATTTATATTGCTAGCAAAATGATAGGGAGTCCGTTGGGCAATGTGAAAATCATAACGACTCGAGTTGGAAATTTTTCTCTCTTCTTCGCTGGACCCATTCCACGAGCATAGTATTTCTACATCCAGGGGATTGAGGCTGCAGGCCTGATTCAGGGAGGCCAGAAAGGTATTGAGCAGACTCGCTGTGCGTGAAACTACCAGGATCGCTAGTCTCATGAGAATGCCTAGACGTTCTTGGAATTGTATCAATTGGCTCGATGTCCTTCGCTCGCAACGCAGGCGCCAGCTGTCGGCAATGAATTGGCTGGCCAAGCAACCGCGTGCGGATCCGGACAGCACGATGGCACGTTTGTGACGGCCCTCTTGTCTCAGTAGTCTCACGACTCCAGGCCTTAATCGGTGCTGCTAAAGGGCCGGCGCCCTGCGCCCCTGCAGGTGCGGATACCCGACGAATGGGACGCCGAGAACCCTTGCAGCAGCACGTTTCTTCGCTCTCGGCCACGGTTTTGCGATGGTAGGGTAAGCAAGTACGGACAGGCCTTCTCCATGCTCAAGCTGCTGCTGGGTGACCCCAATACCCGCAAGCTGAAGCGCTACCAGCCGATTGTTTCCGACATCAACCTGCTCGAGGAGGAGATCACCCCCCTCAGCGATGATCAGCTGCGGGGATTGACCGCCGAATTTCGCGCCAAGCTTGACCAGGCTCGCAGCCTCGGTGGCACTCCAGAAGCCAGCGCCAACCGGGAGCGCAAATTGTTGGACGAACTGCTGCCCCAGGCTTTCGCGGTGGTCCGCGAGGCTGGCAAGCGGGTGCTTGGCATGCGCCACTTTGATGTCCAGCTGATTGGCGGCATGGTCCTGCACGACGGCCAGATTGCCGAGATGAAGACCGGTGAAGGCAAGACCCTCGTGGCCACCCTGCCCGCCTACCTCAACGCCCTGACGGGGCGCGGGGTTCATGTGGTCACGGTCAATGATTACCTGGCCCGCCGCGACGCCGAGTGGATGGGCCAGGTGCACCGCTTCCTGGGGCTTTCCGTCGGTTTGATTCAGCAGGAAATGCCTCCGTCTGAGCGGCAGCGCAACTATGGCTGCGATATCACCTACGCCACGAACTCAGAGCTGGGCTTTGATTACCTGCGCGACAACATGGCGAATGACATCGCAGAAGTGGTGCAGCGTGATTTCCACTTTTGTATCATTGATGAAGTCGATTCGATTCTTGTCGATGAAGCTCGTACGCCTCTAATTATTTCTGGACAGGTTGAACGTCCTCAAGAGAAATACCGAGCAGCGGCGGAAATTGCCAGTCAGTTAATTCGTTCTGCCGAAATGGGTAAGGATGGTATTGACCCAGAGGGTGATTATGAAGTAGATGAGAAGCAGCGGAACGTTACCCTTACTGATGAAGGATATGCCAGGGCCGAGCAGTTGCTGGGGGTGCAAGATCTATTTGATCCGAAGGACCCATGGGCTCACTTTATCAATAACGCTTTAAAAGCAAAGGAGCTTTTCGTTAACGACGTCAACTACATCGTTCGCGGTACGGATGCGGTGATCGTTGATGAATTTACCGGCAGGGTCATGCCTGGTCGCCGCTGGAGTGATGGCTTGCATCAGGCGATTGAAGCAAAAGAGCAGCTGCCTATCCAGCCCGAAACCCAGACCTTGGCCAGCATTACCTACCAAAACTTCTTTCTGCTCTATCCGCGCCTTGCCGGTATGACCGGCACCGCCAAGACTGAAGAAGTGGAATTCGAAAAAACCTATAAGTTGGAGGTGGCCGTGGTGCCCACCAACCGGGCTCGCTCCCGCTCCGATTGGACCGATCAGGTGTACAAATCCGAGACAGCCAAGTGGCGCGCCGTGGCCCTGGAGACGGCCGAAATTCACCGTGGCGGTCGCCCAGTTCTGGTGGGAACCACCAGCGTCGAGAAGTCTGAATTGCTCTCCAGCCTGCTGGCTGAGCAGCAGATTCCCCACAACTTGCTTAATGCCAAACCCGAGAATGTAGAACGGGAGGCTGAAATCGTGGCCCAGGCCGGTCGTGCCGGAGCCGTCACCATCGCCACAAACATGGCTGGACGGGGTACGGACATCATTCTCGGTGGCAACAGCGATTACATGGCCCGTCTCAAGTTGCGCGAAGTGTTACTGAATCGGCTGGTCCGACAAGATGAAAGCAACTTGCCCCCCGTGCCCTTGCCCGCTTCGGCCTCGCCCGCCGCTGGCTTTGGGGCCGAGGCTACCCTCGCGGCTGCCCTGCCCCCGAGCGAGGCCAGGGCCTTGGGCACCCTTTTCCCCTGTGCCCTCTCAGCCGAGACCGAGCACGATCTCTCGGCTTTGGCCAGCCACCTCGTCAAGACCTGGGGTGAGCGCAGCCTCTCGGTGCTCGAACTCGAAGATCGCATTGCCCAGGCGGCTGAAAAGGCCCCCTCGGACAATCCGGAAATCACCTGGATGCGCGAGATGATCGGCCGCGTCAAGGCCGAATACGACTTGGTCGTGCGCCAGGAGGAGGAGCAGGTCCGTAGGGCTGGCGGTTTGCATGTCATCGGCACCGAACGCCATGAGTCCCGACGCGTGGATAATCAGTTACGGGGTCGGGCCGGTCGGCAGGGGGATCCAGGCAGTACGCGTTTTTTCCTTTCGTTGGAGGACAACCTGCTGCGAATTTTTGGCGGAGAGCGGGTGGCCGGACTCATGAACGCCTTCCGGGTTGAGGAGGACATGCCGATCGAATCCGGCATGCTGACCCGCTCCTTGGAAGGGGCCCAGAAGAAGGTCGAAACCTATTACTACGACATTCGTAAACAGGTTTTCGAATACGATGAGGTGATGAATAATCAGCGCAAGGCCGTTTATGGTGTGCGGCGTCGGGTGCTTGAGGGTAAGGAACTCAAGTCACAAGTAATTGAATTTGGCGAAAAGACTGTCAATGAAATTGTTGATGCCTATGTCAATCCCGATCTGCCCCCGGAAGAATGGGACCTAACCCGCCTTCTGGACAAGGTTAAGGAATTTATCTATCTGCTCCAGGATTTGCAGCCCGAGCAACTTCAGGGACTTTCCATCGATGAACTCAAGGCCTTTTTGCAGGAGCAGTTGCGTAATGCCTATGACATCAAGGAAGGCCAGGTGGATCAGGTGCGTCCCGGCCTGATGCGCGAAGCCGAAAGATTTTTTGTGCTGCAGCAAATAGATACCCTCTGGCGCGAGCATTTACAGGCCATGGATTCCTTGCGTGAATCCGTCGGACTGCGGGGCTACGGCCAGAAGGATCCGTTGATTGAATACAAGAATGAAGGCTATGATATGTTCCTTGAGATGATGACTCAGATGCGTCGTAACGTTATATATTCTATGTTCATGTTCCAGCCCCAGGTTCCCCAGGAGGTCACCTCCGCCTGAATTCAGGTCCCAACCGTTTCGTCGGTTTTTATGTACCCATGGGGGTGGCTGCTCTGCCACCTCCAACCGTCTCGGCACATGTCCTCCAGATTACGGGTCGTGGCCCAGCCAAGCAGCTTTTTGGCCAACGAGGGGTCGGCGATGCTGCAGGCACTGTCTCCAGGGCGCCGATCGGCAGCTTCCCAGGGCACCGGCCGGCCCGTCACCTTCTCAAAGACCCGCACCAATTCGAGCACCGAATGGCCCTGGCCACTCCCCAGATTGAGGGTGAGGAGTTGGGGAGGGTCGTTGAGCAGTCTGTGCACAGTCGCCCGGTGGCCTTCGGCCAGATCCATGACATGGATGTAATCCCTCACTCCTGTGCCATCGGCCGTGGGCCAGTCCCTGCCATAAACCCTCAAACACGGTTTTTGCCCTTGGGCCACCAGGTTGATCAGGGGAAAGAGGTTGCTGGGTTGCCCGAGGGGGGCTTCACCGATGCGGCCGCTGGGATGGGCGCCGACGGGATTGAAGTAACGCAGCCTGGCCAGGCGCCAGCCGGCTTGACTGGCCGCCAGGTCCGCCAGCATCTGCTCTACGGCCGCCTTGGTGTGGCCGTAAGGGTTGAGTGGTCGCACCGGCGCACTTTCCGTAATTGGCACCGAGTCAGGGAAGCCGTAGAGGGTGGCACTGCTGCTGAACACCAACGTCCGGCAGTTTTGACGGGCCATGGCCTGGAGCAGGCAGCGGCTGCCAGCCACGTTGGTGTCCCAGTAGCGCAGCGGCTCGGCCACGGATTCAGCCACCGCCTTCAAGCCGGCGAAATGCAGCACCGCCTCTACCACGGCTGTGCTGGAGGCTTGGAAGGCCCTGTCCAAATCGCCACTGGAGCGGATGTCCCCCTGCAGAACCAGCAGTCGTCGGGGCTCGTCCGCTGTGCCCCAGTGGGCCGCAGCCAGCCGTTCCAGGGGACCAAGACCAGCCAGGGCGGCCACTTGTTGCAGGGGTTCCGCTGAGCTGCCCTCAAAGTTGTCGACCACCACCAGCGAGTGGCCCGCCTCCAGCAGCGTCAGACAAGCGTGGCTGCCGATGAAGCCCGCACCGCCGGTGATCAGCAGATGGGCCATGGTGGTTTGCCTCGCCCGCGCAACCGGCAACGTTAAAGGGTGTCTGTCGGGTCGGTCAGCTCGTGGCGGATGGTGGAGCTATACCCTCACCTAGAAATTCCAGGATTTCTCGGTCACGCAGGTTTTGCGCTTTTCCAGCGCAGGCCTCCAGCAGGGGGCGCCCCGCCGCCACCTCCCGCAGGCAACCCTGCAACTGGCTTACCTGGCTTTCGAGGTTGTCGATGCGTTCCATCAGGTTGCGGATCACCCTGGCTTCCGCATCGGGAAGGGCCGAGTGGGCCAGGGGATCAATGCGCACACCGGATTGGTGAATAACGCGCCCGGGGATGCCCACCACAGTGCTGTCGGAGGCCACATCCCGCAGCAGCACGGAGCCGGCGCCAATGCGGGTGTTGGCCCCCACGGTGATCGCCCCCAGCACCTTGGCACCGGCACCGACCACCACATTCTCCTTGAGGGTTGGGTGACGTTTGCCGTGCTGTTTGCCGGTACCGCCCAAGGTCACCCCCTGGTACAGCAGGCAGTGGTCGCCGATGACCGCGGTCTCGCCAATCACCACCCCCATGCCATGGTCGATGAAGACGCCACGGCCAATGCGGGCGCCCGGGTGGATTTCGATGCCGGTGAACAGCCGGCCCACCTGGCTCAGCAGCCGTGGCAGCAGGGGAACCCGCAATCGCCACAGACGGTGGCTGATGCGATGCATGACCAAGGCATGGAAGCCCGGGTAGCAAAGCAGGATCTCCAGGGTGCTGCGGGCCGCGGGATCCCTTTCCTTGATGATGGCCAGATCGGCCGCCATCGCCTGGAGGATGGTGGTGAAAGAGCGCATCAGACCGCCAGGAGGCCGATCTCCTTGCGCAGCTGGTCGATGGTGGCGGTGCCCAGGTAGCTGCGGGCACAGTGCACCACGGGTAGACGCATCAACTGGGCCCGATTCTGCCGCAGGGTCTGCTCCACCAAGGGCAAGCTGGGCCGATCACAAAGCACGTGGCTGGCGGCCCGCAGCAGGGCGAGCAATCGGCTACTGGTATCGGGATTGGCTGTCATCACCAGGAGCTCATTGCCCCGGATCGAGTGCAGGATGACCTCGGCGGCCCGCAGGATGCCGGGGCTGATGCTTACCAGCCCCACACAACTGCCAGAGCGCAGCTCCTTGAGCAAATCCAGTTCGTGGCGGAAATCGTTGAGATCAACCGGCACGGCTCGCACCCCGTGGCGCTGGGCGATCTCCTCCACAGGCTGCAGGAAATAGCGGCTGGTCACCACGGTGCCCTTGCTGGAGCTTTCAAGCACGGCCTCCAGCTCTTCCATGGGCACCACCTCCACGGGCACGTCCAGGTTCGGTTCCAGCTCCTCGGCAATCAGCATCGAGGCGCCGATGTCTTCCCGTGGGGTCGACACCAGCACCCTGGCGCCGCAACGCAGTCGCCAATCCACTTCCCGGGTCAGCAGTTCGCGGGCCTGCTGCAGGGTGCATCCGGCGTTGAGCAGGCCATCGATGCTCTGCCGCACCTCCCGATCAATATCCGGCAGGGCCTTGCTGCGCAGGCCCGGCGGCGGCTTGATTTCCCGTGGTTTTTGCTGGTCACGCACATAGATGCCCGATCCGGCCATGGCTTCGACGACCCCATCGGTCTCCAGTTGGCGATAGACCTTGCTGATGGTGTTGCGGTGCAGGCCGGTCTGCATGGCTAGCTGGCGGGTGCTTGGCAGCCGGTGCCCCGGGGGGTAGTGACGGGCGGCAATGGCGAAGCAGATCTGGTTGTACAGCTGCGTCGAAGCCGGGATGTCGCTTTCCTGCTGAATGTGGAATCGCACGCCGTGGGCCAGATGGTCTGCTGGCCACCCTAAGGAGCTTTGGCCCCGGTGACAATTGCCCCGTTGGCATAGGACCATGTGCCGGTTGCCCGCTGTGCCCTTGACCGTCCCCCTGCGCGTCGCTGCCGTTCCCGAGAGCCACTGGGTTTCCATACCCCCGCAGCACCCCGGGGAGGTGCCGCTGCGCTGCTGGTGGGCGCCCCCCTCAGGCACGCCCCGGGCCGGCCTGCTGGTGCTGCCCGAAGTGTTCGGCGTGAATGGCTGGGTCAGGGGGGTGGCCGATCGCTTGGCGGCTGCAGGGTATGGGGCCCTGGCCCTGCCCCTGTTCAGTCGAACCGCGCCCGCCTTGGACCTCGACTACAGCCCCGAGTCCCTGGCTGAGGGCAGGTCCCACAAGGAGCGCACCAGGGCCCCTGAGCTGTTACGGGATCTGGACCAAGCCCGGCGTTGGCTGCAAGGCTCCCTGGGGTCCTCCGGGGCCCCTGGGGCACCGATCGGTTGCCTTGGCTTTTGCTTTGGCGGTCATGTCGCCTTGTTGGCCGCCAGCCTTGCTGGGATTGCCGCCACCTGTGACTTCTACGGCGCCGGGGTGGCCAGTGGGCGACCCGGGGGTGGCCCTCCCACCCTCGACGAGGTGGCTGGGGTGCGAGGCCGGCTCCTGTGCGTTTGCGGGACGCAAGATGCCTTGATTCCTCCCCGGGATGTGGCGGCCCTGGACCAGGCCCTGAGCGCAGCCAATGCAGGCCGGCAATCCAGCGGCCAAGGGCCCCATCGATTGTTGCTGCTGCCAGGCGGCCACGGTTTCCTATGTGACCAGCGCGCCGACCACCATCCCGAATCCGCGGCCCTCGCTTGGGCTGAAATGTTGAAGTTTTTCGGCGAAAGCCTTGGCTGAACCGAACCACTTGCCACAGCCAGGGGGTCGGTCAGGCTGGGTTCAGGAGGCTGATGTGGCCACTTCCGTATCTTCCGTAACCAGGGCTGGGCTGGGCTTGGTCTCTATGACCCTGGTTTCGATGGTGCGCAGCTCGGTTGGCTTGCCTTCGGCCTTGGACAACGGCTTGGCCACGACCTTGCCCCCTGGCAGGCGACGGGGGCTGAGGAACATGATCATGTTGCGGCCTTCTCGCTTGGGGGGCTGCTGGATTTCGGCATTTTCAGCCAGGTCCTGGGCCATCCGAAACAGAAGCTGCTCGGCCAGGGCAGTGTGCTGGATTTCCCGACCACGGAAGATCACCGTGCACTTGACCTTGTCGCCGGACTTGAGAAAGCGAACTGCTTGACCAATCCGTACCTGGTAGTCGTGGGAATCAATTTTGTAACGCATCTTGACCTCCTTGACCTCGGTCTGGTGCGATTTTTTCTTGGCCTCCTTGGCTTTTTTCTCCTGTTCGAACTTGTATTTGCCGTAATCCATGATCCGGCAGACCGGTGGATCGGCTTTTTCGCTCACCAAAACCAGGTCGAGCTCGCGATCACGGGCCACATCCAGGGCGGCCTCACGCGTGATGACTCCCAGTTGGCTCCCGTCGGCATCCACCACCCTGAGGTTGGGATAACTGATGCGGTCGTTGATGTTGGGCAGCTCCCGCACAGGAGCGCGGCGATCAAAACGGGGACGGGGAGGCATTCACAGGGGCGAGTTAGGTTTCACCCTAAACCTTGCTGCGCCAGTTGACGCGCTTGCGCTGCCACATCCGCACCTTGGAGCCAGTGGGGCCGGTGCTGGCGTCTGAACCAGGTGCGCTGGCGCTTGGCCAATTGACGAGTGCGCTTGTCCGTTAGGCAGATAGCCTGCTGGCGGTCGATTTCGCCGGCCAGCAGGCGACTCGCTTCTCCATAACCAATTGTTTGCAACAGCGGGCAGTCGGCTCCGTAGCGGGCCAAAAGTGCCTCTGTTTCGGCCACCAGGCCTGTTGCAAACATCTGCGCTGTACGGCGGCTAATGCGTTCGCCAAGGTCTGGGGGATCAAGTCCCAGTTCCAGCACCCGCCAATTCGGGGGGTGGCGGTGGCGTTGCTGGGAGGCGGGACGTCCGGTGGCGAAGAGCACCTCCAAGGCCCGCTGGGTGCGAACCGCATCAGCGGCGGCGATGCGGTCAGCGGAGCCGGGGTCAGCGCCGGCCAGCAGGGCATGGCAGCAGGCCTGGCCCAGGGTCCCGAACTGGGCCCGCAGGTGCGGTTGCGGCGCAACCGCCGGTGGGCTCAGTCCCTGCAGTAATGCCTGGAGGTAGAGGCCGCTGCCACCCACCAGCAGGGCGGCGCCGCGGCGGCGGTGCTCCGCTGCGATGGCTTCCCTGGCCAGAACCGTGAACTCCTGCAGGTTGATGGGCTGGTCTGGATCCCGCAGGTCGAGGAGTTCGTGACGGACCCGGGCCCGTTCAGCGCTGGTGGGTTGGGCGGTCCCGATGGCCATCTGGCGATAGAGCTGGCGAGAATCGATGCAAAGCACTGCCAGATCAAGGTCTTCGGCCAACTCCAGGGCCAGGGCTGTCTTGCCGCCCGCAGTCGGGCCCATCAGGGCGATGACGAGGGGGGGCGAGGGGTGGGTCATCTCGCCAGTTTGGCCGGCCTCCTTCGGGGACGCATGGACGGGGCGATTGCATCTAAGCCTTGAATCGCCCCTGAGAGGGCCCTGGCTGGCGCCTGGTGGCCCCAGTGGTAGAGTGAGGCTTGAGCAGAGGCCTTTCGGGCCCTGAAGCGGCTGCCCGCAGGATTTCCCGAATGAGCGACGCCAGCAAGGTCAATGCCGCCTACGGCGCCGAACAAATTCAGGTGCTTGAAGGCCTGGAGCCGGTGCGAAAGCGGCCCGGTATGTACATCGGTACCACCGGCCCGCGCGGGCTGCACCACCTTGTCTACGAGGTCGTCGACAATTCTGTGGATGAGGCCTTGGCGGGCCACTGCACCGCCATTGAGGTGGTGCTCCATGCCGATGGCTCCGCCAGCGTCACCGACAACGGCCGTGGCATTCCCACCGACATCCATCCCCGCACCGGTCGCAGCGCTTTGGAGACCGTGCTTACCGTGCTCCACGCCGGCGGCAAGTTCGGGGCTGGGGGGTACAAGGTGTCCGGCGGGCTCCATGGCGTCGGGATTTCCGTGGTCAACGCCCTGAGTGAATGGGTGGATGTGACCGTCCATCGCCAAGGCCAGAAGCACTGCCAGCGTTTTGAACGGGGCGTCCCCATTGGCACCCTGGTTTCGGAACCGGCCGCTGATCCGGAACGCACAGGAACCCAGGTACGTTTCAAACCCGATAGCGAAATCTTCACCTCTGGCATTGTCTTTGACTACCACACCCTTTCGGCACGGCTGAGGGAATTGGCCTATCTCAATGGCGGAGTCAGGATTCAGTTCCAAGACGAGCGGGTCGATGCTCTCGAAGCCGATGGCCGCCCCCACGAGGAGATTTACTACTATGAGGGCGGCATCAAGGAATATGTCGAGTATATGAATGCCGAAAAGGATCCCCTGCATCCTGAGATCATCTATGTGGATGCTGAGAAGGAAGGCGTACAAGTCGAAGCTGCTTTGCAGTGGTGCGTTGATGCCTATTCAGACAGTATTCTCGGCTTTGCCAATAACATTCGTACCGTCGATGGCGGCACCCATATTGAGGGTCTCAAGACGGTCCTTACGCGTACGCTGAATGCATTCGCAAAGAAGCGAGGCAAGCGTAAAGATAGTGATACGAATCTTGCCGGGGAGAATATCCGTGAGGGCCTCACCGCAGTGCTGTCGGTCAAGGTGCCCGATCCAGAGTTTGAGGGCCAGACCAAGACCAAGCTCGGCAATACGGAAGTTCGTGGCATCGTCGATACTTTGGTGGGCGAGGCCCTGGGTGAGTATCTCGAGTTCAATCCCACCGTCATCGATCTGATTCTTGAGAAGGCCATCCAGGCTTTCAACGCTGCTGAAGCAGCCCGGCGTGCCCGCGAGCTGGTGCGACGCAAGTCGGTGCTGGAAAGTTCAACTCTGCCTGGCAAGTTGGCGGATTGCAGTTCCAGGGATCCGGGCGAGTCGGAGATTTATATAGTCGAAGGGGATTCCGCCGGCGGTTCGGCTAAGCAGGGCAGAGATCGTCGCTTTCAGGCCATCTTGCCCCTGCGAGGCAAAATCTTGAATATCGAGAAGACTGATGATGCTAAAATCTACAAAAATACCGAAATCCAGGCCTTGATCACCGCCTTAGGCCTGGGTATCAAAGGCGAGGAATTTGATGAAAAAAATCTTC
Source organism: Cyanobium sp. (assembly GCA_044359075.1). Lineage (GTDB taxonomy): Bacteria > Cyanobacteriota > Cyanobacteriia > PCC-6307 > Cyanobiaceae > Cyanobium. Next base: position 4,569 of record JBIKMU010000052.1, on the reverse strand, counting down.
GCTACCATCGAATAGTCATCATGACCGACGCCGATGTGGATGGCGCCCACATCCGTACTTTGTTGCTAACGTTTTTTTATCGCTATCAAAAATCTCTGGTGGAAGGAGGATATATCTATATCGCCTGCCCTCCCCTTTACAAGGTTGAGCGGGGTAAAAATCATGCTTATTGCTACAACGAAGCCGACCTCAAGAAAATGCTCGACGGATTCGGCGAAAAGGCTAATTACACCATTCAGCGCTTTAAAGGTCTTGGCGAAATGATGCCTAAGCAACTCTGGGAAACCACTATGGATCCTGGTACGCGAACCATGAAACGGGTTGAGATTGAAGATGCTGCCGAGGCTGACCGCATCTTCACCATTTTGATGGGCGACAAGGTGGCCCCCCGGCGGGAATTCATCGAAGCCCACAGCGCCGACCTTGATTTCGCCCAGCTCGATATCTGATGTCCTTTTCTTGGTCGTCGATGTCTCTACAGCGACATTGGAGCACATGGCGCTTCATTGCTCTACTTGGTTTCGCCTTAATGGCCCCGGCAGGCTTGCCAGCCGGAGGAAGCCATTACCATCTTCCCGAGGTGAGAAGAAGGGAACGTGAGAGTGAGCCATGGATTAGCGCAGCCTGCGCCATCCTTCGATGTGCACCCCAACATCAGGCGCCTGTGCTTATTCGGCTACAGTCAGATATACCTCTCAAGGTACTGCGCGAATGGCTCTCATCCGATGGGCACCACTGGCTCAAGGTAGAGGCAATGACTGCGTCGGGCCATGCCATAAGAGGCTGGACCAAGGCTTGAATCCATTTCTAGCGGGATGCATGCAGAGACATACAGAAGCATACAAGTTGAGTTGGATTAGTCAGTAAATTTATGAATTTTTTAGAGCTTTAGTAATGCCCGAGCTTAGGGAGCTCACCGAGCCTACTGCCTTACGCAGAGGAGAGGTTAATCGCCAGCTTGTACTATTCTTGATGGCGAACAATTCTTTGGATGTATAGGAAAGCTCATCCACGTGAAAGTGGGCGTGGTCCAGATGGTATGCAATCTCTTGGTCTGGCTTTGACAGAGAATGACTTGTAAGTCTGCTGATCAGATTTTTAACTTCTTGTTGAAAAATAGCTTTTTCTTGTTCCACTTTCTCCCTTGCCCGATCCCAGTTAGGCAAGCCTGAATCCTCATTGGACAATGAGAGGAGGCGATGCACAAGAGTTCCGTCGAAACAGTCCTGGGTGTTGAAATAGGCGGTCTCTGGAAATTCCCAGTCAGCCGGGTATGCGCCGTCTCCGGATTGTCTCAGGAACACTGGAGTTCCCTGCTTTACCGCTTCTCTTGGAAATCGATCTTTGCCTGGCAGGAAGCCGAAATCGATGTAGGCGTCCGATTGTCTGAGAGTGCGAGCAATATCATCTGAAGCCATGTTGATCAGCGGTATAGCACTGATCTCAGGATGGGCAGTCACAAAGGCACTGGCCAACCAGGAACCCTTGAGCGGGTTGTAACAGAGTTGTACTTTCTTGCGAGGTTCGGAAGTGAAATTGTGTGTTTCAGGGTTGAGAGGGATATTGATATAATCTGAGAGCGGCAGGTCAACAGATCGTAAGCCCAATGCGCCCAAGAATTGCTTGGCATATTCAGATTGATATGCGTGATAAATCTTTGGATGGCTTCGCAGATGATCGATTCGCCTGCGCAATTGGCCTAAGGCTAGGAGGCCATTATCTACACTAAGCCACCAAATCAGAACATTGCTTTTGGCCGCCATCGGTAAAGCATGCAGCGCCCACACCTCAGGTATCACAACAACAGAATCTGGGTCAAGATCGGAATTGTCCCAAAGCGAAAGTCGTGGATATCTATCGATATAAAAACATTCCGACGTGTCAGTGGGAATGAGAGTGCATGCTTTTTCTTCTACATATTTGATCGATGCCTGGGCGCCTTCTGCAACTAACATGTCGCATAGCTGATGGAGTGCCTCAATTCCTCCGGTTTTGCCAGGCGCACTATAAATTATAAACTTCATGGTTAATCTTTGAATGCCAAGGTTTCAAGTTTATTTTACCTTCTAGGTCTTTAGGCGGCAAGGGCTGTTTCAATGGCAGAGGTTAGTTCGGCGCTATCGGGCTTCACAGCGCTCTTGAAACGGGCCAGAACCGTGCCGTCTCGGCCAACGAGGAACTTCTCAAAGTTCCAGGCCACATCACCGGCCGGTTCCACCTTGGTCAGGGTGTCATAAGGGGCCGTGGTGGCTCCAGTGGCGTGGACCTTGGCGTAAAGCGGAAAGGTGACGCCGTAATTGGTGCTGCAGAAGGTTTTGATTTCCTCCAGTTCACCGGGTTCTTGAGCACCGAAGTCGTTGCAGGGGAAGGCCAGCACACTGAAACCGCGGTCTCCGAACGTCTCCTGCAGTTTTTGCAGCCCTTCGTATTGGGCGGTGAAACCGCAACGACTGGCCACATTGACGATGAGAAGGACTTGGCCGGCCAGCTCGCCCAATCGCTGCGGTGCGCCACTGGCAGTGGTGACCACCACATCGGCAACGTTAACGCTCATGGCGGTTTGTACGTGGATGCTCTCATACTAAGTGGCTGCCCCGCCCCATAAACTGCCTCAGCGGGCTCCAGGGGCGATGGTTGAAGGTTCCGCTGTGGCCGAGGTGGTGGCACGCCAGCTTGAAAGCCTTCTCCAGGCTGGTAACTACGACGGCGCCAAGTTATTGCTGCAACCGGTTCAGCCGGTGGATGCGGCAGAGGCGATCGGCCTCCTGCCCCAGACCCGCCAGGCGTTGGCTTTTCGCTTGCTACCCAAGGATGAGGCCATTGAGGTCTACGAATATCTCGATCCGGAAGTGCAACAGAGCCTGCTCGAGCGCCTGCGCTCTGGCGAGGTGTTGGAACTGGTGGAGCAGATGTCCCCGGACGATCGGGTGCGGCTCTTTGATGAACTGCCCGCCAAGGTGGTTCGCGACCTGCTGACGCGGCTGAGCCCCGCCGAGCGTCGGGTCACCGCCCAAATGATGGGTTATGGCTCGGGCACTGCCGGTCGGTTGATGACCAATGAGTTCATTGATCTCAAGGAATTCCACAGTGCTGCCCAGGCCCTCGATATCGTGCGGCGACGGGCGAAGGATACGGAAACGGTCTACAGCCTTTACATCACTGATGGCTCACGCCATCTCACCGGCATCCTGTCCCTGCGTGATCTCGTGACGGCCGATCCACAGGATCGCCTCGGTGATGTGATGACCCGAGAAGTGGTCAGCGTCGCCACCGAGGCTGACCAGGAGGAGGTGGCTCGGGTGATACAGCGCTACGACTTTCTGGCGGTGCCTGTGGTGGATCGGGAGCAGCGTTTGGTGGGCATTATCACCGTCGATGACATCATTGATGTCATCCAGCAGGAGGCTACCCGTGACCTCTATGCCGCTGGCGCCGTTCAAGCGGGCGATGACGATGACTACTTCCGCAGCGGCCTCTTCACCATTGCCCGTCGGCGGGTGGTGTGGTTGTTGGTTTTGCTGGTTGCCAATACCGGCACTTCGGCGGTGATCGCCTCCGAGCAGGGGGTGCTTAAGCAGGTGGTGATGCTGGCCGCTTTCATTCCGCTGTTGATCGGCACAGGGGGCAATGTGGGAGCCCAGAGTTCCACCGTCGTGATTCGGGGTCTCAGCACCCAACGGCTGCAGAGCCTGGGGGCCTGGCGGGCCGTGGGGCGGGAGACCCTGGCCGGGGCCTTGCTGGGCGTGTTGATGGCGCTGGTGGTTGTGCCCTGGGCCTGGAAGATGGGCGGCAGCGTGCTCGTCGCCTCGGCGGCTGGGCTGAGCCTGGTGGCAATTACCACCCTGGCGGCCACCGCAGGTGCCGCCCTGCCCTTGCTTTTTTCCCGCCTGGGACTGGATCCGGCCCTGATGTCGGCGCCCTTCATCACCACGGCCACAGACGTGGCAGGGGTTTTCATCTATTTGCGCACCGCCTCCTGGCTTTTGTCGCGTTTTGGCAGCGGCTGAGGCGCAGGCTGCCGATCCCGCCAACAATGAGAGAAATTCACACTTCTTTAGGTTAGGCTTTACACATCGTTGGGTAAAGGCCCGTGATCCTTGCGCTTCCTCTCGATCTGACCACCGACCCTTTGTCGATAGACCCCTTGTCGACCGACACCCTGTCGAAAGATCCGCCACCGGCACAGGCCCGTCAACGTCTGATGGCACCCCTTGACGGGGACCTCGTGCGCTCCTACCTGCGCGACATCGGCCGTGTGCCTTTGCTGAGCCATGAGCAGGAGATCACCCTGGGCCGCCAGGTGCAGGAGCTGATGGGTCTTGAGGAGTTGCGGGATGAGTTGGCCATCAGGGCCGGTGGCGAGCCCCCCTCCCCGGAGATGCTGGCGGCGGAGGCGGGCCTGAGCCCGGCGCTGTTGCGTCGTCGTCTGCAGGCGGGCCGTCGGGCCAAGGAGCGGATGGTGGCGGCGAACCTGCGCCTGGTGGTGAGCGTGGCGAAGAAGTACACCAAGCGGAACATGGAGCTGCTGGATTTGATCCAGGAGGGAACGATTGGTCTGGTGCGGGGGGT
>JBIKMU010000051.1:0-25599 GCA_044359075.1 Cyanobium sp. | reverse complement strand
GCGTTCGGTCAGGTTGAGCACCCGCAAGATCTCATCGCCGATCTGCTCGGGCAGGCAAAAGACGTGGGCGTCGTCCTGGGTGAATCCCCGTACCCGCATCAGGCCGTGCATCACCCCCGGCCGTTCGTAGCGATAGACAGTGCCCAGTTCGGCCCAGCGGATGGGTAGTTCGCGATATGAGCGCAAGCGGTTGGCATAGGTCAGCACATGGAAGGGACAGTTCATGGGTTTGAGCTGGAACTCGCGCTCATCCACCTGCATGGGGCCGAACATGCTCTCCCGGTAGAAGTCGAGATGGCCTGAGGTCTTCCACAGGTCAATATCGGCAACGTGGGGTGTATAGAGCAGCTCGTAGCCGTCCTCGAAGTGGGCGCTTCGCCAGTAGTCCTCGATCAGCAAGCGCATGCGGGCACCGCGCGGATGCCAGAACACCAGGCCGGCCCCGGCCTCGTCCTCAATTGAGAACAGGTCCAGATCGGTGCCGATGCGGCGATGGTCCCTGCGCAGGGCCTCTTGCTTGCGGCGCTGGTATTCGGCCAGCTGCTCTGGGGTCTGCCAGGCGGTTCCATAGATGCGCTGCAGTTGGGCCTTCTTCTCATCGCCGCGCCAGTAAGCCCCAGCCACACTCTCCAGCTCGAAGGCCTTGGGGTTGAGCTCGCTGGTGTTGGCCACATGGGGGCCGGCACACAGATCCCACCATTCGTCACCAAGGGTGTAGAGGGTGATGGGATCGTGAAGCCCCGCCAGGATCTCCAATTTGTAGGGCTCGTTCTGGCTGCGGATGCGGTCCTCGGCGTCCTGCCGGCTCACTTCAATGCGCTCAAGCGGCAGCTTTTTGGCGATGATCCGCACCATCTGTTTTTTGATGGCTTTGAGATCGGCCTCGCTGAAGGGCTCGGGGGCGTCGAAGTCATAGTAAAAACCGTTCTCAGTCCAGGGGCCGATTGTTACCTGGGCCCTGGGAAACAGCTTTTGCACCGCCATGGCCAGCACGTGGCTCATGGAGTGGCGGATGCGCAGCAGCTCGGGACTCTCACTCGTTTTCGGCAGGACCATCGCCAGGGGTTCCGAACCGGTGGCGATGCTGCCGGCCTCGTGCGCAGGGGCAGTGTCGGCGCCAGTGTCGGCGGCGCTCACGGAGGCAGGCACGGGAATCCGCTTCTGGGGAATTGCGATCCTACGCAGGAGAATCCAGTGATCAGTGCCTGCCCCTCCTTGGCGTCTCGCTCCGGTTATGGCCCGCTGCGCCTCGATCCCTTCAACGAGCGTCGCAGCGTGGCGTTCAGCTATGGCCTCTGGTGCCTTTCCCTCGTGGGGGTCTGCGGTGTCCATCGTCTCTACAACCGCAAACCTCTGAGCGGCATTCTTTGGCTGTGCACGTTTGGTTTGTTTGGCATCGGCCAATTGATTGACCTGTTCCTGATACCCGGGATGGTTGAGAAGGCCAATCAGGATTTGCTTCTACAGCAACCTCAAGCGGGCCACGAACTGCCCGTGCTGCCCACCCTGGAGAGGCAGTTGCTTCAGTTAGCTCGTCAGCGGACTCCAGGGGGCTTCACCCTCAATGACGCCTTGCTGGAGGTGGATCTGCTTCCAGGCCAGAGCAGTGCGTCGATCACCAAGGAGATTCAGCGGCTGCTGGAGGCCGATTTGCTGCACGTGGGCAATGACGAACGGGGGCGGGTGGTTTATCTCGAACCCTGAGAAACGGGCCCTCAAGCGGCCGATGCACCCGCTGCAGTGAGCCGTTTCTGGCGCTGAAGCTCGGCCAAGTAGAAGTCCTTCAGCTCATCGGCGTCCTTGACCGGTTGGCCATAGAAGCTGCCGCCATGGCTGGCTGGCAGGGAGGCCCATTCCGGCGACAGGCGGTTGAGCACCTCAATGTTGAGGCCGCGGCGGTCGAAGGTTGCCAGGGCACCTCGCTTTTGCATCAGGTACAGGGCTGCCTGGTCCTGGCTGGCTGGCCCGAAGTCGTTGAGACCTAGTTTTGTGGACGCCTCTCGCCAAGTGGCGGGCATAAACTGGTAAGCGCCCGCCGCCGCACTGGTGTATTCCAGTTGCACAACGATTTCTGGATGGCGGTCGAGGCGATCGAAACGACCGCCGCCAAACAACATTCGATAGCCCTCCTGACTGCCTCCGATCCAGGTGCCTTCGGCGTAGCGGATCGTGTTGAGCAAGGCACGCCGTTCGGGGGTGATCCGGTATGGGCCCCCTTGGGTCTGGGCGGAGCGCAGGCCCTGCTGGCTGGTGCCCAAGGGACCTGGGCCGATGGGCAGTTGACGAGCCCCGATCGGCAGCGCCACCAGTAGGGCCAGGCTGCAAAACAGGCCGGCGGTTGCGGAGGCGCGATCGAACTGGGGTCGGCAGGGCAAAACGGAAAATCACGAAGATCACCGCCTGACCTTGATGGGCAAAGCCAGACAAGGCCAACCCCCCCGCCGCCTCACTGGACAACGGCAAGGGACTGTGCAAGCCGCGCTCTAGGCTGGTCAGCCCTAGTGGCGGAGCGGACGGGTCAGGCCAGGGCTGAACTGGGATTTGCAGCGAGTCACACGTTGAGGGCCAAAGGGGCGCTGCTCGGTCAGGATTCCCCCATCGAGCGCTGCAATTCATCAGTGCAGCTGATCAATTGAAGGTCGATCGTTTAGCTCTGGCCGGGACTTGACGGCAGGAACCCCAGCGCATTGCGGACCCGATCGAGGGTGTCAGCGGCTACGGAAGCAGCTTTTTCCTGGCCTTTGCAAAGCACATCCCTGACGCTGGCGGGATCATTCCGCCACTCCCGATAACGGGCTTGGAGGGGGGTGAGGGCTTCTACGGCAGCGTCAGCCAGCAGGGGTTTGAAGCTGCCCCAGCCCATGGCGGCGCATTCTTTGAGGGCGGCTGCGCGGCTTTGCTGGCTCAACAGCGCATAAAGACCGAGCAGGTTGTCGGCTTCGGGCCGCTCTGGGTTGCCAAATTCAAGACCCATGACCGCATCGGTCTTGGCCCGCTTGATCTTGCGCACGATCAGCTCGGGGGGATCGAGCAGGGCGATGCGGGAGGCCTCGTTCGGGTCGCTCTTGCTCATTTTGTTGCGTCCATCCGTGAGGCTCATCACCCGGGCCCCCTCCTTGAGAATCAGGGGCGACGGCACCTTGAGAATGGGTATTGCTGCGCCACTGGCATCGCGGGGCGAAAACCTGCCATTGATGCGCTGCTGGGCAATGTCGCGGGCCAGTTCGAGGTGCTGTTTCTGGTCTTCCCCCACCGGCACCTGGTCGGCGTCATAGAGAAGAATGTCGGCGGCCATCAGCACGGGATAGTCCAGCAGTCCGGCCGAGACGTCGGACCCTTGCTTCAAGGCCTTTTCCTTGAACTGGATCATGCGTTCGAGCCAGTTCAAGGGGGTGACGCAATTCAAAAGCCAGCAGAGTTCGCTGTGGGCGCTGACGTGGCTCTGCACGAACACCGTGGCTTGGCCTGGATCGATGCCACAGGCCAGGTAGAGGGCCGCCGTGGCCAGGGTGTCCTCCGCCAGGCGGGCGGGGTCATGGGGAACGGTGATCGCGTGCAGGTCGACAACACAAAAAAAGGTGTCGTGGTCCTGCTGAAGCTCGACCCAATTGCGAATAGCTCCAAGCCAGTTGCCCAGATGCAACTGGCCCGTGGGCTGGACACCGGAGAGAACGCGCGGTCGTGCCGGGGGGGCACCGGGCGCCGTGTTCACGCTTCGGCCTCGGCTGGCGCCGGCGCCGCCACTGCGGCGGCATCGGCTGCGGCGGTATCCGTTGGGGCGGCATCGGCTGCGGCGGTATCCGTTGGGGCGGCATCAGTCACAACGGTCTCCAGCTCCAGGGCTTCACTGCCCAGCATTGCTTCGCCCTCGTCAGTGGCGGCTTCGCTCTCGGACCCTGCAGACTCCGCTGCCAAGGGGGTTGGCGCCGGGACCGCTGGTCGGCTGGGCCTGGCAAAGGGATCAACCCGGACCTGACGGACCTGCCCGCCCCGATCTCCCCTGTCGCTGCGCTCACGCCGCTCGCCAGCGCCCTCTTCCCCCCTGGGGCGGCTTCGCCCGGCGCCTTCACTGCGTTGCTGGGCCACAAGGGCATCAAGTTGGCCTGCTTCCAGTTGTTGCGCCAGGGTGCGCAGGGCAAAACCCAGCACGGCCACCGGTGAGCGCAGGCCGAAGGCCTCCTGAAGGGCCCTGGCGGCCTTCATTTCGTTGTCACTCAGACGGATGCGCAGCCCGCCTGGTTCTTTGGGGCCAGTTTGACGGACCCCCCGGCCGGGACTCTCCCGGCCTTCGCGGTTGTCACCAGCATGGGTGCCATAGGAAGGGGTGCTGTCTTCGGCCATGACCAGGGTCTCAATCAGGCGCAAGTGTGCCGCATCGGTCGGTTGCTATCGCTGACTTCCGGACGCAGCCAGAAGAGCCCATGGTTTTCGCCACGGCGGCCCCCGTCTGCCCGGGCGAGCACCAGCAAAGGCAGGGGCCGAGGCCTGTCGTGAAAGCGATGGCGGTAATCGGCCAGGAGCTGGAGATAACGGGCAAAAGTCCAGCCGTTGTTGCCGCGATCTTTGGCTGCCCAGAAACGGCGAAGGGCCTGCTGGCAGGCCTCGGCGCCAAATTCCTGCCAGCAGCACTGCTGGGCGTCCCAACTCGGGTATCCCGCCTCGATCAGCTGGCTGTAGCGGCTCAATTCAGGGGCCTCGCGACTGGTGTCCGGCGGCAACCGGTTGGCCAGCTCTTCCACCGCAATCGCCTCCAGCCGCAACCAGCATCGGTCCAAAATCAGCACCGGCAGGCCCCCATGCCAATGGTCACTGGATTGGAGCAGCGCCATGGGGGCTTCGATCCGTTGCTTCTGGCGTGGGGTCAACAGGGGCGGGACTGGGGTCATGGCCACACCCCCAGGTCAAGGCCCTGGCAGCGACTTTGCTGCCGCCGCCTGACCTCGGCAGCGAGGTGGGGGAAGGGGGGGAGGGGCGTCAGGGTGGGCACCGGCGAAGGTGACACGGCGATCAACGGATCTAACTTATGGGGCTTTTCGGCCAGGTTCGGTGTTCTGGATGGCAACGGTCAGGGTGTCGACGCTGACATCTGAGCTAAACATCATGGGGCGGGTTCACCCGCTTCGTCGTTTTGCCAGCCGACCGTCCGTGACCGCTTCGGATTCCGCTCCGCCCCCTGCCGCTGAGACCTCCAGGTTGCCCCGATCGGTGGCTCCAACCCTCCGGGCCGTACTGGGTGGATTGCCCGTGAAATGGTCAGGGGCCCCCTGGTTGCCGCCTGTGTTGCTGCTGGGCGGGGGGATGGTGCTCAGTGAGGGAATCTCCCACTGGCTGCCCCTGGAAGGGGGAAGTCTGTTCACCGTTGGAACCCTGGCGGCAGGCTGGTGGTGGTTGTCCCGGGACCGTCCAGGCCGGCCTTCCCGTTTGCCCTCCAGCCTTGATGGTTGGCAGCAGCGCTGTGAGCAGCTGATCGATCAGTTCGAACGTCTCCAAGGTGGGGAAGCCGGTCTGCTCGAATCCCGTCGCCAGGAGTTGCAGGGCTTGATGGCGGCGCGGCAGCGCCCGGAACTGCGTCTGACCCTCACGGGCACCCGTCCGCCGGAGCTGGCGGCCCAATCCCTGGCAGCTGCAGCCCTGCGCAGCTCCTTGCCATTGCATTTGGACTGGGGTTTGCCCCTGCCCCTGATCAGTTCCGCCTGGCAGTGGCCCCAGGCCTTTGCCCAGGCCGATGTGCTGCTTTATCACCTGCGCCTGCCGCTGCTGGCGGTCGATCTGCGCTGGCTGGAGGCCCTTGATCCGGACCAACCCCATTGGTTGCTGGTGGAGTGCCAGGACGCCAGGGGGTCTGAGCCCCTGTTGCTGGAACTGGCGAGCCAGTGGCCATCCCTGCAGCCCGAACGATTGCTGCTTTGGGATGGTGCCTTGAATACCCTGCAGGAGGTTCTGGGGCCCCTGGCACTTTGGTTGAACCGGGAAGGGCGTTCCTTGCGCCAAGCCACATCCTTGCGATCCATCCAGGGCCTCCACAGCCGCTGGCAGGCCGATCTGGAGCGGCTGCGCCGCCAGGAATGGCGTCGCCTGCTGCAGCGAACCCAGTGGGTTGTGGCAGCGGGGGTGGCAATCACACCGGTTCCCAGTCTGGATTTACTGGTGTTGGCCGTCGGCAACGGACTGATGCTGAAGGAGATGGCCCGTCTCTGGGATTGCCCGTGGAGCCTGGATCAGTTGCGGGGGGCTGCCTTGGAACTGGCCAAGGCCACCGTTGCCCTTGGCTTGGTCGAGTGGAGTAGCCAGGCCTTGCTCACGGCGGCCCGCTTGCACGGAGCCACCTGGTTGGTGGGGGGTGCCCTGCAGGCCCTCAGCGCCGCTTATCTCACCCGCGTGGTTGGCCACGCCATGGCGGATTTACTGGCCTTGTCCGCCGGGGTGAGTGCCCCTGATCTGGCACTGATCCAACGGGAAGCCCCGCTGCTGGTAGCCCGGGCCGCCGAGGCCGAAAGGCTCGATTGGTCGAAGTTTTTACAAGAGGCAAGGGGCTGGATCCAGGGCGGTGGCAAGGCGGGGTGGGCCGCTTCGGCTTAAGCCAATTTTTGGAAGTTTGGGGTACAAAATTTTCCAGGGAGCAACTAACTTCATCGCCCTAGGGGATTTTTATCGTCGCTTGATGTCACCCCATTCTGTGTGCTGATGATCCCAATGCAGCTGGGCGCTGCAGAGGGGACACTGGGGTCCTGAGGTCTCCGGCCGTGGGTTGAGCCATTTAAGTGTCAATCGAACCGCTGCCGATAAGTTCTGGGTTTTTCCGAACCCCTCTAGAGGAGGTGATTCAAGCTTGAATTCAAGCCTGGTCGGCATACTCAAAGGTTGACTAAGCGGTTTTTAGAGGAGTTTGCTAGGATTTCTGTGGAACAGTCTTTGATTAACGATGCTGTTGCGTCAACTGCGACGATTCATTCCGCCACCTAAGTGTCTCGTACTCGATTCACTCACCGATACCAATGAATGTGGTATTTTTTTGAAAAGCACTGATAAGAATAATTCCAACGACAGTTTAATTTATATTTTTCACAGTATAAATGGGTATCCTGAAATGGTTATTGGAGTGTAAAGAACTTTCTCCCCACAACGCCAGGAGTTTTATCTCTTCAGGCAATTCAACATTTTTCTGATATTAACTCTTGCTGATTTTTTTTGAATCTGATGACAAGTAGACGCTAGCCAACTTATGAAAGAACATGCTCATTTGAGTTTCAACGGTAAACGATGGGCTTGGTGGCCCTTATTACCCACATACCCCTACGGCGTCAGGCACACACTTATACGTGAACTGGTAGTTGATCGTATTTGGAGTTTTGAACAGCTGCATGGAATTTGGTATGTAGCTGTTCCGATTCGCATGACAGTGATAAAAGTGACTGGGGGACTTCTTCTCTACGCGCCAATCACACCAACCCTAGAAGTCTGCACCAAGCTAAAGGAATTAGAGGGTCTTCACGGACCTATTTGTTCGATTATTCTGCCGACAACATCGGGTCTTGAGCATAAGTTATCCGTGCCTGCTATGGCTCGTGCTTTTCCAACGGCAACGGTTTGGGTTTCTGACTATCAGTGGAGTTTCCCGCTGCGTCTTCCATCGCCGTGGCTTGGTTTCCCTGCTAATCGTACAAAGATTTTGTTCAGAGATGGTTTGCCTCATACTAATGATTTAGAGTGGATTCCCCTAGGACCTCTGCATCTTGGTCTTGGCACGTTTCTAGAAGTAGCCTGTTTTGATCGGATCACTGGAACCTTGTTAGTAACCGATGCGTTGGTTTCAATCTCCGAAACACCTCCATTGATTTTTGACCTTGATCCATTACCTTTGCTTTTCCATGCACGGGACAGGGGTATTGAACCGATACTTGATACTCCTGAAATGAGACAGAAAGGATGGTTGCGTGTTATTTTATTTGCCAATTATCTACGACCGCAATATCTTCAAATTCGTCAATTATTGGATTGTTTCAGTGACTCTTTTGCCCCTGGCTGTCGTCAGCCCAAATGTCACTTTGGTTTTTACCCCTTCCAATGGCAACCAGGCTGGCAATCGGAAGCAAGGGAACTACTGGCTACTCCAGGTTCCATGCTTTTGGTAGCTCCAGTTCTGCAACGGTTGGTTTTTCCCAGAGCCCAGGTTGTTCTTGTTGACTGGATTCGTAGCCTGGCTAAATTGCCTGGTTTGTGCAGGTTGATCTCAGCTCATTATGAGTCTCCTATAGATTGCGGACCTCATCAACTGGAAGAATTGTGCTCCCGACTGCTCCAGGGTCCAGGGGCCCCAAGCCAAGGGTCTTGGTCGACATTGGCTGACATTGATAATCTGTTGCTTAAGACCGGTATTGTGCCTGCTTCCAAGCCGGATTATGATGGGGATTAAAATTCGAATTGCCTTGGGAAATAGCCATTAAAATCATTGATAATAAGCCTAGATTTATGATCCAGAACACCCCTGCTCACCGCAAAGATGTCACCCCTCTTAATCGCAAACCCGGGGCTTGATGGAGCAGAGCTATGCGACGCTACAGCGAGGCCGTTAAGGGAGTGAAGTGTGACAAGTCGTCAATCAGAGTTTTAGGAGAGCATGTATTTAGCTGCAAGCGGGATGCCTGAAGCGGAGCAGTTCGCGCCCGATCAAGCTCTAGCAACCTGCATCGGCTCGTGATTCCGAGGTTCGTCGATAGTGATCGCTTCATGGGAGGAAGCGATTAGGAGGTGGGTTTGGCAAGTTTGCAGATGCTTTGGCGTCGATAGGGTCGCCAAGGAAGAAATGCAATGATAGATGCTGTCAATTGGATTCGGGTCAGAGTCTCAATCAATGATTCAAGGAAATATTCCAACCGACAATCGCTCCAGGGATCGAATGTCAGCATTCTGGAAAGATGTTTCTTATCTGATACCAAGTGAGCGATGCATACTTGCCACGGTTTTCTTCATCTCTTCGTCGGTGATCAGACCATCATCAAGCAACTGCTTGGCCAAGGCCAGTTTGGCGCGGTTCATCTGCAGTTGCAGTAATGCACTGCAACTGTTTTTGTAGCCAGTACCGCCTAGTGGCACCAGCAGAGCAACGCCTCCACCCATTCCACCTGAGGTATTGGTTATGTTAGGAACATCTGGTCCTGTGCTTGAGGCTTCATCCCCCTTGCGCCAGCGGCCATAGACGACAAGCGCAGGGGGAGAACGGTCCGTCACAGAGCATGTGCTGCCATCGTCCATATCAACCTGAAGCCTTGGTTGGGGGGCATAGGTTGCATCGTTGTTAACAGATACACTATCTGCCGCCATCAGGGGCTGACCCAGAAGCGAGAGCAAGATTCCGTAGCCAAAAGCGCGGAGCCACTCGTGGCGCCTCCTGGCCCTTCTTTGCGTTCGACAGGTGGGATGTAGAGAGCGCATAAAAAGAAAGGAGTTTTCTGGGTGACATTAGTGGTAAGAGTAAGTGTTAGTTTTTTCATCTTGTTTGGAGCTAATTTAAAGCTGCTTGGTGAAATTTCAACTCCCTCAGTCAGCACTTCACCCGCTTTGGTGGGGTCACTGGTAGGACCCTTGACCCGAACCGTTAGGGAGACTGGCTCTGAACGGGAATGGGAAACTTGGAGTTTGACCCGTGCGGTTTGATTGCGCACGGCATACTCTTTCTTATCAAGAAAAACAGTCTGGGCAGAAACTTGCCCAGACCATAATACTGCTAAAAGCAGAAAACAACGCTTCATGAATCAGAGTGCGGTGCAGGTGGCAGTGGTCGCCAGGGAATATGCTCCGGCAGAAAGCAGTTCGCTAGCATTGCTTTGGATGATTTCAGTGGTAATGGCGCCGGAGAGTTTGTTCACTCCCGTTTTGGGAGCACCATCCACGGCCTGGGTCGAGGAAGTGCTTGACACCAAGTTGGCAAGGTTGACCGACTGAGTGAAGGTTGCTGCCCCTTGGGGTGCAGACGGCGTCAGGGCACTGAGGGAAACAGTTGCATCACCGTTGGCGGTGAACAAGTAGGTACCTGTGCCGCTCAGCTTGTCCTTGTTGGCTGAAATTGACATGGAAATAGGACCACCAGAGTTGGAGATGTCGCAGAAAGAGCTGGCCGTGCCAGAGGCATTGATGTCTGCTGATGTGCCAGCAAAGCTAGCTGCAGGAGCGCAGACAAGGGCCAGAACAGCTGCAAATGCAAACTTGTTTGTCATGGGAAGAAAGTGATTGAAAACGTGCCTTTTGAGGGGCTCCTGATTTCTAACCCAGGACAATCTGTTGGGTCAAGTGAGATTTAGGTGTTTCTATTAATTCGGACCAGTATCATCGTTAAAGTTCTGTTTTGGCATACTCTCGGTATGACTTAATCAACAAAGCAATGGGATCAAAGCGTCGGAATCATTCCCCTGAGTTCAAGACTCAGGTTGCATTGCAAGCTCTCAATGGGCAAAAGACATTGGCTGAAATCGCAGACATCTACGAAGTACATCCAGTCCAGGTTTGCCAATGGAAGCAACAACTTGTGAAACGTTTACCAGAGCTTTACTGTCAGGCGAGCGCGGCCAGGTCCCAAGAAGAGTTAATTCAAATTAAGGAGAGCTTGACTAAGCTTGAGGACACTAATGGCAAATTAAATCAAGAACTTGATTGGCTAAAAAAAAACTTCTACAACTTCAGTCAGAACACCTTGAGATCAGTTACCGAGCCCGACAATCCACGTATCTCATTACGTCGTCAATGTGAGTTACTTGGCATAACAAGGTCAGGATATTATTATCGTAAGCGTCCAGCTAAGCAAAAAATATTAGAAGTTATGCATTTAATTGATGGATTCTGTGAGGCCAATGAAAGCGCTAGTTATCTGGCTTTGATAGAATATTTGCGAGTCAATAACCATGTAGTTTCTAAAAGCAGTCTTCATAATCAATTATGTAGCATGGGTTTTGCTGCGTTTGAACGAAAATTGATAAAGTTAGCTCGTAGCGGCTTAGTTCAGATCCCTTTTTTCCCATTAAGTCCAGAGGAAGCCGAAACTATGGAAGAGCAGTGGATCTTTGATATTGCCTTTTGGCCCTGCCAGAATGCGTTGCGCTTTGCTGCCTTGTTGATAGATAGCAAGTCGCAGAGATGTTTGGCTTGGGGCCTCTCCGACAGTCCCACACCCAACCTTGCAATTGAGCTTTTTAAGATTGCTATGAACAAGCATCCGTTGCCATTGATTCTACGCAGTGAATCTTACCTACCCTTGTTCAATGAATACTTTTTACGTCTATTGGAATCTAAAGCTATCACTTTTATGGAACCCCGCTGGATTTCCCAACACAAAGGTCCTGGCCGGTCAACTTTGCTGTCTCCCCTTTGGAAATTTTTGAAAGTACAGGTGAGAGGGTTGCAAGAATTATATCCAGACGCAACATCAGAATGGCTTTTCAACAAAGTGATTGAAGATAATCTTGCATAAAGTTGCACATGGATCCTGTCAGCTATCGATAATCTTGATAAGATGCGGGCCGAGTTAGGCACGTGACTTAATCATCGTGCCCCCATTTTGGCCAGAATTTGGGGTTCCAATAATTAAATTCTGAAACGCTAGTTGGAAAAATATCGTACAAATTCATCTCCTGACCACCACTATTGTCTTACTTACGCCACCGTATCAAGAGAATAGGAAGCAAAAGGGAAGCGAGCAAGTAGATCAGCACCGTACCGATGACGGTGGGCTGCTGCTGGGGAAAGGCGCCGGAGGCCAGAAGCAGCGCTATAGCGGGATGTCGCGATACCGTAGCCGAGGCAAGGGCGCTGCGGATACTCCGATCCGGTCCGCCCAGCAACTCACCAAACAAAAGGCCAAAGACGATCACCACCAAGATGGCCAGCACCGTGCCCTCGCCGATTACCGCCAGCATCTTGGGGCCATGGAATGCGAGCAGTACCACCGTTCCGAGTAGCAACACCACACTGCCCAGGCGATCGGCAATGGCAGCAAGCCGTGGGGCGGTGCGGGGAAAGAAGCGGGCGAGTCCGATGCCGAGCCCGAGGGGGAGCACCACGGTGGCCAGCAGCACAGTCACCATGGCCTTTGGTTCCAAGTCGGTGGCCACGCCGAACAGCCGCTCGGCAATCGTGATCATCAGTGGCACCACCAGCAGGGAGACGGCGGTTGAGACCAGTTCCAAGCCGATGACGTAATCCCCCCTGGCGCCCAGCGCGGTTCCCTTTTTGGCCCAGGGCGGCAGTACGGGCGAAACCGCAAAGCCCAGCAACACCGCGCCCACCCCCTGCCGCAGTGGCAGCAGCCAAACCAACAGCAGCACGAGGGCGGGAAACAACAGATACATCGCCAGCAGGGAGCGCAGGGTCAGCGTCGGGCGGCGCAGCAGCAACAACGGCTCCTGCATGGGTACCCGGGCGCCAATGCCGACCACCAGCAGCACTACGCCCAGCAGCAACACCAGCTTGAGCACGGTGGCGAGATCCACAGAATTTCGTTTGCGTTTGTGCGCTTACGGTAGATATTTGTCCAGCTGGGGATTGCTGCCAAGAGCAACCCCAGCTGGTTTTTGCCCCTCACCAGCAGTCACTGGGTGTGACTGCCGGCATGGAGCTACCTAATCAGGGGCTATTGGCGATGCCAGTGCTGAGTTTTTCCATCACCCGTTCCAGTGAGAAGCTGGCAGCCTTCTGGCGCGGTGGGTAGGCCTGGAAGGTTTGCAGGAACTCCGCCACATAGTTCTGGGCTGGCACGAGCAGGAAGGCATGATCCAGCAACCAGTCCCAATAAGTGTTGGAGGTGATGTCGGCACGTTCGTAGGGATCGGTGAGCAGGTTGAAAATTTTTGGCACCCGCAACTCGGTGAATGGTTCGGCCCAAACCTGCAGGGTGCCCTGCTTGCGTTGCTCCTTAAAGACAAACTTCCAGTTGTCGTAGCGGAGGCCCACCAGATCGCCGTCGTCAGAGAAGTAGAAGAACTCCCGCCGGGGGCTTTGGTTGGTTTTGCCTTGCCAATAGTCGAGCTGGTTGTAACCATCCAGGTGGATATGGAAGTTTTTGTTGCCGACCTGGTGGCCCGCCAATAACTTCTCCTTGATCGCCGGCTCGCCGGCGGCGGCCAGCAGCGTCGGCAGCCAATCGAGGTGGCTGACCAGCCCCGTGAGATTGACACCGGCGGGGATGTGACCCGGCCAACGCACCAGGGCCGGTACCCGAAAGGCCCCTTCCCAATTGGTGTTTTTCTCACTGCGGAAGGGAGTGGTGCCGGCATCGGGCCAGCTGTTGACGTGGGGGCCGTTGTCGGTGCTGTACATCACGATCGTGTCGTTGCTGATGCCCAGCTCATCAACAAGATCGAGCAGTTCGCCGATGCACTCGTCGTGATAGATCATCACATCGTGGTATTCCGACTGCCAGCGGCCGCTGCGGCCGATGTCCTGGGGCCTGGCGTAGGTGCGGAAGTGCATGTGGGTGGTGTTGAACCACACGAAAAATGGCTCGCCGGAGGCCACCGCATCACGGATGAAGCGTTTGGCTTCCACTAAAAATTCATCATCGGTGGTTTCCATCCGCTTGCGCGTCAGGGGGCCGGTGTTTTCGATGCGCTGGCTGCCATCGGCATTGGCCCAGCTATGCAGCACGCCGCGGGGTGCGAAGCGCTTGCGGAAATTGGGAAATTCCGGGTCGTCTTCCTTGGGGTAATCGCGCTGTTCGGGTTCTTCTTCGGCATTGAGATGGTATAAATTGCCAAAAAATTCGTCAAAGCCATGCTTGGTAGGCAGGTGCTCGTCGCGATCACCGAAGTGGTTTTTGCCGAACTGGCCGGTGCGGTAGCCCAATGGCTTGAGCAATTCAGGAATTGTGGGATCTTCATCCCGGTAGCCCAGTTCCGACCCAGGCAGCCCCACCTTGGACAGGCCGGTGCGGTAGACACTTTGGCCAGAAATAAAGGCGGCGCGGCCGGCGGTGCAACTTTGCTCGGCGTAGTAGTGGATGAACTTCGCCCCCTCGTTTGCGACCCGGTCGATGTTGGGGGTTTCGTAGCCCATCAGGCCATGGCTGTAGCAGCTGAGGTTGCTCTGGCCGATGTCATCGCCCCAGAGAATCAACATGTTGGGTTGGCCGTTGGGCATGGCAGCAGGTCCGGGCAGGGGGATTGGTAGTCGATGGCACTTTAGTCTTGGGGCTCCAAAAGTGCATGTATTTCGAAGTGCTACTGCTTTGTGCGCCTGTGGCGAGCGAGGAGCTGGTGTCCCTAAGGATGATCAACGCTGGCGCTGTTTGAGTGGACGGCTGATTGGGCTCAGCCCAGATCAACTGAAATCGCGGGTTCAGCTCAGTCCAGATCACCTCTGTTCAGCCCAACTCAGCCAGGTAGGTCCCGATCCGAGCCCAGGGGCTCCAAGGGGGTTAGGTGAAAGAACCTTTTGCTATCATACATCGGGTGCCTGACAATTTTTTAAAGTTTTTCAAGCTCACTTGCCTGAACCCATTCCCGCAACCCTCTACAGTACCAATGCAAAACGATGAGATTAAGAATATTTTTTTAAGTTGTACGGTAAAAGACTGTAATGATTACCGTCTTCAGATGAAGGACGCTCTGGAGAAAAATGTACCGGTCACTGTGCATCTCCAGGAGGATTGGGCATCAGCGGCCACCTTTGTTATGACAGTTTGTCAGAAAAAACTCAAGGATCAGGATGGCTATATGGGCCTTTTCGGTCACCGCTACGGCTGGATACCACCAGATCAACCGTTATCAGCAAAATCGATAACCCACTTGGAATGGGAGTGGGCCAAGCAGCATTGGTCATCTCGGCAGCCGCCGATCTTTATCTTTCTGCCAGAGCCCGGCTCAGAAGCCTACCAAGATCTAAAGCGGCGGGCCGACGAGGTTCTGCAGCAAGATTATCCTAATTCACCATCAGAGCGCCAGTCGTCACTGGAACGGCAAAAGTCTTTCACTCAAGAGGTTCGTGAATGGGCCAATAATCGGTTCATGAATAACTTCAAGACTGTCCTGGAGCTCAGGGACAAGGCTAGTGCCAGCATCCATCATTGGAACAAGGACATCTTTAAGAAAGCAGTTTATGGCCCGGGCGGGGTAAGGCAGCGGATCTCAGATGCGGAACTGGGCTCTATTGGGCGCGATCAACAGGTGAAGGAACTGATGCGATACCGCTCTGAGCTGCGGCAGAGGCAACAGGAGGTAGCCGCCGCCTTTGTCATCCATGGTGAGGAAAACCACGGCCAGCGGCACTTCGCCCAATTCCTGCATGAGTGGGAGGAATGGAATGAGGATTACGAAACCTTGCCTCCCTCCCAGCCGGATCGGCCTGAAGATCCGGCGCATCTTGCCCGCTGGGCCTGTGAACTACTGGGTCAACCTGCGACCTTGGCTGAAGCGATGGACTACTTGGTGGCCACGCTTGTCTCCCGTTTAAGAGACCGCAATGTGGTGATAGTGCTCAAGTCTCTAGGGAATGCCCCTGATCGCTGGGAGCGGTTCTCGGCAGGATTCTGGCGGCCACTGCAGCAGAGGATTGGTCAAGACGTTAGCCGCAATGCCCCAGGCCGCCTGTTTTGGTTTGTGGTGGCCCATGAACCATACCCGCTCGCCGCTGCACCTTTAGATTGGGATTGTACTCAACCGATTTCTTTGCCTCAACTGCAACCTCTCTTCGAGAAAGATGTTTTTGCTTGGCTTGACGATCGTAAACCTAAACTAAATGGAGAGACAATTACAGATGAGCAAAGAGAGCAGATCTCCAAGGCAGTCACCCACAAAGACGGGATACCCGACGGTGTCCCCCTCTCTGTGTTCGAGCGTCTTCAAAACCAAGGTAATTGGGAATTTTGATCATGAATGATTCAGCTTCCTCATCTGCAATACCTGCCATGGCTGACCCCTCCCCCTACAAAAGCTTTGCTGCCGAGGCTGCGACTGACTACGTAACCACCCCGGAGGTGGCGGAAATTGTCAATCTGGCAATACACCTTTCACGGCCATTGCTGGTGGAGGGCGAAGCTGGATGTGGTAAAACCCGCCTGGCCTACGCCATTGCCGCAGTCTTGGGTCTGGGCGATGTGGTGGCAGCCACCGTGAAAAGCACCAGCCAAGCCAAAGATCTTTTGTATCGCTTCGATGCCTTGCGCAGGCTGCAGGATGCCCAAGATCCAAACAACGAAAATGGGCGTTATGTGTATCCCTACATCCACCTACAACCGCTTGGTAAGGCTATTGCCAGTGGCAAACCGTGCCTGGTGTTAATCGATGAAATCGATAAGGCGGATATCGATTTTCCCAATGATCTTCTTGATGTGCTTGATCGCTATGAGTTCGAGATTGACGATTTACCCGATGAGGAAAGCGCCCTTTGTGCAGATGATCCCACCAAAGGTTTCGGCCGGGTCGTCAAGGCCAATCCCGGGTGTGTCAAACCGATCGTGGTGATCACCAGCAACCGGGAAAAGCCCCTGCCTGAACCCTTTCTACGCCGTTCTCTTTATATCCAGCTCACCTTTCCCACCGATCCAGCACTGCTTGAAAAAATAGTGCAGAGCAACCTGTCCCGCAGCGGTGAGCAGATCCAGGATTCCTTGATCCACCATGCGGTGCGGGAGTTCCTGGCCGTGCGTAAGCGCAGTGAAGAGTTTGGCCTGCAGAAGCCACCATCCACCAGCGAGCTGGTGGATTGGGTGCGGGCATTGCATTGGCAGCAGCGAGATGAGACCAATGTGTGCGCCAGCGAGCTGCGACCTGCCGACCACGCCATCCTGCTGAAATTGCAACGCGACCTGGAGACCTGGAAGCGTCCCAGTGATTCGGAGGCGCCGGGGTGACCAGCACGCCCCAACCAGCGAGTGCCGCGGCTTTGCCGTTGCTGGGTCTGTTCCAGCGGCTGATCGACCGCGGTGCGACCCTTGGTGGGCGTGATTACCTCGATGGCCTGCGTGCCCTGGAGGCCGGCTACGGCGGCTGTGATCCAGTGCGGTTGCGCAGGTTGGCCGAAATTCTCTGGGCCCGCACTGAGGAAGACCATCGCACCATTGCCCAGTGGTTCGCGGCGATCACGCCATTGCCAGAATCGGCCTTGACGGACCTGAACCAGCAACTGCGGCAACTGGAAGATCGCCCTCGCCCGCAGCAGCAGGGAGCGCAACTAATGCCCTCCGCACCAGGCGCCCCAGCCCCAGCCGCCGCCAACCCTGGCGGAGCCGATGCCGCAACGCCGCAAGACGACCCAGCAACGCCACGGGTCCGGCTGGCGATCGCCCCTGCTTCCACCGGTCAGGGCCTGGGCTTGCCCCGGTTGGAGGCCAACCCGCCCCTGCTTGGCACCTATGGGCTGCAGCCCCGTCCGTTGCTGCAGATGCGTCAATTGGCCCTGCTCTGGCGTCGTTTGCGCCGCAACCAACGGCTTGGCGTCAAACAGGAACTGGATCTGCAGGCTTCGCTGCGGGCCCGCTGTGAGCTGGGGGTGTTGCTACGCCCCGTGCTGCGACCCTGCCGGCGCAATACCGCCAAGTTGTTGATTTTGGCTGATGCCAGTCCCAGCATGGCCCCCTGGCAGCCGTTTCTGAAGGTGCTGGAAGCCTCCCTTGCCCATGGCCGCCTCGGTGACGCTGCCCTGAGCTGGTTTGCCAATGTGCCTGGTTCCAGCCTGCGGGTCGCTGCCCCGCCGCAGGCGACCGTGGCGCGGCAAACGGCCCGGCAGGAGTCGCTGCGGGAGTTGCTGCGTCGCTTTGCTGGCGGCGCCCTTTTGGTGCTGAGTGATGCCGGCAGCGCCCGCGGGCTGCAGAGCCGGCGGCGCGTGTCCCGCACCAAGGCCTTTCTAGAGACTGCCGCCAACTTGGGCATTGAGGTGGTGTGGATCAATCCGATGCCAGAACGGCGCTGGGGTGGCAGCAGCGCGGCCCAGATCGAACGGGAGGGCCCGGTGCTGATGCTGCCGTTGGACGAGGAGAACCTGGCGCGGGCTATGGACCACCTGCGCGGCGCCAGCTGATGGGGGCCCTGACGACGGCAGAGGCCTATGACGCCCTCAGCGCTTTCGCCAGCAGCTACGGGCCTGACCCCCTGCTGTTGTTGCTGCACGCCTCGGTGCCGGAAACGCTGCGGCCCGACATCCTGCATCTGATCCAGATCAACTTCCTGGCGGGCCCCGCCGATCCCTGCCGCGAGGCTGACGTGCTGTTCGCGCCTTTTACAACCTGCCTGGGTGGCGATTACTACCGCATTGATGCCCAGGTGCGCTGGCACGCTCTGGCGCTATTGCGCTCGATCTACCGCGAGGAACCCCGCGGCCGTGAAGCAAGGGTGGCCGAGCTGCTGTGGCGCCACCTGGAGCAGCTGGAGCGGGGCCAACGGATCACCGTCCAGACCCTGCTTGGGGATTACATCGCGGTGCAGCGCTGGGTGGCATTGGCCTACCTGGAGCCCAGGGATGCGGCCCGCGCCTTCGCCCAGGCTTTGCGGGATCTCGAAGCCCATAGCGGCGCCGACAGCATCGCCGCCTATGCCCAACTGGGGGGCCTGGCGGCGGCGCTGGAGCTGCCCCTGGCCGGTGAGCCGGAATTGCTCACCTACGCCAAGGGTCTCGATGCCCTGGCCAAGGGCGACGAACCAAACGCCACCCGCCTGCTGGAGGCCCTGGGCGATCAACCGCTGCAAATCGGCGAGGTCAGCCTCAAGGCGCCAACGCAGTGGTTGGGGCATCAAGTTGAAAAGCAGCTGCAGCGGCAGCTGGAAGAACAGAGAAAGCGGGAGCTTGTTGAGCAACAACGGCAGGCGGAAGAAGTTCTCAATGAGACTGAGCCGCAGCCCGTCGCGGCTGATCCGCTTGAGGTTGTCGTGCCAACCGTTGCTGCGATTCGCTTGCAGAGCTTCTCCACCACCACCTGCCTGTTGCGCCGGAAAAGCGGCCGCTGGCAGAACCGCTCAGGCCAGGATCGCTGGATACAGGAGCGCCGCCAAGTGCAGGTGGAGGGTTTTCTGGAGCAATTGGGCGAGGGTGTGGCGATCACCATGGTCAAGATCCCGGCGGGCACTTTCTTGATGGGTTCTCCCCGGGATGAAACCGAGCGATCAGATGTTGAAGGTCCCCTTCATGAGGTTAAACTGGCTAGTTTTTTCCTGGGCCAAACGCCGATCACCCAGGCCCAATGGCGTGAAGTGGCGGGCTGGCAGGAGCGGCCGGGAGAACAGTGGGGCAGGCGGCTGGATCTAGAACCCTCCTACCACCAAAACAAGGGCATGCAAGGTGAGAACAAGACCCGCTTCTTGGCAGGAGAGAGCAACATCGACCAATGTCCGGTGGAAAGGGTTAGCTGGTGGGATGCGATGGAGTTCTGTAATCGT
Organism: Cyanobium sp.; assembly: GCA_044359075.1. GTDB lineage: Bacteria > Cyanobacteriota > Cyanobacteriia > PCC-6307 > Cyanobiaceae > Cyanobium. The sequence goes on along the minus strand of JBIKMU010000051.1, from coordinate 6,247 downwards.
CTCAGCCAGCGGACTGGCCGTACTTACACTTTACCAAGCGAAGCTCAATGGGAATATGCTTGCCGGGCTGGAACGACAACACCATTTTGTTTTGGTGAGACGATTAGCTCGGAGCTGGCCAATTACAATGGCAAACTTACCTATGCCGATGGGCCAAAGGGTATCTACCGAAGCCAGACTACGCCGGTGGGGATGTTTCCGGCCAATGTTTGGGGCCTGCAGGATATGCATGGCAATGTGTGGGAGTGGTGTGCCGATCATTGGCATCCAAACTATCATGGTACCCCGATTGATGGCAGTCCTAAGATTAATCCAGATGCAGAGATGGATGTGCGTAGGCTGCTGCGCGGCGGGTCGTGGCGCAACCACCCCGCGATCTGCCGTTCGGCCTACCGCAGCATCTCCCGCCCGGTCAGCCGCGACGTCACCTTCGGTTTCCGCGTCTGTTGCCTCCCCCAGGACTAATTCTTTACCCTTAAACCCTTTATATCTTTACACTTGCCTGTTGCCTGTTGCCTGTTGCCTGTTGGCTTTTGGCTGTTCCTTTGGCGCCGTAGGCGCCAGCGATTTTTTTGGCTTTCCTGCCTGCTAGGGGCTCGACTTAAGCAGCCAACTTACTGCTGAATATGCCTTGCTGTGGTCTGTTTTCAGGTCGATCCCATGCCTCCAGCCGTGGTGCATCTGCCACCCCCGAGCTGCCGCAGAAAGGATGAATTGATCTAACTACCAATGGGCTGGTGCTGATCGGCGTTACCCTATGTCATCCGTGCTTTCGGCGATGGCGCCGCTGTTGCTCCCGCTGGCCCTGTTTCTCCTTATCAGCGCACGCTACGGGGCGGCATTGAATCTTTGGGGCGATGAGGCCTATGCCCTCAATGTAGCGACCAAACCGGTGGGTGAGATCTTGGCTGCCGATCCCTTTCACCTGCCCACCTACTACTTGCTGTTGCATCCCATCGTTGGCTTTTTCCCCCCAGGCAATGAGTTGCCCCTGCGGTTGATTCATGCCTTGATCTTCAGCATCGGGCTTGGCTTTTGCTGGCGCATTGCCCGATCCTTGCTGGGCCGTGGCCGGACGCTGTGGGGGGTGATGATTCTCACTATTCTGCTACCAAATTATATTTTTTATGCCACGAATATTCGTATGTTTGCGTTGCTGTTTGCGGCCTCCCTGGCGTTTCTGTGGACCGCTTTCCGCCTGCTGACGCCCGGCGTCCCTAAGCGGCACGCGATGGCCTGGCACCTGCTGGCGGCCGTGGTGTGTGCCCTGGTGGATTGGCCGGGTCTGCTGCTGGTGGGTATCACTTGGCTGGCGCTGCTCCTGCTGCGGCGCCGCTGGCTGCTGGCCCGGGGCTGGTGCAATGGCAGGACGCTGGCCGTGCTGGGCGCCCTGGCCGCCATTGCTCTCCTGGTGCTCAGGGAACCGCTATGGCGCTTGATCGTCGCCTGGCCCTCGTCGGCGCGGGCGGCGGCGGCGGCGGGGGCGGCGGGAGCCCCGGGTTTGGGCGCCCTGGCCAAAACGTTGTTTTTTTCCAGTCGGCCGCTGCTCGACATGGTCTATCCACCGGTGTACCCCCTGCTGCTCAACCTGCTGCTCTGGCTGCTGTTGGTGCTGGCGGTGGGCGTGGCGGCCGTGGTGCTGTGGCGGGGGGGAGACGAACGGCAGCGGCTGGTGGTGCTGCTGGCGTTCAGCTGGCTGGTGGCTGCGCCGTTTGGCTTGGCCGTCACCCGGGTTTTCCTGCCCGCGCAGTTTTTTCTGCTGCTTAGCTTGGCCATTGCCCTGCAACGGCCCATCCAGGAGCAGCGCCGACCGCTGGTGCTGCTGCTTTGCAGTTGTCTGCTCGCGGTCGGTTTGGCCAACCTGCAGCAGGCCATCTTTCCCACCCTCCGCCTCTACTCCCGCATTCCCTTCGCCGCCATCACCAAGGACGCCATTGCGGCGGCTGGTGATCGCAACCTGGCCACGATTGCGGTGTCGCGCCACACCCTCAACGCCCTCTCGGTGGAACGCTTTGCCCGGCCCCAGCTGGCCCCATCCCAGCGGCTGCGCCTATTGGATGTAAATCCCGTCTGCAACTCCTTCCCCAAGGGGAAGTTTGTGTATGTGCAGCTGATGGCAGAGGACGGGGATGACAGCGATCCGCAGCGGCTCTGTGGCGAGGGGGTGGGGGTGCAGGTGGAAACACTGCGCACCTATGTGCCTTTCGCTGAACTCGGCTACAACCGCCTCTGGGAAGGCAATCTCAAGGACCGCGGTGAGGCGGCGGCACGACTGCGACTGGTGACGATCCCGGCGGCGACTGGGGCGCCGGGGTTGTGACTATTCGAGCTGCAGCTGGAACTCGGCGGCGAGACGGTTTTTGATCTCCGGCGGCAGGCTGAGAACCCCGAGCAGGCGCTGCAGCTGGGTGGCGGTGGAGGCGATGCTGCCTGTTTCCTCCTGGTGGGCCACCCGCGCGGCGTGATAAAGCTCCAGAGCCCTTTCCCCTTCTCCAGTGAGCAGCAAGGCCTCCGGTTCGGTGACCCTTTCCCAGTAATCCTTGGAGGGCTCGCCACCCCGCAGAGCCGCCTGTTCATTGAGCCGTTCGAGCACCTTGCCGGCCAGCTCGGCAGCCTTGGCGCCATCGCCGAGCAGGGCCGCCTTGGAAGCGGCATTGATGCCGGTATAGGTGTCCGTGGGCACCTTCTTGAAGGCTTCGGCGTAGAGCTGCTGCGACATTTCCAGGGCGTCACGGGCGCCGGCTTGGTCTCCTTCACCCTTGCGTTTCTCCCACAGATCTGCCCATACGGCTGCCAGAATTCCCAGGGTTTCGGTATCCCTATGACTGTTTTCCAGCAGCAGATTCAGTTCATAATTCGCCTCATCCAGTCGCTTTTCGCGGCGCAGGGCAAGTCCGTAGAGTTGCTTCAGACGGATCGAACCTGGAAAGCGCTTGATCATGGCTTCACAGGCTTCAATCGCCTCCTTGTTGTGTTTGCCGCGGATGAGCAGATCGATCGCAATCGCGGCGATCTGGGCGGAGGTGGTGTATGCGGGCTCGTCGCTGTTGAGACGCGCCACGATCTTGGCGTAGAGACCGGCCTTGGCCATGGCCTTCAGGCTTATCGGCTCTGTTTTGAGGGTGGCATCAAAGGCCACCACCTGCCGCACCGCATCGGGACTCAGGGGTTTGCCCTGCAGCCCACAGGTCAGACGCACCAGATCACAGCCCATGGGGCCATCGGGATAGGCGGAAAAATCCACATAGAGCTGGCCAGCCAACAGACCCGGTGGTTTTAGCCCGTCCAAAGAGGCGACCACAAAGTTGAAGGGGAAATCTGCGCCGATCGAATTGGTCTGCTGCGTGCTCATCAGGTCAATTTCCTTCTCCACCCATTTGGAATCTTCGGCTCGCTTAGACCAGAGCAACACCCCGCTGGCGCTGCGCTGCAGATTGCGCCCAAGCTGGGATGTGAGACCTTGCCCCGGTACTAGCACGAATTGATCGAGGAATACCTTGTAACCACATTGCGTCAACATGTCGTACAGGGCGATCGACCACAGGCGGTCGAGCGAGCGGTAGGAGACAAACACATCCCAGTCGATGCCTGGAGGGCGAGGGCGGGGGGGCTCGCAGAAATCAATCCAGGAATTGCCCATCGTGATGGCCTCGTTTTGTTGGCTAATCTAACCGAGATGTCTCCTGATAGGCATCAATGGGAATCGGCTGTGATACGACAGCGCATCAATGCCAGGGCTTCATCGGGCAGGCCCAGAAAACGATCGAACCAGGGCTCGCCGCTGGGTTGCACCGTCGCCACCCCCACCAACAACGCTTCGCCGCCAGCATTCAGGGGTTGGCCACTGGCGCGGTGGCGCTTTCCCTGCACAGATGCCGTGACCAGCTGGGTGTCGACGATCAGATCGGGAGCCGCCACTTGAGCTGCCAGCTTGAAGCGAAAGCGGGCGCGGAAGCGCAACTGCACCGCCCCGCTGGCCTGCTGCCAACGCCCCTGCAGCTGTTCGGGCAGGACGGCAATCGCCAACCCTGGCGGCAGGGGCAAGCCCAGAAAGCGGGTCGTGCGCCAGTTGAGCTCGGGAATGACAAGGCTGGCCGGATCAAACACCAGGCCCTGCCAACCGTCAGCGTCGCTGGGCCCCTGCTGGGCCCTGCCGCCGCCGCCATTGGCGTTGTAGCTGAAGCGGGGATAGCGACCAATCGCCAGGGCGCAACCGGCTTGGGTTTGGAGTTCGACCATGGCCACGGGGGAGGGCAGGCCGCTCAACGGCCTAGCACCAGGTTGATCACCAAGGTGGCATTGATCAGCACGATCACCGCCACACAGGCCCAGCTGGCCAGTAGCAACCACCGGGGAGGTTTGAGCGTGCCCATCAGCTCGGGCCGGCTGCAGAACAGCACCAGGGGGATGGCGGCGAAGGGCAACTGCAGGCTGAGCACCACCTGGCTGAGCACAAGCATGGGGTTGGTGGCTTGATCCCCCAGCCACAGCACCGTGGCCAGGGCTGGCACCAGGGCCAGACTGCGGGTCAGCAGGCGGCGCTGCCAGTCGGGCAGGCGGATGTGCAGGAAACCCTCCATGACGATCTGGCCCGCCATGGTGGCCGTGAGGGTGGAGCTTTGACCCGAGGCCAGCAACGCCACCGCAAACAAGGTGCTGGCCAGGGAGGTGCCGAGGCTGGGGGAGAGCAGGTCATAGGCCTGGCTGAGGTCGGATACCGGTCCGAGTTGGGTGTCATGGAAACGACCCGCCGCCAGAATCAAAATTGAGGCGTTGATCATGAAGGCCAGGCTGAGGGCGACGGCGGTATCGAGGCTGCTGAAACCGAGGGCCTGGCGCTGCGAGCCAGCACCCTCTGGCCATTGGCGCGTTTGCACCAGGGAGGAATGCAGATAGAGGTTGTGGGGCATCACCGTGGCCCCCAAGATGCCGGCCGCCAGATACAACTGATTGCCATTTTTCAAAGTAGCCACCCGGGGCACGAATCCTTGGGCCACTTCAGCCCAATTCGGTTGCAGCAGCAGCAGTTGCACCACAAAACATCCGCCAATCAAGGCCACCAGGGCAATCACAAGGGCCTCCAGCCGACGGATGCCGAAGCGTTGCAACGCCAGCAATAGCAAGGTATCGGCGGCGGTGAGCGCCACCCCCCAAGGCAGCGGCAGGCGAAACAGCATCTGCAAGGCAATGGCGCTGCCCACCAGTTCGGCCAGATCGCAGGCGACGATCGCCACTTCCGCCAGCAACCAGAGCGGCAAGCGCCAGGGACCGGGCAAGAGGCGGGCACAGGCCTGGGCCAGGTCCATGCCGGTTGCGATGCCCAGCCGGCAGCACAACGACTGCAGCAGCATCGCCATGGCACTGGAGAGGGCCACAATCCAGAGCAATTGGTAGCCGTAAGTGGAACCGGCGGCCAGATCGGTGGCCCAATTTCCCGGATCCATGTAGCCCACCGCCACCAGATAGGCGGGTCCCAGCACCCTTAAAAAGGTGCGCCAACCGCTGGCCCCAAAGGGCACCTCGACCGCCCCATCCCGCCTGGGTTGGGGGCGCAGGTCGGGCGCGGAGGGGTGCTTCAACAGTGGTGAGCCTTGCCGGGGCAATCACAGGAGGTTAGGCGGGCAAGCCGCGTCGAGCTGGAGGCACTCAGGTACCAGGGGGCAGCTAGTAGAAGCCTGGCGGGGATCCGTTGCGGCGTTTGAGGACCTCAGCCGGCGGCTGTTCGGGTTTGAGAGCGTCTAGCTGTCCGATGGACAACGGCGGCGCCTATTGCTGGCCCGGGCCCTGGTCCATGCTCCCGAGGTGTGGGTGTTGGATGAACCCACCAATGGCCTGGATCTGCGGGCCAAACACCAGTTGCTGGCCCACTGGCGCCTGTGTTCGATACCCCCCTTCAGGTGATGAGCCTAATTGCTGTTCCTCAACCCATGGGGAATGGTTGATGCCCCGTAGTCACTGTTGCTCAGCTGAGCCAGCTCTCGGCGGAATTGCTCGCCGAAATCTCCATTTTCTGGGATTTAACGATCGCGACCCAGGTACTTGCTGATTGATCGGTACTCTTGATGGCGTGAGGAGCTCTGTCGCGCCTTGGCGTTGCGAACGAAGTGGCCGCTCAAAGGGCTAGGAGCGTGTCGCACATTTTCGTAGGCACAGCCCCTCTTGTCCCGCTCCTTGTAGGGAGTTCTGAGCGCTGCTCTCAGTCCCGGGCCTGAGCGGGCCTGGGCGGTGGCCGCTCCCTCAGGCGGTT
>JBIKMU010000010.1:0-87487 GCA_044359075.1 Cyanobium sp. | reverse complement strand
CGAACACAAACGGTGTGTGCAGGGCCTCGGCATAGGCCAGGGCCTGCTGCATGCCAGCCCCCAGCGCCTGGCTGTTGTCCTTGGCCTCAATCACCGCCAGGGGCACGCCCTCGTAAACCAGCAGGTAGTCGGCCCGGCGCTGGCGGCCCCGGCTGACCAAGCGACCCCGCACGATGATGCGGCCATCGGTGAACGAATACTCGCGCCGCATCCGCTCCAGCAGCCAGCCGGCCTGGCGCAACGCCGGTGTGATGAAGCGATCGCAGATCTCGGTTTCGCTGAGGGCCCGCTTGTTCATCGGCTGGGAGATAGCAGGCGGAGCTGCAATAAAGCTAGTTGGGATAGGGGGAGCTTCAAAGTATGGAGCCAAGCCACAGCACAGTCAGGGCAGCCAGGCGAGGATCCCCCCAAAGGGAGCCATCGTGCTGCGTTTCGCCTACGAACTGATCCCCGCGCTGCTGCTGGGATTGCTGCTGGGGTACCGCATCCCTTCCTTACCCACCCGGCTGGCTGCCCCGCTGGTGGCTTGGGGCATTCCGATCACCCTGGTGGGGTTGCTGCTGCGATCGGGCCTGGGGGGAGGCCTGCTGGTCGCCGGCGCTGCGGCGGCCCTGATCAATGGCATCGGCTTCCTGCTGCTGCTTGGCGTGGCGCCGCTGCGGCGATCCCTGGCCAACGGCGGCCTGCAGCTCGGCGCTGTGGTGGGCAACACCGGCTATTTCGGCATCCCGGTGGCCCTGGCCCTGCTGCCGCCCCAGGCCCTCGGTTACAGCATCACCTACGACCTGGTCGGCACCTTGATTACTTGGAGCGTGGGGCCGCTGCTGATCGGCGGCATGGCGATCACCCCCGCCAAGTTGCTGGCGATTTTCCTGGGCAGTCCGGCCCTCAAGGGGCTGGCCATCGCCCTGGCCATCCACCTCACCCCCTGGGGCGATGCCGTCGCCGCCCTGCTCTGGCTGCCATCCAGGCTGGTGCTGCTGCTGGCCCTGGCGGTGGTGGGCATGCGGCTGGGGGTGATGCTGAGGCGGCCGGAGGGGGCGGCGATCAGGGCCGGGGAAAGGGGGGCCTTGGCCACGGCCCTGGCCTTCAAGCTGGTGGTGCTGCCGCTGCTGGCGCTGGTGCTGGGCCAGCTGCTGCGGCTGCCCGAGCTGGTGCGCCACGCCGTGGTTCTGCAGGCCGCCGCACCCACCGCCATCTCGGTGTTGCTGATTGCCGAGGCTGCGGGTATGCATCAGGACCGCACGGCTCATCTGGTGCTGTGGAGCACTTTGTTGGCGCTAGTGAGTGTGCCGCTTTGGTGGTGGTGGGTGGGCACATGAGCTTCTGGCGCAGGTGTTGCCTAGGTGCTCTGCCCCGAACAACTGACTGCCATCCGGGCGACAAGAATCTGCTTCCATCTACTTACAGCTATCTCCATCGACCCATCATTGACTCGCTGGCGGTGCCCAGAGAAGGTGATTGAACTCATTGCATCACCAATTCATGGGTGACCTCAAGGGCTGCGAAGTCTTCACTGATCACCAGCAGGAGCTTTACTTACGTCTGCAGAATTACTGCTTCGATGCACCGGGTGGCGCGGTTACTTTCGCGGCCAAACTGGCCTGCGAGCAGGGCTGGTCGGTGGCGAAAAGCGAGCTGGTGCTTGGCGAATACCGCCGTTTTCTCTTTCTCGCCCTGGAGGCTGGCCATCCGGTCTCCCCTTCCAGGGCGGTGGATCTGGCCTGGCATCAGCACCTACTCGACACCCGCAGCTACTGGGAGGAGTTTTGCCCCCGGGTGTTGGGCCAACCGGTGCACCACACCCCATCGCGGGGGGGCGAGGAGGAGCGGCAGCGGCTGGGGGAGTGCTACCGCCGCACGCTTGCAAGCTATCGGGCCTTCTTTGGCGAGGCCCCGCCTGCGGACCTCTGGCCTGCGGCTGTGCCGCCTGCGGCTGAGGCGCCTGCGGCTGAGGCGCCTGTTGCTATGCCGCAGGCCACCGCGCCCCGGCTCCCACGACGGATGGCGCATCAGTGGGGGATGCTGCTGGCGTCGCTTATTATCGCCCTGGTGTTGGGCGGCTGCAAGGCGGGCTATCAGAGCTTTCCCTTCAGCCTCAACGGGCCTGCCTTTCTGCTTCTTTACGGCGTGGTGACGGTGGTGGGCTGCCTGGAGGTGAAGAGGCAACACAAGCGCCGGGGCTTGAATGCCCGGCCGTTGGGGGTGATCGTGATAGGCGGTGTGTGGCTCTTGGGCGTCGCTCGCCTTCTGCAAGGGCTAGAACACGGCCGGCCGGTGGGGTTCTTGATTGTTTCCCTGATATTTGTGACCTTGACCCTGATCGCCACCATGTTCACCTCACTGTGGCTCGACCCGAAGGACCGGCCGGAGATAAGCGGCGACCAAACCAATGGGGGCGGCGGTGCCAGCGGCGGCGGCTGTGGTGGTGGTGATGGCGGTGGTGGCGGTGGCTGTGGCGGAGGCTGTGGTGGTGGTTGTGGTGGTGGTGGCTGAGGCGCTGATTGAACTGATTAGGGGCCGGTGCCGTGAATCAGATGTGGATGCGTCCGTCGCCCGGCTTTTCAATACCAAGGCTCAAGGCGATTGGCAGCAGTCCAACCGCGGAAAAAAATGAGATGAAATCAACTGGATTTCATGGCTTGCGGACAAGGGCTTTCAGGCCAAAGAAAGATTTAGCGCTGGCTAGTCATTACCAAAACCCGTCAGAATCCAGCGGAGCGAAAGTCTTCGCCTACACAGGCGAGCGGGCACTGCTCCCGTTCAGCCAGCGCGGCGGCAAAACAATCGCCGAAATTAAGTTGGGCGCCATGGCCCTGGCCCTTGCCGAACCTCTGGAAGATCCGGCAAGCCCGGCGGGCCAGATCTTCATCCACGGGCACCACATCGGCATCGAGCAACAGCAACAGCTCCTCCACGGCTTCCAGGACCCCGCGGCAGTGGGCCACCACCAGCAACTCCTGCAGGGTGCCGGCGGAGATCTGCAGCAGGTTTGCTTGTTCCAGCTGGCTGCGAATCTGCTGCCAACCGGGTTCCCGCTGAATGATGGATATCACGGCGGAGGTGTCGAGAATCATCCGGGCAGGCCATCGGCTCCGTAGAGCTCGCTGGCATCAAACGGCCTGGCCAGCGCTGCAGCTTGGTCCTGCAGGGGAGAGAGATCGTGCTGGAGGCGTGCGCTGCGGCGGATCCGTCGCTGCCGCTGCAGCTCGCGCTCCAGGGCCTCGCGCACGATGTCGGTGGCACCCCGGCCGGTGATCTGGCGCAGCTGACTGATCAGTCCATCAACCTGGGGACTTTTGATGTTGACCGCCATTCCACCACCGAGATGCAGAAAGCCATTCTATTCGATGATTCTTCCCCACAGTACCGTTCCCAGAGCCCTTTCGGCTCAAAGCTGCCGGGGCTGCTGTTGAGAGAGTTGGGCATGGCTTCAGGAACCCCTGTCACCAAGGTCCGCCATTGGCCCTGGCTGATCCGATGTCGCAGCAAGGCAAAGCTTTGCAGCCGCACCCCGCGGCGGGCCTCCACCACCACGGTGCGTAGCCACAGCCCTTCCCCTGCTTGCAGCGCCGTGAGCGTGAGCGTCGGCACCACCCAGACGGGGCCGGTGCCTAACAGGGGCCAATCGGCGGCTGTCGCCAACTGGAGGACGCCGGACGCCCCTGCAGCAAGGGCAAGCGGGCATCGTGTTCCCTTCAGCCCTCCTGCTCGACGCCGATCCGCCGTCGTGTCGGCCAGGCAGTCATGCAGAGCTTGCTCCGCAAGGGAGTTGCCAGGTTCGCTATACCGCGATAGCACTCTAAACAGCTTTGACAGAGTGTGCCGCCAGAACTGCCCGCAATCAACCCGGCGGCCGCCATGGCGACGATCCGCTTACGTAGCTGGAACCAGAGCAATAGGTTCTGCTTCCATCTACTTACAGTTACCTCCATCGGCCCATTATTGACTTGCTGGTGATACCCATCGAAGGTGATTGAACGCCTTGCATCACCATCTCATGGATAACCTCACGGGCAGGGAAATATTCACTGATCACCAGCAGGATCTCTACTTGCGTCTGCAGAATTACTGCTTGGATGCACCGGGGGGGCGGTTACTTTCGCGGCCAAGCTGGCCTGCGAGCAGGGCTGGTCGGCGGCGAAAAGCGAGCGGGTGCTTGGCGAATACCGCCGTTTTCTCTTTCTCGCCATGGCGGCTGGCCATCCAGTCTCCCCTTCCAGGGCGGTGGACCTGGCCTGGCATCAGCATCTGCTTGACACCCGCAGCTACTGGCAGGAGTTCTGCCCCCGGGTGCTGGGCCAGCCGTTGCACCACACCCCATCGCGGGGGAGCGAGGAGGAGCGGCAGCGGATGTGGGAGCGGTACCGCCGCACGCTGGCAAGCTACCGGACCTTCTTCGGTGAGGCCCCCCCTGCGGATCTCTGGCCTGCGGCTGTGTCGCCTGCGGCTGTGCCGCTGGCCGCCGCGCCCCGGCCCCCACGACGAGTCCCCAATCAATGGGGAATACTGTTGGCGTCGCTTGTACTTGCCCTGGTGCTGGGCGGCTGCAAGGCGGGCTATCAGAACTTTCCTTTCAGCCTTAACGGGCCTGACTTTCTGCTGCTCTATCTGGTGGTGGCAGGTGGAGCCTTGGTCGCGGTGTTGGCAATGCACAAGCTCTGGGGCGAACAGGCCTGGGCGGGCGATGTGATTGTGAGCGGAGGCGTGTGGATTCTTGGCGCTGTTCGCATTTTCCAGGGGTTGAGCCTGAATCGGCCAGTTGTATTTGTGTTTTTTGCGCATGTATTTGCGACGATTTTTTTATTCAAAGCTCTTGCAAATGACTTAGTTCCAAAGCATGACAAGGGAGATCTCGGTCAAACCCGTGGCGATAGTGGAGGCAGCAGTAATATCAGTGATAGTGATCCTGGCTGCTGTTGATCACGACCACGCCGACGAGTTCAATCGCAACGTGATGTTGCCTGTTGCCTGGGCCCCCGTGCCTGACAAAGAGGTCTCAGTCGGAACGCATGAATCAGATAAACCCGTCCGCCGTAGACGCTCCAACACCCACCCGGGCGCCAGAGTAAAACCAACTCCCTCCCACCCCGATGGCGCCCGCCGAATCCACCCACCAGCCCGCCGCACCCCAAGCCCAAGGCGGCCCCCTGGACCTCTCTCCCTCCGACCAGCTGAAGCAGTTGGTCGGAGGGGCCTGGGTGAGCCAGATGATCCACGTCGCCGCCGAGCTCGGGGTAGCCGATCAGCTGGCCTGCGGCGAGCGACCCGTGCAAGAGCTGGCGGAGGCCTGCGGCGCCGGTGAAGATGGCCTGTTCCGGCTGCTGCGGGGTCTGGCCAGCCTGGGCATCTTCCAGGAAACGGCGCCGCGCCAGTTCGCGCTGACGTCACTGGCGGAGTTGTTGCGCAGCGACCATCCCCAGTCGCTGCGGCAATTTGCCCGCTTGATGGGCGATGAGCACTACCTCGGCTGGGCTGATCTGCTCCACAGCGTGCGCAGCGGCGAAGGGGCCTTTCGGCACCGCTACGGCATGTCGGTGTTCGAGTGGTATCAGCAAAACCCTCGCCGCGGCGCCATCTTTGATGGAGCGATGGGCGATCACTCCCGCGCCCAAATCGATGCCCTGCTGGCCAGCTACGACTTCAGCGGCATCAACCATCTTGTGGATGTGGGGGGCGGCCAGGGTCTGCTGCTGCAGAAGGTGTTGGCGGCCTACCCGGATCTGCGCGGCACGGTGTTCGATCAGCCCCAAGTTGTGGCGCCGGTGGCGCTGCCGCCGGTGGCGCTGCCGCCGACGGCGGTGCCGCCGGAGCTGGCGGGCAGGCTGGTGCTGCAGGGAGGCGACTTCTTCACCGCAGTGCCCGCTGGCGCCGATGCCTACCTGCTCAAGCACATCATTCACGACTGGGGTGATGAGGACTGCCTGCGGATCCTGGGGCAGATCCGCGCCGTGATGGCCCCTGGCGCGCGGGTGCTGGTGGTGGAGCAGGTGATCCCACCGGGCAACGGTCCTTTCCCGGGCAAGCTGCTTGATCTCAACATGCTGGTGATGACCGAGGGCGGCCGCGAACGCACCCCCTCGGAGTACGCCAGCCTGCTCGCCAAAGCGGGGCTGAGCCTGCAGAGGATCGTGCCCACCCCCTCGCCCGTCAGCGTGGTGGAGGCGGTGGCGGCCTGAGGCTCAACCCGGTTGCCGCCGCCAGGGACAATGGCCCCGATCCCCACCGTTGCCGCGGCCGCCGATGACCAGCTCCCAGGCCCCCGAAGGTCCGGCCGCCAAGGCCACCAACATCGTTTGGCACCACTCCACCGTGACCCGGGCGGCCCGGGCTCACCAACGAGGCCACCGCAGTGCCATCCTCTGGTTCACGGGGCTGAGCGGCGCCGGCAAGAGCACCCTGGCCAATGCCGTCAATTCGGCCCTGTTTGAGCAGGGGCTGGCCTGTTACGTGCTCGATGGCGACAACGTGCGCCATGGCCTCTGCGCCGATCTCGGTTTCTCCGATGCCGACCGGGAGGAGAACATCCGCCGCATCGGCGAAGTGGCCAAGTTGTTTCTCGATGCCGGCGTGGTGGTGCTGACGGCCTTTGTGTCCCCCTTCCGCGACGACCGCCGCCGCGCCCGGGCCCTGGTCGAGGCCAGCGATTTCATCGAGATCCACTGCGCCGCCGACCTGGCCGTATGTGAAGGGCGCGACACCAAGGGGCTTTACGCCAAGGCCCGCGCCGGTGAAATCAAAGAATTCACCGGCATTTCCAGCCCCTACGAAGAACCGGAAAACCCTGAACTTCGCATCGAGACGGGGTGCCAAAGCCTGGAGGATTCTGTGGCCCAGGTGTTGGCCTACCTGGCGGCCCGGGGGGTGGTGCCGGGGGCCGCGCCGTCGGCTCTTCCCTCACCGGCATGAACCAGCGCCTCGGCTTACTTGTTATGCCTCTGCCGGTGGCGGTGGCGGTGGCGGTGACGTTGCCGCTGCCGCTGCCTGGGGTTTATGCCGCTCCCCAGGCTGATACCCCGAGCGGCGGTGGAGTTCTTGGCCCGGTGAGCAGGGTTGATCTCGCCCGCTATTCAGGTATCTGGTACGAAATCGCCAAGATTCCCAACCGGTTTCAGAAACAATGTGCCCGCGACACCCTTGCCCAATACACCCTGCGCCCTGATGGCCGCATTGATGTGGTGAATCAGTGCATCAAGCGCAACGGGAGTGTGGATCAGGCCAGGGGCATCGCCAAGGTTGTCGACACCGCTACGGGCGCCAAGCTCAAGGTCAGCCTGGTGAGTTTGCTGGGCTGGCGGCCGTTCTGGGGCGATTACTGGATTGTTGGCTTGGATCCGAACTACCGCTGGGCCGTGGTTGGCGCTCCGAACCGCAAATACGGCTGGATCCTGGCCCGCAGCAAGACTCTCGACCCGAACGCGCTGCAAACCATCGCTGCGATCATCGAGCGCAATGGCTACCAACGAGGCAGTTTCCAAATGGACGGGCAGGGGCCCTGAGATCGGCACTGTCTTCAAAGCGGCGCTGGTGGAGGGCGATATGCCCCCCGAGCGGCCCGAGCTGCCGAGACAGGCGGTGTGGCTGGAGAACGCCGAGCGCTTTGTAGCTGCCACCGGGGCGGTGGTCGTCTATGGAGGAGATCGGGCCTGCTACGAGTCACCGTCTTGAACATCAGCGCCAGCCTCCTCAAAAAAAATGGTGTTTCAGGCGAAGGTGGCTTGGTTTGGGCCCAGCAAACTAGACACTTTTCTTTGCTGCAAACACCTTTTGCTGAAGTGACATCAGAGAAGAGTTGCTGGTGAAGGGCCAGGGATCAGTTCTTTATCCCTTAGGCGGGAAAGGATCGTTGCCGTAGCTGTTCCGATCCCTGATCTCACCGGTAGGGCGATGGATGATGACATCGCTGCCTTTGTTGCGGGCAATTTGCTCAGCTCGTTGCCTGGCTTCTTCCTGAGTTTTCATTGCCCTGGCGGTGTAGCGGGAATTGCCTTCTCCTCTGACGGCCCAGCCGTCTTCTTGCTTGATTACGTGCTGATGGTCGGCCATGGCGCCAATTGCAGATAGTACTAGTATACTGCCCTAGTCAAGCCGCGGGGAAACGGCGGCAGGGAGTGGCAACCGGCGGCGAACGGTTTTCTTGATCTTCTCGCCGGACTTCTCGGTGGCCAAGTCAAGCTCATAGCTGTTCTGCAGGTTCATCCAAAAGGCAGCCTCGACGCCGAGCCACTGTTCCAGGCGCAAGGCGGTATCGGCTGTCATGGCCCGTTTGCCGCTGATGAGCTGATAAATCCGATTGGAAGGCACATGCAGCTGCCGGGCAAGTTCGGCTGCCGTCATGTTCAGCTCCTGCAACTCATCTGCCAGAATCGTGCCGGGATGAATGGGATAGACAGGGCGATTTTCTGTTTTGGTCATGGTAGTTCTCCCTCAGTGATAATCAACAATTTCGATATTGAATGGCCGTGGTGAGTGCTCCGGCCACTCAAAGCAGATGCGCCACTGCTGATTGATGCGGATGCTGAACTGCCCCTTGCGGTCACCGCCGAGAGCTTCAAAGCGGTTGCTGGGTAACAGCATCAAGCCCTGGCGGGAGACGGCAGACCTAAGGATGAGTAGGCGCTTTTTGGCCTGCTCTTCGAAAGCCTGAAATTCCCTGACCCGCTCACCCTTGGCAAACCGCGCGATGCGCTTGTCCCGGTACAGGGGCGGTGCTCTCTGCTAGTCGGGACCTTCCGGGTTTGCTTCATCGTCATCCATCGCCATGGGGAGAGACTTCCGGTAACGACGCGCTACGTCAAGCGTTTATTTCCGGATGGAGGGGTCATTGGCCGCCAGTCTGATGGGCCTGACCAAACCCACCAGCTCTCATAGGAACTGGACCAGTAAAGGGGGTCACGTCACCCTGGCCCGGCGTTTCCAGCAGCGCTACGCGGGGCTGATTGAGCTCGATGATGCCCGACAGGTGGCCCGTTAAGACAGCCTGTCCGGTATGCAGCATCCAGTACTGGCCAGCCCGCTACACCGCCACCAACCCGGCACGGTTCGAGAAGTTGTGGCGGTAACGCTGACCCTGAGTGGCAGCTGATTTCACATTAGCCAGCTTGATCTACTGCAGCGAGTATGCGGCCGATCTAGATTCTTTGTGAATTCGATACGCATCCGTTCGTCCCCATTTAGACTTCCTGGCTTAGCACTTGTCCATCAGGATGAGCGTCTTCAGTCTCGCTTGCCGCCGGTGATGGTTGGTCCCCTGGCTGTGTTGGGTCTTGCAGAGGCATGGGCCAATCCGCCCGAAGACGGTAGGGTTAGCTCTGTTTATATCGCCAAATTCTTTTGTCTGGAGAAGCTGAGCGTCTGGAGATACGTGATTTGGTTGTGGTGCTGCCCGGCATCCTCGGCAGCACCCTCGCACGCGATGACCAGGAAGCCTGGGCCCCCTCAGCCGGAGTGGTGTGGCAGGCGATCCGCAGCTTTGGCGCCAGTATCCAGTCCCTCACCCTCCCCGCTGATCTGGGCGATGACCATCCCGGCGATGGGGTGGAACCGCTGGCGTTGATGCCAGATCTGCACATTCTGCCGGGACTCTGGAGCGCCAACATCGGCTATAGCAGGCTGCTGGACTGGCTCACGCAGCGATTCACGCTGGTTCCACCCGATCCCAAGGATCCCGCCAAGCCCGCCAACCTGCTGCCCTTTGCCTACGACTGGCGCCTCTCCAACCGCTACAACGCCCGCCGCCTTAGGGCGGTGGTGGAGCCGGCCCTGGAGCGCTGGCGTGCCCTGGCCGAAGCCAACCGCGAGGCGCGGCTGATCTTTATCTGCCATTCCATGGGCGGCCTCGTGGCCCGCTGGTATGTGGAGCGGGAGGGTGGTGCGGCCCTCACCCGCAAGCTGATCACCATCGGCACGCCCCATCGGGGCGCGGTCGCAGCCCTGCAGCAGCTGGTGAATGGGGTAGAGAAATCGGTCGGGCCGCTGCGCCTCGACCTCACCCGTTTCGTGCGCAGCCTGCCCTCAGTCCACCAGCTTCTTCCCCAGTACGCCTGTCTGCAGACCGGCGCTGGCCTCGCGCCGATCAGCGCGGTTGCCCTGCCAGGTGTGAATCCGGCCCTAATGGCCGATGCGGTGGCGTTCCATGCCGCCCTCGATGCAGCCCCTGAAGGCAACGCAGCTGCGGCGTCCGCCTATGCGCTGCACCCGATCGTGGGCACGCGCCAGCCCACCCCCACCACAGCCCGGTTGGTGGGGGAGCGGATCGAAACCAGCGAACAGATCGAGGGGGCCCGGGAGGGAGGCGATGGCACGGTGCCGCGCCTGTCGGCGGCACCGAAGGCCCTGAACCCCGATGATCCGCGTCTGCGCTACGCACCGGATCAACACCTGGGCCTGCACAGCCACCAGGCGGTGCTCGATGAGCTGGAGGGGGTGCTCACGGCCCGGCCCGTGATCCATCGCGGCCTTGCTGGGCCGGAGATTGGCGTGCGCACCGAACCGCTGCTGCTGCTCGGGGAACCGCTGGTGGTGTGGGCCGCTGTGGCCGCTTCCAATCCGCTGGGGCTGATGGCGGAGCTGCTGGACGAGGGCGGCCGTGTCGTGGAGCGGCGCAAGTTGCGGGTGGAGGGGTCGGGCCAGGGCTGTGTGTTCCAGCCGCCCCGGGCTGGGGCCTGGCAGGTGCGGGTGGGGGCCGCGGGGGGGAGCGCGGGCGCCATGACGACGCCGGTGAGCGCTGTCAGCCTGGTGTGTCCGCTGGAGGAGGGGCCATGAGTGGCCCGCTGGACTCGCCCGCTGCCGAGAGCCCCGGGGCAAGCCATCTGTTTTTCGGGGTGGGGGTGGGCGTTTACGACCACCCGCAGGCGTTCGGCCCCTTGAAGGCGGCAGAGGAGGTGGCGGATCTAGCCAAGGTGATGGCGGGGTATGGCTACGCCGTGTTGCCAAGCCCGCCTAATCCAGTTCTGGCGGATGCCTTCGGGCTGCTGGAGGATCTCGCAGGCGCTGCTCTTGCCTCTGAGAGCTGTCTTGTGGTGCTCTGGGCGGGCCATGGGGAGCCCACGGAGAACGGCGAGCTGCATCTGGTGAGCCGCAACAGCCGCCCCGGCCAGATCCATCAGGTCACCTCCAGCGCGATGGTGAAAGCGGCGCTACGCAGCGGCGCCAGCCAGATCCTCGTGCTGCTTGACACCTGCTTCGCCGAAGCGGGGGCCATGGAGGCGATGGCCCTGGCCCGCCGCATCGAGGAGAGCCTTCCCAGCGATGGCGCCCAGCGCTGGATCGGCATCCTGCCCGCCGCCCTGGCCTACGAAACGGCGCGGGATGGAGTCTTCGGCGCCCAGCTCCTGCAACTGCTCCGGGAAGGCCCCACCGATCCGGCGCTGCGCCTGCGCTGGAGCGCCCACAACGCCGGCATCCGCGGCGATGACGTGATCGATTGCCTGGTGAAGCAGTGGCGGTCACTCGACCAGACCCTGGTGCCGCTGATGCGTGGCAATGCCGGCGTGATGCTGCCCAATCCCCGGTTCGACCCGATGGCCCGGGACGTGATGGTGGAGCAGTTGCTGCTGGCGGCGCGGGGGATCAACGCCAACGAAGAGGGCGATTTTTTCACCGGTCGGGTGGAACCCCTGGCGGAACTGGTGGCGTGGATCGGTCGCGGCGAGGTGGGCGTGGCCCTGGTGAGCGGCCCCGCGGGCTGCGGCAAATCGGCGCTGCTGGGCCGGGTCGCTGCTCTCTCCGATCCCCAAGATCGGAAGCGAATCCTGGAGCGGGAAGCGCTGGCCCATGACGATCCGGGGGAGGGCAGCGTGGCGGCGGCGGCGGCGGCTCGGGGGGCAAATTTGGCCGATTTGGTGCGGCGGCTGGAGGCGGAGCTGGTGCGCAGCGCTCTGTTGTCGATGGCAGCCGATGAACCACGCAACCGGCTGGAGCTGCTCGGCGCCCTGGAGCGGCTGGCCCAGAAAGGCACACCGCCGTTGCTGCTGATTGACGGCTTGGAGGAGGCCGGCAGTGAGCTGACTCAGATCGTGGAGGAGCTGCTGCGGCCCCTGGCTGGCGTAGCCCGGCTGTTGATCAGCAGCCGGCCGATCGCGCCGCGCCAGGAAGGCGAGCCCCCCCCGCTCGACGTCTTGCAACCGGCGTTGCTGGTGGATCTCGGATTGCTGGAGGGGGCTGAGCAAACCCAGCAAGACCTGGCGGCCTACGTGGCCAGGCGATTGGCTGGCGTTTCCACCGCCATGGACCCAGATGCCGTGGCGGACGAGATCCTGCGGCTGGTGCGGCGCCAGGAGGAGGGCGGCTTTCTGTTGGCACGGCTGATCACGGCGCGGCTGCGCCAACAGCCTCTCGACACGGCCGTGCCGAACTGGCAGCGTCAGCTGGCCGGCAGCGTTGCCCAGGCTCTGGATCAGGAGCTCGAGGCCCTGCCGGCACTGTTGCGCGGCGAGGAGCGGCTGCCCCAGGCGGCCCGGGAGCTGTTGGCGGCCCTGGCCTGGGCCTATGGCCAGGGGTTCCCGGTGCAGGAATGGGCGTTGGCGGCCACGGCCCTATCGCCCACCGGCACCACCTATGGCCGGGACGATGTGTTTTGGCTTCTCAGCCAGGCCAGCCGTTGGGTGGTGGAAAGCGGTGAGCGGGATCAGGCCGTCTATCGCCTCAGCCACCAGCGCCTTGCCGAACACCTGCGCCCCCCGGCCTGGGCCAGACCCTGGAAGCCGGTGGGAGAGGCGCAAGCGATTGCTTTGGCTGCAGCGCTGGGGGATGCTGCCCTCACCTGGTGCCGCTCTGGCCGGCCGCCCGTGGAGCAGCCCTATCTCTGGTCCTATTTCTGGGCCCACGCGGTGGATGGAGGCCCGGCGGGGATCGATCGCCTGCGGGAGCTGTCGCAGAGCAACCCGGCGTTCCTGCCGAATCTGGCGGCTGCCCTGAACAACCTGGGCATCCGATACAGCGAACTGGGGCGGCGCGAGGAGGCGCTGCAGCCAACGGAAGAGGCGGTGCGCATTCGCCGGGAGCTGTCGCAGAGCAACCCGGCGTTCCTGCCGAATCTGGCGGCTGCCCTGAACAACCTGGGCATCCGATACAGCGAACTGGGGCGGCGCGAGGAGGCGCTGCAGCCAACGGAAGAGGCGGTGCGCATTCGTCGGGAGCTGTCTCAGAGCAACCCGGCGTTCCTGCCGGATCTGGCTAGGGCCCTGAACAACCTGGGCGCCACTTACAGCGACCTGGGGCGGCGCGAGGAGGCGCTGCAGCCAACGGAAGAGGCGGTGGGGATCTTTCGGGAGCTGTCGCAGAGCAACCCGGCGTTCCTGCCGGATCTGGCTATGGCCCAGAACAACCTGGGCGCCCATTACAGCGAACTGGGGCGGCGCGAGGAGGCGCTGCAGCCGGCGGAAGAGGCGGTGCGCATTTGTCGGGAGCTGTCGCAGAGCAACCCGGCGTTCCTGCCGAATCTGGCTATGGCCCTGAACAACCTGGGCAACCGATACAGCAAACTGGGGCGGCGCGAGGAGGCGCTGCTGCCAACGGAAGAGGCGGTGCGCATTCGCCGGGAGCTGTCGCAGAGCAATCCGGCGTTCCTGCCGAATCTGGCGGCTGCCCTGAACAACCTGGGCATCCGATACAGCGAACTGGGGCGGCGCGAGGAGGCGCTGCAGCCAACGGAAGAGGCGGTGCGCATTCGTCGGGAGCTGTCGCAGAGCAACCCGGCGTTCCTGCCGGATCTGGCCACCAGCCTCGGTGCCTATGGATTGGTGCAGCGCCAGGCGGGTGAGCTCCAGGCCGCCAGAGAGAGCTTCCAGGAAGGCCTGGCCGTGCTGTTGCCCGTGCTGCAGGTCTACCGCGATGCGTTCCTGCCCCTGGCGCAAGGCCTTGCGGGGGACTATTTCGAAACCCTGCGGCAGCTCGGGGTGGAGCCGGATCCCGAGCTGATGGCTGCTTATGCCGCCGTGTTTGCCGATGATCAGAATGTGGTGGCGTCTTAAGTGTTCAGGCAAGCGAAGGAGCCACCTTGTCCGTCTGCAATCGAGCCCCTTGAATCCAAGCTGCGATATTGGAAGATGCCAGATGAATTGCCGATTCTTGGCTAAACAAAAAAGCTGCAGCTGCCTTGAATTACTCTAGATTAAAATAGCAGAATACTTCATATTTTACCATTTCGCCTTAGAGCCTACTGCAATGCTAATGGACAACGAGCAAGGATAGATCGCGCCAAAACCGCGATCTATTCGGTGTTGGACAAGCTCTTTGGAGCTACTCAGCTGAAGCGCTGCTGCAGAGGCTTCCCGCGAACGAGGCCGCGATCCTGAGCCTGCGGGTGCTGGAGAACCCCTCGCTCAGAAGCATCACTGCGGAGCTGGGGGTCAGCACGATGACCCTCAGCCGCCCGAGAAAGCCGCCCTGGCAGCATTGCGGGAGCAGCTGGCCTGAGCGCCAAGCGGCGCCGGGCAACCGGCCCCAAACAGCCCCCCTGCTAGTGAAGAAGGTAGGGCCTTAGCCGCTGACGAGGGCCAGGGCGGTCTTCATCGGCAGGAACAGGCTCTGCGGTCGACTCACCAGCGGTTGAAACTGGTGGTCGCGGTAGGAGGAGGCAGTGAGCTGATCAATGGCATCGGCGCAAATCGCGTAGGCACCAACCGGCGCTTTGGCCACGCGACTGATGGCGTCATAAAGCAGCAGGCTACCGACCCCTGCCCCTCGGAAGGCCAAGTCTCTCCCCATCCAGCCAATCAAGACGACGGGCACGCTGGGATAGCGCGGCAGTTTCTTGGCCAGTTCCGGGGCAACATCGTTCAGTGGGATGCTGTGGGCTGAAAGCGTGTAGAAGCCCGCGACCTTGCCAGTGCTGCGCTCGATCAGGACATAGCAGGCGGCGTACTTGCGCTTGACGTCCTGCGAAACCGTCTCGCGGAAGTAAAGGTCAACACGGTCATTGCCGCTGAGGAAGGCCGCCCGTTCGTGCTTGGCGAGGGCTTCTGAAACGAAGCGCGTCACCGCGCCTCAACATTCTCCAGATGCAGACGCTTGGCGTGCTTCAGGGCAGCGTTCGGAGCCGGTGGCTGGATCAGGGCTTCGGCAAAACGCCGTTGATCCTCAGCGGACAGGCGCAGGATGGCTTGCTCCTCAATGGCGCGCTGGGCGGCACCATGGGCGGCGCTGACGACAAAATCCGTGAGGCTGCGCCCTTGCAGTTCCGCCGCCTGTTTCAGCGTGGCATAGACGCTTGCAGGAAGGCGTGCTTCGAGGCGTGAGGTTGGTTCTGTGGCCATGAAGGCTCTCCCTAAGGAGATTTTACGGCAGACTGCCGTAATATATCAACGGGGGCTTGGGCGGAAACTGGGCGGTGCTGGCGGACCGTCAACCCCCTGCCCGCTCCGTTCGCCCCACGCCCAGAGACCCGTGTCGGTGGGCATTCGGCACGGGGGTTCCTGCTGATGGTCCCGTGCGCCCTGCAGGACGTGGATGACCTCGATCTGTTCCGGCTGCAGGCGGCAAAAAATCTGATAATTGCCATGGACGCAGCGGCGAATCCCGAAGTGCTCGTAGCGCGGCACCAAGGGGTAGGCCCTGGGGGTGTCGGCCAGGGTCAGGCAGCGATCCAGCAGCTCCTCGACGAAGCTGACCGCCCGATTGGGGTTGTCGCCGCCGCCGTGATCACCACCCTCATGCGGCAGGAGCGCTCTCAGCGGCTGCGCTGCGCAGCTCTCGGCGCACCGCTTCAATCTCCTGCACCCGCCCCCGCCTCGGCGTCGGCCAGGCCCAGGGCAATGGCCCCGTCGAGCCGCTCCAGACGGCGCTCCCGCTCCATCAGGCCGCGCATGGCCTGGTATCGGCAAAGACCGCCGCAATCTTGGCACCAAGCCCGCGGGAGGCGCCGGTGATCAGGGCGCGTTGGTTGGCGAGGCTGAAGCGACACATGTAGCCCGGCATCGGCACGTTTGGCCTTCTATTGAATACCCGCCTGGTCACTCTGAACAACTGCCTGGTCACTCCCCCATTTCACCCACCACCTCCCCCGCCCGCAGCCGCAGCGCCCAGGCATCGAAAAAGGTCTTGGCGCAGCTGGCCAGGGGCACCGCCAGCAGCAAACCCAGCAGTTCGCCCAAGCCCAGCAGGCTGCCGATGCGGGCGCCGATGGGCAGGCAGATCAGCAGCCAGGCGGGCTGCAGGCCGACGATGCTGCCCATCAGGCGGGGCTGGATGATCTGATCGACCACCTGGCCGACGGTGATCGCCGCGGCCAGCACCTCCAATCCCTTGCGGGGATCTTCGAGGGCCAGCAACAGGCTCACCACCACAATTGTTAGGGCGCTGGCATAGGGAATCAAGGTGGTGAAGCCGATCGCCACGGCGAACAGCACCCCATAGGGAATGCCCAGCAGGGTGAACACCACCAGCTGCAAGGCGCTCAGAATCAAGGCCAGCAGCACCTGGCCGGCGAAATAGCCGCTGAAGGTGCGATTAAGGGTATTGAGCACCAGGGGCCGCACCTGGGGCGGCAGCCACTGGCCCAGGCCCTCGGCGGTGCGCTCGCCGCCCAGCAGCAGAAACACCGTCAGCACCAGCACGATCACGGTGTTGACCGTGAGACCGAGCGTCGCCCCCAGCACCCCCAGCAGCTGCTGGCTGAACTGGCTGGCGAGGCGGCTGGCGCGGTTGAGCAATTCGCTGGTGAGATCATCGAAGCGCACCGGCAGGCCCCGCTGGCTGGCCCATTCCTGCAGTTGGGCCAGCACGGTCTCCCCCTGCACCAACCAGCGGGGCAGGGCATGGATCAGTTCATCGAGCTGCTGGGCAAGGCGCGGCACCAGCCAGACGGCCGCCAGGGCCACCAGCCCCAGGGTGAGGCCCAGCACCAGCACCAGGGCCAAGGCCCGCGGCAATCCCTGGTCGATCAGCCAGCGGGTGGGGAGATCCAGCAGAAAGGCCAGCAAGGCCGCCGTCAGAAACAACGCCGGGAAGGGGGCCAGGGGCAGCAGCAACTGCTTCAACACCCAGAGATTGAGGGTGAGCAGCGGCAACGCCAGGCTGATCCGCAACCAGGGGGGCAGCACCAGCCGCTCAAGCATTTGCGCAGGGCCCGCAGGGGCCACCGAAACCTGCCTTCAGCTTGGCGGTGTCGACGCCGGGCCGCCAGCTTCTGTTGCAGGCGGGACCAGGGCCAGGGGCCCAGGGGCCAGGGCCCAGGGGCCCAGAGACCGGGGCCCTCAGGCGCCCATGGTCTGCAGATAGGCGTCACTGCCCAGCCGCTGCAGCCGTTCATCCTTGGCACGCACCTGGTCATGCAGGCCGCGCCGGTGGGCCGCCAGGCGCTGGGCCAGGTCGGCATCGGCCAGGGCCAGGATCTGGGCCGCCAGCAGACCCGCATTGGCGCCATTGCCGATGGCCACGGTGGCCACCGGGATGCCGGCGGGCATCTGCACGATCGAATGCAGCGAATCCACCCCGGACAGGGCCCGGCTCTGCACCGGCACGCCGATCACCGGCAGCAGGGTGAGGGCCGCCACCATGCCGGGCAGGTGGGCGGCGCCGCCGGCGCCGGCAATGATCACCCGCAGGCCGCGAGCGGCGGCGGCCTCAGCGAAGG
The DNA here is from genome assembly GCA_044359075.1 of Cyanobium sp. Taxonomy (GTDB): domain Bacteria; phylum Cyanobacteriota; class Cyanobacteriia; order PCC-6307; family Cyanobiaceae; genus Cyanobium. The sequence continues at coordinate 69,912 of JBIKMU010000010.1, read as the reverse complement.
CCACCATCTCCAGGGGGGTGCGGTGGGCCGAGAGCACCCGCACCTCGCAGGCCACCCCCAGCTCCCGCAGGATCGCCACGGCCGGCTGCAGGGTGGGCAGATCCGAATCGCTGCCCATCACCACCGCCACCGGCGCTGGCGCGCCGCCGCCGGCACTGGGGGGCGAAGGGTCGGAGGCGACAGCGACCACGGCGGCAAGGCGTTTCGCCCCATCCTCCCGCCCCGGCTGCCGATGCCAGGGCACTCATGCCAGGGCACCGATGCCAGGGCAACAGGCTTCGGGTGAACCCGCCAGCAAGATGGGGGCACCATCCCGCACCACCGCCGATGCGCTGGCTGAGCAACGTGCGCCTGCCCCAGGCCTCGCCCAGCAGCCCCAGTGGGCAGCGCCCCTCGGGGCAGGGCCGCTGGCGCATCGGCCTCGATGGGGATGATCGGGTGCAGAAGATTGAGGCGCTGCCACCCGGCAGCGCCGCCGCCGGTGACGACTGGGGCGGGGATTGGCTGAGCCCGATGGGGGTCGATCTGCAGATCAATGGCGGCCTGGGGCTGGCCTTCCCCGAACTCAGCACCGCCGACCTGCCCCGGCTGCAGCAGCTGCTGGAGCTTCTCTGGCGCGATGGGGTGGAGGCCATCTGTCCCACCCTGGTGACCTGCGCCGTGCCCCCCCTGCGGCAGGCATTGGCGGTGCTGCGCCAGGCCCGGGCCGACCACCAGCCGGGGCGCTGCCGCTTGCTGGGGGCCCACCTGGAGGGACCCTTCCTGGCGCCGGCCCGCCGCGGCGCCCATCCCCAAGCGCATTTGTGCGCCCCATCGCTGGCAGCCCTCAGCGAACGCATCGACGGTTTTTGCGGCCCGGCGGCAGCAGCTGGCGGCCCGGCGGCAGCCACCGAAATCGCCGCCACCATCGCCGCCGACATCGCCGCCGACATCGCCCTGGTCACATTGGCGCCCGAACTTGAGGGGGCCGCTGCGGTGATCCAGGCCCTGCGAGAACAGGGCATCGTCGTCAGCCTGGGCCACAGCGAAGCCAACAACACCGAGGCCATGGCGGCCTACGACGCCGGCGTGGCGATGCTGACCCATGCCTTCAACGCCATGGCGGGCCTCGGGCACCGGGACCCGGGACCGATCGCGGCGGCGGCCCTGCGGGGTGATGTGGCCCTGGGGCTGATCGCCGATGGGGTCCATGTGGCCCCGGCGATGGCGGTGCTGCTGCAACGGCTGGCGCCCCAACAGGTGGTGCTGGTCAGCGATGCCCTGGCTCCCTACGGCCTGGCCGAGGGCCGGCACCGCTGGGATGAACGCACTCTCATCGTTGCCAACGGCAGCTGCCGCCTGGAGGACGGCACCCTGGCCGGTGTCACCCTGCCCCTGCTGGAGGGGGCGCGGCGCCTGGCCGGCTGGAGCGGCCAGCCGGAGTGGGCCATCGCTGCCGCCACCGTGTTGCCGCGACGCGTCCTGGGGGAGCGGCGACCGCTGCAGGAACTGCTTGTCGGGCGGCGGCTGGGGGACTGCCTGCGCTGGAGCGCCGACGGCGAGGCCGGTGAGGGGCTGAACTGGCGGCGGGCGGCCTGAAGACCACCAAACCCGGGCCTTTGCAAAAGGGCCCAGCCGCGGCGCTGGTGGCCACTCCCATTGGGCTTACAGCAAAGATTTCACTCCACCAAGCCATGCTCCAACGCATAGCGCACCAGTTCGGTGCGGCTGGAGGTACCCGTCTTGATGAACAGGCGGCTGACGTATTTCTCGACGTTGCGAATCGAGGTTTCGAGGCGACGGGCGATTTCCTTGTTCATCATTCCTTCCGCCACCAGTTGCAGCACGCTGGCTTCGCGGGGGGTGAAATCCAGGGATACATCGGGGCTGGCCTTGCGGGCGCCACCGGGGCCAAGCATCGAGCGGATCTCGGTGATCTGCTTGGCCAGGCTGCCGATGTCGGCATCGGCAAAGCGGGCCGCTTCGGCAAGCAAACGCTCTTGGCGCCGCACCACATTGCGCACCCGCGCCACCAGTTCGTCGGGATCGAAGGGCTTGGGGATGTAATCATCCGCCCCGGCCTGAAAGCCGGCGATGCGGTCGGCCGTCATGCCCTTGGCGGTGAGAAACACCACCGGCGTGCCCCCCAATCTCTCATCCCCCCGCAGGCGCTTGAGCAGGCCAAAGCCATCGCAGCGCGGCATCATCACGTCGGTGATAACCACATCGGGCAGCATTTGCTGCGCCACCGTCCAGCCCTCTTCGCCGTCGTTGGCGGTGGTCACCTGGAAGCCCTCGTCTTCCAGGTAGGCCTTGACGGCCGTGCGCATGCCCGGTTCGTCGTCCACCAGCAGCAACCGCACCGGCGGGCTGGGGATCGCCGCTGCGCTGGGATCGGGGAGGCCGGCAGAGCCGGCGGCGGGGATGTTGGCCATTGCTGAAATCTATCGGGGGGGGGTGGCGATGACCTGTTCGCTTTCAGGCAGTTGGCCCGAAAAACCCAGTTGCCGCGCCGTGGCCGCCAGTGTCGCCGGGTCCTGACCAGCCTGCTGCGGAAAGCAGCTGGCCCACCACACCATGTGGTCCAGCCGGTTGGCCCGGCTGATCGCCCCTCCCGGATTCAAAAACCGCACAATCACGCGCTGGCGGTCGCCGGTGATGCGCTGCGGCGCCTTGGTGTCACAGCGCACCACATCGGTGGCGATCACCACCCGGTCGGGCCACTGGCGCCAGATATTCACCCGCCAGAGATCGGCGGTGGTCGGATCCTTTTGCACACCGAACACCCCCACGCTGAGGTGCCCCTGCAGGCTTTGCCGCTCCTCCAGGATCACCAGATCGGCCGGTCGTTCCGGGCTGCTGCCGGGTTCTGCCGCCTGGGCTGGGGCCGCCGCCCAGCCGCCGGCCAGCGCCACGGCGGCCACTTCCAGGGTGGCCAGCAGCAGGCAGGTCCGCAGCCGCTGGCCCGGCCAGGGGGCGGACTGGGGCGCCCCGTTCTGGCAGCGGACCCCGGGGCGCCGCAGGGGCAGAAAAGTTGAGAGCATGGCTCCATGCTCGCCTACCTCGACCACCACGCCACCACCCCCTGTGATGCCGCCGTGCTGGCGGCCATGGCCCCCTGGTGGAGCGAACAGTTCGCCAACCCCTCCAACCGCCAGTACCGACCCGCCCTGGAGGCCGCCGCCGCCGTCGCCATCGCCCGCGAGCAGGTGGGCGCCGCCCTCGCCATGCCCGCCGCCAGCGTGGTGTTCACCAGTGGCGCCACCGAGGCCAACAACCTGGCCATCAAGGGGGTCGCCGAGGCCGCCCTGGAGGGCGGCAACCCCCGCCGCGGCCTCGTCACCCTGGCCACCGAGCACCGCGCCGTCCTCGATCCCCTGGCCTGGCTGCAACGCCATGGCTTTCCGCTCACTGTCCTGCCCGTGCAGGCCGATGGCCGCGTCGACCTGGAGCGCCTGGCGGCGGCCCTGGGCCCCTCCACCCTGCTGCTGTCGGTGATGGCGGCCAACAACGAAATCGGCGTGCTGCAACCCCTGGCCGCCATCGCTGCCCTCTGCCGCGAGCGCGGCGTGCTCTTCCACTGCGATGCCGCCCAGGCCGTCGGCCACATTCCCCTGGCCATGGCCGACGTCGGCATCGACCTGCTGTCCCTGAGCGGCCACAAGCTCTATGGCCCCAAGGGCGTTGGCGCCCTGCTGCGGCGCCCCGAGCTGCCCCTGGCCCCCCAACAGCACGGCGGTGGCCAGGAAGGGGGCCTGCGGGCCGGCACCTCGCCCGTGCCCCTGCTGGTGGGGCTGGGGGTGGCCGTAACGCTGGCGCAGGCCGATCGGGCCGAACGGGGGCTAAGGCTGGCCGCCCTGCGGGATCGGCTCTGGCAGGGGCTGGAGGCCCTCGGCGACATCCAGCGCAATGGCAGCGCCCTGCATACCCTGCCCCACAATCTCAACGTCAGCGTCGCTGGCGTCGATGGCCAACGGCTGCACCGGGCCCTGCGGCAGCGGTTGGCGGTCAGCAGCGGCTCCGCCTGCAGCCAGGGCAGCCCCTCCCATGTGCTGGCGGCCCTGGGCCGCAGCCGCAGCCAAGCCGCCGCCTCAATTCGGTTCGGACTCGGCCGCCACAGCGACGACGCCAACATTGATGCCGCCATCGCCGCCGTGACCGAGGCGGTGACAGAGCTGCGCCAAACCCAAGCCAAGGCCCCAGACCCCGCCTAGGTTTTGGCCCTACGCTCCGGCGATCCCATGGCGATGTCCCCCATACCCCCCCGCCGCCTTGACCTGGGCCAGGCCCTGCGGGATGGCTGGCGGGCCTTCGCCCGCAATCCCTGGAGTTTCCTGCTCTTCGGCCTGCTGCTGGTGGGCTTGGAACTGGCCCTGCACCTGCTGCTGCAACCCCGCCTGCCCTTTGGCTGGAAACCCTCCGCCTGGCTGACTGGCGCCACCCCCTGGGCCTGGAGTCCCTGCCGCCTGGATTCTGGCGTGCTGGAGTGCCGCCTCGACCTCAACAGCGTCAACTGGCCGCGGCTGCTGCGCCAATCCCTCGACCTGCTGCGCTACGGCCTGGTGGTGCTGTGCCAGAGCGTGCTGCTTGGCGGCCTCTCTTTGCTGCTCAATCTCTGGGGCACCAGCGGCCTGATCCGCGGGTCCTGGCTGGCCCTCGAAGGTCGCCGCCCCCGGTTCGCCGATTTCAGCCACTGGGATGCCAGGGGGTTGCTGCGGCTGGCCCTGCCCTCGTTGCTGCTGCGCTGGGGCCTGGGGCTGGTCTTCGCCATGGCCGGGCTGCTGGCGGTGGTGCTGGGCGGTCTCCAGCCCTGGCTGGCCCTGGTGCCCCTGCTGGCGGCCCTAGCCATCCTCATTTATCTCTCGGTGAGCCAGTTCTTCCTGCCCCAACTGGCCCTGTTGCACGACCCCAACGCCCTCGACACCCTCCAGGCCGGCCAGCGCCAGGTCGATCGCCACTGGGATCAGGTGGCCGGCCTGGCGGTCGTGAGCTTCGTAGTGCTGGTGGCGGGCGCCTTGTTTGGCATCGGCCTCGGCCTGTTCATCGCCTGGCCGGTGGTGGTCTGCATCCAGACCGCCGCCTACCGGCAACTGTTCGGCCCGATTGATCACACCGGCTTCAGCAGCAAGACCCTGCCCCCAAGCCTGCCCTTGGGTCTTGCTAGCGACCGCGGGTAAGCAGGACAAAACCAAGCACCCCCAACAGCGCCAGCCCCAGTTGCGCCACCCGGCTGACCAACATGCCGGCCACCACCGCCAGCCCCACCAGCAGGGAACGGCGCAGCCGCAGCAGGCCCAGGGGGCCCGCTCTGGTGGGTGAAGCGAGCAATTCCCCCAGGCTTGCCCCCAGCAGCGGACCCAGCAAAGCCCCCAGCAGTGGCCCCCCCACCGGCAGGGCCGGCAGCAAGCCCACCAACCCCACCACCAAGCCCAGGCCCGAACCGATGTAGGCCCAGCGGGTGGCCTGCAACCGGGCCGCCCCCAGCACCAGGCCCAGGGCATCAGCCCCCCAGCCCAAGACCAGCATCAGCGACGCCAGGGCCAGCACCGGCCAACCGGCGGCAAAGCCCACCGCCCACACCCACAGCAGGGCCCCCAGGGGCAACAGGGCCAAACCCGGCAACACCGGCAGCAGGGTGCCGGGGATGGCGGCGGCCTGAATCAAAAGGGCGCCCCACCAAAGCAGCTCGGTGCCGGGCATCTCGGGGAGAGGCAGCGTCATGGCAGGCGGCGGGCCAGCCTCAGCTTGGCCGAGCGGCTACGGGGGTTGGCCTGCTCCTCGGCCGCATCGGCCACCAAAGGGCGCCGGGTGATTCGCTCGAGCCTTGCATCGCCAAGAAACGCCTGCTTCACCAGCCGATCTTCCAGGGAATGGAAACTAATGATTGCCAGCACGCCGCCAGGCAGCAGCCAATCCGGCGCCCGCTGCAGCAAGCGCTCCAAGCAGCCCAATTCATCGTTTACGGCGATGCGCAGGGCCTGGAAGCTGCGGGTGGCCGGGTGGATGCGGCCGCGGCGGGCCTTGGGGGGATAGCAACCGGCCACGGCATAGGCCAGCTCACTGGTGCTGCGCTCAGCCCAGGGCTTCGCCTGCCGCTCGGCCACCAACCGCCGGGCAATCCGGCGCGACAGGCGCTCATCGCCGAACTGAAACAGCAGGTCCGCCAGGGCCCCTTCCTCCAGCCGATCGAGCAGCTGCGCAGCGGTTTCGCCCGCCTCGGCGTTCATGCGCATGTCAATCGGGCCCTCAGCGCGGAAGCTGAAGCCCCGCTCGGCCCGGTCCAGCTGGGGGCTGCTCACCCCCAAATCCGCCAGCACCGCCTGCACCGGGGCAGGGGGGCTGTAGGCGGCGAAGTTGGTGGCCACGATCTCCAGCCGATCTGCCCAGGGGGCGAGCCGTGCTGCTGCGGCGGCGCGGGCGCTGGCGTCCTGGTCGAGGCCGATCACCTCCAGCTGCGGATGGTCCTGCAGCAGCAAGGCGCTGTGACCGCCGCCGCCGAGGGTGGCATCAATCAGACGGGGGGGCGGTTCGCTGGCCCCTGCTGGGAGGGCAGCGAAGGCTTGCCGCACCTGATCGGCGAGTACGGGGAGGTGGGCAAATGCATCCATGGCCCATTCCTAAGCGGCAGTGGCAGCGGCAGTGGCAGTGGCAGTGGAAACGGCAACGGCAGTGGCAGTGGCAGTGGAAACGGCAGTGGCCGGGTTAGCGATCAGAAGAAGGTGAGAGCCGAGAGCAAAAGTTCACAAAGAATTGTAACGATCGCCCAGCCCAAATTAACTACTTTAAGTTTTTATCAATTAGCGAGAATCACATTATGAATGATTATCAAACGCTCTTGTTCTTAAAATTTCCTGCATACTTGCAGGAATTGCGAAAAACGCACCCATGCCACCCGCACGCTTTTTCCGCCAGCTAGCTATCGTCGGACTAGGAGTTATTTTCTGGCCCTCAATCGCAGCCCAGGCAGCAGTTGTGTTAACCGTCAGACAAGATGGCAGCGATGTGATTGTTATTGGCAGTGGTTCGGCCAATACGAATAGCCTACCCAGCCCCACTGAATCACTCGACTATACTAACGTTTTGTGGGAAAACCAAATTTATGCTGGTCCTGATGCCTTCAGCGGTTCTACTCCTCAATACGATGTCAACCTCTGGGACGACATCAATGGTCCCCTCTCCTTCAACACCGATCCGCTGATCATTGCAACTAACCCTAGCAGCGGAACTGGCGATCTTTTCGGTATATACATTGATACTGTCAGCAATAAGCCCCTTCTCGTGCTGCCTTTCGGCTATGTGAGTGGAAATAGCTTAAATGGCACCAGCCGGTTCAACAACTTCACCCTGGCTGACCTCGGCCTCAACCCCGGAGTTTTCTCCTGGAACTGGGGCATGGGACAGAACGCCGACAGCCTCCAGCTGAGGATCGAGCCTGTTCCCGTACCGGGTCCTCTCCCCCTGGCTGGCCTGCCTATCGCCTGGAAGCTGGCAAAGCGAATGCGCCGAGCCAGCCGTGACAGCCCATCCAAGGACGCTTGAAATATCCGGCATCAACGTATACAACACTGACAGCAAGCACAAGACAATTCATAACGACCGCCTTGATGCCTCAAGCATGATTCGCTTGAGGCCAATGTACAAATACCCAAATTTTTAAGCTCTCAATGGCGATTCCTTCCCTTGTTGAGTTGGCTGTTGATGGACACGGCCTCGCCTTGCGCTACAGCGACATTCTTAACGGTATTCTGCCCAGCTACAGCCGCTTTCAGGTTTCCGTAAATGGAGTCCGTCGTGCCTTAACGGGCCCCGCATTCCTGCGCGGCGGTGGCACAACAGTTCGCCTGAACCTCGCCTCAGCGATCCTCGCCACAGACACCGTCTCTGTCACATATACCAGCGTCAATGGAGCCGACAAGATCGGTTTCGGCGACATTCGCTCTCTCAGCACCAATCAAAGGGCTAGCTTCTTTCGCAATCTAACCAGCACCAACCTAACCGGCATCGCCAATACCGTCGCGGTAAACACCAGTGATACCTCGCTGATATCTGGAGAGAACTCCCTGATCACCTTTGCCTTTAACCGCAATCCCGGCACATCATTCAGCAGCGGTGATATCACTGTCTCGGGCGGCAGTATCTCGAATCTAGGCGGCTCCATAAATACTTATACCGCCACCTTCACGCCCACGGCAAACATTGAATCTACCGCTTCTGTCTCAGTAATAGCAGCCTCTTGGAATGACGTCTTCGACAATCCGGGTGGCGCAGACGCGTCAGCCACGATGCAGGTAGACACCATCAATCCTGCCGCCGCCATCCTCTTCTCAGCGCCCGCCATCAACGACACGGCTAAAACCGCTCTGGTTACCTTCTCCTTTAGTGAAAAGGTATCGGGTTTCAGCGCTGAAGACATCAGCGTAACCAACGGCACTCTCAGTAACTTCACTGGATTCGGCAACTATTATTGCGCCCTTTTCACCGCTCAAGACGGAATCGCCACCACGGGCACAATCTCGATCGCAGCAAACTCATACACCGATATCGCCGGCAACAGCGGCAGCGCCGCCTCAGATTGGATCTATATCGACACCCTTAATCCCACCCCGTCTCTTGTGCCGCCAGGGTCTGATCCGATTCTGACCTGGACCCATTGCGCCGTGGTCGCGATCCAATCAGCGGGCAGCAATGGCAAGCCTGGTGTGCCCCCCACCACCGGCAGCCGCCTGATGGCCATGCTCTCCACGGCGATGCTGGACACCCTGGCCGCATTTGACGCTCAGGTGGATTCCTACATAATCGACCTGGAAGCTCCCACGGTCGCCAACATGAACGCGGCCCTGTTAGGGGCGGCTGAGAGGATTCTCTCGCTGGAACTTCCCGGAGAGAGCATCCTCATTCAGGATCAATACAATCTCAGCCTCGCGTCCCTAACGGGGTCAGCAGAGAGCATTCAGGCGGGCTTGGCGTTCGGTGCCGGCATTGCAGACCAGATCCGTGCTGAGCGAGCCAACGACGGCTCGGCCAACACCACCGACTACACGCCCCCCAGCGGCGGCCTGCCCGGATACGTTTGGATGCCGGCCGAGACGGGGCCCACCGCAGACGTGGCTGTGGGTCCCAACTGGGGATCGGTTACCCCTTGGGTGATCAGCAGTGCCAATGACTTCAGCTCCGACGGTCTGCAGGCTCGGCCCGATGTGAACCTCGACCTCTATGCCCAGCAGTTGAACGAAGTGCGTATCTACGGCGGCTTGGCGAACACCTCCACAACGACGTTGGAGCGCAGCCCCGATCAGACGGAAATCGCTCTCTTCTGGGCCTACGACAGGCCCGACACCTTCCGGCCCTACGGCCAGATTCTCGAGATCGCCATGGATGTGGCGCTCGAGCAGCAGACCTCGTTGCAAACCAACGCCAAGCTGATGGCCAGCCTCAGTCTGGCCATGGCCGATGGCATTATTTGCGCTTGGAAAGAGAAATACGACAACGTTCAGCCCCGCCCCTGGGACGTGATCACCGGCAGCTTCTCCGATACGGATGGTTCGGCCCTCACCGTCCGAGACCAAAACTGGCAATCCTTGTTGTCTTCTATCAATGGCGTCCAGTCGCCACCCTTCCCGGATTTCCTTTCCGGCCACTCGGTGATGGGGGGCACCTTTGCCAGCGTCATGACCCATTTCTTTGGTGACAATTTCACCTTTAACGTCACTTCGCAGGAACTCCCCGGCGTGGAGCGCAACTTTGACGGCTTTATCGATGGGGGGGGAGTAGCGCGCAACAGCTTCTACGAGGCCGGCCTGGAGAATGCTCTCAGCCGCGTCTATGGCGGCGTGCACATCCGCGAGGCCTGTGAGGATTCCTTTGGTGTGGGACTGAATGTGGGTGCCGCCGTGGTCCAGAACCTCTGGGCCTGAACCTAGGGCACCTGGCCGCTGGGCCCCTGGCCGCTGATCACTCGCCCGCTGCCGACCACCAGATTTGCGCTGCGGGCTCCTTAGAATCCTCGCTAGCCACGGCCTCCGCCTTCCCATGACCCAGTTGGAAACGCGCACCGAGCCGATGGTGATCAACTTCGGCCCCCATCACCCCTCGATGCACGGGGTGTTGCGGCTGGTGGTGACCCTTGATGGCGAGGATGTGGTGGACTGCGAGCCGGTGATCGGCTATCTCCATCGCGGCATGGAGAAGATCGCCGAAAACCGCACCAGCATCATGTACGTGCCCTACGTGAGCCGCATGGACTACGCGGCCGGCATGTTCTATGAGGCCATCGTGGTCAATGCCCCCGAACGGCTGGCAAGCATCCAGGTGCCGCGCCGGGCCAGCTACATCCGCGTGTTGATGCTGGAGCTGAACCGCATCGCCAACCACCTGCTGTGGCTGGGCCCATTTCTGGCCGATGTGGGGGCCCAGACGCCCTTCTTTTACATCTTCCGCGAACGGGAGATGATCTACGACCTCTGGGAAGCCGCCACCGGCCAACGGCTGATCAACAACAACTACTTCCGCATCGGTGGTGTGGCGGTCGATCTGCCCTACGGCTGGCTGGAGAAATGCGAAGACTTCTGCAACTGGTTTGGCCCCAAAATCGATGAATACGAAAAACTGATCACAAATAACCCCATCTTCCGCCGCCGCATTGAGGGCCTGGGCGTCGTCAGCCGCGATCAAGCGATCAACTGGAGCCTTTCCGGACCGATGCTGCGCGCCTCCGGCGTCCCCTGGGACCTGCGCAAGGTCGACCACTACGAGTGCTACGACGATTTCGAATGGGCCGTCGCCTGGGAAAAAGAAGGCGACTGCTTCGCCCGCTACCGAGTGCGCGTTGAGGAGATGCGCCAATCGCTCAAAATCCTGCGCCAGGCGATCCGCATGATTCCCGGCGGACCCACCGAAAATCTGGAGGCTCGCCGCATCAGCGAAGGCAAAAGCAGCGACGCCTACGGCTTCGACTACCAATACGTGGCCAAAAAAGTAGCCCCCACCTTCAAGATTCCCAGCGGTGAGCTCTACACCCGCCTCGAATCCGGCAAGGGCGAAATCGGTGTCTTCATCCAGGGCAACGACGATGTGACCCCCTGGCGTTTCAAAATCCGCGCCGCCGACCTCAACAATCTCCAAATCTTGCCCCACATCCTCAAAGGGGCCAAGGTGGCCGACATCATGGCCATCCTCGGATCCATCGACGTGATCATGGGGTCGGTGGATCGTTGAAGATCGCCTAAGGAGCATCGCCGCGCCAAACCCCAGAGCGCCTTGGGCAGCGAGGGAAGCAAACAGCTGGAGCAATGTAGGCAGACACGTTACAAGTTGCGACAATCCTTGTCAAAATCATTCCTAATCAAGGAAAGCCAATAAATTGTTATTGGATAACTCCTTAGTGGCAAGGCAATGGAACTTCCCCCAACCTGCCTGGATGAATTCACCAAGGGACACGCCAACTGGAGGTCCAGTTGATTGGCTCTGCCCTCACATACCTACGCGATAAGGTCAACAATCACCTTCAGGACGGGGAAACAGACTCTGGGCAGCCACTGGTTGTGTTTATCGAAGGAGACAAGATCGATCCGTTAAGCATTCAATCAGGCAGGGTCAACATACTTGTGGTCAATATCGAAGAAGAGCGGGAACTAAGAGGGGCGAATCCATATTATGACGAACTCAGTCAGCGCATCAATCCCAATATTCCTCTTACGATATCTGCACTTTTCATTGCCCGCTTCAACGATTACCCCACATCCTGGAACTATCTTACCGATATCATTAGATTCTTTCAATCCCATCCAGTACTTGAAAGGGCAGACAATCAGGCTCAATCGTCAAGTAATATGCCAGAGGGTATCGAAAGCCTTAGATGCGAGATGATTTCACTCAACTTCCAGCAGCAAAATGAAGTTTGGGGCGCCCTGAGAATCACCCAACATCCTGCTCTTTTATACAAAATCAAACTGATTACCCTTAGGGATCCCCATCCGCAAAGCAGCGAGAAAACAAAAAATGTTATCGTCAAATTAGTCGACAAAGAAAAGAATGAAACGATAGATAAAACAAACGACACCAACACAACTTAACCATGGACTCAACCTAAGCCCCTGCAATTACTACGCCCCTTAGGGCATTCGCTTCAATCAGCCACCTAGTCCCCCTGATTCCCCAACCCTTCAATGGCCCCAACCACCTACGCAACCCCAGGCATCTATGTGGAGGAAATCTCCACCTTGCCTCCTTCAGTAGCAGAAATTGCCACGGCAATTCCCGCATTCGTTGGCTATACAGAAACCCATACTGGCGAACAACCAATCATCAAGGTGATCAGATCGCTGCGAGATTATGAAGAAAGCTTTGGCCAAGCACCAAGTGCACCCTGGAAAATCATCGTTAAAGAAGCTGAGGCCGATCAATTTAGCTATGAAATTCAAGACTCAGATGGCAAACTAGTACCAATATTTAGCAAGCCAAAATTTCTATTATGGTATGCTATTGACCATTATTTTCGCAATGGCGGTGGACGTTGTTTCGTGGTCTCGATAGGAAGCACTGAATCTGACAGCGAGTTTGCCAAAGATAAATTTCTAAACGGCATCGAAGAACTAGAAAAGGCCGACGATCCAACATTAGTTGTCATCCCAGAAGCAACTCAGCTTGGCAAAGATTACAGTGAAATATACCAAAGAGCCCTGGCCCACGCCTTTAAAATGAAAGATCGGTTCGCCATACTTGATGCGAAAATAGACGGCATCAAGACTTCCCCCAGTGACATTACATCTGAATCAGCCAAGGGACTACGGGATGCTGTTGGGACAGAGCAACTTGATCGTGGAGCAGCTTACTATCCAGATCTAGTAACTACCTTATCCCATAGGGTAGTGACAAGTGAAATCGAAGTTACTATCACCAAGACAGGCATCGCCAGTACAAGCGCTGCAGGATCAGGAGCTGCTGCGTCTGGAGCAGCAGGATCAGGGGCTGCTGCGTCAGGGGCTGCTGCGTCAGGGGCTGCTGCGTCAGGAACTACGGGTTCAAACGCCGCTGGGTCTTCAACAAATTCTAAACTCGATAGCCTCAGCACAGGCACAAATAATATCCATTACAACAAGATCTTGAAGATACTGTCAGACCAACGTGTTGTCTTACCGCCCAGCGCTGCCATTGCCGGCGCCTATGCCAGTGTCGATCGCGAGCGTGGCATCTGGAAAGCTCCCGCCAACATCAGCCTGCAAGCCGTTGTGGCGCCCGTCATCCAAGTAACTACGGAAGACCAAGAAGGGCTCAATATCGACTCCACCGGCAAATCCATCAACGCTATCCGCAGCTTCCCCGGCTCAGGCACCGTGGTGTGGGGGGCTCGCACCCTGGATGGCAACAGCAATGAGTGGAGGTTCATTCCCGTTAGACGCCTGTTCATCAATGTCGAAGAATCAGTGAAAAAAGCAACCGCTTTTGCTGTCTTTGAACCTAACGATATCTCGACCTGGCTTAAAGTTAAGGGGATGATTGACAGCTATCTTTACACGCTATGGGAGCGTGGCGCCCTGCAGGGCACCAAAGCCGAACAAGCTTACTTCGTCAATGTGGGCCTGGGTAAAACTATGACAACAGATGACATCTTGGCTGGAAAATTGATCGTAGAAATTGGCTTGGCCGCTGTAAGGCCAGCTGAATTCATCATCCTACGTTTCTCGCACAAGCTCGCTGAGTAAAGAAATTTCCAGTTATCCGAACTGATCATTCTTATCCGAACTGATCATTCCGACCCACACCCCTAGTCCCCCCTTCCCTGCTCCACCACCGCCATGGCCACCACTCCCGCCACAATTCGCACGGAATACCCGTTGCCCGTTTATAACTACAGGGTTGAGATTGGAGGCGAAAGTATCGCCTTCTCCGAGGTCTCGGGCCTGACAATTGGTTATGAGGTGGGCACCTATAAGGAAAGCCCAACCACCAAGCAGCCAGGACCGCGAACCTTCTATTTTCCTGGACAACGCACCGCCACCACCATCAGCCTCAAAAAAGGGGTAGTCAAAAGCATCAGCATCAAGGCGTTATATGGCTGGATTCAAACCATACAAACAAACCAGGTAGAGAAAAAAGATGTTTTCATCCGCCTTTGCGATGAGAAAGGAAATCCAGTAATTTCCTGGAAAGCGATTAATGCCTTCCCGACCAAGCTAAGCGCCCCAAGTTTTGATGCCAAATCGAATGATGCCGCCATTGAAACCTTAGATCTTCAAGCCGATCTCATCACCATGGAAGAAACCTGATGGCAGCCTCTGCTCCCAGCGCCATAGCAACAGCCTACCCCTTAGTTGCCTATAACTACCGTGTGATTGTTGGCGCGATTACCATGCGTTTCACCAAGGTGGAGGGTTTGGTTTGGGAGCGATCGGCTGTCACCTATCGCGACGGCCTCTCCTTTCTCGATGGCGAAAGCATCAGCACCTATTACATCAGTACTTACACCACTCTCACCCTGTCCCAGGGGGTGGTGGTGGCCGATTCCAGTCTGCATGATTGGTTGCTCCAGGGTGATGCTCGCTTGCTGCAGGTCCAGCTCTGCCAGGCCGATGGCCAACCCAAAATCGCCTGGCAGGCCAATCGGGCCATCCCCGTAAAGCTGACCGGAGCCAATCTGGACGCCCAGGGCAATGAGGTGGTCGTGGAAAGGCTTGAGCTAAGGGCCAAGGGCTGGTCTATCAAACATCCCTTCTGATCACCATGGCCTTCCCCCTACCGACTCCACCATGGAATCAAGCCTTGGGTCTACCGATGACCCATCGCTTCGGTGTCTTTTTCTTTGCCGCCGGCATCATCCCCAATCCCCTGGATATTCGCTTTCAAGAGGTTTCTGGCATGGGGGCCACCATCAGCACCAAACAAGATCCCACCTCAGTCAGCTCTATTTCCAAAAGGGTAATACCCACAGGCATCGACTACGCCAAACTTGAGCTCAAACGAGGCGTTGTTATCGGCTCGCCCCTTTCGATGCAAATCAAAGAGGTGCTCAACGAATTTCAGTTCTTTCGCTCCGATGTCTTGGTAACCGTATTTTCAGAACAGGGCATTCCCACCATGGCTTGGAAGTTTTGCGAGGCCTTTCCCGTGGCCTGGCAACTTGCCAGCCTCAACGCCAAAGGCGAAGAGGTCTTGATTGAAAGCTTAAGCCTCACCTATGCCGGCATGCGGCTGATCCAACTCTGATGACCATCGAAATCAGACAACTCATTATTCGGGCCGTGGTGCAAGCCCAGCCGACCCCAGCTCCACCCCAGCAGGAGAGGGATTCGGCCGGCCCCCAAACCAGTTGGCCGACGGCGCCCTTGCCCAGCCCGGGAGGATCCCAGGAAAGCGAGCTTGTGGCCCGCTGCACCCGCTCCGTGCTGCGCCAGTTGGCGCAGCTCAAAGAGCGCTGAACCAGCCATGCCAGATCTCAACCTCGCCAAACCACAACGTTTCAATATCGCCGCTTTTCTGGACAAGAAATACTCACGACCCGTCAGCCCAGCCCCTCATAAGCTACGCGCCCAATACGACCTAACAAGCTTAAAAGTAAAGCAAGAACAAAATTACCAGTCGGGCCAAGGCTTGTCGACAGCTTCGGCCCAGGCTCGCTTTCACGCCAGCGGCTCGCGGCAGCTAACGGTAACTTTGTTGTTCAATGGCATCAACTTCGGACGCTATGGGGCCAGCGAGATCCAGGGCCCCAAGCAAGGGGTGGCCAAGCAGGTGGCCCTATTCCTCAGGCTCTGCAACCAGATCAATGGCGATTCCCATGAGCCTTCCTTTCTGCGTTTAAGTTGGGTACAGGCAGGCATCCGCTCTACGTTGGAAGCAAGGCTCAAGAATTACGAATTAGTTTACCCATTAATGGATAAAAATGGCGAGCCTTTGTTAGCTGAAATCAATGCCAATTTTGTGGAGGCAGTGGATGTCAAAAAGCAGCAGGCTCGCCTGCGGTTGTCGTCTCCCGATCTCAGCCATCGCCACCTGGTGCTCGCCGGTGAAACCCTGCCGATGCTCTGCCTGAAGTATTACGGCAGCACCGAACCCTATCTGCAGGTGGCGGCCTTCAATCAACTGGAGAGCTTGCGCAGCCTCGCCCCCGGCAGCCAGTTGCTGTTTCCGCCGCTGACTCCCGCGGGAGGCCCAAGTTGATGGCCCTCCCCGATATCAAAATTCGCTGCGATGGACGACCCCTACCCGCCGAGCTTGAGGTGCTCGACCTGGAGATCAAGCTGGAGCTCAATCGCATCCCCCAGGCCAGCCTCACCCTGCTCGATGGCAGTGTGGCCGAGCGTTGCTTTGAAATCAGTGATGGCGCCCTGTTCAAACCGGGCAGCCGGATCAGCATCGCCCTGGGCTATGAGGGGGGTGGCCCAGCGCCAGAACAAATCTTCGAGGGCATCGTCACCCGCCATGCCGTGTCGGCTGGTATGGAGGGCCTGCGGCTGAAGGTGAACCTCAGGGACAGGGCGATCACCATGACCCGGTCCCGCCACTCGCGCGTGTTTGCCAACAAGAGCGATGCGGAGGTGATGCGCCAACTGATCAATCAGGCCAATCTCAAGGTGGGGCGCCTGGCCCGCACCCCCATAACCCATCCAGAACTGGTGCAGTTCAATGTGAGTGATTGGGATTTCATCCTCTCCCGCAGCGATGTGCTCGGACTGGCCATCCGCGTGCAAAGCGGTGAAATCAGTGCCCTGCCCCTGGCGCTGGGGGCCCCGAAGCGCATCCTTGACTTTGGCCTCGATGACACCCGGGAGCTGGAGCTGGAGCTGGATGGCGTCCAGCAATGGTCATCCCTCAAGGTGCAGAGCTGGGATCGCGCCAAGCTGGCGCCAACGGCCCCGGTGCGGGCCAAGCCTGCGAACCTGCAGATCGGCAATCAATCCGACACGCTCCTTGCCAAAGCAGTGGAAGCGAGCGCTGCCAGCCTCCTGCATGGGGCGCCGACGGCCCCCGACGAACTGCAGTCCTGGGCTGATGCGCGCTTGCTGCGCAGCCGCTTGTCCCTGCTGCGGGGTACGGCCGTGGTGGATGGCGGCGCAGACCTCCAACCCCTCGACACCGTGGAAATCAAGGGGGTGGGCCAGCGCTTCAACGGCAAGGCGCTGGTGTCTGGCATCACCCATACCATTGGTCTCGATGGCTGGCGCAGCCAGCTGCGCCTGGGCCTGAGCGCCGATTGGTTTGCCCGCACAGCGGAGCTCTCGGAGGTGCCCGCTGCCGGCTTGCTGCCCCCGGCCATTGGTTTGCAGATCGCCACCGTGGCCTCCCTGGCGGTGGATCCCGACGGCGAACTGCGGGTGCAGGTGAAGCTGCCCCAGATGGCCCCAGATCAAGCCCTGCAGTGGGCCCGGCCCCTGAGCCCCGATGCGGGCGCCGGCCGGGGGTTCGTCTTCCGGCCGGAGGTGGGCGATGAGGTGGTGATCGGTTTTCTCAATGACGATCCGCGCCAGCCCCTGATTCTGGGAGCCCTGTTTGGCAGCAAGAACAAACCGCCCCAGCCGGTGCAAAGCCCGGACAAGACCAATCCGCTGCGGGCGATCGTCAGCCGCGCCGGCAGCCGCATCGTCTTTGACGACAAAACGCCGGCATTGCATATCGAAACCACGGCGGCCGGCGAAGCAAGCGGCGAATACAAAAATAAAATCAGTCTGGATGAAAAGGCAAAAACAATCACCATCGAAGATCAACACAATAACAAGATCGAACTCAGCGACAAAGGCATCAGCCTGACCAGCGACAAAGACATCAGCATCAGCGCTAAAGGCAACATCAAACTCGACTCCAAAGCCAATCTTGCTTTGCAGGGTCAAACCAAGGCTTCGCTGCAGGCCACCGAGGTGGAGGTGGCTGCCAAAAGCAAATTCAGCGCCAAGGCCGCCCAGGTGGATCTGGCCGCCGATGCCACCTTTGCCGCCCAAGGAGGCGCCGAAGCCAAGTTGGGATCCAATGCCATGGTGGAAATCAAGGCCGCCCTGGTCAAAATCAATTA
Organism: Cyanobium sp.; assembly: GCA_044359075.1. Lineage (GTDB taxonomy): Bacteria > Cyanobacteriota > Cyanobacteriia > PCC-6307 > Cyanobiaceae > Cyanobium. The sequence goes on along the minus strand of JBIKMU010000010.1, from coordinate 51,932 downwards.
ATTCAGCCACAATCTAATTCACCCCAATTCACCCCAATCCCGCCATGCCCCCCGCCGCCCGCCTCACCGATTTACACACCTGCCCGATGCAAACCCCCGCTGTTCCGTCTCCAATTCCCCATGTGGGCGGCCCGATCGTCGGACCGGGCAACCCCACGGTGCTGATCGGCAACCTGCCGGCGGCCTGCCTGGGGGACAACTGCGTCTGTGTGGGCCCCCCCGATTCAATCGTCAAGGGGTCGTCCAGCGTGCTGATCGGCGGCAAACCCGCCGCCCGCATGGGGGACAGCACGGCCCACGGCGGCTCGATCGCCGTGGGCTTCCCCACGGTTTTGATCGGGGGCTGATCACCGCTTTCCTCCCCTGACTGCCACCTCTTTCTGCCACCTTTCCCATGGGCGAAACCACCCTCAGTCTTGAGCTCAGTGTCGACGACATCAATCTGATTCTCGAAGCCCTCGGCGAGCGCCCGTTCAAATCGGTCTATGGGCTGGTCAGCCGGCTGCAGAGCCAGGCCCGGGCCCAATTGCAGCCTGAGGCTTCAGCTGAGGACACCAGCCTGGCCGAACCCGAAGCCAACGCCGCGGCGGTGCTGGAGACCAGCCCAGCCAGGGAGTGGTCATGACAGCCACTGGCTTTCTAGGGCGGGGCTGGTCTTTTCCGCCCAGCTTCTCGGCCGATGGCGGCCAGGTGGCGATGGTGGCCGACGAAGAAGACATCCACCAATCCCTGGGGCTGCTGTTTGCCACCCGCAAGGGCGAAAGGCTGATGCAGGAATCCTATGGAGCTGCCCTGGAAGAGTGGCTCTATGAAGAAATCGATAGCCAACTGATCATCAACCTTTCCACGGTGATTGAGGAAGCCGTGCTACTGCACGAACCCCGTATTGTGTTGCTGGATGTGGAAATCAACCCCAACGCCCAACTGGCTGGAGTACTGGATATCCAGCTCGACTACATGGTTCCTGCCACCAATTCCCGCTTCAACATGGTGTTTCCCTTCTACCTCAACGAAGCCACCGCCGCGACCGCCTGACCCATGGCCAAACCCCTTTCGCGATGGCTGCCCGTCAACGACGTCCCCGCCTGGGGCACGACGGCGGTGTCGCGTCAGCGGCAGGCCCCCGATCCCGAGGCGGTGACATTGGATGACGGTGGCGATGCCGAGCTGATCCGCTGCGTGCAGGAGTTGGCAAAGCCGCTTGGCTGGGAGGCCTTTTGTTGCCACCCCGAGCTGACGCCGGAGGCGATGGCCGCTTTCCTGGCGGCGACAGCGGCGACAGCGACAGCGGTGGCGGGCACTGGCCCCTGGAGCGCGGCGCAGCGGACCTGGCTCGGCCGGCCCCATTTCGCCTTGCTGCTGGTTTTCATCCGCCTGCTGCGGCATCAGCGCCAACTGCTCAATGCCTTGCCCGCTCGCCACCTGGACCACTACAACCACGAGCGGCTTGGCTTCAAGCCCCGCGCTGGCGAACCCGACAGGGTGACGGTGGCCTTCACCCTGGTGGAGGAGGCCCCTCCGATCATGTTGCCGGCCGGCTCGCTGCTGCGGGCCGGTGTGGACGACGAGGGGGAGGAGCGGCTCTATCGCACCTTGACGGAGCTTGCGCTCAACCACGCCCGAGTGCGCTGGCTGCGGGCCAGTCAGCTGGAACGGGGCGTTACCAACCTGGCCACAATTGCCGCGGAAAACCCGGAGGCCCGCGACCGACTCAATCGCATGCTGCGCCTGGTTTACGGGGAGGCAGCCCCTGCCGTCGAGACGATCCAAGCCCTGCAACCCTATCTGCTGTTCTGGTCGATCGCCGCCCAGCAGCCCCATCTGCCCCTGGAGCTGCGGGAGTTTCTGCAGTTGATGCGTCTGGTGCGACAACGTTGCGATGAAGGCTCCGATCAGGAATGGACGGCCATCAACCGCTGGCTCGGTGTGGAAAAGCTGTTGGCGAGCGGAGTGCTCAGCGATCGCCGCGACTTCTCCCGCAATTTCTACGCCAGCCTGCTGGGCCCCACGGGCGGCGAATTGGATTGGAAAAAAGATGGACTCAGCGAGGTGAATTGCCTTGATGATTTATACCTACAACGCGACAACGAAAATGTAGAGGACTATCTCAGACGCCTGTTCACCGCCCCCACCTGCGGGCTGCTGCACTCCTTGACAAATGAGGAGGCCAAGGACCCGGAAAAGCTGTTCACGGCCCGGCGGGCCACCTTTGTGCAGCTGATGACGATGAAGCTGCACATCGATGCCCAATGGCAGCAGGTGAACTGGCTGCTGGAGCGCTGTGGCCGCCGGCGCCGCCAGCTTCCCAGCTGGCGACTCGATCCCGACAGCCCCAACTCCGCCTCGGCCCGCTTCAGCGCCAACCTGGCCAAGGCCCTCGACCTGGCTGACGCCCAAGACTTCGCCTGGCCCGAACTTCCGCCCGAAGCGCTGCCCGAGCGGCTTGTCGGGCAACCGCCCATGCGGCCCGAGCGGCTTGTCGGGCAACCGCCCATGCGGCCCGAGGCCGTGCCCGAGCGTTGCTGGCGGGCATTCACGGATCTGGAGGCCCTGCAAAGGCGCCATGGCCTGCCCCTGGAGGCCCTACTGCGCCTGAGCCAGCTGGCCCGGGTCGCGGCTCCCAACGGCATCGGCGCGGCTCCGGCTGCCAGCAACGCCGAGCTCAACTCCTGGTCGCAGATCCAGGAGATGCTCGGCGCCGCCCACGTGGAGCTGTGGCTGGCCCGCCGTCGGGAGGCCCTGGCCCGCGGCCGGCAGGGCCAGCAGGGGGTGACCGCCTTGGCGCAAACCCTGTGGCAGGCCCTGCCGCCGCCTGGCATGCAGTCGCAAACCGAAGAACCCGTCCAACCCCAGGATGGGCCGCCGCCCTGGCGGGACGGCCTGAAGCAGCTGGAGCCCTGGTTGCCCCGCGGTTCCAGCGAGGCCCTGGAACGCTTCGGCGAGTTGCTGGAGGCGCCCGGCACGGCCCCGCGGCGCCTCAGCTGGCCGGAGGTGGATGCCCTGCTGGAGGGAGCGCAACGGGCCCATCGCGGCGAGCAACCCCCGGAGCTGCAGCAGGTGAACTGGCGCCAGCTCCATGGCAAAGAGCTGGTGATTGACGCCAAGGCGATGGCCGCGGGCACTCCCCTGGCGCCCTGCTTCGGCAGTTCACAGGAAGGCGGCGAGGACCCGCCAGATCCCGGGGCGGGGGTGGGGTTTGCCGTGGCGAGCCGGCTGCTGGCCTTAGCGGAGGGAAGCCGCCAGATCCAGCTCAGTCTCGCCTTCACCACCGAGAGCGGCAGCCTCAACAGCGTCCTCGCCTCCCTGCGCCCAAAGCCCGGTACGACCCTGCAAAGTGCCGCCATCGCCGGCGAGCCCCCCCGGGCGCCGGATCGGCCGGGCTGGGGCCTCAACCAGGCCCTGCTGGTGGAGCTGAGCACGGCGGCAGGCTGGTGGACGCTGCCAATCCAGGCCGCCAGCCTGCAGGACAGCCCTGCCAACGCCAAGCCCGCCCAGTGGGAGCTGGCCTTGACGCTGGCGCTGTTGCCCAGCGATCCCCCCCTGGCGCCCTTGGCGCCGGGCGAGCTGCCCCGACTGCGGCTGCGGTTGCGCCCCTGGAAAGAGCTGGGATCGGGCGGGGGGCAGTGGCGCAGCTGCGGCGGCTTCGAGGGCCTGCGGGTGGCCCGGGCCCGCCTGCGGGTGGTGGTGGGGGGGGATGGGCAGGGGCAGGGGGTCAAGGGGTTGCGGCTGCAGCAGGACGGCACCCCGGTGGATCCGGCCGAACCATTCACTCCCTTCGGTAGCCAGCCGGTGCTGGGCAGCAGCCTTTTCCTCAGCCATCCGGAGCTGCTGGATGGCGACCTCGAGGAAATCAACTTTCGCGGCAGCTGGCAGAAATTGCCAAACGATCTGGCCAATCACTACACGGGTTACACCGGCTTGGCCGCCTCCGCGGTGACGGCGCAAAGCTTTCTGATCGACCTGAGCCTGTTGGAGAAAAACGGCTCCACCCTGGTCGAGCAAACGGCGCTGCCTTTATTCCAGCCCGCCGGCGCCAATTTTGACCGACTGAAGATCAGCGCCAAGTTCACCCCCCCGGGAACGCCGAGGCCCCTGGCCAGCAGCCCGAGCGATCAGGCTCTGCGGCAGGAAGATCTGCGCCAGCAGGCGCGGGTGTGGCGCTGGCGGCTGACGCCGACGGATTTCGGCCATGGCCGCTATCCGGCGCTCGCGGCAGCCAAGGCCCAGGCGATGGCCCTGGCAATCACCGAGCGGGCAGGCCTTCAGTCTCTGGCGATGGCCGAAGCGCTGCGGGGCACGGCTGGCACCCTGAAAAAGCGCTACGACGATGCCATCGCCGCAGCTAACGCCACCCCGATCGGGCCCGAGAACTTCGCCCTGCCGGAGCCCTACACGCCCCTGCTGGCGGGCCTGGAGGTGGGCTATATCCGTTCCCAGGAGCTGGGCGCCAGCGGAGTTCAGGGGGGCCAGCTCCTGCGCGTGCACTTGTTTGGCGAGGAGGAACCGCTGCAGTTGACCCCGCCGCTGGCGCCGGGGAGCCAAGCGGCCTGGCAAGCACCGCTGCTGCTGCCGAGCCATCCCCACCCCGGCGAGCTGTGGCTGGAGCTGGAGGGCATCCGGCCCGGTCAGCCGATTGCCCTGGCGTTTCAGCTGGCGGAGGGCAGCGCCCGGGGCATGCGGCCCGCTGAGGCGATCCGCTGGCAACTGCAACAGGGCTGGCGCTGGCAGCTGCTGCCGGTGCAGGCGGACGGCACCGATGGGCTGCTCCATTCCGGCATCTTGCGCTTTGCCCTGCCAGAGGCCGCGGCCGCGGCCGAGAACCCGCCGCCGCTGGAACGGATCTGGATCCGGGCCAGCCTGCTGGCTCCGGTGGAGGCCTACGCCACGATCCTGGCGATCCAGAGCCAGGCGGTGGAGGCCGCAGCGGTGCGGCCTTGCGACGCGGGGCCCCTGCCGCCCCACAGCATCACCGATCTGGAGGAGCTGCTGCCGGAGATTGCCGCGATCCAGCAACCCTTCAGCTCCCGGGTCGGGCGGGCCGCCGAAACCGAAGCCCAGCTGCGGCTGCGGACGGCGGAGCAACTGCGCCACAAGGGCCGGGCCCTGGCCGGCTGGGACTACGAGCGGCTGCTCTGGGAAGCGTTCGCCAGCCAGTTGCACACGGTGGTGTGCCTGCCGGCGCAAGCGGATAGGGGAGTGGAGGTGCTGGTGATCCCCAACCTGCGGGAGCAGGTGCCCCGCAATCTGTTTGCCCCCGGCGCCCCTATCGATCAGCTGGCGGCGATGGAACGCCACCTGCGCGAGCGCTGCCCGGCGGGGCTGGCGCCGGTGGTGCGCAACGCCGTCTACCTGCCGGTGAAAGTGCGGCTGTGGGTGTGCCTGCGGCAGGGGGTGGATCCGGCCTATGCGGAGCGGCAACTGCGCCAGGAGCTGATCCGCACGTTGTCGCCATGGTGTTTCGATGCCGCCGCCGAGGTGCGGCTGGGCGGTGCGGTGCGGGCCAGCGACCTGGTGGCGGCCGTGGAGGCGTTGCCGTTTGTGGCCCACCTGGAGCGGCTGCAGCTGTTCCTGGTGGATGGCGGCGGCAAGCCCCTGCTGGATCCCGGCGGCAACCCCCTGTCCAGCAGCGAGTTGATCCTGGAGGCGCCCGCCCCGGACGTCATCTTGATTGCCGCCGCCAGCCAGGAGATCGAGTTCGTCTCCGCCGACGCCAGCTTGCCCTCCCTGATCGGGATCGGCAACCTGCGGATCAGCCTGGATTTCCAGGTGGCCTGATCCCTTCCCGCCCCGCCCTTCATTTCCTCCCATTCCGGTTTCCACCATGCCCAAGCCCACCTCCAAAAGCCGCCAGGAGCTGCGCTCCCGCTTTGTGCGCAACGCGATTCCAACGGAGACGGATTTCGCCGATCTGATCGCCGCCAGCCTCAACCAAGCCGATGACGGTGTGCTGAAGCTGCCGGATCAACCGCTCGGCCTGGTGCGCCAGAAACCAGATCAGCCGGTGCTGCGCTTCTTTGCCGATCCCGCCGCGGAGGGCTCGGTGTGGCAGCTGCAGTTGGGTGCCGGAGACAAGCCCGGCTTTGGCTTGGCGGGTGCGGATGGCAAGTTGGCCTTATTTGTGGATGGGGCGACGGGCAATGTGGGGATTGGTACAGATAGCTCGGTCGCCAAACTACAGATTAATCATGCCAACCAGGACCCAAACGGGGGCACCCTAATTCTTGGTCCAACAAGTCAATCAAACTTGAGACTGGGGTATAACCAGGGCTACAGCTGGATTCAATCCCATGGAAACATGCCATTAGCCATTAATTCAATCGGTAACAGTGTGGGGATTGGCACGACAACACCTGGGTTCAAGCTCGATGTGAATGGCACCGTAAGGCTAGGCGGCTTCACACTCGAGGAAAAAGATGAGTGGCCCAATATCATTTGGTGCCGAGATCTGGCAACGAACTGGGATGAGGGCTTGATTAAACACGGCAAAAGCAATGGTTTCTTCGGCCGTGCTGGATTCGGCATTCACACTCACGAGAGCCGAAGCTTTGAGGTGTTCTCAACAGGCTGGAGACCGCTTTTCGGGATAGAGGGTGGATCTGGCAATACATCCATCCGTGGCCAGACGAGTATCATGACTGGCTTCAACCCGATTCGCTTCTCATCAAAGTGGACAGGTTTTCCAGACGACAAGACTAATGGCGCTGAAATCTGCAACGATACCGAAAACTACAAGACGCTTATGCTCGTAGGCAACAAGTCAAATGGCGGCAATAGGAGAGTGAGCGTATGGGATGTCTTGGAAGTGAATGGCACGCTCCGTGTCCAAAACCCTGGGGACTTGGGGAAGGATGGGAAGATGGCTTTGTTTGTAGATGGAGTAACGGGCAAGGTGGGGATGGGTACCGCAACCCCGGGAAGCACGCTCAACATCCTGGAGCAGGCGGGCACGGCTGCAGGCCCGAATACCGGCACCTTACTGCTAGACCATGAGGATGCTGGAGGCGCCAGCAGCATTGTCTTCCGAAGCAAGGTGAATCGGGGAAGTGATCATGGATTCATTGAATATAGAGACAAAAACCCAGGAATCAATGATATCGAAGCCGCCTTGCTCACCATCGGCAACCAGAACGATGCGAATGATCACATTGCCTTGATGCCATCAGGAAATGTGGGGATAGGCACTACAACACCTGGGTTCAAGCTCGATGTGAATGGCACCGTAAAACTGGGCGGCTTCACAAGCGAAGAAAAAGAAGAGTGGCCCAACATTGTTTGGTGCCGAGATCTAGATAAGGGTTGGGATGAGGGTTTGATAAAGCATGGCAAAAATTTCGGATTTTTCGGCCGAGCGGGATTTGGTATTCACATTCACGAAAGCCGGAGCTTTGAATTATTTTCTACGGGCTGGAGGCCACTGCTCGGGATAGAGGGTGGATCTGGCAATACATCCATCCGTGGCCAAACAAATATCCTAACTGGCACCAATCCAATACGGTTCTCGTCAGCTTGGACTGGCTTTCCAGACGACAAGACCAACGGCGCCGAAATTAGCAACGATACTAGCGGACATAAAACGCTTATGATTATAGGAAACAAGTCCAACGGTGGTGGCAGGAGAGTTAGCGTTTGGGATATCCTCGAAGTCAATGGCACCTGTATGGCCAACGGCTCATTTCAGGTCAACGGCAATGGAAATACCTTTAAAATAGATACGCTAGCTGACCGGGCAATCTTTACTCTTGCAAAGGCTGCCCACGGGACTGGGCGTCAAATTTCCTGGGACGGGGACAATAACTGGGATCAGTGGTCTGATGAGACACTGAAAACCAATATCAACATCGAAACCGGAATACTTCCGCGACTTCTGCAGATTGACGTTAAATCTTTTCAATGGAAAGATGACCTTGAGTCGAAGAAAAGGCAGCTTGGCTTTATTGCGCAAGACGTTCGCCTGGCGTTCCCGGATCTTGTCAAAGAAAAGCCATTCGGAGACCAAAGCCTTATGAGTCTAAATTATACAAACTTCGGAATCCTGGCCGTCGGCGCTATCAAAGAGTTAAATGCCATCATGGCGGCGGAGATTCAGGAACTGCGCGTTGAGCTCGACCGTCTAAAGCAGCAGGTCGGCGATTAAATCGCATCTTTCCACGACGCTAATCATTGCGGACAACTTCTGCATTCGCCCGCCTTCATCGATGTACCAAGAACAGGCCATCACCCTCGACCCCAACCCCCATCCCGCCCTGAGCTATGCCGGGCTGCGGGCCGAGGCCTTGGAGCTATTGGGGCGGCTGTGCGGCGATCAGTGGAGTGATTTCAATAGCCATGATCCGGGCATCACGATCCTGGAGCAGCTGTGCTTTGCCCTCACCGAGCTGGCCTACCGCAGCCAGTGGTCGATCGAGGATTTGCTCGCCAGCGCCGGGCCCGATTGGCAACCCGCCGCCCAGGAGATTCTGGGCGGCGATCCGGTGACACGGGACGACCTGAGCGCCCTGGTGCGGGCCCTCGGCTGCGAGGCGGTGCGGGTGGAGGCGCTGGACCAACCCGATCTGCCGCTCTACTTCCGCCCCTCCACCAGCGCCAGCGCACTGCCCGAAGGCGCCCAGACCAAAGGCCTCCCCCCCGTGGCCGGCGATCTGGAGCTGGAGCCCGACCTGGCCTCCGGTTTCGGAGCCAGCCCCCAGCCTGCGGTGGTGCCCCGGGGCGTCTGGCGGGTGGCGGCCCAGCTCGGGGCCATGGAGCAGGGCAGCGGCCCGGTCGCCCTGCTGCCGATCGCCCAGCGCCTCCATGGCGTGCGCCTGTTGGGGCGCGATTTCGCCTTTGAGGTCTTGGATCCGTTTGCGGTGGTGGTGCGAGCCGAGCTGGAGGTGGATCCGGCCCAGGCGACGTCAGACCTGATGCTGCGCCTGCAGACTTGCCTGGATCAGGCGATTCGCCGCGCCGGGGCTGACGACAACGGCGGCGGCCTGCGCAGCGGGGCGCTGATCCAGGTCCTCCTCGCCCTGCCGGAGGTGCGCCAGGTGACCGACTTCCTCCTGGCCATAAGTCCCGACGTCGACGAGGATGACTGGCAGCGCTGGCATCTGCCCCTGCCCGGCGGGGGCGCGCGCCTCCATCCCGCCTCCAGCTTGAGCCTGTTCCACCGCGGCGTCCGGCTGGCGGTGCCGATCGGGGAATTGCGGCAAGCTCCGCCGCGCCCCGCCCTGGCCGAGCCTGCCCCCTTCGGGCTCCCCACATCAGAGCCCCCCCCATCCAGCCTCCGCCCATCCGATGCCGGCGCAGCTGCCGTGGCCAGCCCAGGCCGCCGCCGCACCCTTACCAGCAATCGCTCCCTGGCCCTGGAGCTGCCCGCCGTCTATGGCGTGGGTCTGGCCGGGCTGCCGGCGGGGGCCAGTCCGGAACGGCAGCAGCAGGCCCGCCAGCTGCGGACCTACCTGCACTTCTTCGATCAGTTGCTGGCCAATGGCCAGGACCAGCTGGCCCGGGCCATTCCGCTGCTCTCCCCCGTCGAGGCGGGCGCCTCAGTTGGCGAGGTGGGCCACCGGCAGGCCCTGCTGGCCCATCTGCTGCAGCGCTTCGGCGAGGAGCTGAGCCTGGCTGCGCAACTCCCGGCGGGGTCGGAATCGTTGGTTCAGGCGCGCTCGGAGTTCCTGCGCCGCATCGTGCCCCTCAGCGGCGGCCGTGGCTCCGGCCCCGATCTGCTGGCCGACGTTCCCGACCAGCTCGGCGAGGACGGCCAGGGAGCTTTCGCCGAACGGTTGCGGCGCAAGCTCGGCCTGCCCCTCGCCGCCGATGGCAGCCCGCCGCTGCTGGTGATCGAGCACCTGCTGCTGCGGCCCCTCCCCGACGACAGCAGCCAACGGGTGCAAGGCGGCGAAGACCCGATTCCCTTCCTCGCTGATGTGGCCCGGCCCGATCCCTGGAGCGCTCGGGTGAGCGTCGTGATCAACGCCGCCGTGCTGCCGCCGTGGCCTGCAGACGCCCCGGCTGATGCCTGCGACCACTGGCTGGTCAACGTGTTGCGGCAGGAGCTGCCGGCCCACCTGGTGGCGGAGCTGCACCTGCTCGCCGATGCTGAAGCCAGCCCCGGCCAGGGCCCCTGGAGCGCGATGGTCACGGCCTGGTGCGGCTTCCGCGACCAGTTGCGGGCCCAGCGGTTGGCGGGGCTGGGGGCCCAGGGGGCCCAGGGAGCCGAGGACGATTTGGCCAAACGCTTGCTGTCGCTGCGGCTGCGCGACCGCCGCGATCGCCTGCTCAGCCTGCTTGGGATCGGGCTCCCCTGGCCGCTGCGCGGGATCCCCTTCAAGGAGGAACAGGTGATGGTGGCCACCGGCAAAAGCGCCGCCATCGAGCTGCGCTATAGCCAGCCAGGCGTGAGCTACCAGCTGGTGGAGGTGGCCAGCGGCGCCGCCGTCGGCGAGGCCGCCGCGGGCAACGATGGCCCCCTCATCCTCACCACCCCAGCGATCAGCCGGGACCTGATTCTGCGGGTGCAAGCCAGCGTGCTGCCCCCCAGCCCCGTGGCCACCGCCAACGGCCGTTTGCGCAGCACTTTGGTGGTGGGCGAGATCCTGGTGGTGGAGGGCGTGGATCCCGGCCTGCCCCTGCGCCTGCTCGATCTCACTCAGAACCCCCTGCCGCTGCTCCACCCCGAGGGCGCGGCGCTGCTGGCCCACCATGGCCAGCGGCTGCTGGTGGAGATGGCCGCCAGCCAGGAAGGGGTGGTCTACGAGGTGATCGACAACGCCCAGCGCAAGACGCCTTTTGCCAACCAGAAACCCCTCAGCGCCAAGGTGACCGGCACCTCCGGCCCCATCGTTCTGGAGCTCACCAGCCCCGCCGACGAAGACCAGGACCTGACGGTGCGCGCCACCTTGGATCGGCAGCGGGGACGGGCCAAAAGTGAAGACAGGCAGGTGCTGCTTGCGGTGCTGCCGCTGCGGGTGCGGGCCAATGCAGATGTGTCCATCACCCTGGCCCGGGCGGTGCTGGAGCCAGAGGAGCAGAGCCTCTTGTTGGTGGGAGACGCCCGCACGCCATCCCAGAGCAGTGTCTCCTACAAAGCCTGGTCACTGCCTTTCACCATCGACGACCTGCTGTTCCTCGACGACCTGCCGCAGCCCGCAGGCCAGCAGATCAACACCCTGCCGCCTGTCCTCGATGGCCAGCTGTCGCTCCCCCCAGCGGACCGACGCCTGCGGACCCCGGTGTTGCCGGCGCCTGCCGATCCGACCCTGACGGGCTGGATCGGCAGAGGCCAGCCCAAGAAGGGAACCGATGGCCAACAGAAAGCCGGCAACGAGGGTCAACTCCAGCTCTCGCTCGGCCAGGCCAAGGCAGATACCTACCTGGCGGTGATCGCCAGCAAGCAGCACAGCCTCGGCCCCGCAGGCAGCACCTGGGCCGGCACCAGTGCCGCCAGCCAAGTGCTGATCAAGCAACTGGTTAGCCAGCTCATCAGACCAGATCCCTCGCAACGGCTGGCCCTGGTGGCTGATACCGCCGGGATCGATGCCACCGGGGTTGGCTCGGTGCCAAGCCGCTGGCTGCTGCATGGCGGCGAACCCGGCTGCCTCTACAGCTTCTTGGCCCGTGGCGATGGTCAGCCCCTGGCTCTGCCGGTGTACGTGCACCGGCAAACGGCGGATAGTCCCCCCGCCGCCAGGGGGATTGGCTGGCTGCGCCTCGAACTCGACCTGGCCCTGGCTGGCGCCAGCGGCCCAGCCCTGGAGACCAAGGCCGATCTGGCGGCCCTGCGGGCGGCGGCCCTGCGGGTGAGCTGGGCCCACACCGACAGCAGCGTCAACATGCGACTGGGGCCGCTCTGGGTGACGGTGGAGCCGTCGCCAGTGGCCGCCGCTGGCTCCGCCACGGTGAAGGTGTGGGGTCTGCAGCCCAACGAACAGGCCAAGTTGATGCTGCAAAAGGCCGTGCTGGCTGCGCCCCAGGCCGGTAGCCAGGACCCCGCCAAGTCGATCGATCTGGTGCCAGGTCCGTTAGCCCAGAGCACGGTTTTGGATCTAGTGATCACGTCTGATGAATCAAGCAATATCTGGAAATTCCCCGTCGTCGTCGACGTGACGCAACCCCTTGGGTGAATTGGTGAATTTCGTTGAGGGCGGGGCTGGGGATGACTCCCCAGCCCCGCCCAGCCACCGGCTGCATCGTCTTGAGCTGGAGATCAGCACCGCTGAGGAGCCCCTCGCCCGCAGCCTCATGGATCGGCTCAGCCAGCTGCATCACGCCGCCCTGGAATCCCTGTTGGAGCGAGCGTTCAGCGAACTCAGCCCCCCCGGCCGCTGGGACCGGCTGGAGCGATTGGAGCTGGATCTGGGCACCCTCCAGGCCAGCGACCTGGAGCAGCAGCTGCTGCAACGGCTGGAGGCAGCCCTGCGCCGCGCCCTGGCCGCCCGGTTGCCGCCGCCTCTGCCGCAGCCATTGCCGCCCGAAACCTCAACGGCCGCACCCGGCCCCGCAGCTGACGCCGATGGACTCCAACGTCAACTTGAGCTGCTCGCCGTGTTCACCGCCACCGGCAGCTTGCCCTGGTGGGCCCCCCGTCACGATCGCCACTTGATCGCCGTCGCCCTCGACAACGCCCTGGCCCTACCGCCGCCCGAGCTGCGGGCCCTGCTGCGCCAACTGGCCGGTGCGCCAGGGGAGCCATCGGTGGCTCTGCAACGGTTGCTGGCCGCCGCCAGCCCCCAGCATCGGCCAAGGATTGAGCAGGCGTTGCAGGAGGCGGCGTTGGAGGGGGAGGCACTGCAGGGGGAGGCGGCGATGAAAGCGGCCCAAGAGGAGGCGTTGCAGGCTGATCTGGTCGCTGTCATCAACCCCAAGGCGCCCGTCGAACCCCCAACCAAAGCCGACACAACCCCAACAACCTCTTACTCAACCCCAACAACCACCGCTCCCCCTGAGGCGCCTGGCGAACCCGACCCCAACCCGCCAAACCCCAGCGCCCTTGAGCACCTCGCCATCTATGCCAGCACCGGCCGCTGGCCGCCTGGGGAAGGCCTCGACCCCAACCCGCCCCAGGCGCTGGAGGCTGCCCTAGACAGCGCCCTGGCCCTGCCCTCGCCCGAGCTGCGGGCCCTGCTGCAGCAACTGGCCGGTGCGCCAGGGGAGCCATCGGCGGCTCTGCAACGGTTGCTGGCCGCCGCCAGCCCCCAGCAGCGGCTCCAGCTGGAGGCGGCTGTACAGGCGGAGGAGCTGGAGGTGGCGTTGCAGGGGGAGGCGGCGATGAAAGCGGCGCAAGTGGAGGCGCTTGACGCGGCTTTGCAAAAGGCTCTGAAGCCAACCGAACCGGCCGCAAGCGATCCAACCGCGACGGCCCGCCCCACCCCTCCGCCAACCCCTCAGCCCCGCAGCGACGTCGACGACGACCTGGTGATCGATGGCGCCGGCATGGTGCTGCTCTGGCCGTTTCTGGAAACCCTGTTCAGCCGCCTGGAGCTGATCACGCAAGAACGGCTGTTTGGTGATGAGGACCAGCGGCAGCGGGCCATGGCCCTGTTGGGGTTTCTGGTGGATGGCGATGGGGATCCCCCCGAATGGCGACTCACCCTGGCGAAGCTGCTCTGCGGCGCCCTGCCCCAGGCCCCCTATGGCCTGGAAGCCCCCCTCAGCGATGCCGAACAAGCCGAGGCGGAGGCCCTGCTGCAGGCGGTGCTGGACCATGCCGACGGCCGGCTGGGCGATGACGGCGCAGCCCTGCGCCAGGATTTCCTGCAACGCCCCGGACTGCTGTCGGCCCGCCCCGGCGCCTGGGTGCTGCAGGTGGAGCGCCGCTCCGGCGATGAGGTCCTGGAAGGGTTGCCCTGGAGCTGGAGCTGGATCCGGCTGCCCTGGATGGACGATCTGCTGCAGGTGGTGTGGTGAAGGGGGAAGGCAGGGGTTGGCCGTGGCGACGTTCTCGTAGCGAGCCCTTGCAGCTAGGCCGCAGGTTTAAGCAAGGTGAACTGGCTGCGCGAGAGCAGCTTGCGGAAGTCGCGATCGAAGCTCACCAGGTGCTCACCAAGCTGGACTACAGCCGACGCTGCCCAGGCATCAGGCACATCGTTGCCAGAGAGTTGCTTGTCGAGACAGAGTTGCCGCAGCCTGGTCCACTCCGGGCCCAAGGCGGCAAGCTGCACGCCAGGTGAAGCCAGGAGGGCGTCGACAAACGCAACCGCGTCTTCGATCGGGGTGGCCTGCTGGAAGATTTTCGGGCTGGTGACCAGCCGCAGAAAGCTGGCCAGCACCATCGGCATCAGGGTCAGAACGGCACCGGTCTCCGACGAACCGACCGCCGCTTCGAGCCAATCGCGGGCGACCCCATGGTGGGGATGGTCGGCGCGTGATGCCGCAACCAACACGTTGACATCAGGCGTCATCCCCGAGCGCCTCGAGCAGCGCCTTGTTGCTCAGCGGATCTACCCCCTGCACAAGACCGCCAAGCCCCTCGAACACGGGAAGCTGCAGCCGGCCGCCCTTGGCGGAATTCACCTTGGCCCGGAGTCGCAGCTGCAGGCCTTCCTCGATCAAGCGGGTCAGGCTGGTGCGCTGCTGGGCCGCCAGGGCCTTGGCGTCGGCCAAGAGCTGATCGTTGATGTTCAACGTGGTCTTCATGAGACGATGATACAGATTTCTGTCTCTGGGATTCAAGTGTCGCGCGTCGCCCGCGGTGCCCACCAGCTGATGGGGCAATGTCATAAATAATTTGCCCGCACGAGAATTTGCCCGCGACCTCGCCAGTGACCAGAAGGCCGCCCTGTCCAGGTAAGTGATAGGCACTGGTCGGCGCACGCAGCCACAACCAACCTGTTGCCGCCGACTGCCAGTGGAAGCACTCAGGCCCCGCGGTCTGCAGGAGGCCCAGCCAGCGATGGCGGCGCTGGGCTGGTTGATGCCCGGCTCTCGGCACCTACGATCATGGCCTCACCCTGACCAAGTGACTGCTCGGCGCGAGCTCTCCGGTGGCGGCGTGCCGTAGGGGTAATTCACAATAGGGCCAGCATTAGCGTTGCCCTACCCCAGGCCCCCTATGGCCTGGAAGCCCCCCTCAGCGATGCCGAACAAGCCAAGGCGGAGGCCCTGCTGCAGGCGGTGCTGGACCATGCCGACGGCCGCCTGGGCGACGCTGGCGCAGCCCTGCGCCAAGAATTCTTGCAGCGCCCCGGACTGCTGTCGGCCCGCCCCGGCGCCTGGGTGCCGCAGGTGGAGCGCCGCCCCGTCGATCTGCTGCTGGATGGGTTGCCCTGGAGCTGGAGCTGGATCCGCCTGCCCTGGATGGACGATCTGCTGCAGGTGGTGTGGTGAAGAAAGAAAGTGCGGCCAAAATCGCTATCATTTTGATCTCACTTTTGCGGCATCTCGATGCCAGCACTCAGCCTGCGGGGCCTCCCCCAGGACATCTACGACGGCCTCAAGGCCATGGCGGCCCAGAATCACCGCAGCATGCAGGAGCAAGCCAGGCTGCTGATCGAACGGGAGGTGCGCCTGCATCAACCCGGTGCCATGGAGCGTGCCCGGAGTTGGCGCGAGCGCATGCGCGATCGGCCCATGCCCCAGCTGCTGGAGGATCTGCGCGCCGATCGTGACCGTTGAGCCAACGCACCACGACGAGCGCCACGTGCTGGAGGCCTCCGCGCTGTTGCGGTTGTGCCTGGCCGATGACCCGCTGCCGGAACGGTTGGAAGTGGTGATGGAGCGGGGCTGCCGAGGGGAGGGGCTGCTGCTGGTTCCCGATCTGTGCTGGCTGGAGATCACATCCGTGCTGAGCCGCCAGATCAGCCGCGGCTTGCTCACTGCCGAAGAAGCCGCAGACCTGCTCACCGAACTGCAGCGGCTGCCCCTGCGCACCATGGCCAGCAGGGAGCTGTGCTCCACAAGTGCTCCGGCTCAGCCAGGAGCAGCGGATCAGCGTGTATGACGCCACCTATCTGGCTTTGGCCCTGCGTTACGGGGCCATCCTGCTCACGGCTGATCAGCAACTGGCCATAGCGGCTGGAAGGACCGGCTGCGGAGGCTGAAGGGAGCAAGGGCCCGTGATTGTCGCTGATCAGCGCACGAGGCCGCGACCAACGTGTTGCCAAAGTTCGCAGGGCTGGCTGAGGGTCGTAGGGGTGAGTCAAAATAAGCTCAGTATTTACGTTGGTCATGGCTGGAGCCGCGTCTGCCCATCAGGCCGCTACCGCGTCCCGTGAGCAAAGCAGCCAACAGAGAGCTGGGCGCACGCGGCGCACCAGCGCCGATCCCCAGCGGGGCCTGCGCGGGCCCACCCCCGCCGCCGCCGATGCGCCCGCCGCACTCCAAACCCTGAGCCGCCTCCAGCAACGGGCCAGCGCCAGCCCCCAGGTGGCCCAGTTGCGGCGGCTTCAGGCGCTGGCCGCCGCCCGATCCTCCCCGGTGGCCCAGCTTGCGGGGGCCCAGCTTGCGGGCGGCCCAGAGGAAGAAGAACTCATCTTGGGCAAATTCGCCACTGCAGAGCTTCAGCCCCAGCTCCAGCAGGCTCCCCGTGCCAACAACACCGGCCTGCCGGACCAGCTCAAGAGCGGTATTGAATCGCTGTCTGGTCTGTCGATGGACCATGTGCGGGTTCACTACAACTCATCGCAGCCGGCGCAGCTCAACGCGCTGGCCTACGCGCAGGGCAGCGAGATTCATGTGGCGCCGGGGCAGGAGCAGCACCTGCCGCATGAGGCCTGGCATGTGGTGCAGCAGGCGCAGGGGCGGGTGAAGCCGACCCTGCAGATGAAGGATGGGGTGGCGATTAATGATGACAGGGGACTGGAGCATGAAGCGGATGTGATGGGCAGGAGGGCGCTGTCCGACGGTGTTACGAGCCTTGCGTCGGTGCAACGAAAATGCAGCGCCTGCGAAGAGGAAAGCAAGGCGCAGGCGGAGAGTGTCGTATCGAGAAACCGGGAATACTCCCCACACCAGCTTCGAGGCGCTCTCGGTGATGTGGCACAACTGGCGAGCTGCTATTTTTTCAAGAATAGCAACTGTGAAGGACAACGGGTTTATGCGACGAGTAAACACAATTTCAGTGACTACAAGACCTACAATTGTTCGGGGGAACGAGGCGCCGAAGATTGTGTCCAGAACGATGGTAAAGGGCATTGCTACTGCCCTGAGCCGAAGAAGGAAGAGAGCAAATCCGAAAAACCTAAGGGTCCCCCTAGCGCTTTTGACGACCCAAGCACCGATCGCTTTTCACGAAACTTGATCGCGAGAGGTCTCGCGACAGGGGAATATCCGCCGCGCCGATGATCCAAGGCGGCCCTTATCTATTCGCCCGATCCGGCGCCTCTCGTGGGGGCGAATAGGTATTTCAAACGATGTTTCCCACCAGCCGGCATCGTATTCCCCGTACCTCGAACAGACAACCGTGCGCCGCAAGGCGCGTAATCCCCCGGAATCCCCCCTCGCAGTGACGATTCAAGCGCGACTTCGGCCCGAATCACCCTTCACCCGCCTCGCTTTGACGCCCTCACGCGATCACGGGCCGAGCACGTCCGTCGGTTCCGCCGCGGAACCGTCGTATTACTCTCCGCCCAGGCTGCGTAGTCGAGCGAGAACTCCCGCGCTTCTGCGCACGGCGGTGCCCGCGCCGCCAGGCTTTGGTGCGTGAGGATGCCCACGATCACCACCGGCTCTTCGATCGCGGCGAGGATCTTCAACTGCCCGCGCACGCGCAGCGCTCCACTTCGATGTCGAACACGCGCTTCAGCAGCCGTGCCCAGCGCATCCGGGTCGCCTGGCCCTGTGTGTGCTTCTTCGCCGGTGCGCTGTCCTTTTGCGCCGGCTGCGGGATCACCGCCCCACGCAGCTTCGCGTTCGGGGCAAGCACCCCGTGAAAGGGGATCAGGTGCAGCCGCGGGCGTGGCACCAGCGCGGCCAGGCGTTGCATGAACTCCTGCGGATGCTTGCGATGTGGGTCGTGCCGTCGCAATACGGGCTCTTGAGCTACAGCACCACCTGCCTCCTGGCATTGCGGCTCAGGCGTTCGTTGGCGAATGCGGGGCTGGTGATGCACCGGCATAGCCGTTCGAGTTCCTTGCGCTGGTGGCTCGCCAACCGCACCGCGGCGTGCAGGCTGAAGCCGTGCGCATCGGCGCACAGCGCTTTCCGGGGCTTCTCCTCCCGGCCCGCCACCGTGCGCAGGCTGAGCACCTTCTGGCCGGCGCACGGACCCAAGGCGATGCGATAGGTGCACGAGGCCGCCTGCAGTGACGCCAACGAATTCTCCGTATTCGTCTCCGCCAGCCAGGGCATGCCCTGCTCTTCGACAAGATAACCGCGCCGCGTGAGCAGCTTCATCAGCCGCGCGATGATCTGCCCGAGCAGGCCCGCGAGCTCATCGCCGGTGGGGGCTCGTGCCGCATCGAAGACGGGGTCGCCCTCGGTGCGCTGATCCACCCCGTCGAGCACCAGGCAGTGCAGGTGGATGTTGAGATTCGCTGCCGAGCCGAATCGCTGGATGAGCGTGACGCTGCCCGCGTCGTCGGCGGTGCGCTTCAGTCCCGACTGGCCGAGAAGAAACCCCGTGATAACCCGATGCACGATGACCAGCACCGGTGTGAGCAACTCGGGATGGGCGGCGAACAGAATCCGTAGCGGGGCATGTATACCCACTGTCATCTCCGATGACGCCGACGCGATCACCGCGTTAATCACCTCGGCGTAGATCTCGTGCACTCCTTCCCCAGGATCGGGCACGGCTGGAACCCATCTTTTGCAGCGATGATCCCGAAACCCTGAGCCAACTGCCACGCATCGTGCAGGGGCTGGTACGGCCAGAGCCCCAGCTGGCGATCGATTTGATCACCTCTGCGCATCTCGATCTGCTGTCATCCACCAACCAACGGACCCACGCAACCGCCGAGATCCTGATTTGGCTGTGGAATGAGGAGCACGGCATCCCGCTGGAGCAGATCAGCCCAGCCGATGCCGAACGGCTGCTGCGGCTGTTGCAGGCGCTAGCCAACCTGGATGATCACCACCTTCGTGATGTCCTCAAGCGGTTCGCCCCGCGCTGGCCAGAGCTGGTAGTGAACCTGGCCAAGACTCGACTGGAGCGCTGCCTGCAGCAGCCGAAACACATCTCACCTTGGCATCAGCACCACCCCAGCGACTCGCTCGATCTGCTGGAGCTGCCGCAAGGTCCGGCGCTGTTCACTGAGTGTATTGAGTGGCGCTTACCCCGCGCCGATCAGACCGCTTTCAGGGCCGCCTGGGCGAACCTCGTCGCCTGCCTGTTCGGCTGGCGCGAACCGCGGCTCACCTCCACCCTTTGGAGCTGGTGGCAAGACACCCCTCAGCCCCGCTTGGCTCCTCTGCGACTGCTGGCCGCCCTGTTGGCCGAGTCACCGGAGCGCTTACCCCTGCCCCTTCGCGATCAGGCACACGCGGCCATCGCCAGCGCCAAGGAAATCGACGGAGCGCTGGTGGAGGAGGGGTAGGGGAAGACCTCCTCCAGGGGCGTGGCGGCGGTAGGTGTGACTGGTGGTGGCATTGATCTCCTGGGGCCTGTCGACGGGCTCCACCCGCCAACGCCGCACCCCCGGATGCCGTGTCGCCATCCACATCCCCAGCCCAGCCGCCACCCGACGATGTCCCGGAGCAGCCAGAACCGCCAGAATCGAAAGCATCACCACCGCGCTGGTTGGGCCTCGATCGCCTCGGCGTCCTGCAGGTGCTCGGCGGCCTTGCCCTCAGCCTGATCGCCCTCTTTTCCTCCTATGACCACATCACCGCATTCGGCCGGACCCTCCAGCTCCAGCAGCAATGGGGAATCCCTTTCATCGCTGCCTCGCTGGCGACAGTTGTTGTCGATGCTCAACTGGCGTCGGGATCCAGGCTACGAGCAGCGCGTGATGCACTACGAGCAGCGCAAGATGCAGCACGAGCTGAGGATGAAGCAGCTCGAGAGCGAGATCGAGCAGATCGAGAAAGAAACCGAGCTGCTGAGGCGCGAGAACGCCAGGCAGAGAGCTTTAAGCGCCTTGATCGAGCAGCACTGCTTTCCGGACGAGTCCAACTCGACCCCACTCCCACCAACCGAGCCCGGTTCCAGTTCTTCCTGACCTTGATCGCGGACGTCGGTTCGCCCGATCTGGAGGGGTAGGGCTGAGCAGGTCATCGGCCTTGTCGAACAGCAGCCGCTGATCGGCCCGGCACGCAAGACAGGCTTCCGAATTGACAGCGGCGTGTCCGACATCAAGCCATAGTCCGATGGTTAAACTCCAGCGTTTGATGCAACGCCGCCGCGTCCAGGGTGACGCCGTCCTCCGGCCACTGGCGCAACCGCACCAGGCCAAGCTCCACCCGCTCCTGCCGAAAACCTCACGGGCATTGAGCCGGCCTCAGGCTCCTTACCCTAAGGTAAGGCGAGAGGATCTCCACACCATGAGTGCCGCCACCGTGACCAGCAAGGGTCAGATCACCATCCCCTCCGACGTACGCCAGGCCCTTCAGGTCAAGGCCGGCGACAGGGTTGAGTTTGTGCAGATCGAGCCAGGTCGGTTCGAGGTCGTGGCCGCGACCCGGCCGGTGACCGACCTCAAGGGATTGTTCGGCCGGCCAAGCAAGGCCGTTTCGATTGACGACATGAACAAGGCGATTGCGGCACGCGGAGCATCGGCTCGATGATCGGCCTTGATACCAACGTGTTGGTTCGCTACATCATGCAAGATGACGTGAAGCAGTCTGCCAAAGCCAACACGCTGATCGAATCATTGAGCGCCGACGAGCCTGGGTTCATTCCCCTGATCGCGATCGTGGAGCTGGTGTGGGTGTTGGAGTCGTGCTTTCACCTGACGCGTGATCAATTGGTGCAAGCGCTGGACGCGCTCTTGCATACCAAGGAACTTGTTGTCGATCGTGCCGAGCAGGTAATCAAGGCCCTGCGGGTGTTCAAGGCCGGCACGGCTGATTTTGCCGACTGTTTGATTGAGCGAGGGGCATCCAGCGCCGGTTGCAGCCGGACCATGACGTTTGACGTCGCCGCCGCCAAGACGGCCGGCATGACGCTGATTCAGTAACGGCCCTTCCTTCCAGCAGGCTGGGAGGACAGGCCATGGGCCCGTCTCAAGGCAGCCCTACGAGGGTTGTCGGTAAGGGCCAAACTAAGACTTAGTTCAATGGGATTCTCAACGGGATTCTCAATGGGTTGGTCGATGGGTTGGTCGATGGCTGCCACCAAGAAATGCCTGACCGCACGACCCCAAGTCCCACCCGCAGCCCAGCCGCCGCCGAACAGCGTCCCGGAGCAGCCAGAACCGCCAGAATCAACACCACCCCGCCGCTGGCTGGGCCTCGATCGCCTGGGTGTGCTCCAGGTGCTTGGCGGTATCGCCCTCGGCCTGATCGCCCTCTTTTCCTCCTATGACCACATCACCGTCTTCGGCCGCAGCATCGCGCTCCAGCAGCAATGGGGAATCCCTTTCATCGCTGCCTCGCTGGCGACAATTTTTACTGGGCGCGTGCAATACGGCGCGCCACTTGGGCGCGACGCTCAATTGGCGTCGGGATCCAGGCTACGAGCAGCGCGTGATGCAGTACGAGCAGCGCAAGATGCAGCATGAGCTGAGGATGAAGCAGCTCGAGAGCGAGATCGAGCAGATCGAGAAAGAAACCGAGCAGCTAAGGCGCGAGAACGCCAGAGCGAAAGCTTTAAGCGCCTTGATCAAGCAGCACTGCTTTCCGGACGATTTCAACTCGACCCCACTCCCACCAACCGAGCCCGGTTCCAGTTCTTCCTGACGCTGATGGCGGACATCAATCCCCCCGATCCGCCAGGGCAGAGCTGATCCCCCTCACACCCCCTTCCCCTCCTTCTCCAGTTCCTGCCGGATCGCTCGCAGCAGGTCGCTCTCGTTGATCGGCCGGCCGCCTGCGGCGATCGCCTGCAGGCTCACCCGGCGCACCACATTGACGATCAGGCCGCCGGAGAGTTCGTGGCGCACGGCGAGGGCCTCCAGATCCACCTCCAGTTCTGCAAGGGGTGAGAAGGCCTCCCGCCACAAGCGCAGCCGTTGCTCCGGGCCCGGCAAGGGGAAATAGACCACGCTCTCGAACCGCCGCAAAAAGGCCCCATCCAGATTCGCCGGCAGGTTCGTGGCCAGGATCACCACCCCCTGGAAGGTTTCCAGGCGCTGCAGCAAGTAGGCGATCTCCTGGTTGGCGTAGCGATCGTGGGCATCGCGGGTTTCGCTGCGCTTGCCGAACAGGGCATCGGCCTCATCGAACACCAGCAGCCATTGGCGTTGCTCGGCCCGATCCAGCACCGCCGCCAGGTTCTTCTCCGTTTCGCCAATGTATTTCGACACCGCCTGGGATAGATCCACCCGCCGCACCTCCAGTCCCAGCTTTGCCCCCAGCAGCGCCGCCGTGAGCGTTTTGCCCGTGCCCGGCGGGCCATGGAACAGGGCCCGATAGCCCGGCCGCAGCCGCTTGGCCATGCCCCATGCGGCCAGCAGGGTGGCCCTGTGGTGGAGATAGGTTTCGATCTCCTCTAATTGACGCAGGGTGCCGGCCGGCAGCACCAGCTCTTGCCAGGCCATCTCCGTCGTCAGTCGCCGGGCGGTGGCCGTCGCCAGTTCATCTCCGGGCCGGGGGCCGGCGCCGGCGATCCACTCCAGCCAGGCCCCGTTCAATCTCAGCCCCCCCTTGAGCGGTGCATCCCCTGCTGCTGGCGCCAGCAACCCCAACCTGCGCAGGGGCCCCTCCTCCGCCAGCAGCCGCAGCACCGCCAGCCGGCCCGCCAGCTGGCCGCCATCGGCCAGCAGGGCCAGGGTGTCGCCCGTGGGTTCAAAGCCCGTTTCCCGCAGCAGGCCGCCGCATTCGCTGAAGCGCCGCTCCAACGCCGGATTGTGCAGCATCAGGGGATCGAGGGCCGCCGGCCGCAATTGGGCCGCCAACAGCAGGGCCAAGGCCAGCCGGGCCAGCGGTTCTGCCGCCAGCTCGCCCACCAGCTGGGCCCACGGACTGGCCGCCTCCGATCCGGTCGGCAGCGGCGGCGGCTCGGGGATCAACGGCAGGATCGCCTCCCCGCCTTGGCGATGGAACAGCCGTTCGACGCGCGCCTGCACCAGCGCCGCCAACCAATCGAGTTCGAGTTGCAGCGCCAGCAGCTCTGGAGCGAGCGGCTGGGGCCGCGCTTCGCCCTGCCGCAGTGCCCGAATGCCCTCCTGCATCGCCTCCGCTTCCCGCCCGTCGAGCGGAAACTGCATCCGCTCCACCTGGGCGACGCTCTCCAGCAAGCCGAGCCGCTCCTGGGGCTGGAGATCCGCCGCCAGCTGCTGCAGCCTTGGCAGCAGCCGAGCAAACAGGTGGCTGTCGCCCTGGCCCAGGCGCAGAAAGGCCAGCAGCTGCTCGGCGCTCAGTTGTTCGGCGTTGGCGCAGGCCAACTGGCTGAGCTTGAGGTAGTCGCCGGGGCCGAAGGCGGCCAGGTGGCGCCGCCAGGCCGCCGCGGTGGCGCGGTGATCATCCGCCTCCGGCAGGCGCAGCAGGGCCACCGTGTGCAGACCGCCCCGGCCCGGATCGGGCACCAGGGCTCGGCCGCCGCCCGCCTCCGCCCAGCCGCACAGGGCGTGGTAATTCACGCTCAAGGAGAAGGAGCCGTGGGTCACAAGCTGCGGCGGCTGGGGCAGCACCACCTCCTCCAGCCGGTGGTGCCCCTTGTCGGCCGAGAGCAGCAGCAGCCCCTGGCGGGAGAGGGCGGCAAGCCGCTCCAGGGCCTGCAACGCCGGGGCGGGGAACAGCAGCCAAGCCTCCGCCAGCTCCGCCAGCTGGCGCTGATACTCCGCCAGCAAGTCGCCCAGGCTGGGCTCTGCGAAGGGGGCGGCACCCAACGGCTCGCTGCGATAGTCGAGCTCCAGGGTTTGCAGCAGCGCCGCCGCCCCTGGGGCGTCGCCGCCCTGCTGCCGCTGGCGCAGCCGCACCAGGCCCCGTTCCAGCTGCCCTTGACGAAAGCAGAGCAGGTCGGCCGGGATCGAATCCAGCAGGTAGTTGGCGATCACCACCAACGGCGCCCCCAGATCGCCGGGGCCGATCCGCCCACCGCCGTGCTCCAGCTCCAGGGCGCTGGTGTCCATCACATCGAAGCGGGCCCGCTCCAGCTGGCCGCTGGCGAACAGGGGCACAAAACGCGGCTGCTGGGCCCAGGCCTCCAGATTGGCCGCGCAAAAGTCGCTCAGCACATAACGAAAGCCAGTCGGATCGAGCCCCTCCCGCTCACACAGCGCCGCCAACTGCTGGAGCAGGTGATGGGCAAAGCGCCCCGATCCCGCCCCCAACTCCACAATCCACAGGGCCTCCTCAGCGGGATCGCGGCGCAGCCGATCGCGGCGGAAGGCCACCAGCACCTCGGCATAGGCCGCCGCCACCACCGGGTTGCTGGTTATGTAGTGGGGCACCTCCCCCGCACTCCAGGCCTGCTGGCCGTGCGCGGCGAAATACTGGCGCTGCAGCTCCCATAGCTTCGACTCCACAAAAGGTCGGAAATCCTCGACCAAGGTGGTTGGGGTGGTGGGGGCCCTGGCTGCCATGGCTTGAGCGAAGGGCTCGCCTTTGCGTGAAAAGACAGTTCATCATTTCAGCAGCTTGCCGAAATGCCCCTAGATAACCGGTTTTACCTGCATCGGGTGTGCCAAACACCGGGCCAAATGGCGGCGTGGACGTCAATGGCGAGATGGCGCGGACCAGGCTGCGGGATCGACACGGAAGGCTGAT
This sequence comes from Cyanobium sp., assembly GCA_044359075.1. Taxonomy (GTDB): domain Bacteria; phylum Cyanobacteriota; class Cyanobacteriia; order PCC-6307; family Cyanobiaceae; genus Cyanobium. Next base: position 27,209 of record JBIKMU010000010.1, on the reverse strand, counting down.
CAAGCCGACAATGCACGAGAGGGCGACGGGCTGGGAGCCGGCGAAAAGGTTTACCCACCAAACCTTGGCCTGCTGATGCTGGGCAACGTCAGAGTTGTAGGCATAAACCAGTATATTCACGTCAGGAATGATCACGATGGCTCACGATCCAACGTCTGGACCGCCTTGAACTGTTCCAAGTCCAGCTGATCCTGCAGCTGGTTGAAGTGCAAGGAGTCAATGCCAGCTATCAGGCTGCAGGCCTGGGGATGCACCACAAATTCCTATTCACGAGTCTGCGCCGGGGGCTCGCCGAGCGCAAGTCCCCGGCGGATCGCCGCGTTCACGACCTGCTTGAAGCTGCGGCCCGAATGGCGAGCTTTGCTGCTCAGGATTGCGGCGAGATCGTCTTCGAGGCTGATGTTGGTGCACATCGGCCGCTGCAAATCCATAAATTGATCTAGAACATCTTGATGCCTTAGGTAATAAGCGTCAAGATGCCAGTGCCGCTCACGACCTCGGTATCCCCCAAGGTTTCGACAACGGATGCGCGCTAGCTTTTGGTTTGATGCACCGGAACCACTGCCGAGGTGCTCCAGTGCCCGCCGCATCGCCCGTCGCCAGATCTTCGGCCTCAAGGGTGTTATTGCTGCCCACGATCAGCTGCAAACTGAGGCGATCCCTTAGTCGCCGTTTTGGACCCCCGGGTGTACTGCTCCCAACAGCCGCCACTGCGGGACGGCCCCGAGAGCAGCTCGACCTTTCCCCTAACCCCCTGCCAAGACGCCCATGCCGCCCCCTCTCTCCGCTGCCTGCCCCTGGCTGCAACTCCAGCGCACGGTGCGCTTCGGCGACACCGATGCGGCGGGGGTGATGCACTTCCACCAGCTGTTGCGCTGGTGCCACGAGGCCTACGAAGAGAGCCTGCAAGGCTTTGGCATTGCCCCCGCCGCCCTGTTTCCCGGCCCCCAGCACAAGCCAGAGGTGGCCCTGCCAATCGTGCATTGCCGCGCCGATTACCGCCGCCCCCTGGTGGTGGGGGATGAACTGGGTGTCGTCCTGACACCCAAACGGCTTGATCCCAGCGGCTTTGAGGTGGCCTACCGCTTCGATCTCGCTGGCGAGGAGGTTGCCCGGGGCCTGACACGCCACCTGGCCATCAACGCCACGAACCGCCAACGCTGCCCCCTGCCCGTACCGATCCAACGTTGGCTGGAAGCGGCCGGATTGGGCGCCGGGGTGCGGCCGCTTTGAAGACAAGGGTGGCAAAGATTTCGATCTGGCCCTTGGCAACTTGGCTGCACCCGCCCACCCGCTCAGCCAGGGCCGGACGAATCGGCATGGGTCAGCAGGTACTGGCCATTGCCGTTGTATTCACCATCACAGGTGGCGAAGATGGTGCCGAGCAGCAGGAGATAAAAACGCCAGATGCGCCTGAAACGGGCATAGTCCATTCCATAGTCAAGGTTCTGAAACTCACTCTGACGCGCATCAAAACGATGCAGCCATTCCGTAAGAGTCTGATGATAATTCATGCCATTGATATACCAGCGCTTCACGGTTTTTAGGTCACGACTATGACTTGGGATAGCGTCATGGTTCCAATACCTGCCATGGGGGAAAATATATTTATGCGTGAATCCCGAGGACATGTTATTAGGGATTCGCACAGTGATGATATGGATCAAAGCCCGACCCTTGGGCTTGAGGAGGGATGCCAACTTCTGCAGCGACTGGGTCAGGTTGCCCACATGACAAAAAACACCCACGGAAACTATCTTGTCAAATTTCTCGGAAAATTCTATGTCATTTAGGTCTCCTTCTAACAGGTTGAACCTGCCCGAGCTGAGCTGGCTGCGGGGATCATTCATCTTAGTGCGCATATAGGTGCATTGCTGGTGGCTTAGGTTGACTCCAGTAAAGCGAACATTGGCAAACTTGCTCATGATGTAATTAGGCACGCAACCCCAACCACACCCAAAATCAAGAATGTGATCGCCATCCTCAATGCCAAGCCTCTCAATCAACTGATCAATCATTTGTTTTTGCGACTCCTCGAGATCGGCAGCCCCATTTTCCCAAAGCCCCATGCTGTACTTGGGGTAAATTGGCTCCCAATCCCCCAGCATTCCATTGAGCATCGTCTGGGGAAGGTCATATTGAATCTTCATCAGTTCTCTGGAAGACTCCGCCAGGCGATCTGACTCCGTCAAAACCCATTCATAGGGAGCCAGTAGGCCAGGAAAGCTTCGAAATAGGGTCGGCATCGTGCCATGGAGCATGGCCCGATACAAAGAATCGGGGATTTCCATCCCATTGATATAGGCCTCGGCCAGGGCCATCTGCATCCCATTGACGGCACGAGCCATTAGGCGCGTGCTTTTATAGGTCAGTGAATTGGAGCCAAGCCCCCGGTTGGGCAGGGGCCGAAACGCCTGCAGGTCGCCCGCAGGACCAGAAGACAGAACCAATGAATTGCCCATTAGTGGAATGGATGCAAAATTGCCAAAAAACGTGAATTCAATCACCCTGCATCGCTGCGTACGGATACGACCGGCAGGGAGCTTTCGCAGACTTGGTGCCCGACCAAATTAACCTTGTTCCAGCTAATTTTAGGCCGAACAGCCACGACAACTACATTTTTGTTGATTTGGTGGGCAGTTCCTCACGCCTCGGCCAACCAGCGCCGCCAGCGCGAGCGTTCCCACTTACCGGCGGCATTGGGGGCCAGTTCGCCGCAAAGGTGCCAGCGGCGGGGGCGATCCGCCGGCCGCCAGGGGGCCGTGATCGCTTGCAGATCCATGATCAGGGACGAGTCATTGGCACCGGCGCAGGGCCGCACCAGGGCCACCAGCAGCTCACCCCAGCCGGCGTCGGGCACCCCCAGCACCAACACGGCCTCCAGGGGCAGCCGGTCGCGGGCCGCCGCGGCCAGCAGCCGGGCCTCCACTGCCTCGGGGAACACCGTTTCAGCGCCGCTCTGCAGGGCCCCATCCAGGCGGCCCAACAGGTTGAGGCGGCCTGCCGCCAGACGAGCGGCGTCGCCGCTGCGCCACCAGCCCTGGCCATCGCGGGGCAACGGGCGCAGCTGGCCGGCCTCCAGCCAACCCGGGCACAGCCGGTCGGTGCGCACCTCCAGCGCTGACGACCCGGCCGGATCGAGGCGCAGCTCCACATCACTCAGCGCAGAGCCGCAGCCCGACTCGCCGGCCAGGAAGCGCTCGGGCGGCAGGGCAGTCACCATGGCCGCCGTTTCGGTGGCGCCGTAGCAGGGGGCCAGCCGCAGATCATGCCGCCGCGCCAGGTCAGCGGCAGCCTGCGGCAGGGCCGCTCCGCCGACCCAGATCACGGCCATGCCCCGCAACCAGGCCAGCCCCTCGGGACACGCCATCAGCCGGCCCAGCTGGGTGGGCACCAAGGACACCAGCGCCGGCCGGCCCGGCTGCAGGGGGCACGCCGCCGCCAGCAGGGCCGGATCCCGCAGCCAGGCGGGGGGCAGAAAGCGCAAGGCCGCCCCCCAGCTGCGGCAGCGCACCAGGGGCAACAAGCCGCTCACATGATGCAGAGGCAGGGGATTGAGATGCAGGCAGGCGGCGGGATCCAGTCCCCGCTCCACAAGCCAGGCCGCCGTGGCATCGGCTGAGGCCCGCAGGTGATCCAGGGGCTGCACACACCAGTGCCGCCCACCGCTACTGCCGCCACTGCCCAGCACCACGGCGGCCTGCCACGGTGCCAGGGCGTCACCAGCCCCGATCGCCTTCGCCAGGGCCGACCCCTCCGCCGGATGGGCCAGCCCCACGGCCCGGCCAGCGGCCCAGGCCTGGATCAGGGAGTCCGCCAGGGCCTCCGCCGGTGCGCCAACGCTCAACAGCAGGGGATCAGCCCGAGTCATCCCGCCGCCCCGGCCCCGCCAGCACCAGGGGATCCGTCCCCTCTCATGACACGGCCTCCCACACCCGCTCGGGATCGGCCGCAAACAGGGGGCCCTCGGGGGTCCAACCAGGCGCCAGCCCAGGGGCCGTGGGGGTGGGCCCCTCGGCCTGGAGGGCCGCCAGATGGTCGATCCAACGGCGACCCAGCCCCGTTTCCAGGGCGGTGCTCACCATCAGCCAGGGGACACCCGCCCGCAGTTGGGCCAACAGTGGTCGGGGATCGCCCTCGATCGCCGGCCGCCGCACCTGCCACCCCGGCCAGCGGTGACACAAGCAGGGATCGGCCCGCAGGGATTCATCCAGGGCGACGGGCAAGCGAGCGGCCAAAGCCCATAAACCCTCGCCATCCTCGGGGGGCAGGGGTTGCTCGAACCATTCCAGCCGGGGCTCGTCCGCCAGCCGATCGGCCCAGCGGGCCGCGGTGGCCCGGTCCCAGCCGCCATTGGCATCAAGGCGCAGCCGATCTGGGGGGCGCAGGCGGTCCAGCAGCCCTTCCAGGACGGCCCGCTCCAGCCCATCGGCCGTCGCCGCCACCTTCCACTTGAAGGTGAGGGGGGAGCGCAGGCTGCCCTGAGCGGCCAGCAGCTGGTCGACTGCGGCCAGGGCCGGCTCCCCCGCGGGCAACAGCCAGGCCGCCGGGGGAGCCGGCCGCCAACCGCCGGCGCCCGGCCCCACCCGGCCCTCCAGTTCGGCCAGGGCCGAGCCGAGGGCAAAGCCCAGCGCCAACGGCAGGGTGGGCAGCAACCTTTCCAGCTCCTGGCGACTGCGGACGGGGCCTAGATCCGCCAGGGCAGCCGCCGCGAGCGGACAGGCAAGGGCCCGGGGGTTCGGGGCCAGCAGCAACGGCGCCGCCTCCCCCCAGCCCACCCGGCCCTGGCCATTCTCCAGGCGCAGCAGCCAACCACACCGCTCGCTCACCGCCCCATGGGCCGTGACCAGGGCCGTCGGCAGCACAAAAGAGAAGGGTCGCCAACTCAAACGCAGCAGCGCATCAACGCCGACGCCGCTGGCGTTCATGGCCCCTGGATCGGCCCGAGGCCAACGGCGCCGAGCCGGGCCAGCCAGGGGGCCAGGGCCAGGCCGGCCGCCAGGCCCAGGCCGCTGAGGGCCTGAAAGCGCAGGGCCAGAAACTTGCTGCCGGTGATGCGTTCGGGCTGGTCATGGGCCTGGCCCAGCAATTGGATCAGGGCGCGGGCGGGGGGCAGGCCGATGGCCCCCAGCAGGGCCGAAAGGGGCCACCACCCCAGCAGCACCGGCGCCCACTGCAGGGCCAGGGAGGTGGCCACAAACCAGGGCACCAGGCCAGCGGCCCGGGCGGTGCCCAGGCGCACCACCGGCGAGCGCTTGCCATGGGAGGCGTCCTCGGCCACCTGATGGAAATGGGAACAGAACAGCACCAGGCAGGTGGCTAGGGCCGGACCGCTGCCCAGCACCAGGGCGGTGCCCCAGGGGATGGTGCCGCCGCCAGGGGCATCGACCGGCTGAGCGGGGGCAAGGGCCAGCAGGGCTGCGGCGGTGGCGCAGGGGCCGAAAGCCAGCCAGCAGAGGGGTTCACCCAGGCCGCGGTAGCCCAGTCGAAAGGGCGGTCCCTGATATATGTATCCCAAGCCGCAACACAGCAGCACCAGTCCGAAGACCGCCGGGGTACTGCGCAAAGCGACCAGCGCCATCAACAGCAGGCCAAGCAGCAGGGCCCCGTTGGCCCACACCGCCACCCGATCCCGGCGGCCGGTGAGATTGACCAGGGAATGGGGCTTGCCGTGGGCATCGACGCCGGTGTCGGCATCAAAGACATCGTTGGCCAGGTTTTCCCAGGCCAGCAGCAACACCGCCGCCAGCAGAAACAACAGCAGCTGGGACTGGCTTACCGGCAGCCCTTGGCTGCGGCGCCAGCCGGCCGCCAGCAGCACCGGCATGACCGCCACGGCATACATCGGCCACTTGATGGCGGCCTTCCAGAGGCGCCGCCGCTCGGGCCTTGGATCCGTCATGAAGGAGGGGGGCAACGGCTGGAACCGAACCATTTGAGCAGCCCTGGCGCCCCCTTCACTGCCAAGACAGGGCTCAGCCCCGCATCACTCCCGGCAAGGACATGGCCTCGGCAGCCACCTTTTCGTTGCCCATGGTTGGCCCCGGGTAATCCCCGCAAAGCCGCCGCCGTTGCAGCTGGCGATCACTGGGCAACCTGACTTTCCAGGCAAAGCCCAGGATCTCCAGCAGGCGAATGAAGCCAAAGGTGGGATCCACCAGACCCACGAGGCGATCGCCACGGAAGCTGTAGCCATGGCGGGCCGAATGCTGGAAGGCATGGTGCAGGTTGTGCCAGCCCTCGCCAAGGGTGAGGAAGGCCACCAAAGAGTTGTTGCGGCTGTTGTCGGCGGTGCGGAAGGGCTGGCTGCCGAAGATGTGGCTGAGGGAATTGACCGTTTGAACTCCGTGAAACAGCACGGTGGTACTGAGACAGAAAGCCCCCAAGTAGGCCAGGCCACCGATCTGATACGACAGCAGGGCCAGCAGCAGCAGCGGCACGAAGTGGAAGCGGTCAATGGCCCGCAGCACGGGATCCGCTTCCACATCGGCGGGCAGGGCCTCGGGCAGGAATTGGGGAGAAAGCAACCAGCCTCCCTGGGACCACAGGAACCCCCTCAAACCGGCGTGGGGCAGGAACGGCGAATGGACGTCCGCCGCCGCATCAGGACTGCTGTGGTGGGCCAGGTGGTGGGCTTTCCACCAGCTGGGGCCCATCTGGCCAGCACTGGCACCCACGAAGCAGCCCAGACGCAACAGGGTTGGGGAGGTGTCGTAGGAGCGGTGCGTCAGCAGCCGGTGGTAGATGGCCGTGGTGGCCAACATGCGGATCAGGTAAAGGCCCAAGGCCCAGGCCATGGCACCCAAACTGAAGCCAGTGGCCAGTAACAACAGGCAACCGGCGTGACTGAGAAGGATAAAAACAGGACCAAGCCAGTAGCCAAACAGAGTCAAACGCGAATAGACGGCCATTAATGCGACCCTTTTGCCGAAAAAATTCTAGTTAATTTCAAACAAACCACCCAGGCAAATTCCATTCTATCCACTTCACCTGGCAAAAGTGAGGGATTGACGTGAGTGTACCCCCCCCGGGGCGTAACGGCTTGCTACGACCTGGGCCCTTCAGAGGCCATCAACCGTCTTGGACCCGACAACGCCCCATACATTTATCGGGCCTTCTCCCCGGTTTCGAGGTTTCCCGGTGCAGGCTCCTCCGTCCTTCTCCGACCTGGCCGCGGAGGCCACCCGGCTGGCCGCGGGTCACGACGAAGACGGGCTGATCAGCCTGGCCATGCCCCTGGCCCCCGTCGATCCCCTGCGGGTGCTGCCCGAGCTGCAGGATGGCGAAGGCTTTCGCTTCCTCTGGGACGGCAGTCCAGGCCTCTGCCTGGCGGCCAGCGGTCGCGCCCACCACCTCGAACTCAGCGGCCCGCGCCGCTTTGAGCTGGCCCAACGCTTCAGCGCTCTCACCCTCAGCCGCCTGGCCAGCGGTCCCTTGCCCTGCCCAGCGCTGGCCAGGCCCCGGCTGCTGCTGGCCTTTGCCTTCTTCGCCAGCCCCCTGCTGCCGGGCGACGGCGCCCCGGGAGTGCAGGCGGTGCTGCCCCGCTGGCAGCTGAGTCGCCAGGGGCACCATTGCTGGCTGCGACTGCAGGGGGGACTGGGTGGCGGCGTCACGCCCCGGGGGCTGGCCGAAGAACTGTGGGAGAAGGCCCGGCAACTGGAAAGCTGTGCCGCCGCAGGCGATAGCCCCAGCCATGCCCCCAAGCTTTGGGCGACACCACTGGCCATCGAGCCCTCCTGGCAGGTGGGCTACCGGCAGGCCCTGGAGAAGGCCCTCGAACTGGTGCGGGGCGGTGACCTGCGCAAGCTGGTGCTGGCGGCCCGCCAGCAACTGCGGCTGGAATCCGCCCCCGATCCCCTGACCCTGTTGGCCGAGCTGCGCCACAGCCAAAGCGGCAGCTGCCGTTTTCTCTGGCAGCGCGGCCCTGGCGAAGCCCTGCTGGGGGCCTCCCCCGAACGCTTGCTGACGGTGCGTCAGGGACAGCTGCGCAGCGACGGCCTGGCCGGCACCGCCCCCCAAGGGGAAGCCGCCCCCGACCTGCTGCGCTCCAGCAAAGACCGCCATGAACACGAACTGGTGGTGGACACCATCACCGAAGTGCTGCAGGCGGCTGGCCTGAACCCGCGGCGTTCGCGACACCCGCGCCTGGCGCGCCATGGAGCGTTGGTGCATCTGCATACGCCAATCACCGCCCGCCTGGGGGGGCAGCACCCCCTGACCCTGGCGGAAGCTCTGCATCCGACGCCCGCTGTGGCGGGCCTGCCCCGCCGCCAGGCGATGGCCTGGCTGCGCACGCTGGAACCCTTCGAAAGGGGCCATTACGCCGCCCCCATCGGCTGGCTGGACAGTGAGGGGGATGCCGACCTGCGGGTGGCGATCCGCAGCGGCATCCTGCGCGGGGACCAACTGGAGCTGACGGCCGGAGCCGGACTGGTCTGCGGCTCCCAGCCCGAGCGCGAACTGCAGGAGGTGGCCCTGAAGCTGGGGGTTCTGCAGCAGCAACTGCACCTGCTGGGCGATCCCAGCCACGACCTTGCCCCCTGCTGACGGGTCAGACGGCCAGCGGTGGGGCCGCGCCCTGCAGCAGGCGTTGCAGCACCAGATCGGCCAGGGGCACACCGGCCAAGCGCTCCACTTCGCGGATGCCGGTGGGGCTGGTGACATTGATTTCAGAGAGGTGGCCATCGATGACATCAATGCCCACAAAGAACAGACCCTCCTGGCGCAACCAGGGGGCGAGCTCGCCACAGATCTGCCGCTCGCGCTCGCTCAGGTCACAGGCCTGGGGAACGCCACCAACGGCCAGGTTGCTGCGGAAGTCACCCGCCACCGGCAAGCGATTGACGGCCCCGAGGGGCTCGCCGTCCACCAGCAGGATGCGTTTGTCACCGGCCTCGACACCCTTCAGAAATGCCTGCACCATCACTGGCAACTGCTCCTGGTTGGTGACCAGTTCGAGCAGGGCCCGCAGGCCCGGCGTCCCGGCGGCGGCAAAAACCACCCCCTGGCCGGCGCGGCCGCCGAGGGGCTTGAGCACCACCTCACCGTGGTCGGCCACAAAGGCGGCCAGCTGGTCGACCCGGCTGCTCACCAACGACGGGGCCATCAGGGAACTGAAGCGCAGGGCGCTCAATTTCTCGTTGTGGCCACGCAGGGAATCGGGACGGTTGAGAACGCGCACGCCCCTGGCGCTGGCCAGGTCGAGGAGATGGGTTGCATAGAGATAAACCTCATCCACCGGCGGATCCTTGCGCATCCAGATCCAGCCGAAACGTTCAAGGGGCAGGAGCTCGGCTTCGGCGGCGCTGAACCAGGGGTCAGGAACCTGCCACTGGCCGCCCTCGCAGGCCATGGGTGCCAGGGTGAGGCGACGCACCCAGCCATAGGCGCGATGGCCAGCCGCCCCGAGGGCGTCATCGGCGCGGGCGGAAAGATCGGCAAGGGTGCAGACCCAAACCTCCAGGCCGGCCCTCTGGGCTGCCTGCATCAGCGCCACGCTGGAATCCTTGCCAGGCCGCAGTCGCTCTATCGGGTCGACCACAAAGAGCTGGGCCCCCTGACGTTTGCCGGTGCTGATCACGCTTGGCGGCCCAGCAAGCCATCGAGCTCGCCACTGCGCTCAAGGGCGTACAGGTCGTCACAGCCGCCAAGTCCCATGTTGTTGATAAAAACCTGGGGAACACTGGTGCGACCGGTGGCGCGGATGGCCATTTGGCTCCGGGCCTCCTGATCGCCATCAATCCGGTATTCGCTGTAAACGACGCCCTTGCGGTCCAGGAGCGCCTTGGCACGGATGCAATAGGGGCAGAACTGCCAGGTGTAGATCTCAACCTGGGGTGACTTCCCGGAGCCCGAAGCGGCGGATTCTTGCCCGATCGAGGACTGGGCCATGGATAAAACAAATGGCAGACGTCCCCCAGCGTAGGCAGCTCACCGACAACGGCCGGCTAGGGGCTCCGCCCCACTGGTACGGTCGAACTCAGCCATGAATTGCCCCCGTGCTCGACCTCACGGATTTCAAACGCGACCTCTCCGAGCTCACCGACCGCCTGGGCCATGCCCAGGACTGTCTTTGACGTACCGGCCCTGAATGCCCGCCAGCGGGATCTCGAGCAGCTCGCCTCCCAGCCCACGTTCTGGGATGACCAGGCCAATGCCCAAAAACAGATGCGCCAGCTCGATGAGGTGAAAGCCCAACTTTCCCAGCTAAGCCGCTGGCAGGGACTGATCGACGACGGCCGGGCCACCCTCGAGCTTTACGACCTCGAACCCGACGACGATCTGCTGGCAGAAGCCCATGCGGGCCTGCAAAGCCTCCGCTCCGACCTGGACCGCTGGGAATTGGAGCGGTTGCTCGCTGGCACTTACGACAAGGAGGGGGCGGTGATCTCCATCAACGCCGGCGCCGGGGGGACCGATGCCCAGGACTGGGCCCTGATGTTGATGCGCATGTACACCCGCTGGGCCGAAGACCACGGCATGAAGGTGACGGTGGATGAACTCTCCGAAGGGGAAGAAGCCGGCATCAAAAGCTGCACGATCGAAATTGACGGGCGCTACGCCTATGGCTACCTCCGCAACGAAAAGGGCACCCACCGCCTGGTGCGCATCTCGCCCTTCAACGCCAACGACAAACGGCAGACGAGCTTTGCCGGTGTCGAGGTGATGCCCAAGCTGGATGAGGATGTGAAGCTCGACATCCCCGAAAAAGACCTGGAAGTGACCACCTCCCGCTCCGGCGGCGCCGGCGGCCAGAACGTCAACAAGGTGGAAACGGCGGTGCGCATCCTGCACATCCCCACCGGCCTGGCCGTGCGCTGCACCCAGGAGCGCTCCCAGCTGCAGAACAAGGAAAAGGCCATGGCCTTGCTGATGGCCAAATTATTGGTGATCGCCCAGGAGCAACGGGCCGCCGAAATCGCCGACATCCGGGGCGACATCGTAGAGGCGGCCTGGGGCAACCAGATCCGTAACTACGTCTTTCATCCTTACCAAATGGTGAAGGATCTGCGCACCCAGCACGAAACCACCGAGGTGCAAAGGGTGATGGACGGCGACCTCGATCCCTTCATCCAGGCCCTGCTGCGCCAGGGGGTGGAGCTGGGAGCCGAGCAGGCCGCCTGAGACGCCTAGGGCAGGTGCCATTCATGGCGAAGCAGGGCGTCGCAGCGCCAGCAGCCGCCAGGCCCCGCCAACGGCCACCGGCAGACCCAGCCACTGCAGACCGATCTCCGCCACCAGCCTCACGGCCATGCCGCTGCGACTGGAGACCGTCCAGCCCTGACCCAACAGGCCCAGGCGCACCGCGATCGTGGCCAGAAAGGCCGCAAGCACCAGCAAGGCCAGCAGCAGCAAGGCCGCCAGCCCCTGGCTGACCAACAGCTGCCGTGGAGATGCCGGCCGCCTTTCACCCCAGGTTGCCGCGGAGGTGAGCAAAATCGCCAGGAGAAGTCCCCAGCGCAGGCCCCATCCTCTGAACTCCGTCGGCTCGATCGGCATGTCCACGCTGTAATGGCGAACCAGCCTGGCAACGACGGACGATGTGGCCAGGGCCACCGGAAAGCCCGCCGCGCCTGCCATGAGCAGAGGGAGCCGAGCGGAATCGATCATGGCGGCGCCACCCAGCCTGCCCCCAGGAGCGGCAGCAAACCCCGGGTGGCTGGCTCCTGACCTGGCCGATACCAGGATGGTCCCGGGCGTTCGATCGCCAGGGGCACAAGCCCTGGCAGACCCATGGCCGTGGCAGGACGGCCGAGAACCTCGGCCAGGCCCGCGGGGCCCTGCTCCGGCCTCGGCCAGGCCACCCATGGGAACCTGACGACCCTGTTGTTGTGCCAGCCCATCCGAGGCAGCTCATGGAGGCCCTCCTCGACCCGCTCAACGGTGAGCAGCAAGTTGTTATGCATGTGGAAGTCGCTGAGCGGTGAATCAGCCACACTCCAGCCCAACTGATGGCCCACGAACAGGTTGTGGTCGATAGTGACCCCATGGATCGGCCCACCCATCAGTTTCAACAACACGCCGTTGCCATGGGCAGGCTCCTGACGGGAGTGGAGAAATACATTGCCGCTGATCCGCAATGGACCCTGCCGTACAGGACTGATGCCGAGGCTGACCCAGGGATCCACAAACAAATTGGCCCGAACATCGAGGTTGATGGCCGGCCCGTCGAATTCGATTCCATCATCGGTGGTGTATGCGATCAGATTGGCTTCGATTCGGTTATGCCCGCCGACGGGAGAAAGCTTGATGCCGTCTCCAGCTTGGGTGATGATGTTGCCCCTTACCTGAATGTCGCGGCCGCCCATCCAGATAAGGGAGCAATTGGAATAGGGATAGACCTGCTGCCAGGTGAGCCAGCCGTGGCGCCGCCATTCGTACAGGGGGTAGCAGTGACTGAGGTTGTGGTCCACCATCACATCCGTGACCGGCCGCAAACCCGAGGACCAGTTGATCGCCACATCTGCACCGCTGAACAGGTTGCCCACGATCCGAACATGGCTGGTGTCCCACAACTGGATCGCGGCCGTCACAGGAAAATCGAAGACCAGATCACGGATTTCCACGTGTGGCGCCTCAATCCAGAGGCTGGCCACCTGGTGACCCCCTGAGCGCAGGCGAGCCGGAACCTCACGGTTGATCTCCAGCCGATGCTGGCTTGGTGAACTGCCGTCCGGGAGGCAGAGACGGAGCTGCTCGCCGCTGGTCATTTGAAAAGTGGGCCAGGCTCCCGGCCTTTGGCAGACCTCGTCGAACAGGGATGGCGGTCCGGCCAGGAAGGCCATCACCCCATCGACGCGAAGGGCATCCACCCGCCAGGGGACCCTGGTCACAAAGGTGCGCCTCCCCTGGGGGATCCAGCGCCAGGAGCTGGTCACCGCGGGCTCAGCGGTGCCGGAGATCAGCGCCGTGCCGGGCACTGCCGCCTTCAGGACCAGGGGCCTTCCCGGGCTTCCGGCGCGTCGTAGTCGGATGGTTTCGCGGTAGACCCCGGGCCAGATCAGCACCGTTTCAGCTTCGGTGGCCATGTCCACCCCCCGCTGGATCGTGCGCACAGCCAACGCTCTTGTGCTGCCGGGCCAGATGTCGAGGCCATCGGGTGCCACATGCACCACCCCCCGCCGCAGCCATGGAGTTGGAGGTTGCAGGTAAACCAGCACTGCGGCCAGGCAGGCAGCGGCAACAAGTGCCGATCGTGGCGGGGAGCTGCCCTGAAGCAGGGCCCTCACGCCGCGAACGACAGGGAGCGCCGCACCACAACCGCCAACAGCAGGCCGAGGGGAAAGACCTCGGTCAGGTTCAATGTCAGCGAGCAAAGCAACATCAGCACCAGGAAGGGACGCGCTTTGCGATCCCTCCAGATGCAGAAGAGCATCAGTCCCAGGAAGGCGGCAATAGCAAGCAGACCTCCTTGAACCAGCAGCAGTATCCACAGGGAATCTGTGGAATTGAGACCCTCGGGCATCGACAGGTTGGCCGAGAGCCACGAATGGGATGTCAATGTCTCCTGAAGTCGGCGTGCCAGCACGCCGCCGCTGCCAAGCCCGCGCCCAAACACCAGTTCGGGCCAGCTGGCCGAATGCAGGGAGGCCAGCATCACGTCTGCACGGCCAGTCAACGAGTCCATCATCCCGGGACGTCCCAGCAGAAGGGGAAAACTCAGCAGCAAGGCCAGGCTGCCGCCGGCTGCCAGCAGCAGGCCCGCAACGCGACGGTGGAAGGCCCCGGCCCGGAGCAGCCGCCCCAACGACGGCATCCCCAGAAGCAGTGCCAAGGCAAACAAACCAGTCCCAGAGCGGGCCAGCAGCAGCTGCGGCAGAACCGCAGCCCCTAGGAACCTGTGATGCCAATGTCTGCCGGAAAAGCTCAGGCAAAAGACCAGCATCAGCATCATCACCACGCCGAGCGTGTTCGGCATCGTCACCAGACCCACGATCCTTCCCGGCAGAGGCAGGCCGTAGGGTTGATCAAGCCGGCTCAAGGGCAGGGCCCGCATCGATTCCAGGATCTGTATGGGCAGGTGCAGCAGGATCATCACCGCCAGACCGTCACAAAGCAGCTGCTGCCGTCGGGGGGTGAGCAACCAGCCGGCCAGGGGGACCAACGGCACCCACAGGATTCCCACCAGGCCGGAAGTTGCCGCGAGAGCGGAACCCTTAAGCAATCCGATCACTAGAGCCACGCCCATGGAAATCTGCAGCGGCAGCCAGGGCAACAGCGATCGCCATCGGGGTCTAAACTTTCGATGGCGCACAATAACCATGATGGAGAACATCAGCAACGCCACCATGACGCCGTATTTGAACAGCTTCAGCAGTATTTCTGCATCGCCGAGCTGATAGAAACGAGCCACAGAAACAATATGCAACCTGGTCGAATCTTGAGTCGAAAGAGGATATTTATGGCACAGAACAGGCAGCCAAAAAGGCTGGATCGACGCGGGGCAGATGCGGGCCACTTCTTGTTGATAGACAGCGGCATCTAACACTCCAATGCGACGCAGATGGAAAGGCAAGCCGTTGAGAACCCAAGCCACCACAACGGCCACAACCAGCTGCAGTGCCCACCTGTCGAGCCTGGCCTCCAGGACCATCGAGCCAGGGATCGTCGAAGGCGAAGCCGTCAGAGCGGGGGCCTGCAGGCCCCTGGTAACTGGGCCGCGGCGGATAATCCTGGCTGGTTCTGTATCGCCCAGGGAATTAACTCATATATTGGTATCCTAACAAAGATGGGTCTGATCCAACCTAGGTTCCACCTCCGAAAGACTCTTCCCTGAAGCCCCCGGGCGGGTTGATCCTGAGGCGATGTCACAATTTGATTCCAACCCCCTCTGCCCCATGGCTTCCACCTCCTCCCGGGACCCGAGCGGCAATCCCGTGGCCAGCTCTTCTGCCGATGAATCAGCCGCTCCAGCCGGTTTTGTCAAGCTAGCCATGCGCAACATGGTGCGCAAGGGCCGCCAGAGCCTGTTCCATTTCGGACTTACCGCCGTGGGGTTGGTGGCTTTTCTGCTGTTGATCGCCTGGCTCGGTCGCCCCGCGATGCCCCAGTGACATCCGCACCCAGCCTGGAGCTGACCCTGCGGCTGGAGTGCGGCGATGGTTCCCCCCTGGCCTCCGCCTTGGCGCCCCTACTGGCGGCAGCGGCCCCCTGCCCCTCTGGCGACCAGGCCGAGCGCCACTGGCAAGCCCTGCTGGGCGACTGGCTTGGTCAACTGGGTCCTGAGCTGCCGACGGAGCTGCGGGCCCCGGCCTACAGCCTGGGTCTGCTGATCACCGATGACCGCAGCATCGCGGTACTCAATGGGGAGTGGCGCCAGCAAGAGGGCCCAACCGACGTACTGGCCTTCGCCGCCCAGGAGGCGCCCCTACCCCCAGAGGCCCTGGCCGAACTGGGGGAAGCTGAACCGCTGGAGCTAGGGGACATCGTCATTTCGCTGGAGACCGCGGCGCGGCAGGCCCAGGACCACGACCATGATCTGGAACGGGAACTGCGGTTTCTGGCCAGCCATGGGCTGTTGCATCTGCTCGGCTGGGACCATCCCGATGCAGCCAGCCTGGAGCGAATGCTGGTGCTGCAGGAACAGCTACTGGCCAAGGCGGCTGTTCCCATCTCCTCGCAAGGTTGATCAGGGAGCAGGCCCTAACGCGACATTGGGCTTAAGGTTTGCTCCACATTCTGGCGTCGACTCAGGCCGGCGGGTGGTACATGCTTGCTTCCGATGACCTCACAAACCACCTGCGCGCCGTGAGCGGCAACAGCCAGCCCCAAAAAGGCCGTGGCCGCAACACTGCCTGGAAAGTGGCCGGCGACCTGCCCTCCAGCTTTCGTTATGCGGCCCAAGGTCTGGCCTATGGCTTCGTCAGCCAGCGGAATTTTCGCATCCATGTCTTTATCGGCAGCTTCGCCTTCGGCCTGGGCCTGTGGCTGCAGCTCAGCCTGGACCGCCTAGCCCTGCTGGTGTTGACCGTGACGGCGGTACTGGTGTTGGAACTGCTGAACACCGCCACCGAAGCAGTGGTCGACCTGGCGATTGGCCGTAAATATCACCCCTTGGCCCGCATCGCCAAAGACTGTGCTGCCGCTGCCGTGCTGGTGGCGGCCCTGGCCTCGATGCTGATCGCGGCGTTGCTGCTGGTGCCGCCCTTGGTGGCCCGCCTCGGGCTTTGAATGGGGTCACTTTCGCCCGCCGTGGCGCCCCATGCTTCTGGTTCTCGATAACTACGACAGCTTCACTTACAACCTGGTCCAATACCTCGGCGAATTAGCCGTCGACCATCCTGTGGCGGCCGATCTGAGGGTCGAACGCAACGATGCCCTCAACCTGGAGGCGATTAAGGGCCTCAATCCAGCCGCGATCTTGATCTCCCCGGGTCCGGGGGACCCTGATCAGGCTGGAGTTTGTCTGGAGGTGATACAGCAGCTGGGGGCCAGCGTGCCAATTCTGGGGGTGTGCCTGGGCCACCAGTGCCTGGCCCAGGCCTTCGGCGGCCGGGTGGTGCGGGCCCCCCAGCTGATGCATGGCAAAACCTCACCCGTCCACCACAACAACGGGGGGGTCTTCTCGGGTTTGCCCGATCCCCTCACCGCCACCCGGTACCACAGCCTCATCGCCGAACGATCCAGCCTGCCGGAGTGCCTGGAGGTGACGGCCTGGCTGGAGGACGGCACGATCATGGGCCTGAAACACCGTCAGCACCCGGCCCTGCAGGGGGTGCAATTCCACCCCGAAAGCGTGCTGACCCAGGCGGGTCACCAATTGTTGGCCAACTTTCTTACCCAGGCCACGGCCTGAAGCGCCGGCGCTCGACGGCCGACATTTCCCCAAGCGGCCCCTCAACAGGTGGTCCTGGTTACAGGCGTCCGACAAATCAACCCATAGGGTCCCCAGGCACCCAGCCAGCTCCGGCCACCCCTGTGTCGCCGTCCCCGTTGCCGCCCGGCCGGCCCCAAACCTCCCCTCCTTTGCGCATCGCCATCGTCGGGGCGGGCAGCGCTGGCCTGCTGCTGGCGGCGCTGCTGCAGCGCCAGGGCCATCGGGTCAGCTTGCTGGAACGGGCGCCCCGGGTGCGCACCGACGGCTGCGGCATCTTGCTGGTGAAATCGGGGGTGGAGGCCCTGGCGGCGGCCGAGCTGCCCGGACTACTGGAGCGGGTGCTGGCGGCGGGGGTGCCGGTGAGCCGCTTTGTGGTGCGCAATCTGCGCGGCGACCTGATCGAGAGCAGCCCGGCCACAAGGGAGTCAGGCGAGCTGCCGTCGCTGCTGGTGCCGCGGCGAGCGATCCAGGAGGCGCTGGCGGCCCAGCTGGAACCAGGGGTGTTATGCGGCGGAGCCGAACTGCTGAGTTGGCGCCAGGAGGCTCCCCCCGCAGCGAGCTGCGACCCGGCAGGCGAGGGGCCGGTGCAGCTGGTGCTGGCGGACGGGGGACGTTGGCAGGGCGACCTGCTGGTGGGGGCCGACGGCCTGTTTTCGAAGGTGGCGCCCCTGCTGGATCCCCGGCGCCACCTCAACTACCTGGGCGATCGGGTCTGGCGGGGGGTGGTGCGCGATGGCACGTTCTGCCGCGACGGCGAATTCTTCGTCTATGCCCGCGGCCGGGGGGTCTACGCCAATGTGTTTGACCTGGGCCAGGATGCCCAGGGCCAACCCGTCACCCACTGGGGCCTGTTCCAGGAGGAGCCCCTGCCGGCCGATCGCCAGGACCAACGGCGCCTGCTGGGCGAACCGGTGCCGGAGGCGGCGCTGGCCAAGCTGCCGGCCGATCTGGCGGCCCTGATGCGGGCCACGCCACCACAAGATGTGGTGGCCAACTGGTCGTTCGACATCGACCCCCTGCCCCACCTGGTGGACGGCAGGGTGGCCCTGGTGGGCGATGCCGCCCATGCCATGAGTTCGAGCCAGGCGCGGGGGATGACCGCCGGCCTGGAGGATGCGGTGAGCCTGGCGCGCCACCTGGCGAGTGACACCGAGCCGGGGGCCGCCCTGGCCGCCTACGAGGCCGAACGACTGCCGGTGGTGCATGGCTACCAGCAGCGCAGCCGCAGCGTCAGCGAGCGCACCGGCCGCCGGCGACCACCCCAGGTGCAAAAGGTCTGACGTGCCCCCTAGGGGCAGAGACCCTGAAGCGCGACCCCCCAAGGGAGCAGAGGCCCTGAAGCAGCACCCCCCGGGGTTGCCGGCCAGGGGAGTTCAGGAATCGGCCTGTTGCCAGGCGCTCCAGAACTGCTCCATCTGGGCGCGGGTGCCGATGCTGACCCGCAGGCTGCCGTCGATGAGGGGCTTGCCCGCCATCGAGCGCACCAGGATGCCGGCATCCCTGAGCCGCTGTTCGACGACGGCGGCCCCCCGGGCCCGGGGCCAGAGCAGCAGATAGTTGCCCCCTTCCCCCTGGTGACGCCACCCTCCCGCCGTCAGACGCTGTTGCAGCAAAGCCTTGGCCGTCAAAACCTCTGCCACAAAGTCATCGACATAGGCCTGGTCGTCGAGGGCCGCATAGGCGGCGGTCACGGCCAGGCTGTTGATGTCGTAAGGCCCGGTGACCCGTCCGACCCGATCCACCACGGCGGGATGGCCGATGGCAAAGCCGATGCGCAACCCCGCCAGTCCTGCCGTTTTGGAAAGGGAGCGCAGCACCAGCAGGTTGGGGAAAGCGGCAAAGGGATCTGCCGCCCCAGGGGCCCCTGGCGCCCCTGGCGCCTGGGCGGCGGCGGCGCCGCCAGCGCCAGCCAACAGCAAGGGCAGCACGCTGTCGCCGCTGAAGGCCTCGTAGAGCTCATCGACGACCACCAGGGTGGCGGGCGCGACTGCCGCCAGCTCCAGGATCCGCTCAGGCGCCAGGCGGGTGCCGGTGGGGTTGTTGGGATTGCAGATCAGCAGCAGGCGCGGCGGGACCCAGGACTGGGACTCACTGACCAGATCGGCATCGCCCTGCGGCGGGGCGGCCTGAGCTGCGGCGCCCTGCGGAGCGCCTTGGGGCCTGGCAGCCATTGGCGGATCAGGATTTGGCCCCGTCAAGGCGGCGCGGATCTCTTCGAATGGGAAGGCGAAATCGTGCTGGCGGTAGGGAATCGCCTCGATCACCATGCCCTGCATGCGGGCGCAGGGGGAGTAGTAGCCAAAGGTGGGGCTGGTGGTGAGCAGGCGATCGCCAGGAGCGCCGTAGGCCTGGAACACCGCGTGCAGGGCCGCATCGACGCCGTTGAACAGGCCGATGTGGCGGGGCTCCAACCTCCGCCCCGTCGCCACCGGACCTGAAATGCGCAGCAGGGAGGCCGCCACCGCCGCCTGGAGGCCGTCGTATTCGGGATAGATGGCGAAATGCTCGGCCGGCATCGCCCGAATCGCCTGCACCACCTTGGGGCTGGGACCCACGGTGTTCTCGTTGAAATCGAGCCGCAGCATGCCCCGCCGGCCCTCCAGGGGAGCGCTGTAGGCCTGCAGGAACTCCACCTCGGCTCGCGCCGGTGGGGGTGCGGGGGGCTGATGCAGCTCAGGGGCCGGAGGGGCTCCGGCAGCTTGGGGGGACGGCGGAGCCGCCTGGGGTGCAGCGGGTCGATCCATTGCCTGACGCTAGATGGCGGCGCCTCCTGAAAAGCCTCTACTGTTGCCAGCGGATCTGCGGCTGTCGCCTGAGCAGTTCGCCCTGGTGTGTGCGGCGAACCCCGGGGCGGTGCTGGAACTCACGGCCGATGGCCAGGTGATCGAGATGACGCCGACAGGGGGTGAGACCAGCGCCCGCAACAATCTCCTGAACACCCGCGTGCAGATGCGGCCTTGGTGCGACAAGAGCGTTGGCAGGCTCTGACGCCGGATCAACGAAGGGGCTTTCCGCCGCTGTGCCCCGATCTGGTGGTGGAGCTGGTGAGTCCTGCGGATGGGGCCCCCGGGGCATCCAGGCCCTGCGCCGCAAGCTGGCCGCCTACCAAGCCAATGGCGCCCGGTTGGGCTGGCTGTTGATTCCGCAGCAGCGGGCGGTGGAAATCTGGCAGGCGGGTGCGGACGGCTCCGCGACGCCGCAGATCCAACGGATCGAGCCGGCCGAGGTGCTGGAGGGTGGCGAGCTGCTGCCGGGGCTGCGGCTGGAGCTGGCGGAGCTCTGGGATGGTTAAGCCAACCACCATTGCATCGCCTCGCAATAACCCCGGCTCAGCACCCAGGCCGACCGCTCCAGCAGGTCGCGATCTTCCTGGTCCCAGCCTCACATCCGCTCCAGGGTGGCAATGCCCAACAGACCCAGGCCGAGTTTGAGGGTGTCGGCCGTGAGGCGGCAGAGGGCCAGCCGGGAACCCCGCGCCGCCGGCGGGGCCTTGAGCACCGGCACCTGGTCGTAGAAGCGGTTGAACACCTGGCTGAGCTCAAACAGATAGCTGCAGAGCCGGTTGGGCAGCAGTTCGTCTGCCACTGCGGCGATCACCGCATCGAAGTCGAGCAACTGGCGCACCAGGGCCCATTCCTGGGGTTCGCTGAAGTGGAGGGAGACGGAGGCAGCGGTGCTCGCTACCAGCGGCTGGCGCCCCTGGATGCCTGTTTCAGCCCCATCTCCTCCCTTGCGGACGATGCCGGCAATACGCACCACCGCATACAGCAAATAGGGGGCCGTGTTGCCCTGGAGGGCCAACATGCGATCAAAGCTGAACTGGTAGTTGGTGGTGCGGTTCGAGCTGAGGTCGGCATATTTGACCGCCGCCAGTCCCACGGTGGTGGCGACGTGGCGGATGAACTCCTCACTCTCGGCGCGGCCCTCTTCCGCCAGACGGCGTCGCAGGTCGGCCTCGCAGCGCTCGACGGCTTCATCGAGCAGGTCCTTGAGGCGCACGGTGTCGCCCGAGCGGGTCTTGAGCTTCTTGCCATCCTCCCCCTGCACCAGGCCAAAGGGCACGTGCTCCAGCCGCGCCTCGGCTGGAATCCAACCGGCCCGCCGGGCCACCTGGAACACGCCGGCGAAGTGGCTGGCCTGGCCGGCATCGGTGACGTAGATGACCCGGCGAGCGCCATCACCGGCGGGTGGGGCGGCGAAGCGATAGCGAATCGCGGCCAGATCGGTGGTGGCGTAGTTGAAGCCGCCATCGCTTTTTTGCACGATCACCGGCAGCGGCTTGCCCTCCTTGCCGCTCACCCCTTCGAGAAAGACGCACTGGGCACCCTCATCGAGCACCAGCAACCCCGCGGCATCGAGATCGGCCACCACGGCCTCGAGGTAGGGGTTGTAGAAGGATTCGCCCCGTTCGGTCAGGCGGATGTCGAGGCGGTCGTAGATGGCCTGGAATTCGCGCCGCGATTGCTCACACAGCAATTGCCAGGCCCGGCGGCTGACCGGATCGCCGCCCTGCAGCCGCACCACCTCCTCACGGGCGGTGCTCTGGAAGGTTTCGTCGGCATCAAAGCGGGCCTTGGCCTGGCGATAGAAGGCCACCAGATCACCCAGATCGACCGCATCGGCGGTGGTGAGGGCCTGGGGCGCCACCTGCTTGAGATGGGTGATCAACATGCCGAATTGGGTGCCCCAGTCGCCCACATGATTGAGCCGCAACACCTGGTGGCCGCGGAACTCCAGCACCCGCGCCAGGGCATCGCCAATGATCGTCGAGCGCAGATGGCCCACGTGCATCTCCTTGGCGATGTTGGGGCTGGAGAAATCGACGATGACGGGATCGGCATGGGAAACGAGCCCGGCCTCGCCCCCTGGCGTGGCGCTTGAATCGCCGCTGGGCAGGGCTGTGGCAGCCCCCGCCAGAGGAACCCCGAGCCGTGGATCGGCCAACCTTGCGGCCACCTCCGCCGCCAGGGCCTCGGGCCTCAGGCGCAGGTTGAGAAAGCCTGGGCCGGCGATCTCCGGCTCCAGGCAGAGGGCGGTAAAGGCGTGGTCGGACTGCAGGCCTGCCGCGATCTTCTCAGCGATGGCCCGGGGCTTCAGCCCCAAGGGCTTGGCCAGGGCCAGGGCCCCATTGGCCTGGAAGTCGCCGAATTCGGGCTTGCTGGCGGCCACCAGCTGGGGATCCAGGGGCCGACCCGCCGCCCGGGCCGCCGCCGCTTGCTCAGGAAAGGAAAGATCCAGGGCCAGCTGCAGCCGTTCGGAGAGGCGATGAAAAACCGACAGCATGGTGGGAAGGCTCTGGGGGCGGCAGGCACACCCAGCGATCATCCACCGTCAGGCGATCACCGCCTCAAAGCGCATCGATAGATCGAGCCAGGGGGATCGCGTCACCGGGGCGCTGCTGGAGATCAGATCAACACCGCTTGCTGCATAAAGGCGCAGCTGATCGGGCTGGATGCCGGAGGCTTCCAGCACCAACGAACGGCCCGCCGCCAGGGCCCGCAGCCGCGGCACCAGATCGGCCAGCTCCGCCGGCGGGAATTCATCCAGCAGCACGCCATCGGCACCGGCCTGCACGGCGGCGACGGCTTCAGCGGCTGTTTCGGCCTCAACGATGATGCGGCTGGGCCAGGGGGCTTGGGAGCGCACCGCTGCGATCGCCGCAGCAACGCCACCGCCCCAGGCCAGGTGGTTTTCCTTGAGCATGGCGGCGTCATCGAGGCCCAGGCGGTGGTTGACGCCCCCCCCGCAGCGCACGGCGTATTTCTCCAGCACCCGCAGCCCCGGCGTGGTCTTGCGGGTGTCGGCCAAGCGCACGCCACTGCCGGCCAGCTGGGCCACCAAGGCGGCGATGGCCGTGGCGATGCCGCTGAGACGCATCACCAGGTTGAGGGCGGTGCGCTCAGCCGCCACCAAAGCGGAGGCATCGCCCGAGAGCTCCAGCAGCCGCTGACCCTTGGCCAACGGGTCGCCATCGGCCACCAGCAGGCGCCCCTCCAGCTGGGGATCCAGCAGGCGAAACAACGCCAAGGCCAACGGCCCGCCGCACATCACCCCCTCCGCCTTGCTCACCCAATGGGCCCGTGCTGGCCGGCCCGCCAAGGCCGGGGCCGTGAGATCGCCACGGCCGAGATCTTCATCCAGCCAGGCGCGCAGCTGGGCCTCCAGGGCCGGCGTGAAAGAGAGGGAGGGGCCGGGCATGGGGGGGTTGGCCGGGGGCTGGGGGGGCATTTTGGCTGGCTACTAAGCAACTATTGGGGGGAGGGCTGCTCAGGGTCTGCCTGGAGAGGGTGACGTGAAAGCTAATGCGATCTATTCCTGTACCATGAGTTCTTGTTGGTAATGGAGAGGCCTTAAGCCTTGCATCTTTGGCATGCCGTCTAAGACCAAACCGTCTGCATTGCACTGAGTACAACCATTAGCATTTGACCACTACAAGGAAATCAACGCTCGCTTGAACATGGAGACCAGCATAGTGGCGCCAAAAGCGTTTATAAGCCATGCAAGCGAAGATAAAGACAGATTTGTTCTAAGCTTTGCAAAAGCTCTTCGTCAAAACGGAATTGATGCCTGGGTTGATCAATGGGAAATGCACCTTGGCGATAGCATCGTAGAGAAAATCTTTGAAGATGGCGTTGCACAAGCATCAGCAGTTATTGTTATACTATCCAATTTTAGCATTAGTAAGCCGTGGGTCAGAGAGGAGATGAACTCCGCGTTTGTGCAAAGAATAAATAAAGGCACCAGGTTGATCCCAATAATACTTGATGACTGCCATGTTCCGACTGCTCTTCAAAGTCTTCAATGGATTAAGGTGGACGAGCCTTCATTAATTGACAAACCGCTTCAGAGAGTAGTTGCTGCCATTCTTGGCACGAATGACAAGCCTCCACTTGGAAGCCTACCTGTATACACCAAACTCTTAGGTGCAACAATAGGTGATCTTTCGCTTATAGATAGCGCAGTTCTGAAACTTGCCTGCGAAGAAGCCTTGATTATAGGCCACAACCATATTGACACATGCAAAGTATACCTTAATAATAGTCGACCAATGATACCTTCGTCTGAGCTAAAAGATTCTCTTCACGTATTAAATCGAAAAAGAATGATAGATGTCATTGACCTTGCAGGAGGTCCCGAGTTTCAAAGCATTTTGGTCACATACCTCGGATTTGAGATTTTCGCGAAAAATTCCATTGAGAACTACGGCAAGATTGTTTCCGAAGTGTCAGCAGCCATCGTCAATGAAACCATTCAAAACAATCAAGCGCTTCATGAAAAACTCGCCCACGAGCCATTTTTGATTGATCACATTCTGGATTCACTTAAAATTAATGGAGACATCGATTTAAAAGAGTATATGGGTGGCTTCAAGCGCATCTACAATATATCCCCTAGCCTAAAGCGCACTCTTGGTTTTTAAAACTCAATCCTTCAATCCACCCCATGCCCAACCAAGTAGGATTGGATTTAAGCCCATACCTGCACACATAGATGTCCACAGTGTCTCCTATCCGTTTATTCATATGCTACTCCCACAAGGATGAAAGACAGCGGATTGCCCTGGGCGACCACCTGGCGCAGATGCAGCGGGAGGGGGTGATCGCCACCTGGGATGACCGCAAGATCACGGCGGGGCAGGAATGGGCTGGAGAGATCAGCTCCAAACTCGAGGCAGCGGACATAATCCTCTGCCTCGTGAGCGCGGGCTTCCTGGCTTCTCCATACTGCAACGACAAAGAGCTGCAGCGGGCGATGGAGCGCCACGAGGCTGGTGAAGCGCTGGTGATTCCGGTGATTCTGAAGCCGGCCGACTGGATCACCAGCCCCCTGGGCCGACTGCAGGCCCTACCGGACAATTCCAAGCCGGTAACCGTCTGGAGCAACCGCGACCAGGCCTTCGCCTTAGTGGCACAAGGCATCCGCAAGGCCGCCCAAAAGCTTTCGGAAGAACGTCCCTCGCAAGCTTTGGCACCCCAGACCCAAGCACCCACCACCCCACCCGCATCAACCCAATCACCGCCCCCCGGCAGCATCCAATCCTTAAATAGCACGATAAGTTATCTTTCGCCTATAGATTGCGCAATCCTGAAACTCGCCTGCGAAGAAGCCTTGATTATTGGCCATGAAAATATTGACTCATGCAAGGTGTTTCTCAATAATGGACAGCCAAGATTTCCAATAGCTGAACTCAAGGATTCACTCAAAATATTGGATCATTTAAAATTGATAAAATGCAGAGACCTTATTGGTGGCCCCGAGGTGCCACGCGTTTTGATCACAAGCATCGGCTTTGAGATATTTGCAAAGGATTGCATTGAGGACTATAGTACAGTAGTTTCTGCAGTGATTGCAGCCATCGTTAATAGCGAGACCTTAACCAATCAAGCGCTCGCCAAAGAACTCACCCGTGAGCCATTTTTAATTGATCACATCTTGGATTTACTTAAAAATAATGGGGATATTGCTTTGACAGAGTATGCCGGCGGCCTTAAACGCATCTACAATGTCTCTCCTAACCTCAAACGCAGTCTTGGCTCTTAAAATTCAATCTTTCAATCCACCCCATGCCCAACCAAGAGGGGTTGGAATTGGGCACATGCCTGTCCATATAGTTGTTTGCAGTGTTGCACATCCGTTTGTTCAAATGCTACTCCCACAAGGATGAAAGACAGCGGATTGCCTTGGGCGCACACCTGGGGCAGATGCAGCGGGTGGGGGTGATCGCCGCCTGCGATGACCGCAAGATGACGGCGGGGCAGGTATTGGCTGGAAAAATCAGCTCCGACAATCGAAGGGAAAGGCTGCATTGCGATGAACGTTAACGTTGTTTTCGATGTTGCTCCCCCAGACAGATAAAATGCCGTAAGCGCCTCGGGCCTCACCCGCACCGACTTCGTGCTGCAGGCGGCTCGTTTGGCCGCCCAAGAGCTGCTGATCGAGCAGACCTGGCTCAGCATGGGGGCTGAACCGTTCGAGCGCTTTGCCGCCGCACTCGATGCACCACCCCACGCCAATGAACGACTGCGGCGCACCATGGCCGCTCCGAGGCCCTGGCAGAGCTGATGGCCCTGCAGGCGCCCCAGCCCCTCCGTCGTGGTTTTGGCTCGATTAGCCGTGGACCGCAGCGTGCAGGGGCAAGGATTGGCCAGGGCCTTGCTGGCTGATGCCTTCGCAAGGGTGGCGCAGGCCAGTGAGCGAATCGGGGTGCGTGGGATCATCGATGCCATGGCCCGCGAGGAGGCCGCCTACTGGCTCGGGATGGCGATGCACCGCAAGAACCCCCGCCGATTGCTGGGCGGCGCTGCGGTTGCTGCTGAGCGCAACTTAGAAAGCCAGCAACAGCGATGGGATGCCAGGGGAAGGCCTCTTGAATAATGGCTTTCGCCGCCATGCAAGGACGAACAGCTATGTTAACATTGTTTTATATGGGAGAATGAAAATGCTTCAACAATTTACGGCTATTATCGAACGCGACGGTGATGGATTTACTTCTCTATGTCCACAGCTAGATAACGCAAGCCAGGGCAGCACTGTCGAAGAGGCGCGAACCAATCTGATTGAAGCACTGGAGTTATTCTTTGAAGTTGCGGATCCAGCCGAATTCCAGGTTCGGCTACGAAGCGAAGTGTTTGTAACCAATCTGGAGGTGGCTGTTGGGTAAGTTGCGAGTTCTATCTGGCCAACAGGTCTGTAGAATCCTGGAGCAATTCGGCTACATTGCGGTTCGACAAAGAGGGAGTCATATTGTGATGCAAAAGCGCAATCAAGGTTGAACGATAACTGCCATCGATGACAAGCCATTCCATCGGGTAGTTACCATTGTTGGAGGCCGAAAAGGCTGAGATGTCTGGCCTCTGCGGCATCGATGAGGTAGTGGTCAGGGAGATTGTCCAGTTTCAAAGCGAAATCTATCGATTGCTCGCCGAACCTGAGGTACAGCAGGCCTACCGCGTCCTGGAACCGCGCTTTGCGGTGGTGCGCGAGTCTGGCACCAAGAAAACTGTCGCCTGGATTGGATCTGCCTCCAATGTAGGCGCACATTTCAAGAACTAACTCACTGTCTCCGGCGAAGGTGGCCTCCCACGCGCGGCAAGTTTTTCCCTCCGGCTTTCGAGCACCGCCCACAACGGAGCGGTATCGCGCCCATGTTGCTTGGCCACCTTGAGGAAAAAACCCACGTTCTCCAGCGAAGACGCCCAGGCGCTGGCAGCGAATTTGTCCGGCTGGCTTTCGAGCAGGGCCCACAACGGAGCGGTATCGCGCCCGTGTTGCTTGGCCACCTTGAGGAAAAAACCCACGTTCTCCAGCGAAGACGCCCAGGCGCTGGCAGCGAATTTGTCCGGCTGGCTTTCGAGCAGGGCCCACAACGGAGCGGTATCGCGCCCGTGTTGCT
>JBIKMU010000050.1:0-25992 GCA_044359075.1 Cyanobium sp. | reverse complement strand
GCGACCCTGGCTTTGAACTCGGGACTGTGGGTGCGGCGCTTGCTCATCGGTGGGAGCCCCTTTCAGGGGCGATGCCCCGCCTCAGAGGTTAACGATGGGGGCTGTCCAGAAAAGCCAGACCACCTCAGTGCTGGGTGATTATGATTCTAACACCAGGCTTAAATCTGGTGGCGCTGATACGTATGCAGCAGATATGGTTACTTAGACAATCTATTGTAAAATCAATTCATTCACATTAATTCTTTAGATCACCATGGGCTTTTTTAGCAGCCTTCCCCGTAGTATTCAAATTCAAATGAAAGAAATTGGTGTGGAAAAATTTCTTGGTGCCAATGAAATTTTGATTAGGAAAGGTGATTCCGATCAAAAGCTTTATCTGCTAGAGAACGGTGAGCTTAATGTTCAAATAAATGGTGAAATCCATAGTGCCTTCCCCGGAGACGTGGTTGGTGAGATCGCATTTTTGGATAACCGACCTAGAACGGCAACTGTTACGGCTAAAACTCCATCAACGGTTCTTTCTTTTGAACGTCAGTCGACTTTACAACAATTTATTTCTGACCCAGTTGGCCTAAATTCTCTCATTAATGCCTTGGTCGGTCTTCAAGGAAGTCGCATCTTAGATGAAGCGGCTAATGATGGCCATAACTCTGCGGATTATGTTGACCATTTGGGCTCAATGGCTCTGCAACACTGTGCAGTAAGACATCCCTATCTTAGGGCGATGGCAGCGGGTTCATTGCCATCTCTTTATGGAGCTCTTCAAGACTTTGCGCTGCACTATTACGGTTATTCTGCCCATTTTCCCCGTTATCTAACGGCTCTGATTTCAAAACTTGAAAAGCCTGAACATAGGGCCGCACTGCTGGAAAACCTCACTGAGGAGTCGGGTCAATACGAGGAAGAAGAGCTGACGGAGCTTAAGGAATTCGGGGTGCAACCTGAATGGATTGTGGGAATTCCCCATCCTGTTCTCTTCAAGCGTTTTCGTAATTCAATTGGGGTTAATAATACAGCTATGCAGGATGATCATATTGAGGTTGTCTGCTGGCGCGAACAATTTCTTGCCATCATGAATACGGGCTCAGCCGCCGAAGCCCTCGGAGCCCTGGGCTTAGGCACAGAGACAATTGTGCAAACAATCTACCAGCCCTTTGTTGATGCCATTCAAAAAGTAGGCACCATCAAGCCTGAAGATGCTGTCTTCTTCCCACTGCACACTGCGGTCGATGACCATCATCAGGCCACCCTCAAGTCCATCGCCACAGATTTCGCTGCCACACCGGCAGGCCGGGCCGATCTTGCCAAAGGCATGTTCAAGGCCCTTGCCCTGCGTGACAGCTTTTGGTCTTGGCTTTACGCAAGGGCGCAGGGCGAAAACGGGACCTAAACCCTTCAGCGAGCAGGTCACCCCCCTTGACTGCGGGGCCTTGGATCTCCGATAAGGGTTCTTTGATGGAGCGGCCATGGCCTGCCTCGACGTCGCCCTTGCTGGCCTCGCCGGCGCTGATTTTCTCTCCTCCAGCGATTTGGACCGCAACGAGGCGGAGGCCCTGCTCACATTGGCCGCCCAGCTCAAGGCAGGTAACCAGCGCTTTGATCTGACGGGTCGCGTTCTGGGCTTGATCTTCTCCAAGGCGTCCACCCGCACCCGGGTCAGTTTCACGGTGGCCATGGCCCGCCTTGGCGGCCAGACCATTGACCTGCTGCCGCTGGTCACCCAGGTGGGTCGGGGCGAACCGATCGCCGATACTGCCCGGGTGCTGAGTCGCTATTGCGATGCCCTGGCGATTCGTACTTTCGCCCAGGCCGATCTGGCCGACTACGCCCATTGGGCTTCGATCCCGGTGATCAATGCCCTCACCGACGAGGAGCACCCCTGCCAGGCCCTCGCCGACTTCCTCACCCTGCGGGAGGCCTTCGGGCAGCTGGAGGGTCTGACCCTGGCCTACGTCGGTGATGGCAACAACGTGGCCCATTCGCTCATGCTCACCGGTGCCTTGCTGGGGGTGAACGTGCGCATCGGCACGCCCGAGGGGTTTGCGCCTGATCCGGCCGTGGTGGAGCGGGCAGCTGCCCTGGCTGGCGGCCGCGCCGAAATCACCGTTGTCCATGAGCCCGTGGCAGCCGTTCGCGGCGCCCATGCCCTCTACACCGATGTCTGGGCCTCGATGGGGCAGGAGCAGGAGCAGGCCGAACGGGAGCGGGCGTTTCGGGGCTGGTGCCTTGATGGCGAGCTGCTGGCGGAAGCCAATAGCCGGGCGATCGTGCTGCACTGCCTGCCTGCCCACCGCGGTGAGGAGATCAGCGCCGCCGTGATCGAAGGCGACCAGAGCCGCGTATTTGATCAAGCCGAGAACCGAATGCACGTGCAACAGGCCCTGCTGGCGGCCCTGCTGGCTCCCGGCTGAGCGGAATGTTGAGCTGATTACAGCGCCAAGCTGGACAAATGCACCGCGAGACGGTACACCTGTACCAGAGTTTTGTCATTCGCCGGTGCCCGCCCTCCAGCAGCTCACCTCCGCCCAACAGGAGCTCTACGACTGGTTGCAGGATTACATCGCCAGCCATCGCCACAGCCCTTCGATTCGCCAGATGGTGGAGGCCATGGGATTGCGATCACCGGCCCCGATCCAGAGCCGCCTGCGCCATTTGCAGCAGAAGGGCTGGATCACCTGGCAGGAGGGCCAGGCTCGCACCCTGCAGTTGCTGGGGAGCGGCCAGGCTGGCATTCCGGTGCTCGGATCGGTGGCGGCGGGGGGATTGATCGATCCGGCTGCCGACGATCGCGACCGTCTCGACCTCAAGCCCCTGCTGGAGAACCGCGACCTCTTCGCCCTGACCGTGAATGGGGATTCGATGGTGGAAGCCCACATCGCCGATGGCGACGTGGTGCTGATGGAGCCGGTGGCCGATCCCTCGCGGCTGCGGGACGGCGCCATCGTCAGCGCCCTGGTGGCCGGTAGTGGCACCACCCTCAAGCACTTCCATCGCCAGGGGCTCAAGGTGCGTCTTGAAGCCGCCAATCCGGCCTATCCGCCCTTGCTGCTTGCCGCCGACCAGGTGCAGATCCAGGGGCGGCTTGTGGCCGTCTGGCGCCAGCTCTGAGGACCGCCAACGTGTATGTTGGTTGGGTGATGGCTGATACCGCCACATCAATGGGGCCATAGCTCAGCTGGTAGAGCACCTGCATGGCATGCAGGGGGTCAGCGGTTCGAGTCCGCTTGGCTCCATTTTTTGGACTCCTTGCTTTTCAAGGGGTCTTTTTTGTTGAACAAGATGGCTTTGCGGTCGGCCGCTTCGGCTCGCAATGCAGATGATCAAGCGCAATGCCAGGGCCAGCTGCGGACCAAGTCGTCCCGATGTTCGGGTGGGTCTCACCCTGGGTGAGCAGCAATCTGCACGAGTTCGAGCGGTTCGAGATCTGCTGACTGAGAATTTGGCCTGTTGATTTATCCAGCAAATCGCCGATGTTGCTTGAAAGCAGCCTGCCGGTGCTCGCCCGTGAGCACGCTTGTGCGCTGCACCACAGGGTGGAACTGGTAGGGGGCGCGCTGGGCTCTCTATTGCCTCACGCCCCCTGTGCCTCCCGCCCCCTGTGCCCCCTGACACTCCAGGCGCCCCTGGCGCCCCCGCTGACAGAGAGACGCCCCCAGCTCCGCCAGACTTACTAGCACCACAGCGCCCTTGGCCCGGCCTGGATCACCTCGGTGCCATCCAGGCCGGCGGCGGCCTGATCCTCGGCCTGATCGCCCTGTTTACCTCCTATGACCACATCACCATCGCCGGCCACAACATCGGCCTCCAGCAGCAATGGGGCATCCCCCTCATCGCTGCCTCGGTGGCGACAATTTGTATCGACTCTCAACTGGCGACCCGTGCGCGAGATCGAGATCGAAATCGAGCAAATCAAGAAAGAAACCGAGCAGCTGAGGCGCGAGAACGCCAGGCTGAGGCAGCTGAACGCCAGAGGCAGAGCTTTGCTGAGCTGCGTCGATCAGCTCTGCTTTCCGCCCGAGTGCAGCTCAACCCCTCCAGCACCAACCGAGCCCGATTGCGGGCATTCCTTACCATGATGGGTCAGGGGCTTCAGGACGATGGGGATGCCGGCATGGCATGAAGAGCTATGAAATCTAGGCGCCTACGGCGGCATTCGGGACAGCCCGCAACCGATAGCCACCTAGCCGCAAATTAACGACCGCAAACCAACAGCCAGGGTTTAGAAACAGCCGAGTGTTGAGGGATTGATGGATTAAGGGTTGAGGGAAGGGCCCTGGGGGAGGCAGACCACACGGAAACCGAGGATGCCGAGGCCATCGAAGGGCCCCCCGAGGTTGCGGGAGCCCGAGCGCCAGCCCAAGGGGCGGTAGTTCCAGGAGCCGCCGCGCAGCAGCCGGGTCTTTTCTTTTTCTTTACTTTTTTCAGCTTCCGCTCCATCCGCCCAGGCTCCACCATCGGTGGGTGCTCCTTCGTAGCTTTCGTGCCACTCATCCAGGCACCATTCATTCACATTGCCGTGCATGTCCTGTAGGCCCCAGGCGTTGGCCGGGAACATCCCCACCGGCGTAGTCTGCTTTCGGTAGACCCCGTGAGGCCCATAGGGATGGGCAGGGCTACCGTTATAGTTAGCCAACTCAGGGCTGATCGTGTCACCAAAACAAAAGGGCGTTGTCGTTCCCGCCCGGCAGGCGTATTCCCATTGGGCTTCACTCGGCAAAGTGTAAGTACGGCCGGTGCGAAGGCTGAGCCGGTGGCAGAACTCCATCGCATCCTCCCAACTCACCTGCTCCACCGGTCGTTGGTCGGTATTGCTCTCGCCTTGCAATAAATGCAACTCATTCCCCTCTTGCCCTTCCTTGCTTTGGAATCGGGAGGGTTCCTTCTTTAGCTCCCTGCCCCACTGTTCACCCGGCCGCTCCTGCCAGCCCGCCACCTCACGCCACTGGGCCTGGGTGATCGATGTTTGGCTCATGAAAAAGCCCTGCAATTGCACCAAGTGCTGAGGGCCCTCTGAATCAAAGCGTTCCGGCTCCGTTTCCGGCGAGCCCATCCAGAATCGCCCCGGTGGAATCCAGAGCAGGGTGAGGTGCGGGGACTGATTTACCAGATATTCCCGCTGGGTTTTACCACTGGTTACCTCGTCGATGACCGCAGGTAACTTCGGCCCCAACAATTCCCGAAACCCCTGGGTTTGGCTGGGGTGATGCAGCAGAAACCGCACCGTGCGGGGGGCTGGCTGCGTCATGGCAGGGGCAGGCAGGGAAGCGTTTACTGCAAAGTCAATTGTAGGAATAAGGGCGCGAATCCTGAGGCGGTGGGCAAGGAGACAGGTTCCGCCAGACACCTGGGTCTATGCGGTCCAGCGGCGTAACCGGTCGATCAGGGGTGCGGGTCTGGACCCTTGGGTCTCTGACTCTTGGGTCTGGGACACTCTTTGAGCTGCCGCGCAGCGGGAATTGAGCGGCCGGCCCAGGCGTCTGGGCATTGCGAGGAAGCAGCACCGTGCGGCGCCTGAGCGAACAACAGCTGGGTGACTCAAGATGGAGGCCAGAAGGCAGGGTATCAGCATCAATCGGTTGGCGCTGAATCGCTTGACCAATCAGCAGGACGTGCCGAATGCCGCCTACAAAGAGGCCCTTGCAGCCTTGGCCGCCACCTGGACGCAGGAGGAAGCGGACGCATTTACCGCAGCAATCGCGCCACTGGAACAGGTGGATCCTGAGCTGTGGGTCTGATCGATGCGATCGATCGCCCTCGATACCAACACCTATGTGGGCTTCAAGCGAGGGGATGAACGGTGCCTGGAGGTGATCCAGAACGCTCAGCATCTGCTATTGAGCACAATTGTGCTCGGCGTACTGCTGGCTGGATTCGCATGTGGAGAAAGGGAGGCTCGCAACCGGGAGGAACTGGGCCGATTTCTGGATTACCGCCAGGTGGAAATAACAGGGTTGGGCATGGCGACGGCCGATGCCTATGCACTAATCTACAGATCTCTTAGAAAACAGGGCCGGCCCATTCCCACCAACGACCTGCGGATTGGGGCGAGTTGCTTGGAGAATGGGTCAGTGCTTTTCAGCCTGGATGCACACTTCGACAGGGTTGATGGTCTGCGACCGATCCGTTGCTGGGCAGAGGTTCTTCCTTGACGTGATGCACCACCCGGTCGCGAAAGGGGGCGGCACTGATCAAGCGTGGCTTGGGATAGCGGATGGGGTACTGGCGGTAGGGGCCGGGGCTGTAGGTGAACGAGCGCAATTCCTCCTGCAGACGCAGCAGCTCCGCTTCCAGGTTGGCGTTAAAGGCCAGCACTGCGGGCCGGTGACGCTTGCCCCGCTGGGCGCGGCGGGCAGCGGCCTGCAGGCTGGCGAAGCTGATGAGGCGGGGGTAGAGATTCGTGGGGATCATCAGGCGGGGCGGCGCTGCTGGGCGAGCCAGGCGCTGTGCTGGCGGCCAACGCCATTGATCAGGCGGCTGGCGTGCTCGTAGCGGCGCAGATCAATCAACTGGATATCGTGAAGGCGCTCACCCAGGCCGTGGCGGTGCTGGCGCGGCAGACGGTGCAAGATCGGAATAAACCAGCGGATCAGGTCGAGGGTGGCCTTCTGGATCGGCAATTCGGTGCTGGAGGGGTTGGCCATGGGGCGTGGGAGCAGTAAGGGGTGCTGCCCATGGTGGAACTGGTAAGGGGAAGCCCTGGGCTCTCTATTGCCTCCCGCCCCCTGTGCCCCCTGACACTCCAGGCGTTCCTGGCGCCCCCGCTGACAGCGAGACGCCCCCAGCTCCGCCAGACTTACATCCACCACAGCGCCCCTGGCCCGGTCTGGATCACCTCGGTGCCATCCAGGCCGGTGGGGGAGTGATCCTTGGCCTGATCGCACTCTTTTCCTCTTATGACCACATCACCGCCTTCGGCCGCAGTATCGGCCTCCAGCAGCAATGGGGCATCCCCCTCATCGCTGCCTCGGTGGCGACAGTGGTTATCGATTCTCAATTGGCGACCCGTGCGCGGGATCGAGCTCGAGATCGAGCAGATCAAGCAGCGCTCGAGGCAAAACGAGAGCGAAGCCGAGCAGCGGATGAAGCAAATCGAGAGCGAAACCGAGCAGCTGAGGCGCGAGAACGCCAGAGAAAGAGCTTTGAGCGTCTTGATCAAGCAGCATTGCTTTCCGCCCGAGTACAGCTCGACCCTTCCGAAACCAACCGAGCCCGATTGCGAGCCTTCCTCAACCTGATGGCGCAGCGGCCGCTGGAAGATGGGGATGCTGGGAAGGCATGAATTGCGAGTAAATCGAGGCGCCTGCGGCGCCATTCGGGAACAGCCAACAGCCAGGGTTAAAAAACAACCGAGTGTTGAGGGATCAAGGGATTAATGGTTAAGGGAAGGGCCCTGGGGGAGGCAGACCACACGGAAACCGACGTCGTAGTAGGCAAGGCCGGGCCGGGCGCGGAAGCGGTAGGCCGAGCGGCAGCCCCTGGGGCCGCCGTCCCAGGAGCCGCCGCGCAGCAGCCTGGTCTTTACTAATTCTTTACTCTTTTGCCCTTCCACAGCATCCACCCAGGCTCGGCCATCGCTGGGAGCTCCTTCGTAACTCTCGTGCCATTCATCCAGGCACCATTCCCACACATTGCCGTGCATGTCATGCAGGCCCCAAACATTGGCAGGGAAAAGTCCCACAGTCGTAGTCTGTTCTCGGTTGATCCCTGTCGGCCCATTGCCATAGGCATAGTTGCCGTTGTAATTTGCCAGCTCCGGCACGATCGTGTCTCCAAAATGAAAGGGCGTTGCCGTTTCAGCCCGGCAGGCATATTCCCATTGGGCTTCGCTCGGCAAGGTGTAGGTGCGGCCAGTGCGCTGGCTGAGGCGGTTGCAGAACTCCATCGCATCCAGCCAACTCACTTTTTCTACAGGGCGGTTGTCGGTATTGGCTTCAGCCTCAAACGAATGAACCTCACCTACCGCCTGGCCTTCCCTGTTCTGAAAATGGGAGGGATCAGGGTTCAAGTCCCGTCCCCAGCGCTCTGCCGGCAACGGCTGCCAGCCCGCCACCTCACGCCACTGCGCCTGGGTGATCAGGGTCTGGCTGATGAAGAAGCTCTCCAGCATCACCTCATGCTGGGGGCCTTCATCGTCTGAGCGCTCAGGTTCTTCCGGGGGGGAGCCCATCAGGAAGCTGCCAGCGGGGATTTCGATGAGGGTGAGGGTGAGCGGGTCGGCAGTCTCCACCGTGGCGCCAGGGTGCAGGACATCGCGCTGCAGAGGTTCGTAGAAGGCCCAGGCGGTTGCGGTGGGCAGTCCGGCGCAGGTCGCAGCGCCGCCTTGCTTCTCCACTTGGTGGAGGAAACCAGCAAGATCAGCCAGTAGCAGGGTCTGGAACACCACCTGCAGCAGCTCAACTTCGTACCACCGGGCCGTGGTGAAGGGCATTGCCTCCAGGACGTGGGTGTCCACCAGCTGGGCCGCTTCATACGCCACCTCCTCAAAGGCCAGCGAGGTGGGCCAGGGGGATCCCAACGGCAAGCCGCTGCCTTGGCGGATCCGCTCGGCGAAGGCCCGGGCCTCCTCACCAGGCAGATTGTCAAGCAGGCGAGCTGTGACGGAGGCGAATTGCACCACACCCTCCAACCCCGCTGGGGGCGAAACTGTGGGGTCGCACAGCACTGCTTCAAAGGAGGGCTCGCCGATCTTGCGCCTGCGGTTCCAGCGGCGCTCCACCAGGGCGCTGACACGGCTGATCACATCACGGCGTTCGGTAGCTGGCAGCTGATCTCGCAGCAGGGAGGCAACTTCAGGCAGTACCTCAAACTGAATTTGCTCCGGTCGCAACGGCTTGCCGTTGGGTACCTTCGAGTCAGAGGGGGCCTGCTTGCGCAACACCAGGCCGCCCGTGAGCACCTCGGCGATCGGCAACGAATCGGCCACTTCCGGCAACTTCGCTGCTTTGAGCAGATCGATTATGGGCAGGGTGAGCAGCGGAGCTGTAGCCATCACTATCAGCAATTGCTGGGCCTGGGGAGAGGCCATGGCCTGGAAAGCCTCCCAACGGGATGCGGCCACCTCGGCGCTAAGGGGCGTGGGGGCGGGCGCTGGCGCCGAGAGGTCTCGATCGCCGAGCAACTGCCGCAGCCGTTTCTGTACCAGGGACTCGGGCAACAGGGCCACGCCTGGGGTGGCATAGGCGGGATTGCCCATCAGCACTGCACTCCAGGTGCCCAGAGCCTCGCGATTCAGGGGCAACACCGGCAGCGGCAGATCCCGCCCCGGTGGCAACGGCTCTTCCCACCAGTTCAGGGGCTCGGCCCCATAGGCCGGATTGGCTGCGGCAGGGCTTGAATTCCGCACAGTCACCCGCTCCACCGCCGCCAGGGCAGTGCGGTTCCAGTGCCACATCGGCAAGGGTTGCAGGATCGCCGTGGGGCAAGTACGGGCCCAGATCTCCAGCGCCGCAAACATGCGCCCATCCCACCAGTGCCGGCCGGCGGTGTCGCTGAGGAACAGCAGCAGCGTCCGGCCTCCCGGCTGCAACTTGGCCGCTCTGGACAGCTGCTCCACCGCCATCTGGCTAGCAGCCGAATCCTTGGGACGCTCCACAGGTGCAGGCTGGAGCTCTTGCAACCGTACCCTTGGAAACACCTGGGTGGAAGCCAACACCCGCTGCAGCTCCTCCGCCTGCCGCCGCCATACCTGCATCGACACCCCGCCATCGCGGAGCAGCAGCACCTCATCAAAGGCCGGGCCCTGGCAAGGCTCAAAGACCGGCAGCAGCAAGCCGGTCTGGGCATAGAGATCGACTGTGCGCTCCTCATTGAAGCGCTGGCGCCGAAGATCCGGTCGGCGCCGCAGCAAGGGCGCCAGGGCGCGCAGCAGCTTGTCGCGACTGCCCAGGGGCACCTCCTCCCGCACCTGGCCCGCCAGCCCCATGCCCGCCAGATCCCTGGCCACGTCCTGCTCGTCCGGCAGCACGGCAACGGGCAGCAGGGGGTCTTCCGGCACGGGCTCGGTCGAGGCGCTCGGGAAGGGGGTGGGCAGGGAGGAATCGGGCGGCAGGGAGGGGGCTTCGGGCCGAATCTCTGCTTTGGGCGGCTCGGGCGGTGTGGGTGGGTTTATTGAACTAGAGGCCGTATCGACTGGATCAGGCGGTGGAGGCGTATTAGGTACCCTGCGGCGCTTGGGCTGCTCTGGCAACTGCCCCGCCAGCCAAAGCACTTCGGCAAGCTCCAGGGGTCCGGGTGTCAGTTCATCGGGACTGGCC
The DNA here is from genome assembly GCA_044359075.1 of Cyanobium sp. GTDB lineage: Bacteria > Cyanobacteriota > Cyanobacteriia > PCC-6307 > Cyanobiaceae > Cyanobium. The sequence goes on along the minus strand of JBIKMU010000050.1, from coordinate 15,739 downwards.
TGGCTGTGTGCCACCATCCAGCTCAGGGCCTCGGCCAGGTGGACAGAAACAGGCTGGCGAGCCGGCATCAGGTCATCCCATCACTATCGGCGCCATCGCGCCCATGCAGTTCTCTGTAAAGGATGGAACGCAGTTGATCGGCGGCAGACGCATCAGGGGATGGCCAAACGTTTTCGCTGGTCTGCTCCAAGGTCAGCAAGTGCAGAGCATTGAGCAGTTGATCAGTGGCCAAATCTCCGTTCTCATCCTTTCTGAGAAACGCCTCGATCTCTTCTGGCACTGGCGCATCCTTCAGAAATGGATGTTCCTTGATGCCCTTGCCCAAAGTTGCTTCGGGGTGGAAATGGGCCAGTACTACCTCCTTGAGGGTGTCGACCTCGCTGGGGTGGGGCATCTCCACACGAATGCAGCGGCGGTTGAAAGCGGGCGGAAAATCGCGCTCCCGGTTACTCGTCATCACCACAATTGGAAACTCCTTGCACTGCACTAGCCCCGCTCGCACGGGTGCTGTGCCTTCCAGATCTGCGGTGCGCACCGGCACATCCGCGGGGGGAAGTGAAGGCTGCTTGTTGCGCTCCGCTTCCCGTCTGGCACGATCCACTTCCCGCTGCAGGGGAGGAATGGTGTAACTCCCCTCTTCCAAAAGGCTCAGCAATTCATTCGGGAGCTGGATGTCGGATTTGTCGATCTCATCGATCAGTAACACCCTTGGCCTCTCCCACGGGAGAAAGGCCGTACCGGCGGGCCCCAAGCGGATGTACTCCGCCACCGAGAAGGTTTCCTTCGGGTAAAGCTGCGAATCCTGAAGGCGGGCGATCGCGTCGTATTGATACAGCCCTTCCTCCTGCAACTGACTGCGGGGAGAGATCGACCAGCGCAACACCGGGCCCAGGTTGAGTTCCCAGGCGATGGCGTAGGCCAGGCTGGTTTTGCCGGTGCCAGGGCTGCCAGTGACCAGCAGCGGCCGGCGCAGATGGATCGCCGCATTGACGGCCAGGCGCAACCGCTCCCCCAAGGGCGTGATGGCCTGGCCCACCCGGGGCAAGCGAAAAGCCCGGCCCCGCTGTTCGGTGTTGGAGGCGGTTTCCAGCAAGGGCACTGCTTGGGCTTCGAGGCCTGCCGGCAGATCCCGCACCCGCCAGGGGGGCAAAGGGGGCCAAGGGGCATCGGCAGAACGCTGGCTGCCGTTATTGGTGAAGAGGTCCCAAGAGTTGGGGGGCGATTTGGGCATGCTCAGGAGGAAATGAGGAGCGAAGGTTGAGGTCCAGGGCGTTCTCCTGGTGGCGCACTGGAGGGGTCTGGACGAGCGGGAGAAAAGAGCGCTTGCAGCATTGTCCGATCAGGAGCGCGGTCGGGATGGTCCACCAGAATGGTTAGGTCCCGCAAATCAACATCAGGATGGTTCCACTTTTGGCGCGCCTTAGCCAGACGCACCAGATCCGGACAATGGGGTCTTTCCACCTTGTTATCTTTGTTTGTGTCATCTCGGATCAAGGACAGATAGCGTAAACAAAGTTGTATTTGATCTTCTCCAAGGGTGCTTTGCTGTGACGGCCAAACCACAAGAGGGGCCATGGACTTCAGTACTGACCTGAGCCAGGTCAGTTTGTGTTCCAACATGTTGGGTTGCAGCAAACATATCGCGGTAATTACGGCGTCACCAGCATATTTATCCTGGGTTTCCCCGTCAAGAGTTTCTAGATTACTTGTCTTGGTGAGCTGATCTTGCGGCAGCCAAGCCCCGGTTCCCTCTACGAGAAGGTGATGCATCCGCTTTAACGCTCCACGCCGTTTATTCCATTGGCGATTTAGAAGACGATCTGAGGATCGCAGGAGAAAGGGTTGATAACTGTGCAGTGGCTTCGGTTCCTCGCCAGCTTGAGTGCTGATGCTCCCCCAATCTTCATCAAGGAGAATATCGGGCGCATAGATTTCCAGCACGGGTTCATCCGCAAGCTCACTATCGATCCAGCATTGCAGGCACTGCAATAGCTCCTCCAGTGAGCTTTTGGGGTAGGTAGGCTCCGCACCAATAGCACCGTTGGGTATCTGTTGGAACTGATCCTCTCCAGCCTTCTGGATAAAAGCCCCCCACTGATAACAGCGCTCGGCTTCTTTCTCTTCTCCTGAGGGGCTGAGTATTAGCGCTACGGCATCGCATGCAGTACGCAACGGTGCAGGCGTGGTTGCACTTGGTACTGGCTGTTTGATGGATAGCGCACCTAGGCGCTGGCTGAGGGGCGTAAACGGCTCGGAGTCTTTTGCACCGCATAGCTTATTCTGCACATACTCACGTATTTCCTTGAAATCATCGCTCCGAATAGCAGCACTGCCGCGCGGCATGGCGATGCGCCTGATCGCCAGAAGCATATCCGGAAGGCTCTTGATCATCTCGCGATATTTCCCCAAAACCTTGCGCGATTCCAGGCTTCGCTCGGCAGAAGGATCGGCGATATCCAACATTTCTTGATACTCAATGCACTTTGCACTCCAATAATCAATTAAGGACTTATTCTTGTTTAGATCGGACTCGGCATCATCGAGTACAAGTGCCACTACGTCCTCGGTAAATTCATTGCCATTGCTACCGCGGCGTGTATACGCTTCATAGAGTTCGTAGAGCATGCACCATTCGGAGCGCAGCGAACGCGCACTGATTACCGCAAGGATCAACGACGCCTTTGCGATCCGCACACCAAACTTTTCGATGGAATCGCCAGGCTTAATCTCATTCTTGTCCCTGCCGATCTCAATTCCCACCTCCGCGAAGCTGCTACAGAGATCGTCCACGATCGCTTCGCGTTCACGTCCCTCGGGCGTACCGTCATCGCCCCAAGCATAGGAAATATAGGGTGCTTGCTTTGACATCGTCACAATCGCATGTACTTGCAGATGTTCAAAGGAGTTGTTGTGGAGATCCCTGTTGCTGTACTGCGCTGACTTCATTGTCAGCCAATACGGCTCGTACCGCTTCAAACAACTCCGCTGGACGGTTGATCACTGCTGTGGCTCCCGCCTCCATCGCTTGGCCAACCGCCACAGGGCTTCGTGGTCTCACATAAAAAATAACTGGCACATTGTGTTTGCTTGATTGTAGCAGCTTTATAAGCTTTAGGCCTGCCTCGTGATCGTCATGCCTGCTCATGTCAGAAAGAACCAGACCAACCGACTTAGACTCAACCAGCGACAGCACCTCATCATTGCTGTTAGCCAAATCAAAGCGAATGCCCTCGCTCTCAAGTAAAGCCCGCTCGCTGCTATTGTTGTGATGATGATCATCAATCCAAACCACCAAGACCTGATCTTCAGGAGCTTGGTGTGATGGTTGATCCCCAAGCCCAGCCCCATTCTCCTGCCTAGCTCCACCCGGCAAACACACCACCCGCAATCCCACGCTCGCCGACTCGGGGGTTTGCGGAGGCAGGCTATACCGGCAGGCGGAGCGGGCATCGCTGGGCGGATCGCTCCAGGCACCTCCGCGCACCACCCTATCCGCAGCTATGAGAGGATCATTGGCATCGATCCAGGGTGCGTCGTCGTTCGGGGCACCGGGATAGCTGTAGTGCCAGCTATCCCGGCACCATTCCCTTACATTGCCGTGCATGGCATACAGGCCCCAGGCGTTGGCGGGATGGCGCCGCACCGAGGTGGTCTGCAGACCACCCCCTGTCAGCGGATCGACCACCAACCCGGCCCCCAGCCGCAGGGTGGCGAGCTCGGCCGTGATCACGGAGCCAAAAGCGTATGGGCTGGTGGTCCCCGCCCGGCAGGCATATTCCCACTGCGCCTCACTCGGCAGCGTGTAATTGCGCTTCGTGCGCTGGCTCAGCCGAGAGCAAAACTCCATCGCCTCTAACCAACTCACCCGCTCCACTGGCCGCCCGTCGGTGTTCGTCTCCCCCGCCAGCAGGCGGGCCTTTTCGCCCTGGAATTTGGAGGGTTCGGGGTTCAGCTCCCGCCCCCAGCGCTCCCCCGGCCGCTCCTGCCAAACCGCCACCGCCCGCCACTGGGCCTGGGTGATCGGTGTCTGGCCGATCAGGAATTCAGCCAGCGTCACCTCATGCAGCGGGCCCTCGTTCGCCTTGCGCCCCAGCTCTTGTTCAGCAGAACCCATCTGGAAGCTGCCGGCCGGAATCCGGACCATGGTCAGCCGTGCTCCGTCGCCCAGCTCCTCGTAGAACACCTGGGTGCGGGACTGCCAGCGCAGCAGCTGCAACGTTGGCTGATTGGGGGGACTGGGCGGTTGGGCTGCTCCGGGAGTAGCTGGCTTCATCGCCGGCAGGCGTCGGGTTCAAAGCAGCATTGTTGCCCATTTGCCTGGAATTTCCTCGTACCCCATGGCAGCTGTGTCGTATCCCTAGCCACCGTCTTCGCTACGGGATCGTGAATCAGCGTGAAGGTTCACCGAATGTAGGGCCTGCTGAAATTCCTGCGCCCAGTGATCGGTCTCAAGACGCACTTGGGCATAGACAGCACGTAGGAATGTTCTGCAGAGATTTATGCCTTCCTTGGTACGATCAGCACCAGATGTATCTTCGAGGCTGGTGCGGCGATACTCCTCCCAATCCAGGCGAAACTCGCCTTGCAGGCTTGTTAACTTTTGAGCGGTGCGGACGTAGCGAATCCAGCCACTCGTGTAACCGCCAAAACGATCTATCGCAATCAGCAAGCCCGCCAAGGCCAACGCCACCGTGGCCCAGGCGGGAGAAAGCCATAGTTTGTCATCGCGCTTTAGCAGTTCGCCCATAAGCGGAATCAAGCCTGCCACAGCCACAGCGAGAATGGCTCCGAGGCGCAACAGGAACCCCACCAGACTTTTGCTCCTCTTTTTGTGGTAGTACCAGTTGATGGAAACCGCGCATTCGTTCACCACAAACAGATAGAGCTGTTCTAATGATTCCTGTTGCTTGGCGGGACTCCAGTCCAGAGTCCTGGGAAATCCCATCGGCTGCAGGTTGAGATTCGCTGTTGTTGTCCGTTGTGGTTGTTCGCTGGGCATGCTTGTGCAGTAGAGCGGGCAACTGGTCTGGCAGGTTCAATGCCGGGGTTCGAGAACATTAGGGATGCAAAGTGCTGGTAGCTCCTCCATCAACGTGCCATCGGCATCAAGATCCACTACTTCCTCCGGGTTGGCTGCACACACCTGCGCGAATTGAACAGGGGTGAAGCTGAGCGTGCGGGGCACAGTGAGCATAGGAGCCCTGCGGGACTAATTTTTTCAGGCTAAAGGGTTTGGGAAGCTGGGGCCCTGGGACAAACAGACCACACGGAACCCGACATCGTCAGTGTCGCTGACGGCCTCGTCGTGGCTGCGGTAGGCAGAGCGGCAGTCGCCGGGGTCGCCGATCCAGGAGCCGCCGCGCAGCAGCTTTTGTTCATCATCAGCACCGGCAACACTTACCAGGCAGGGTTGGTCATCGCCAGGGGCGAAGTTGTAGCTGTCATGCCAGTGGTCCTGGCACCACTCCCAGACATTGCCGTGCATGTCGTGCAGGCCCCAGCCGTTGGCCGGAAAGCTGGCCACTGCGGTTGTCTGCTCGCGATAGCTGCCCTTGGGGCCGTTTGCATATATAAAATTCCCGTTGTAGTTGGCCAGTTCTGGCGTCAGCGTGGCTCCAAAGTGAAACGGCGTGCTGCTGCCGGCACGACAGGCGTATTCCCACTGGGCCTCGCTCGGCAGCCCGTAACACTGGCCCGTGCGCTGGCTCAGGCGGCGGCAGAACTCCTGCGCGTCGTGCCAGTTCACCCGCTCCACCGGACGGTTCGCGCCCTTGAACTTGGAGGGATCGGGCTTCAGGTCGCGCTCCAGCTGCTGCCAAGCCGCCACCGTCCGCCACTGGGCCTGGGTGATCGGTGTTTGGGCCATCCAAAAGGCGCCCAGCGTCACTTCGTGCTGGGGACCTTCATCGTCGAATCGCTCCGACTCGCCCTCAGAAGAGCCCATCAGAAAAATGCCCGCCGGGATCTTCACCATGGTGAGAGCCACGCCCTCAGCTAGTTCCTCCCGGTAGCCCTCCACCTGCAGCGGGCGGGGCTCCATGCTCCAGCGGCCGCCCTCCTGGCGCAATTGGCAGGTGCTGGTGGCGAAGCGCTGCAGCAGCCGCGAGCAATCCGACGCCGTCGGCGCATCTGGGGAAGATGGGGCAACCTCACGTTCGGTGGGAATGGTCATCACATACCGCCAGGCGGGCGCCGTTCCGGTGCGGCAGGTTTCTGGTGGCGAGGGTAGGGCACCAGGCAAGGAGGAAAGCTGCCTCCAGAGGTGAGCTTCCACCAGAAAGCAAGCAACCAGAGCGGCTCAAGCGTTTTGCCACCCAGGCACTACTGCCCCATCTGGTGCTGCCTGCCGACGCCATCGTGGCCGCCCTGGGTTCGGACAATCGATCAGCCTGTGCGTCGGCTGTCCGACCCGGGGCCCGATCAGTCGGGAGTTAGGGCAGGGGAGTGAACTGCAGTTGTTGTGGCTGCAGTTGCTGTCGCTGCAGTTGGCATGAAGACGCTCCGATTCTTCTATCGTGTTTCAAGAGATGTAGAAAGATGAAGCAGATCTCGTCTTTCGATCTGCCTGGAGAAAGCTGGTCTCTGGAGATCCAGAGTCGGCCCGTCTGGTACCTCTCTGGCGAAGGAATCCTCACACTTCACGAGAAAAGTCATGGCAAAAAATGCTCTCTGCATCGGCATCAACGACTATCCCGGAACCCAAAGCGATCTCAAGGGCTGCGTCAACGACGCCAACGACTGGGCCGCCGTCCTGCAGGGAAAGGGCTTCAGCACCAAGCTCCTGCTTGATGCCCAGGCCACCAAGGCAGCCATGGTGAGCGCCATCACCGGCCTGGTGGGCAGCGCCAAGAGCGGCGACACAGTTGCCATCACCTTTTCGGGCCACGGCACCTATGCCCCCGACAAGAACGGCGACGAATCGGATGGCCTCGATGAAGCCCTCTGTCCCTATGACATCTTTGAGGGCAACGCGCTGATCGATGACGAGCTCCACCAGCTCTTCCAGCAACGCAAAACCGGCGTGCGGGTGATCCTGATCTCCGACAGTTGCCATTCCGGCACCGTGCTGCGCAATGCTCCCGCCGATCCCGATGCGGATGCTCCCAGGGTGCGCTTCCTGCCGATGGGGGCCTGGGTTCCCGAGGATCAGCTCCCCCGGGCTGCCAGTGGCCGCCCCCTCACCAACCTCCCCATCAGCAGCACCACCTCCCCCTGGGCCGGTTTGATCACCCCTGGCGGCGACCTGCTGATGGCCGGTTGCGAGGAGGGCCCCAACAAGTTCAGCTACGACGCCAGATTCAACAATCGCCCGAATGGCGCCTTCACCTACTACGCCCTGAAAACCCTCAAGACTCTGCCCGCCGCCGCCACCTATGCCAACTGGCACGCGGCCATCCGTCGCTACCTGCCTTCGGCCAATTATCCCCAGGTGCCCCAGGTGATGGGGGCCAGAAGTGCGCTGCAGTTCAAAGTTCTCTCCTGAGGCTGCCGTCACACCATGCCGGAATCCAAGCGCAACGCCATCAGCCTCAACGCCATCAGCCTCAGCGTTCCTGGCACCCGTCTCCAGGATCCCCCCCTGCCCCGCCTGCTGGCTCCGGCCACGCGGGGTACTGAGCAAAGGGGCGAGGATCCTTTCCTCCCCACCGGATTCCTGAAGGTCGAGAGAGGCTTCGATCTCTCGGGCCCATCCCGCGACATCGGTGGCACCGATCTGAACCCCCTCGACCTGCCGCCCGATCAGGTGGTGGTGCTGGAGATGGTGGATGGCATCACAGTGATCACCTCAGCCGGCAACCTCGCAGCCACCCTGCAGCGGATCGGGGAAGAATCCCTGCTGGGTCTGGAGGATCGGGGCCTGGCCGGCGCTGCTTCCCGCGGCGGCAGCGCCGGCCAGCTGATCACCCGGCTGTTCAGCCTCGATCTCGGCAGCGATGCCATCATCGCGGAGGCCAGGGCCAAGGCGCTCGACTGGGCGAAGCAACGGCTGGGGGAGAAGGCGAAGCAAAAGCTGGGCGAGGTGGCCGAGCTCGGCGTTTCCTGGCTCGGCACCAAGGCCCTGATGTGGGCGATCGAGAAGCGGCTGCGCGTCAGCCCCGGGCTCTACCGCTGGTCGGGCCGCTCCCGGGACCCATCGGAAATCTTCGGCGAGGCGGATCCGAAGCTGGCCCAGGAGGCACTGCAAGGCCCGCTGCTCGTCTTCATCCACGGCACCGGATCCAACGGCGCCGGTTCGTTCGGGGATCTGCAGGAGACGAGTGAGGAGGATTGGCGGGCGCTCCGGGCGACCTATGGGGAACGCATCTATACCTTCGAGCACTACACCTTCTCCGAAAGCCCCATCGACAACGCCCTGGCCCTGGCCCGGATCCTCCCGGCCAGGGCCAGGATCCATCTGGTCACCCACTCCCGGGGCGGGCTGGTGGGCGATCTCCTCTGCCTGCGGCAGGTGGATGACGACCTCATCGATGGCTTTCGCCCTGGTTCCGCCCCCTTCACCGCAGACGATCCCGGCCGCCGGGAGAGCCTCGAGCGGGAGGGCGAGTGGGCTTGCGCCGAGCAACGCGAACGGCTGCGGGAACTGCGCACCTTGTTGGGGCGGGAGCACGGCTTCCGGATCGAGCGCTACGTGCGGGTGGCGGCGCCCGCTCGCGGCACCCTGTTGGTCAGCGGCAACTTGGATGCCTTCCTTTCCGCCCTGCTCACCCTGCTCGGCACCGTGCCCTACCTGGCGGGCAACCCGATCTATTCCTGCGTCAAGCGGGTGGTGCTGGAGATCGCCCGGCACCGCACCGATCCACGACTGGTTCCAGGCATCGCGGCCATGCTGCCGGAAGCACCGCTGGGGCGCTTCCTGGCCAGGGCAACGCCCGCCGAGGGGCTGCAGCTCGCCGTGATTGCCGGTGACATCGAAGGCGGGCACCTGCTCAAGCGCCTGGGGGTGTTGTTCACCGACTTCGTCTTCTTCGAACGGGTGAACAACGACCTTGTCGTGGACACCGATTCGATGGGGGCGGGCATTGCCCGACCCGGCAACGCCCATCAGCTCTTCGAGCAGGGCCCCCGGGTCAGCCACTTCAACTACTTCGCCAATGCCTCCTCCCGCGGCGCCCTGCGGCGCTGGCTCACCGAAACGAACACCACCAGCATCGCCGGCTTCCATCCCGTCTCCGGCCTGATCGACGAGTCCAGCCTCGACTCCGATCGGGCCGACGAGCGGTCGGTGCGAAGCTCCGCCGGGATCGATGGGGCCACCGAGCAGACCCTGCCACTGGTTGTGGTGCTGCCTGACTGCATGGCCTCCCACCTCTGGAACGAGGCAGCCCGCGATCGCCTCTGGTTCGATCCCGGCAGCCTGGCCCTCGGCGGGTTGGAGAAGATCGCCTACGGCAACGCAGCTGATCGGTCGATCAAGGCCGAGAAGCTCTTCACCCTCTTTTACGGCGAACTCTGCAAGGCGCTGATCGGCAGCCATCGAGTCGTGCGCTTCGCCTACGACTGGCGCCGACCTCTGCAGGAAACGGCCCTCGAACTGGCGACCCGCCTGAAGGCTCTGCTGCAGGAAACGGCGGCTTCCGGCCTACCGGTGCGCCTCCTGGCCCACGGCATGGGGGGACTGGTGGTGCGCGCCCTGGTGAAAGCAGAGGAACCACTCTGGAATGAGCTGATGGGCCGCAGCGGTGCCCGCTTCGTGATGCTCGGCACGCCAAACCAGGGATCACACCAGATGGTGGAGACCCTGCTTGGCAAGTCAGACCTGATCCGCAAGCTGGCGCGCATCGACAGCCGGCACTCGATGCAGGAGATTCTCAACATCATGGCCGGCTTCCCTGGCATGCTTCAGCTGCTGCCCAAGCCTGGCTTCAGGGAAGCCGGTGATGTTCAGCAGCGTGATGACTACTTCCAGGAGGGGGTCTGGGAGGAGCTGAAGCAGCTCAACCAGGACCGCTGGATCGGAGACGGCATAGCAGCCACTCCCAGCCAGGCCGTGCTCAGCCAGTCCCGCTGGTTGTGGGATCAGGAGAGCCCAGAGCTGCCCGAACAGCACAAGCAGCAGGTGATCTATGTCTACGGCCAGGCCAGCATGACCCCCTGCGGCCTTCTGGAGCGGAACGATCGCTTGAAAATGCTCGCAACTCCGGCGGGCGACGGTGCGGTGACCTGGGCCTCCGGCCCTATCCCCGGCATCGGCAGTTTCTATGCCATGCCCGTGGAGCATGCCGCTCTCTGCAACAGTGCCTCGCATTTCCCCGCGATCATCGATCTTCTCGCCACGGGCAGCACCGAGTCGGCCAGGCTGAGGGCGGTGAACACCATGCCCACCTTGCGCTCAGCCATGGCCCCGGTGGTCTATGACGCCGGTCCCATTCCCTATCCCACCGACGAGGAAGTGGCCCTCGGCCTGCTCGGCGGTCGCAAGCGCCAGCCGCTCCAGGCCCGGCCGGCCCCTTGCCTGCAGGTGTGCTGCAAGGCCATGGATCTGCGCTTCGTCACCCAACCGGTGATGGTGGGTCACTACCTGCAGGATGCCATCTCCGGTCCCGAGGCCCTGATCGACCGCGAGCTCGTCGGCCGTGAACTCTCGATGCGCCATCGCCTCGGCCTCTATGCCGGAGCGCAGGGCACGGCCACTGTTGTGCTCCTCACCAACAACGACGAGGAACGGCGACGGGGCAGAACCCGCGGAGCGGTGGTGATCGGTCTCGGCTCCTACGGCGAACTGAGTGCCGTCACGCTCACGGAAGCCGTCAGGGTGGGCAGCCTCCGCTACCTGCTCCAGATGGTGGATCGGCAATCTGGTGATGCCCCCGAGGCTATCGAAGCGCCGCTTTCCGCCCTGCTGCTCGGCTACAACTCCACCACCAACATCAGTGTGGAGGATTCGGTGGCCGCCCTCGTGCGTGGGGTGCTGGCGGCCAACCAACAGTTCTCCGAAGCGCGGCCGGACGTTCCGGTGCGGATCACCCAGTTGGAGATCGTGGAGCTCTACCTCGACATCGCCGCCACGGCTGCGAGGGCCGTGGTGCGGGTGGCCGAGCAGATCAACCGCGATGGCGCCCGCTACGGCATGCGTGTGGAAGCCGACCGGGAGCTCCGCCAGGGCAAAGGTTTCAGCCAGCGACTCGATGCCAGCCAGGGTGTGGCCTACTGGCCGCGGCTCGAGGTGACCGATGCGGACCAGCGCGAGGAGTTCCTCTCCCCGCCCGAGGGTGCCGAACCCTTGGCCGCCAAGCCACGCCGGGCCTTCGCCGAACGACTCCGGTTCGCCTACCTCGGTCAACGGGCACGCTCGGAAACAATCCAGCATCAGCGGCAGCCAGGACTGGTGGAGTCCCTGGTGGAGTCCTCGATCCGGGAGTCCACCTACGTGGAGGATCTCTCCAGAACCCTGTTTCAGCTGCTGGTGCCCCATGACTTCAAGAACCAGGCCCGGCAGATGGACCGCATGGTGCTGGTGCTCGATGGCTACACCGCCAACCTTCCCTGGGAGCTGCTGCTGGCCGACGACAAGCCCCTGGCCCTCTCGACGAGGATGGTGCGGCAGCTGCAGTCGCCCCGTTATCGCAACCAGGTGCGCCAGACCCTCGAAAAGCGCGCCTATGTGATCGGCAACCCCTCCACCGAGGGATTCAACAAGGTCTTCGCCGATGGCCTCACCCGCAAGGCTCCCGAAGCCCTTGATGGCCTCGAAGGTGCTGGAGACGAAGCGCAGACGGTGGTGAACGTGCTGCGGCAGTACGGCTACGACTGCGAGGAGGCGATCGGTGGTGAAAAGGCCGTGGACATCATCAACAAGCTCTACCGATCCCTCTATCGGATCGTTCACATCGCCGCCCACGGTGTCTACGACGAGAAGACCCGCGACGGCGGCTCCCGCAGCGGGGTGGTGCTCTCCGATGGGCTGCTGATCACCGCCGCCGAGATCGGGGCCATGGAAACGGTTCCCGACCTGGTCTTTCTCAACTGCTGCCACCTCGCCAAGGCGGATGCTCGGCCGGTGGCCTTCAACCGCCTGGCTTACAGCATCTCCCGCGAACTGATCGAGATGGGAGTAAGAGCCGTGGTGGCGGCAGGCTGGGCTGTGGACGATGGCGCCGCCCGGGTGTTCGCCGAAGAGTTCTATAGCCAGATCCTCCGCAACAGACCCTTCGGCGATGCCGTGTTCGCGGCCCGTTCACGCACCCACGAGGAGTTCCCCGGCCTCAACACCTGGGGTGCCTACCAAGCTTACGGGGATCCCGGCTTTGTGATCGATCCCCTGCGCGACCGCGCCGACTCCGAAGCGGTGGAAGGCTGGAAACCCGTGACCAAGGAGGAGCTGATGCAGCGGCTCAGGGAGCTGGCCACGAAAGCGGCGAGTGGGGATCCACCCTCGACCGAGCGGAGCCGTGAACTGGCGGGGGCCGTCGACATGGCGTTGCAGTCCTGTCCCGATGCATGGAAGAGCCTGCCGGCGGTGCGCTTCGCCCTCGGCGAGGTCTACGCACAACTCGGTGACGCCTACTTCGACCAGGCCCGGGAGCAGTACCTGGCCGCCATCCGCCTGGAGGACAGGAGCGGAGCGGTTCCGATCCGTGCGATCGAACAGCTGGCCAACCTCGAATCCCGCACCGGCCATACCACTGCCAACGCGGTGCTGATCAACACCGCCCTGGGACGCCTGGAGGGGCTCGTTCAGCTGGCATCGACCAGCCTGGATCGTGCGGAACAGCACAACGGAACAGAGTCGCCAGCGCTCAGCAATCCCGAACGAGCGGCGCTGCTGGGAAGTGCCTACAAGCGGCTGGCCGCCGTGCAAGCGAGGAATCTGCGCCAGGTTCAAAACAAGGATCAAAACAAGGACGGTGGGGATGTTCTCCTTGCCCTCAAGCAGGCCATCGACTGGTACGCCAAAGGCGGAACGCAGCCCTATCAGGTGCTGAACCTCCTCGCTCTGGAGGCGGTGAGGGATTTCGGCATCGAGACGGAGCCGACCTCCCTCGAGCGGGTGCGTGGGTGTGCCCTACAGGCCCGTGCGGACTGGCGTGCAAACCCGGATTTCTGGAACGCGGTGATGCCGGCCGACGCGCTGCTGACCGAACGCCTGCTCGATAGTTCCTTGGGCAGAGGGGGGAAAGCAGGCGAAACCAGCTTCACCAAGGTGCAGAAAATCTATGCCGATGCCCTGGCCAATGTGCCCGGAACCCGAAGGGAGCTGGATTCGGTGGAACAGCATCTGCGCATCCTCCAGGTGCTCTTCGAAGCGCAGGGCCACCTCAACCCCCGTCTGGCCAGCCAAGCCAGGCTGATCGCCGAGCGCCTGGATCTGCTTGCCCAGCAGATTTTGGGGCCAACGGCCGGCCAGGGGGGTGCTGGTGGCTTCGCCGCTGGTACCAGCGATGGCACGGGTGGGGAAGATGATTCGGAAATCGTCAAGATCCAGTGATCTTGCAAGACCTTGAACTGCCGATGATGAATACCTCGCGGAAATAGAAATAGAACTGGCGAAACGCACTGACAATCTCGCCAAGCTGGTGGCGGCGACCCAGCTGGCACTGAATCATCGATCCGTCGTGATCCGCAAGACGAATGGGTCGTGGCCGCTGGGTCGTGGCCGCCAGGGCTGGAGACCAGAGCAGGGTGTGTGAAGAAACTGCACTGGTCGAGGCCTGCCAGCTCAGATCCTCTCTAAGACTAATCATAGAAGCTGTGGCTGGTGATTTCGCATTCATCAGTTGGCTGGCGTCAAATTTTCCTCCCAATCAACCCCATAACTCCGATGACACGCAAAGCCGTTCTCTGTGGCATTAACAGCTATGCATCTGCCCCCCTCAAGGGCTGCGTGAATGATGCCCATAATGTCCGCAATCTTCTGATCACCAACTTCGGCTTCCGGCCAGAAGAAATCCACACACTGGAAGATGAGCAGGTTGTCAAGACAGAGCTTCTCTCGCAATGGGACTGGCTGACAAGCGGTGCCAAGGCAGGAGACATCCTGGTCTTTCATTTCTCCGGGCACGGGTCCTATGTACCGGATGAAAGTGGCGAAGAGCCGGATATGCGCGATGAGATCACCTGTCTGCAGGACATGGATTTCAACGATCCCTCCACCTATCTCACCGACGACGAATGGTATGAGCTGGCCCAGCGGGTCGACCCCGCCGTTCAGTTGATCATCCTCAAGGACACCTGCCACTCAGGCGGTAGTGCCCGCTTCATCGCTGTGCGGAGCGAGGACGGGCAGGAGCGTGTCGTGCTGGCCCACCCTGCGGAACTACAGAGTCGCCGCTCCAGCGACCCGACCCCCGAGAGCAGCATCAGCAACACCCGTTTCCTGGTGCCACCCCAGGCCCCCGCCAGGGCCTGGCGGGGCGAGGTGGGAACCACGCGCCCCACGCGGCTCGTCGAGGTTCCCCAGACCAGCCTGATGGCCTGCATGGAAACCCAGACGGCCGCCGATGCCCCGATCCAGGGTGAGTTCCACGGCGCCTTCACCTATCACTTCTGCCAGGTGCTGCGGAGCAACGGGCAGCTCGGCAGTCGGGAGGCGATCGAGGCCGTAGCGCAGCAGCTGCAGGGGCAGTTCGAACAGGTGCCCCAGCACGAGGGCCGGGAGCTGGATGCACCGATCTTCGGGCAGGCCGGTGAGACCAACAACGGTTCCGATGGTGCACCAGCGGTTCAAGGCTCCTGCGGGGTTCCGGCAGCCGAACTGCCTGCGGATGCGGATTCGGATGCGGATGCGGAGGCCCTCAACGCCCAACAGATGGTCTACCGGGCCCACATGAAGTTCCTCGACACGATGGCGGCGCTGCAGGGCGTCTCCCAGCCGGAGCGGAGCCTGCGGGCTAGTGGCAGGGTGCTGGTGACCGTGCATGGCATCGGCAACCACCGCGCCGGCTATTCCAACAGCTGGTGGCAGGCCCTTTCCCCCCACGTGGGGACCACCTTTAATCCCAGCGATCTGGGAAGGGGAAGGCAGGAGGTGCTCTGGAGCGACCTTGTGAACCGCAGCCGCAGCCTCCAGCGCAGCCTGCCCGCCGAGGAGGTGAACGCCCTGCGCCAGTCGATCCTCGATGTGATCGACGACCGCCGCAGCCATGAAGCCTCCCGCAGCGGTCGGCTCGATCAGCTGCCCGTCGCCCGGGGCAGTGCCATCGCCATCGACGATTTCCTCGTCTACATGCTCGACGACGGCATGCGCCGCCGGATCCTGGAGCGCTTCACGCGGGTGGTGGGTCCGCTGCTGGCTGCCGGGACCCGCATCGACCTGATCTCCCACAGCTGGGGCACGGTGGTGGCCTACGAGGGCCTGCGGGAACTGGAGAGGCGCGGCTTGTCCGGTCGGGTCGCCAATTGGTTCACCGCAGGCAGCGCGCTCTCGATCGCACCGGTGCAGGGCCGCCTGCGGCCGGAGAACCGTCCCGCCAACGGCCGTCGGGCTCCTTATCCGGCCCTGGTGGACGCCTGGATCAATCTCGATGCCAAGGGGGATCCGGTGGGCGGGCCTCTGGTGGGCCGCTTCCCGGTGACCCGCGAATACCTCGAGCTCGATCCCACCACCTGTGCCCGCCAGTTCTGGGGGGGCTATGAGATCGGCTGTGCCCACGGCTCCTATTTCCAGGTGCCCAACCTGAGGGTGAACCGCGACATCTTCGCCGGCCACATCCTCGGCACGGCGCGGGAGCTCGGGGCCCGCCGCAGCGACACTTCGGGTGTCTCCGGCTAAGACGTGGAGCTGGCGGTGGAGCTGATCCAA
>JBIKMU010000009.1:0-88315 GCA_044359075.1 Cyanobium sp. | reverse complement strand
CCGCCTGAGGGAGCGGCCACCGCCCAGGCCCGCTCAGGCCCGGGACTGAGAGCAGCGCTCAGAACTCCCTACAAGGAGCGGGACAAGAGGGGCTGTGCCTACGAAAATGTGCGACACGCTCCTAGGGCGTTCGCGGCTCCTTCGCCCAGATCTTCTCCAGGGACTTGCGGAATGCGTCCTCGCTCAGCGGTTTGGCCAGTTCCCGCTTCCAAAAGACGCTGCCGATCCACCAAATCTGCAGACCGCCAAAGATCAGGGCGACCAGACCTAGTTGGATGTACCCCCAGTTCAAGCTTTCCATTGCCCTTGTTGATCCTTATAAATAAAGGCGGCACCCAGATTCGAACTGGGGATAAAGGATTTGCAATCCTCTGCCTTACCACTTGGCCATGCCGCCGCCTGGGAGCAAACTCCCAACTGTCGATCGTATCAGCCATGGCATGCCCCACCGACTCCTGGTCCTGAGCAACGGCCATGGGGAAGATCTGATCGCCCTGCAGGTGATGCGGGCCCTCAAGGCCCGCCAGCCCGGCCTGCAACTGCTGGTGATGCCCCTGGTGGGCGTGGGTTCCGCCTTTGACGCCGCCGAGTGCCAGGGGCTGCTGCAGCGCTACGGCCCCCGCCGGCCCCTGCCCAGCGGCGGCTTCAGCAACCAGAGCGTCTCGGGCCTGCTGCAAGACCTGGGCGCCGGCCTGGTCCAGCTGAGCTGGCGCCAATGGCGCCTGGTGCGCCGCTGGGGCCAAGGAGGGCAGCCCGTGCTGGCGGTCGGCGACCTGCTGCCCCTGCTGCTGGCCTGGGCCGGGGGCGGCCCCTACGGCTTTGTCGGCACCCCAAAAAGCGATTACACCTGGCGCTCGCCTCCCCCGGTTGGTTGGGGGGCCAGCCCCCTGGCTGACCTCTATCACCGCAGCAAGGGCAGCGAATGGGATCCCTGGGAATGGGCTCTGATGGGCCGGCCCCGTTGCCGCCTGGTGGCCGTGCGCGATGCACTCACGGCCAGGGGCCTGCGGGGCCACCGGGTGCGGGCCACCGCCCCGGGCAACCCGATGATGGACGGTTTCAGCGCCTTTCCCCCGTGGCCCGCTTGGCTGCACGGCCAGCGGCGGCTGTTGCTGTTGCCGGGTAGTCGGGCGCCAGAAGCCCTGCACAACCTGGAGCGGCTGCTGGGGGCCCTCACCCATGGCCCCAATGGGGATCTGCCGGCCGCCTTGGTGGGGCAGTCCCTCACCGTATTGGTGGCCCTGGGATCCTTCCCCAGCCCCCAGCAGTTGGCACCGCTGCTGGCGGGCGCCGGCTTCCGGCCCCAGGTGGTGCCGGCAGGCAGTGGCGCCGCCAGCGCCTGGGGGCGGGGGGCGGTGCGGCTGCTGCTGGGTCCCAGGCAATTCGACCGTTGGGCCCCCCTGGCCGAAGTGGGTCTGGCCACCGCCGGCACGGCTACGGAGCAACTGGTGGGGCTGGGTGTACCGGCCCTATCACTGCCGGGGCCCGGTCCCCAGTTCAAGGCGGCTTTTGCCCGGCGCCAGAGCCGGCTCCTGGGGGGTGCTGTCGAACCCTGCCACTCCAGCGCCGAACTCGCCCAGAAACTGGCCGCCCTGCTTGGCAATGCTGCGCGCCGCCACCAGCTCGGGGCGATCGGGCGGCAGCGCATGGGTCCCTGCGGCGGCAGCGTTCGCTTGGCCGAGCTGGTGCAGGCCCATTTGCTCAGCCCCACGGGCCCGGGGGGCAGGGGCTAGTGGAAGCGGGCAGGGGTTGATGCAAGCGAGCAGGATGATGATGCAAGCGGGGCCGATCTCAGCCCAACCCTTCGCCTGAGCCAAACCCCATGGTCGCCATCCCCGATCGCCACTACAACGCCGCCTGTGGCAGGTTGGCCAGCCAACTGGGCATCAGCCAATCGGCGGCTCGCCGCAAGGTGGACATCAAGGCCTCCCAGGACGGCATCAAGGACCTGGCCGCCCGCATTGCCCTGGCCGAATCGATGCTGGCCGAAGCCCTGGCCGCCGGTGTGGACAACGGCAGCCTGTTCACCGACCAGCTGGGCGCCGTCGGCAACGACGAAAACTTCATGACCGAAGATTGAAGACTGAAGGCTGAAGACTGAAGACTTAACCCTCAGGACTCAAGACTGGGCTGCAGACGGCACAATTCACAAGCCGGCGGCGGAGCCCGGGAGCACCGCCGCCCGCTTCAGTGCTCGAAGACCGAGCCAAAATGCTGGCGATCGAGATCGGCGAACACAGGCAGGCAGGCAAAACAGCGCTCGGCCAGCTCCCAGCGCTCCTCCCGGCGCAACATCGCTTCGAGGCGATCGCGGGCGCCGATCAGCCAGCGCACATCACCGGTGGCATAGGCGAGCTGCACCTCCGTCAACTCCTCGACCCGGCCCCAATCCGAACTCTGGGCCCGTTTGTCCAGCTCCACACCCACCAGCTCATTCACCACATCCTTGAGCCCATGGCGGGGGCTGTAGGTGCGGGCCAGCCTGCTGGCCACCTTGGTGCAGAACAACGGTGCCACGGTGATGCCCAGCCCCTCGGCCAGGGCCGCCAGGTCGAAACGGGCGAAATGGAACACCTTCTCGACAGCCGGATTTTCCAGCAGCAGCTTGAGCTTGGGCGCGGCCTGCTGGCCCCGGGAGATGCGGATGCAACTGGTGTTGTCGTGCTCATCACATAG
Source organism: Cyanobium sp. (assembly GCA_044359075.1). Classification (GTDB taxonomy): domain Bacteria; phylum Cyanobacteriota; class Cyanobacteriia; order PCC-6307; family Cyanobiaceae; genus Cyanobium. The sequence goes on along the minus strand of JBIKMU010000009.1, from coordinate 85,639 downwards.
CTGCACCAGGCAGAGCCGGTCCCGGCCGTGCACCAGTCCCATGGCTTCGGTATCCACCGCCAGGGCCCTGGCCCCGCCATAGAGGGTCAGCCAAGCGTCATCCAGATCGCCATCGAAGACGGCAAAGCGGGCCGGCGGCGGTTGGGCCGCAGCCGGGGCGGTTGGGGCCTGGGTCATCGCCATGGTGTCGAGGGCCTCCATGCTCCCCCAGGCCATGGCCGGGCAGCGGCGCAGCAGGGACTCATGTGTTACAGAATGCCTGCTTTGCGGTCGTTGCCTCCATGCCCATTCCGGGCTCCACCTTGTTGCTGACCCTGCTGCTGGCCGTTGGCCTGGTGTTCTTTCTGCGCGCCGCCAGCAAGGACCGCACCACGGTGGTCGAGGTCCATTCCCCCCGCCCACCCCTGGAAGTGTTGCAAGGGCTGACCCAGTGGCTGCTGGAGCGGGGTTGGAGTGCCGAGGACAGTGATCCCGACCGGCGCTGGCTGAGCTTTCGCGGCCAGGTGCGGGCCAGTCGCCCCCTGGCGGTGCTGCTGTCCGTGCTGGCGGGCATCGGCGCCGGCTGCCTGGGCCTGGTACTGCGCCAGCTCCAGCCCGCCCTGGGCTGGTGGAGCCTGGGCCTGGCGGCCCTTGGCCCCTTGGCCGGTCTGGTGTACTGGCGCCGGGCGACCCGCAACGAAAACTTGGAGCTGCGTCTCATTAGCGACGACAGCGCCGCAGGCAGCAGCCTCAAACTACGGGCCCACCGCGACGAATTGATCGCCATGGAAGCCGAACTGGGCCCCCGTCTTGGGTTGGCCAGCGACGGCGCCCTGCTCCGTTCTCCGATCTGACCTCCCCATGTCCCTCTCCCTGCGTCGCCTGGTCGCCACCGGCCTGCTACTCAGCTCGATCCTGCCCCTGTTGGCCAGGGCCCAGCAGCAACCCCTGGTATTGCGTACCGTCCAACCCAACCAAGCCGGCAGCCAAGTCCTGCCCTATCACCCGCTCACCGGTGTGCGCAGCCCTATGCGCAAGGACTGGGTCGGCATGCGGGCGGTCAGTCGCGACACCCCCATCCTGGTATTGGCCGGCCATGCCGACTCCCAGGGCATTTCCGGTTCCGGCACCAGCGGCGAAGCGGTGGCTCTCTACCGCCAACCGCCGATGTACCCCGGCATCACCGACGAGCACTACTGGAACCTGGTGGTGGCCCATGCCATCGCCACCCTGGGCCAGCAGCGGGGCTTGCGGATTCAGTTCTACAAACCGCCGGTGCGCACCATTGTCAACGGCGACGATCCCGGCACCAATTGGAGTTACGGTCGCCAGTTCGCCGCCGCCGGGGGTTATGCCCTGGAGATCCACTTCGACGCCTATGGACCCGATGGGGTGGGCTCGGGTCTGATCCCGCCCCTGCATCGGCCCTTCAGCCGCATCGACGAATCCCTGGCCCAGGAATTCGGGGCTTACCCGATGAATTTCCGCGACATGCTGGGCGGCCCCAAACGGGGCATCGGTCTGCTGGAAATCGGCAAGCTCGAAGGCAACCTGGAGGCCTCCCTGCGGGATCCACGCACCCGTCAGCGAACGGTGCAATTAATCGCCTGGCGGGTGGTCAATGCCATCGAGGCCGGCATGGGACGCGGTGGCTCTCCGGTGGCTCGCAGCTGGCCGCCGCTCAGCCCACCGCCTGATGCGGCAGGCACAGGGCGTCCAGTCCGGGATCTTCAAGCCAATTCTGTGGGCGAGTAAATACCTCGGTCAGGAGCGCTTCCCGGCTGCCTGGAGCCGGGGTGTAGCCATATTCCCAGCGCACTAGCGGCGGCAGTGACATCAGGATTGATTCGGTGCGGCCGTTAGTCTGGAGACCAAAGATTGTGCCCCGATCAAAGACCAGATTGAATTCGACATAACGGCCGCGGCGATAGAGCTGAAACTGCCTTTCGCTCTCGCCGTAGGCCAAGTTGTTACGCCGTTCGACGATCGGCCCATAACTGGGTAAGAAGGCCTGGCCGCAGGCGGAAGCCAGGCGAAACAGCTTCTCCCAGTCCTGCTCGATCGGGCCGCTGGCCGCCGCCACAGTTGCCGCCGCAACCGCCGCCGCTGCCTCGGGTTCTGACCCCTTGTAAAGCACGCCGCCCGAATCCTGATAGTCGTAAAAAATTCCGCCCACACCGCGGGTCTCCTGGCGGTGGCGCAAATAAAAATATTCGTCGCACCAGGGTTTGAAAACCTTGTAGTAGCGGGGATCAACGCTGTCACATGCCCCCTTAAGGGTGCGATGGAAATGGCGAGCATCCTCCAGAAAGGGGTAATAGGGAGTCAGGTCGGCGCCACCACCGAACCACCACACCGGTCCGGCCTCGAAGTAACGGTAATTGAGATGCACCGTCGGCACCCAGGGATTGCGGGGGTGCAGCACCATCGAGGTGCCGACCGCAAACCAACGGTGCCCTTCGGCCTCAGGGCGCTGGTTGAGGATCGAAGGCGGCAGTTGGGCCCCCTCCACCTCCGAAAAATTGACGCCCCCCTGCTCGAAGACCCGGCCCTCCTTCATGACGCGCGAGCGGCCACCACCGCCCTCGGGACGCTGCCAGCTCTCCTCCTGAAACTGGCCCTCGCCATCCAGCTCCTGCAGCCCCTGGCAGATCGAATCCTGCAGCCCCATCAACAGGTTTCTGGCCCGGCTGCGGGACTCGACGGGAGGCATCTCCATGGGAAGGGCGGCCTGGGGCCAAAACCGTTGGCGACCCTATTCCAAAACCTCGGGAGCCCCTGCTAGCCCAGTCCTGGCGTTGAGCGGCGCCGGCCCATCCCCCAGCCGTCCGCCTAGGATCAGCGTTGAAGCAGACCCTGACAACCCGGATGGCCAGTGACGACCAGGCCCTGCGGCAGGCGCTCCAAACTGTTTGTGATGCCGGCAGCGGCCGCCCCCTCAACGAGCTTGGCTGGATCCCGGGGCTGCGCCGCCAGGGCAACCGGGCCATCCTCACCCTGGCCTTGCCCCCATTCGCCGCCGCCCAGCGCGACCGTCTCGCCTCGGAGGTACGCACGGCCCTGACCAGCCTCCCCGACATCGACGATGTCCAGATCGAAGTGGCCCAACCCGCTTCCTCCGGACCGATCGGTGGCGCCGGCCATGGCCAGAGCCAGGGGCCCGAGCGTCAGCCGATCCCCGGGGTGGCCAAGGTGATCGCCGTCAGCAGCGGCAAGGGAGGCGTCGGCAAGAGCACGGTGGCAGTGAATCTGGCCTGCGCCCTTGTCCAATCCGGGCTCAGGGTCGGCCTGCTGGACGCCGACATCTATGGCCCCAATGCCCCGACGATGCTGGGCGTCGCCGGCCGCACCCCGGAGGTTCGGGGTGAAGGGGCTGACCAATGCCTCACGCCGATCGCCACCTGCGGCTTGGTGATGGTGTCCATGGGGCTGCTGATCGCCGACGACCAGCCGGTGATCTGGCGGGGACCGATGCTCAACGGCATCATCCGCCAGTTTCTCTATCAAGTCGACTGGGGAGTCTTGGATGTGCTGGTGGTGGACCTGCCACCGGGCACCGGCGACGCCCAGCTCTCCCTGGCCCAGGCCGTGCCGATGGCGGGTGTGCTGATTGTCACCACCCCCCAGCAGGTTTCGCTCCAGGACGCCCGCCGCGGCCTGGCCATGTTCCAGCAGATGGGCATCCCCGTGCTGGGGGTGGTCGAAAACATGAGCGCCTTCATCCCCCCCGATCAGCCGGAGCGCAGCTACGCCATTTTCGGCAGCGGTGGCGGTGCCCGTCTCGCCGCCGAGGCGGAGGTGCCCTTGCTGGCCCAGCTGCCGATGGAAATGCCCGTGATGCAAGGGGGCGACCAGGGGCGGCCGGCGGTGCTGAGTGCCCCTACTTCGCTCACGGCCCAGGCTTTCCAATCCCTGGCTAGCCGGGTCAGCGGCCTGGTCGCCCTGGCACCCAAGCCCGCCTGATCGCCATGGTCGCCCTCGGCAACGCCCGGGCCCAAGCCCTGCGCCGCAACCGCCGCCAACGGCAAGGGAGCGCCATCGACTGGATTCTCTGGGGGGTGCCCCTCGGGCTCACCGTGTTGGCCGGCATCCTGATAGCCAGCACCCAGCGCCAGGCCGATTACGCCGACTGGTATCAGCACTGGATCACGGCCGCCGTCGGCATGGCCCTGGCCCTGCTGGTGGCCCGCACCCCTGTGGAACAGCTACGCATCCTGCTCTGGCCGATCTACGGCCTCACAATCTTTTCGCTGCTGGCCGTGCGCTTTATGGGCACCTCAGCCCTTGGGGCCCAGCGCTGGATCAACATCGCCGGCTTCCACGTCCAACCTTCCGAATTCGCCAAGCTCGGCGCAATCCTGCTGCTGGCGGGGGTGTTGTCGCGCCATCCGGTGGAACGGCCCGTTGATCTGGTCCGACCGCTCGGCCTGATCGGTGTGCCCTGGTTCCTGGTTTTCATCCAGCCCGATTTGGGCACCTCCCTGGTGTTTGGGGCCATCGTGCTGGTGATGCTTTTTTGGGCCGGCTTGCCATTGCCCTGGCTGGTCTTGTTGTTGTCCCCCCTGCTGTCGGCGATCCTGGCGGGTACCTTCCCCTGGGCTTTGCTGGCCTGGATTCCGCTGATGGGCTGGTTGGCCTGGCGCAGCCTCCCTTGGAAACGGGTGGGGTTGGCGGTGGTCAGCGGCGTGCAAGTGCTTTTCGCCGTGATCACCCCCCAGCTCTGGATGCATGGCCTCAAGGAGTACCAACGCGATCGGCTGGTGCTGTTTCTGGATCCCTCCAAAGATCCCCTCGGCGGCGGCTACCACCTGCTGCAGAGCAAGGTGGGCATCGGCTCGGGGGGGCTCTGGGGCACCGGCCTGATGCACGGCCTGCTCACCAAACTGCGCTTCATTCCCGAGCAGCACACCGATTTCATCTTCAGTGCCGCGGGCGAAGAAATGGGCTTCCTGGGCTCCGTCTTGATGGTCGCCGCCTACGCCCTGCTCTGCTGGCGCCTGATCCAGATTGCCGTCCACGCCCGCACCGATGTCGAGTCGCTGGTGGTGGTCGGGGTCGGTGCGATGCTGATGTTTCAGATGGTGGTCAACATCTGCATGACCATTGGTTTGGGTCCAGTGACAGGCATTCCCCTGCCCTGGGTCAGCTACGGACGCTCGGCGATGCTCGTCAACTTCATCTCCCTCGGCTTATGCGCCTCCGTCGGACGCCGTAGCCACGCCAGCCAGCGCTGGTGGTGAGTCTCGCCTCTCTTCATCAACACCTGGCCGAAGGGGCGCCAGCGGGTCGCGGAGATGAGGACAGTGTTCGCCGCCAATGGTGGGCCGCTTTGGCCACCCTGCAGGACGATCTGCTGGACCCGGTGGTGAGCCAACGGGGCGTCTGGTTGGCGATGCCCCTGCCGGCGCTGTACTCCCCCAACCTGCTGCGACACCTCAAAGGGTGGGTCTGGGCGCCGGCGCAGCTCGCCCAGGTGCTCCCCCGCGGCGGTCCACCCCAGTTGCAACGGGGGGCGAGCCCGGCGGACCTTGATCCCGCCAAGCCGACGGGCAGCTGCCGCCGCCTGCCCTTGCGAGAGGGCGATGGCACAGACCCCCTGCTGGTGGTGATCACCCAGGATCTGCAGGTGGCGATGGCCTTGGAAGGGTCCCCGGAAGCCCGCCGCCTGTTGGTGCGCTTTGACGCGGAGGCCGTCACCCTGATCCTCCATGGCCTGGATCAGCGATTACAGGAGGACGACCCCCGCGAAGCGGCCCGGCTGCGGGCGGCCCTGCAGTCCCTCGGACCCCTGCGGAACAACCCTCAGCTGGCCCTGCGCTTCTGGCCCCTGCTGGCGGGACGGCTGGCCAGCATGGCCCCCAGCGTCACCCTGCAGCCGATCATCCACCCGCCCCGACGGCAGGCCAACGGCAAGGATCAGGTGGATGGCGAGCTGGCCCTGCTGGAGGCCCTCACCCATGAAGTCAGGACCCCCCTGGCCACGATCCGCACCCTGATTCGCTCCCTGCTGCGGCGCAAGGACTTGCCCACGGTGGCGCGCCAACGGCTGGAGCAGATCGACGGGGAATGCAGTGAACAGATCGACCGCTTCGGGCTGATTTTTTTGGCCGCCGAACTCCAGCGCCAACCCGGCAGCGGCAGTCCCTTGCCGGCCAGCGAGCTGGCCCGCACCGATCTGAGCGCCCTGCTGCACCAGCTGGAAGACCTGTGGAGCCGCCAATTGGCCCGACGGGGCCTGCAACTCGTGCTCGCCATCAGCGACGATCTGCCGCCGGTGCTCAGCGACCCCAGCCGGCTGGAAACGATGCTCGGCGGCCTCATGGATCGATTCAGCCGCACCCTCAGCACTGGCAGCCGGGTGCTGGTGCGGCTGCAGCCCGCTGGCTCGCGCCTGAAACTGCAGCTCAGTAGTGACGACCAGGAGCCCAGGGATGGCCTGCCTGCTGCCGCTGCGGCCGAACCGGTGGGACCCGTATTGAGCTGGAACCCCTCCACGGGGGGGTTGCAACTGAGTCAACAGGCCACCCGCCGCCTCTTCCACCGTTTGGGCGGGCGGCTGACCGAACGGGGCGCCAGCTCCCTGACCGTGTTCTTCCCCCTGGCGGATCGCCAAGGCTGAGCCCGCCCGGTCCGTTTGTTGACGGGTGTGAAGACTGGGAGCAAGGCAGCGGTTCTGGCAAAAACACGGTGCTAGCTTCCCGTGCAAACGGACTGCGAGCCATGCCAGCGACGGCCCTCAACGGTCAACTCCCCAAGTTCATCGGCAGCACGGGTGGCTTGCTGAACTCGGCCGAAACCGAAGAGAAATATGCAATCACCTGGACCAGCGATGCGGCCCAGGTGTTTGAACTACCTACCGGCGGCGCGGCGGAGATGAATGCCGGCGAAAACATCATGTATTTCGCCCGCAAAGAGCAGTGCCTAGCCCTCGGCACCCAGCTGCGCACCAAGTTCAAGCCCCGCATCGAGGATTACAAAATCTACCGGATTTATCCCGGTGGTGATACAGAATTCCTGCATCCCAAGGATGGAGTCTTCCCCGAAAAAGTCAACGAAGGTCGGCCCATGGTGGGCCACAATGCCCGTCGGATTGGCGAAAATCCAAACCCCGCCGGCCTCAAATTCAGCGGCAAGGAGCCCTATCAAGTCTGACTCGGCCAGCCCTTGGCCCTATAACTGCGGGGCCGATTGCCCCGTTTTTTTTTGCCCGCCTGCGCCCCGATGCCGGGTTCCCAACCCAGTCCAGACCTTGACGCCCTCAGGGTCCTTGCCAAGCAGGGATCCACCTACATACCGCTCTGGAAACGCTGGCCCGCCGATCTGGAAACCCCTCTCACCACCTGGTTGAAGGTGGCCGAGGACAGTCGCCAGGGAGTCCTGCTGGAGTCGGTCGAAGGCGGTGAGCGGCTTGGCCGCTGGAGCTTTGTGGTCTGCGACCCTCTCTGGACCCTCACCTGGCGGGGAGAGCGGGGCGAACGCCGCTGGCGCGATGGGGGCCAAGAGCTGCTGGAGGGCAATCCCTTCAGCTGGCTGCGCGAACAGCTGGCAGACCTCAAGCCAGCCCCGGTCCCGGGGCTGCCCCCGGTGGGCCAGTTGTTTGGCATGTGGGGTTACGAGCTGATCCGCTGGATCGAGCCCAGCGTGCCGGTGCATCCCACGGCGGCCGGGGATCCACCAGATGGCTGCTGGATGTTGGCGGACAGCATGTTGGTGTTCGACCAGGTCAAACGCCAGATCACGGCCGTGGCCTACGCCGATCTCAGCCACAACGCCGACCCCCAACGGTCCTGGCAACAGGCTGCCGAGCGCATTGCCCGCCTCGAAGCCCGCATGCATGGCCCCCTGCCCGCCCACGCCATTCCTCTCGACTGGCGGGAGGAGCAAGGATTGGATCTGACAACCACGCTGGCGACCCGCAGCAATTACAGCCAGCCGAGCTTTGAGGCGGCGGTCCAGACGGGCCGGGAGCACATCGCCGCCGGCGACGTGTTCCAACTGGTTCTGAGCCAGCGGCTGGAAACCAGGGTGCGTCGAGATCCCTTCGATCTCTACCGCAGCCTGCGGATGGTGAATCCCTCTCCTTACATGGCCTTCTTCAACTTCGGGGACTGGTATCTGATTGGCTCCAGCCCTGAGGTGATGGTGCAGGCCGAACCCCTGGGCGGCGAGGTGGTGCGGGCCTCCCTGCGGCCGATCGCCGGCACCCGCCCCCGGGGGGCCAACCCCGCCGAGGATGCCAGCCTTGAGCAAGAATTGCTCGCCGATCCCAAGGAACGGGCCGAACACGTCATGCTGGTGGATCTGGGCCGCAACGACCTGGGTCGGGTCTGTCAACCGGGATCGGTGCGGGTCGAAGAGCTGATGGTGATCGAGCGTTACTCCCACGTCATGCACATCGTCAGCCAGGTAGAGGGCCTGTTGGCCAAGGGCTACGACATCTGGGATTTGCTGATGGCCTGCTTTCCGGCCGGTACCGTCAGCGGCGCCCCCAAAATCCGGGCCATGCAATTGATTCATGACCTCGAACCGCAGTCCCGTGGCCCGTACTCCGGGGTTTACGGGGCCGTGGACCTGGGTGGTGCCCTGAATACGGCCATCACCATCCGAACCATGGTGGTTCTGCCTGCGGGCAACGGTGATTGGCGGGTGCTGGTCCAGGCCGGAGCGGGCATCGTGGCCGACTCCGATCCGGCCAGCGAGTTCGAGGAAACCCTTAACAAGGCCCGCGGCATGCTCAAGGCCATCGCTTGCCTGGACCGCCCTGGTGAGGCAGCAGCGTGAGCGGCCCCCTCCTGCTCAAGGGCTTCGAGGTGGAGATGTACACCGGTTGGCCGGACGGCACGGTGGTCGGTTGTGCCGCCGAGGCCGCCGGGTCCCTGCCGGGATTCGTCACGGAACCCGACAATCGCAACCTGGAGTACACCACGGTCCCGGAATCCAACTACGAACGCCAACTCCAACTGCTCTTGGAGCCGAGAAGTCAACTGCGCCAATGGCTCCAGCCTCGCGGCCTGACCATTCTGCCCGGCAGCACTCTGAGCCTGGGAGACACCGGTCAGTTCGTGCGATCCGACCCCGGCAATGACTATCACGCCATCATCGAGCGGACCTATGGCACCCGGGTGGTGACCGCCAGCGTGCACATCAACCTGGGCCTGGACAACACCCACCAGATCTTCACGGCGTTGCGGCTGCTGCGCTGCGAGGGCGCCCTGCTGCTGGCCCTCAGTTGCAGTTCCCCCTTCCTGGACGGTGCGGTGACGGGAGCCCAGTCCCAACGCTGGTTGCAGTTTCCGCTGACGCCGCCCCAGGTGCCCCTATTTCAAAGCCACGCCCACTATGTGGAATGGATGGGGAAGCAACTTGCCGCAGGGGCCATGCACAACGTCCGCCATCTCTGGACCTCGGTGCGACCCAATGGCGATCACCGTCCCCATGATCTCAACCGGGTCGAGATCCGCATCTGTGACCTGATCAGCGATGCCCGCGTGCTCTGCGCCATCACCGCCTGGGCCGAGCTGAGGGTGCTGCAGTTGCTCCAGGACGAAGACCGGTTTGATCCCCTGCGGGCCAGCCGCTTCACAGCCCCGGAGCTGGCCCAATTGGCCGATGCCAACGACCGGGCCGTCGCCCGAGACGGACTGGACGCCGTGCTGGGCCACTGGCGCGACGGCCGACCGATCAGGGCCAGGGATTGGATCGAAACCGAACTGGCCGCGATGGCCCCCCTGGCCGCCAACCTGCAGCTTGACAGCGTGCTTGCCCCCTTGACGGCGGTGCTGCGGGACGGCAATGAGGCCAGCCGCTGGCTGGCACGGCAGCGCCAGGGGGAGAGTATCCGCGCCATCATTAGCAGTGAAGCCAGGGCCATGGAAAAGCGGGACATCGCCCAGCTGGCCAACGTCGCGACAGACCGAACACCCCTTTTGGGATGATCATGGCTCCCTCCTCCGCTTCGCCGACACCCATGCGGGAGTCAGCCGCTACGGGCCCATCGCCCCTTGCCATCGCCGACCAACCTGAGGCGACGGGGGTCATCCGGGTGCTGGGCGAACGCCTCGAACTGGTCGAGGACCTCTGGCTCACCATTCTGCGCAGCGAATGCGGTCCCCAGCAGCTCGAAAGGTTGCTGCGTCTCAAGGAGCTCGTCGGCCCCCTGCATCCGGCGGAGACAGCTGGGGACAGCGACACTCCCAGCAGCAAGAGTGAGGAAATCGTGGCGGTGATCCAGGCGATGGATCTGGCCGACGGCATCGCTGCGGCCCGTGCCTTCTCCCTGTATTTCCAACTGATCAACATCCTCGAACAGCACATCGAGGAAGACAGCTATCTCGAAAGCCTGCGCAGCGCCCCTGCCCCCGCCAGCAGCGATCCCTTCCTGCCGCCCCTGGCTGCCCAGAGTTCCCCGGCCACGTTTCGCCAATTGTTTGAGCGACTGCGGGCCCTCAACGTGCCTCCAGCCCAGCTGGAAGACCTGCTGCGGCAGCTCAACATCCGTCTGGTGTTCACGGCCCACCCCACCGAGATCGTGCGTCACACCGTGCGCTACAAGCAGCGGCGGGTGGCGGCCCTGATCCAGAAGCTGCAACTGGACAGCCCGCTGGGAGCCGATGAACAACAACGACTGCGCTCGCAACTGGAGGAGGAGATCCGACTCTGGTGGCGCACTGACGAATTGCACCAGTTCAAGCCCTCCGTGCTTGATGAGGTGGATTATGCCCTGCACTACTTCCAGCAGGTGCTCTTCGATGCCATGCCGCAATTGCAGACCCGGCTGCGCATGGCCCTTGCCGCCAGTTATCCCGATGTGACACCGCCTCGCGAAAGCTTCTGCACCTTTGGTTCCTGGGTGGGGGCAGATCGCGATGGCAATCCCTCCGTGACATCGGAGATCACCTGGCGGGCAGCTTGCTATCAACGCCAGTTAATGCTGGAGCGCTACACCAAAGAGGTGTCCGAACTGCGCGATCAGCTAAGTATCTCCATGCAGTGGAGCCAGGTGGGACCGGCGCTGCTGGAGTCCCTGGAGATGGACCGACTTCGCTTTCCTGAAATCTACGAAGAACGGGCTGGCCGTTATCGCCTTGAGCCCTACCGGCTCAAGCTCAGCTACATGCTCGAACGGCTCGAACTCAGCCAGGAGCGCAACCGCCAGCTATCTCGCAGTGGCTGGGAATTTCCGGGAGATGGCCACAGCGGCGTCAGCACGGCCCTTGGCAGCGTTGCCCCCGCCAACTCCTGGTCCCAAGAACTCCATTACGGCTCGGAGGACGATTTTCGGGCCGACCTTGAACTGATTCGCGACAGCCTCCATGTCTCGGGACTGCACTGTGAAGCCCTCGAAGATCTGCTCAGCCAGGTCCATATCTTTGCCTTCAGCCTGGCCAGCCTGGATATCCGCCAGGAAAGCACCCGTCACAGCGATGCAATTGACGAACTGACCCGCTATCTGCAGCTCCCCATGCCCTACGGCGACATGGGAGAAGACGAGCGGGTGACCTGGCTGCTGGCCGAACTGCAGACCCGGCGCCCCCTGATTCCTCCAGCGGCCCGCTGGAGCGAAAGCACGGCTGAAACTATCGACGTGTTCCGGATGTTGCAGCGTTTGCAACAGGAATTCGGCAGCCGCATCTGCAGCACCTACGTGATCTCCATGAGTCACACGGTGTCCGATCTGCTGGAGGTGTTGCTGCTGGCCAAGGAGGCCGGTCTGGTTGATCCCCAGAGGCCCCGTTCCAGCCTATTGGTGATTCCGCTCTTTGAAACCGTGGAGGATCTGCAGCGGGCTCCCGAAGTGATGGGGCGCCTGTTTCAAGAACCTTTTTACCGCAAATTGCTGGAAGATGAAGGCGGCCAGCGTCTGCAGGAGGTGATGCTGGGCTATTCCGACAGCAACAAGGACTCGGGCTTTCTCGCCAGCAACTGGGAAATCCACCGCGCCCAAATTGCCCTGCAACAGCTCTCCAACAAGCACGATGTGGCTCTCCGCCTCTTCCATGGCCGCGGTGGTTCGGTGGGACGCGGTGGCGGACCCGCCTACCAGGCCATCCTGGCCCAGCCCAGTGGCACCGTGCAGGGGCGGATCAAGATCACCGAACAGGGGGAGGTGCTGGCCTCCAAGTACTCCTTGCCGGAGCTGGCCCTTTACAACCTGGAAACGGTGACCACGGCGGTCCTGCAAAACAGCATGATCACCACACCTTTGGATGCCACCCCGAACTGGAACGCCTTGATGGAGCGGCTGGCCCAGCGCTCTCGCAACCACTATCGGGCCCTCGTCTACGACAACCCGGATCTGGTGGCCTTCTTCCAGCAGGTCACCCCGATCGAGGAAATCAGCAAACTGGAGATCTCCAGCCGACCGGCACGGCGTAAGAGTGGCGCCCGCGACCTATCCAGCCTGCGGGCCATTCCCTGGGTTTTCGGTTGGACCCAAAGCCGTTTCCTGCTGCCCAGCTGGTACGGGGTGGGCCATTCCCTGCAGGCCGAGTTGGATGCTGATCCCGAACAGATGGACCTGCTGCAGTTGCTCTATCAACGCTGGCCTTTCTTTCGCATGCTCATTTCCAAGGTGGAAATGACTCTCTCGAAGGTGGATCTCGACCTGGCCCAGCACTACGTGCGCAGTCTCGGCCGGGAGGAGAACCGGGAGGCCTTCGAGCAGATCTTTGCTGCCATTGCCAGCGAATTCACCCTCACCCGCGATCTGGTGTTGCGCATCAGCCATCACACCCGGCTGCTAGATGGCGATCCTGCCCTGCAGCTTTCGGTCGATCTGCGCAACCGCACCATCGTGCCCCTGGGCTTCCTGCAAGTGGCTTTGCTGCGGCGCCTGCGCAACCAGAACCGCCAACCCCCCATGAGTGAGGGCCAGGAGGCCGGCGGCGCTGATCGCAACTACAGCCGCATCGAACTGCTGCGCGGTGCCCTGCTCACCATCAATGGCATCGCGGCTGGCATGCGCAACACGGGATGACACCCGAATCCCTCTTGATTCCCTTCCGCACTAGCTCCCCATCCCTGCCGCGCCTGCCCCAGGGCTACGCCATCGTTTCCGTGCCTGATCTAACCAGTGCGGATCTCAACTACCTGCTGGGCGCCTGCGGCGAACTCCCCCGTACAGCAACCATTTGGCAGCGGGTCCTGGAATGCAGCGCCTGGCATCTCGGCGTCCAGAATGCCAACGGCCAGTGGGTGGGCTTCATCCGCGCCACCACGGACCAGGCGCTCAACGCCAACCTCTGGGACCTGCTGACCGATCCGGCTGAAACCCTGCGGGAAGAGGTCTTGCAGGCCCTGGTCCACACCGCCCTGGCCCGCTTGCGACGGGAGGTGGGTGGCTGCAGCATCTCCCTGGCGGCTCCGCCTGAAGCCCTGGCGGCCCTGCGTAGCGCCGGTTTCGTCATTGACCCGGGTGGCATTCGCGCCATGGGTCTCAAGCTGGCCGAGGACCGGGGCTGAGGGGAACTGAAATGAAAAGAAGCAAAAATCCTCCCCGTTCCGGCGGAGAGGACCAACAACGAGCATGGAGGGATTCGAACCCCCGACCCTCAGAACCGGAATCTGATGCTCTATCCAGCTGAGCTACATGCCCAAAACAGGTCTGTAAGCGATCAAAACACCCTAAAGCGGGTGCTGATGCTTTCATCGCCACCCCTGGAATGGTGCGGCTGACCAGTGAAAGTATTTTAACTGCTGGCCGCTTCCTTGCCATGCGGCTGCAACGTTTGGAACTGCGGGAGTTCCGCAACTTCCCGGCCCTGGACCTGGATCTGGTGGCCCCCCGGCTGCTGGTGATCGGGGCCAATGGCCAGGGCAAATCCAATCTGCTCGAAAGCGTCGAACTGCTGACCAGCCTGCGTTCGCACCGCAGCGCCAGTGATCGCGACCTGATCCGCGAGGGGGAATCCTGCAGCCGGCTGCGGGCCTTGACCGCAGCCGGCGACAGCCTCGAACTGCGCTTGCGCCGCAGCGGCGGGCGCCAGGCCCTGCGCAACGGCAAAACCCTGGAGCGGCAGATCGACCTGGTCGGTCCCTTGCGCTGCGTTGGTTTCAGCAGCCTTGATCTGGAGCTGGTGCGCGGTGAACCCTCCCTGCGGCGCCATTGGCTGGACCGGGTGGTGTTGCAACTCGAGCCTGTGTACGGCGCCTTGCTGAGCCGCTATGGCCGCCTGCTGCGGCAGCGCAGCCAGCTGCTCCGCCGCCGCTCCCCCCAGGCCCAGCAGCAGGCGCTGCTCGATGTCTTCGACGAGCAGATGGCCGTTGTGGGCACCCGCCTGCATCGCCGCCGGCAGCGGGCCCTGCGGCGCCTCGAACCCCTGGCGGTGCGGTGGCAGGGGCGGCTGGGGGGCGAGCAGGAACCCCTGACCTGCCACTACCGCAGCGGCACCCGCATGGAGGCAGGGGCCCTGGAGCTGGATGCTGAAGAACCATGGCGGCTGGCCCTGCTGCGCCAGCTCCAGGACCAACGCCCTGAGGAAGCCCGCCTGGGGCAGTGCCTCGTCGGGCCCCACCGCGATGAAATCGAACTGCTTTTGGGGGACAAGACTGCCCGCCGCCATGGTTCGGCCGGCCAGCAACGCACTTTGGTGTTGGCCCTGAAACTGGCGGAACTGGATCTGGTGCGGCAGGTGGTGGGCGCCCCACCCCTGCTGCTGCTGGATGATGTGCTGGCGGAGCTGGATCCGCAGCGCCAGCGGCTGCTGCTGGCGGCGGTGGGGGAAGACCACCAATGCCTGGTCAGTGCCACCCACCTGGAGGCCTTTGCCGCTGGCTGGCGGGATACGGCCCAGGTGGTACGCCTGCAGGCAGGCAGGCTGGAAACCGAAACCTAGGGAAACCGCACCTGTCCAAGCTGCACCTTTGGTATATGGTGACAGAAGTCCGATTCGATTCGATGAACCAGGGCCTGTCCTGCCTCCACCCGAACCCGGGATGGAAGCCAGCCTTCTCCGCCTCTCCTGCCCCCCTCAGCAACATCACTGATGCGGTTGGCAAACATTGCATTCTCGAGCTTTATGAATGCGACCCCTCCAAGCTCGACGACGAAGCTTTTCTCAGGAACGCCATCACGACAGCAGCGAAACGTGCTGGTGCCACTCTCCTGAATCTCATCACCCACCGGTTTGAACCGCAAGGAGTGACTGGTTTGGCCCTGTTGGCCGAATCCCACATTTCTATCCACACCTGGCCCGAATCGGGTTATGCAGCGGTAGATGTCTTTACTTGTGGTGACCACACCATGCCTGATAAGGCGTGCGATGTGCTTGCCAAGGAACTGGGCTCTGGACGCCACAAACTCACCAGTTTCCGCAGGGAAACCCCCGGTAGCGTCGCCCTCAGTCAACGAGAACCCGAGTTGACATTGGTCTGAACGGTATTGATGCCGATAAATAGTTGAACGAAAGGCCAATGCAATTTGTTCAGCCTAATAGCGGAGATTCCATTTAAGGATCTCCGTCTTTTTTATTGGAGATCAGGTCTCGATTCAGCTTGCCACTGACAAGACCCTCCAGGTCCAGCCCCACGGCGCTGAAGCCAAGCGCGCCGAAAGCCTGCACCAGACCCTGACGGAAGTCGTCCGCGACCAGACGCTGCAACGCCCCTGGCAGGCAAGCCAGGGCCAGTTCAATCCGGGCGGTTTCCCCCTGGCTGCGGACTCGCAGATCTCGGAAGCCCTGTTGCCGTAACCAGGCCTCCGCTGCGGCCACCCGCCGCAGGCGGGCCGCGGAGATCGGCTCGCCATAGGGAAAGCGGGAAGCCAGGCAGGGTTGGGCTGGTTTGTCCCACCAGGGCAGCCCCAGGGCCCGCGACACCTGGCGCACCCCGGCCTTATCCAGACCGACTTCTGCCAAGGGAGACAGCACGCCGTACTCCCGGGCCGCCCTCAGGCCGGGCCGGTGGTCGCCCAGATCATCCAGGTTGACGCCATCCAGCACCCGGGCCCCGCCAGCGGCGGCGGCGATTGGGGCCAGCAAGCCATGCAATTCCCGTTTGCAGGCGTAGCAACGGTCCTCTGGATTGCTGGTGTAGGCCGGATCGGCCAGCTCGGCGGTGGGCTGTTCCAGGTGCCGGATCCCGAGCCAGAGCGCCTGGGCGCGGGCTTCCTCCAGTAGATGGGGGGCCAGCGCGGCCGATACGCCCGTAATCGCCAGGGCGCGATCGCCGAGGACTTCGGCGGCAAGGGCCGCCACTAAAGCGCTATCGACGCCGCCCGAGTAGGCCACCACCACCCTGCCCAGACCCACCAGCTGCTGGCGCAGGGCGGCCAAGGCTGACTCCAGCTGCGGAGGCAGTGATTCGAGCAGTGTGAAGGGTGAAGCTGGGACCATGGCCGCCATCCTGGCAAGGGCCAGGGGTCTGGGGTTGGGGAAATCTCGGTAGCCTGGCCTTCGAATCGCACCTCGATGAACCCGCCCAACCCCCTTTCAGCGGCTGCCAAATCGACTTCAGGTCCCCTGTCTCCCCGCGGCAAGGGCAGCACAACAGGCGCCCAAGCCGTGACCCGCATGCCCCAGCGGGGCACGGGCCGGGGCATCGGCATCCGCACGGCGGCAGGTAGCGATGAGCGCCAGCGGGGCCAGTTGCATATCTATGACGGCGATGGCAAGGGCAAAAGCCAGGCGGCCCTGGGGGTGGTGCTGCGCACCATCGGCCTGGGGATCTGCGAGCAGCAGCGAACCCGGGTGCTCCTGCTTCGCTTTCTCAAAGGTCCCGGCCGCTCCTACGACGAAGACGGCGCCATTGAAGCGCTGCAGCAAGGCTTTCCCCACCTGATCGACCAGGTGCGCACCGGCCGGGGGGACTACTTCAATGCCGAGCAGGCCACCGCCTTCGATCGCCAAGAGGCCCAACGGGGCTGGGATATCGCCAAAGGCGCCATCGCCAGCAACCTCTATTCCGTGGTGGTGCTCGACGAACTCAATCCTGTGCTGGCCCTTGGCCTGCTGGACACGGCCGAGGTGGTACGCACCCTCGCCGCCAAACCCACCGGCATGGAGGTGATCTGCACGGGCAGGGGGGCACCGCCAGCCTTGGTGCAACTGGCCGATCTGCATTCGGAGATGCGGGCCCACCGGCGTCGCCTGCCCGCCGCTGATGCCTTCGGCGAGACCCTAGGGGCCGAGACCCTAGGGGCCGAGATCTTGGGGGCCGAGACCCAAGGCCTGGATGGCATCGAGATCTACACCGGTGATGGCAAGGGCAAGAGCACCAGCGCCCTGGGCAAGGCCCTGCAGGCCATCGGCCGCGGCATCAGCTTGGACAAGAGCCATCGGGTGCTGATTCTGCAGTGGCTCAAAGGCGGCAGCGGCTACACCGAGGATGCGGCGATTGCCGCCTTGCGCGAAAGCTATCCCCACCTGGTGGACCACCTGCGCTCTGGCCGAGATGCAATTGTCTGGCGCGGTCAACAACTGCCGATTGATTATGTGGAAGCGGAGCGGGCCTGGGAAATCGCCCGCGCCGCCATCGCCAGTGGGCTCTACAAAACCGTCATTCTTGACGAGCTGAATCCAACGGTGGATCTGGAGCTGCTGCCGGTGGAGCCGATCGTGCAGACCTTGCTGCGCAAACCAGCCGAAACCGAAGTCATCATCACTGGCCGCTGTAAAAGTCAACCCGCCTACTTCGATCTGGCCAGCGTCCATTCAGAGATGGTGTGCCACAAGCACTACGCCGAACGCGGCGTGGATCTCAAGCGGGGCGTGGATTACTGATGCCCCAGTAGGGCACCTGGAATCAATAGCGCGCCACGCTCGGATCCACATCCACACTCCAGGCATCGATGCCACCAGCCACATTGACACCGTCGATGCCGTGGCGGGCTAGGGCGATCAGGGCCTTGGCCGACCGCCCACCGAGCTTGCAGTGCACATAGAGGGTCTTGCCCTCGGCCAGCCGCCGCACCTCTTCGACCGCTTCGCCGCTTTCGATGCGATCGAGGGGGATCAGCACCGCACCGGGGATCACGGCGATGGCGGCCTCGGGGGGATTGCGAACATCCAGCAGCACCAGGTTGTCTGGATCACGATCCAGGCGTTGTTTGAGTTCGGTGACGCTGATGCTTGCCACGCTGCCGGCTTCCTCCTGACCCGGAGCGGTGCCACCCACTCCGCAAAACTGCTGATAGTCAATCAGGTGGTCGATCACGGGCCGTTCGGGGCTGGGGCGCAGCTTCAGCTCCCGGAATTTCATCTGCAGGGCATCGAACAACAACAGGCGGCCACTGAGGGTGGTGCCGATGCCGGTGATGATCTTGACCGCCTCGGTGGCCTGGATCACGCCGATGATGCCGGGCAGCACCCCCACCACCCCGCCTTCAGCGCAGGAGGGCACCATGCCCGGCGGTGGCGGCTCGGGGAAGAGATCGCGGTAATTGGGACTCTCGGCGTTGAGGTTGAAGACCGTGGCCTGGCCCTCAAAACGGAAGATCGAGCCGTAAACATTTGGTTTGCCCAACAGCACGCAGGCGTCGTTGACCAGGTAGCGGGTGGGGAAATTGTCGGTGCCGTCGCAGACCAGGTCGTAGGGACGGATGATGTCCAGGGCGTTTGCGCTGGTCAGGGCCGTGTCGTAGAGATCGACCTGGCAGTGGGGATTGATCTCCAGGATGCGGGCCTTGGCCGATTCGATCTTGGGTTTGCCCACCCAGCTGGTGCCATGGATCACCTGGCGCTGCAGGTTGCTGTGGTCGACGACATCGAAATCGACAATACCCAGGCGGCCCACGCCGGCGGCGGCCAGGTAGAGCAACAGGGGCGAACCCAGGCCGCCGGTGCCCACACACAGCACCGAGGCCGCTTTGAGACGCTTCTGCCCCTCCATGCCCACCTCGGGCAGGATCAGGTGCCTGGAGAAACGGGCCACCTCATCGGGGCTGAGCTGAACACCGCTGATGTCGGGAGGAAGCATGGCAATTAAGCGGATGGACGGGCGCTGCGGGTCCGGCGTCGCGTCAATCCTCCATTGTCCATGGCAGCGCCCGCGGTGGTCCGGTGTCGGCCAGCCACCAGCAGCCCAGATCGCCGGGATCGAGCCAGGGTTCCGGTCCCGGGACCCGGCTGCCGCCCAGGATCACCATCAAGGTGGGGGCAAAGCAGAGAATGCGGTCGGTGGCCGATGGCACGGCTGGGCCGCCCGGGTGGCTGTGGGCCGAGCCCAGCACCTGCCACCCCCGGGCCCGGGCCCAGACCTGGGCGTGCAGCTGCTCGCGCGGATCGATGCCAAAACGGCGTCGCCGCTCCGCCTGCGGCTGCCAGACATTCAGGCAGGGCCAGAGGCGCTGAATCCGCCAGGGGGCGCCGCTGTCCGCTGCGTAACTGGCACAGACACGCTCAGCCAGCACCAAGGCGCAGCCCTCCTGTGGCGCGGGGGCTCGTAACAACCGCTCTAGAACCGTCAGCTCCTGACGACGTATGACAATTGCCTCTGGCCAGAATTGGTCCACCCGGCTATCGTAATTGGACCCCTACCGACGCAACGGGCCGCGCCTGATGAGCGACACCGAAACCGAACTCAACCAAATCAAGGAAAAGCTCCAAAACGCTGTCGACGCGGGGATTGACGCCGTCACCCCCGGCGAGGGCGAAGGGGGTTTCGATTTCAACCAGCGCTTCAACCAGGTGGTGGGCAAAGTTAACGAAACTCTCGACCAGGTCGATTGGTCCCAGATCGGCAAACTCGGTAAGATTGCCGGCATTCTCCTGGCGGTGATCTTCGCCCAGGTGTTGATCAAGGGTGTGCTCGACACCATCAACCTGTTGCCGATCATTCCCGGCCTGCTCGAATTGCTTGGCCTGATCGTTGTTGGCAACTGGGCCTGGAAGAACCTCACCACTAGCGAAAAGCGCGACGAGGTGATCGCCCGCCTCCAGGGCCTTAAAAAGGAATACCTCGGTTAAACCGAGCCCCCAGGGCCTTGACGGTGGCCTGGGCTCGGCGGTCGTAACCACCGCCTGGAAATAAATTGGCGTGGTTGAGCAGGTGATAGAGGTTGTAAAGGCTGACCCGTTGTTCATGGCCAGGTGGCAACGGCCATTCACGGCCATAGCCTTCGAAAAACGCCTCGGGCACTCCGCCGAACAACCGGGCCATGGCCAGATCAACTTCCCGGTCTCCCCGATAGGGGGCAGGATCGAAGATGGCCCCGACGGCCGGCGGCGATCCATCCCGCTCAGGCTGGCAGGATCCCGCCAGGGCATCGAGATTGCCACTCCAGAGGTCGCCATGCACCAGGCAGGCATCGGGTTGGTGGTCCGCCAGCAGGGCGTCCAATCGACCCAGCAAGGCATCAGCCCCCGCCAGGGATCTGCCGCTGCGGGCCAGGGTCTCTAGCTGGGGGGCTAAACGCCGCTCGGCAAAGAAGCTGCTCCATTTGTCCATCCAGCCATTGGCCTGGGGGGCCGTGCCGATGGCGTTGTCGCGGCACCAGCCAAAGGACCCCAGCTGATCGCCCGGCCCCAAGGGGGCCACCAGGCTGCGGCGATGCAGCCGCGCCAGGCCCGCCCCCACGGCGGCCCAGGTCCGGGCGGGGTCAGCACCGGGGCCCAGGCCCAGGTCGAGCCAGGGAAGCACAAGTACCGCCTCGCCCCCCACCAGACCCAAGGCCAGGGGTTGGGGCACCACCAGGCCACTGCCCTCGGCCGCCTTCGCCAGGGCCGCCAAGCCATCGGCCTCCGCTTCCAGTAGAGGCAGGGCGTCGGGGCGGTTGGTCTTGGCGAACAGATCGGTGGGGGCCGGGCCCCGGCCCCGGCTTTCCAGCCGCAGGCGCCAGGCCCGATGGATGCAACCGCCGCCAACCGCTTGGCGATCCAGCAAGGTGAGTCCCAGGCGCTCGGCCAACCAGGGGGCCAGGGCAGCGGCGGCGGTCATGGCAGGCGGCAGGCGATGGCCGTTTGACCCTGCCAGCATGCGCCCATGGCCAAGGACAACGCGGTGCCGGACGTGGTGGTGGTGGGGGCCGGCATCGCCGGCCTGACGGCGGCGGCCCTGTTGGCCCGGGAGGGCCTGGCGGTGACGTTGTTGGAGGCCCACCACCAGAGCGGCGGCTGCGCCGGCAGCTTCCGCCGGGGCCCCTGGAACTTTGACGTGGGGGCCACCCAGGTGGCGGGGCTGGAGCCTGGCGGTATCCACGAGCGGCTGTTTCGCCATCTAGGCGTGGCGGGGCCGGCGGCGACGCCTTTGGATCCGGGTTGCGTGGTGGATCTGGCCGATGGCCAGGCGCCGGTGCGGCTGCACCGCGATCCCGCCGCCTGGGCGAGCGAACGCCAGCGCCAGTTTCCTGGCAGCGAGCGTTTTTGGCGGCTGTGCGCCGCCCTGCATCGATCCAGCTGGGCCTTTGCCGGCCGCGATCCGGTGCTGGCGCCCCGCTCCGCCTGGGACCTGGGCCAATTGCTGGGGGCCCTGGACCTTTCCACCCTGGCGGCGGGGCTGCTCACCGGGGCCACGGTGGCCGATCTGCAACGGTTGACGGGCTGCCAGGGCGGGCCGGAGGGGGCCCGGCTGCGCCACTTCCTTGATCTGCAGCTGAAGCTCTATTCCCAGGAGCCCGCCGACCGCACCGCTGCCCTCTATGGCGCCACGGTGCTGCAGATGGCCCAGGAGCCCCTGGGGCTGTGGCACCTGGAAGGCTCGATGCAGGTCCTCAGCACTGCCCTGGAGCTGGCCTTCAGCCGAGCCCAAGGCCAGCTGCTGCTGCGGCGCCGGCTGCAGCGGTTGCAGCCGCCACCGCGGCCGGGAGAGGAGTGGCGGCTGACGGGCCAGGGACCCGGCGGCAGCAACTTTGAGCTGGCGGCCCGGGAGGTGGTGCTGGCCCTGCCCCCCCAGCTACTGCCCGATCTGCTGGGGGACGCCCTGCCGGCGGCCTACGCCCGCCGACTGGCGGCCCTGCCCGACCCCAGCGGCGCCCTGGTGTTCTACGCAGCGGTGCAGCGGCAACTGCTGGCCCCGGACACGCCCCCCCACCTGCAGCTGGCCTGGCCCTCGCCAGGATCATTGTTTGTTTCCGTCAGCCGCGAGGGGGATGGGCGGGCGCCGCTGGGGCAGGCGACGGTGATCGCCAGCGTGTTCACTGAGGCACGGCCCTGGTTTGCCCTGGCGCCGTCGGCCTACGCAGCGGCCAAGGCCGCCGCTGAAAGTCAGATTCGGGCGGGGTTGGATCAGTTGCTGGGGGTGGCTCCGGCGGCCTGGCTGCACGGCGAACTGGCCACCCCCCGGGGCTTTGCCCACTGGACTGGCAGACCCTTTGGCTTTGTGGGGGGGCTGGGCCAGGCGCCGCAACGCTTCGGGCCCCTGGGCCTGGCCAGCCGCACGCCCCTGCCCGGGCTGTGGCTTTGCGGCGATGCCATTCCACCGGGCGAAGGCACCGCCGGCGTCAGCCTTTCGGCCCTGGCGGTCTGCCGCCAGCTGCTGCAGGGTCGGGGCCGCCCCTGGCGCTGGTCGCCAGCGGCCAAAGGCATCACCCCCACCCGCCCATCGACCTACTGACTGGTCAGCCAAGCAAAAGTTGATGGGTTGAGCCGTGCCGCGACCAACCGGCCGTCCTGCCCGATCGCTGCCAGGGCGAGGCCGGTGCGCCATGCTTGGCCCCAGTAGCTGCTCGCCCGATGGCGCCCTTGCCCCCTCCCGAGCCCTCGCGCCTGCTGGAGACCGCCGCCGTCCTCGACGCCCGCAAGATTCGCTTTGAAATCAACCGCTGGCAGCTGCCCAATGGCCTTGAGGCCACCTTCGGCATCATCCGCCACCCCGGCGCTTCCTTGGCGGTGCCGGTGCTGGCGGATGGCCGGGTGGTGATTCTGCGCCAATACCGCTTCGCCGTGGCCGCTCGCCTGCTGGAATTCCCGGCCGGCACCCTGGATGAGGGCGAGGATCCCCTCAGCACCATGGAACGGGAGCTGCAGGAAGAAACGGGCTATGCCGCCAGCCGCTGGGATTCCCTCGGCGCGATGCTGCCCTGCCCCGGCTACTCGGACGAAGTCATCCATCTCTTTTTGGCCCGGGACCTGCGCCAATTGCCCGATCCCCCCGCCGGCGACGCCGATGAAGACCTGGAGGTGCTGCTGATGGAGCCCGACGCCCTCGATGCCGCCATCGCCAGCGGCGATGAGGCCCTCGATGGCAAAAGCATCACCGCCTGGTACCGGGCCCGCCAACTGCTCAATCTCTGACCCCATGCCTCACGCCACTGACCGCCCCCACCAGTCCCTGGCCGTTGAGGCGACCCTGCAGGGGGAGGCCTACGGCTTTGGGCGCGAAAGGCTGCGGTTGCCGATGGGGCTGGAGGCCAGCTTCGGCTGGTTGCGCCATCCCCCCACGCTGATGGTGGTGCCGCGCTGGGGCGATGGCCGGGTGCTGCTGCTGCGCCGCTACCGGCCGGCGGTGGGCCAGCGGCTGCTGGAATTTCCCAGCGGCCGGCTGGCGGCCGGTGAAACGGCGGCCCAGGCGGCCCAGCGACTGCTGGATCTGGTGCTGGGGCCGAACGGCCTGGGCGCCGGCCCAGCGATCGCGGCCCCCTGGGAGCCCCTGGGTCAGCTGCGGCCCAACCCCGGCTATTCGGATGAACAGATGGCCCTGGGCCTGGTGCGACTGGCGCCCCAGCTGGTTTCCCTGCCCAACGACACGGCCGCCGAGCAGGCAAGCCTGCTGAGCGGGGATGACGGCAGCACGGGGCAGTTGCTGAGCCTCAGCCCCGCTGCCCTCGACGCGGCCCTGGCCAGCGGCGACGAACCTTTGGATGGGCGCACGCTGACGGCCTGGTTCCTGGCGAGGCGCCGCTGGTGAGCGCTCCCCCCCGCTGGCTTCTCTGGCACCGCCGCGACCTGCGTCTGGCCGACAACCGGGGCCTGGCGGCGGCGGTGGCCGCCACGCCGGCGGTGACGGGGGTGGTGCTGCTGGATCCACGCGAGTGGCAGGCCCCGGACCAGGCGCCAGCGCGGCTGTGGTTCTGGCGCCAAAGCCTGGTCGAACTGCAGGAGCGTTGGCGCCAGTCGGGCAGCCGCCTGCTGCTGCTGCAAGGCGACGCCGAAACCTGGCTGCCCCGGCTGGCCCGGGCCGTGGGCGCCGAGGCGGTGGCCTGGAACCGGGGCGTGGAACCCGAGGAGCGGGCGCGGGACCGGCGGCTGGCCGCAGCCCTTAAGGCTCAGGGCCAGAGGGTGGTGGTGGGCTGGGACCAGCTGCTGGTGGCGCCGGAGGGGCTGCGCACCGGCGCGGGCGATCCCTATCGGGTTTATGGACCCTTCCTGCGCAACTGGCGCGGCCAGGTGGAGCGCCAGCAGGGCCCAGGGGAGGGGGAGCTGGGGGAGTTGATCCCACTGCCGGCCCCCAGTGGCCTGCTCGACCTCGACCCCGCCTGCCTCCAGGGCCTAGACCCGGGCCTGCCCCTGCTGGCCAGCGTGCCCGCGGCCGTGGAGCTGGCGCCGGCCCTGGGGGGGGGCTTCGCCGGGGCCGACCTCTGCCCCTGCCGGCCGGGTGAAGCGGCCGCGGCGGCACAACTGCGGCTGTTCTGCGAGGGGGAAGGGGCGCCGTTGCTGGCCTACGAGCCGGGGCGCAACCTGCCGGGCAGCAACGGCACCTCGGCCCTGTCGGCGGCCCTGCGTTTCGGCACCCTCAGCCCCCGGCAAGCCTGGGCCGCAGCCCAAGGGGCCCGGCAGCAGGCCCGCAGCGATGAGGCCCGCGCCTCGATCACCGTGTGGGAACAGGAGCTGGCCTGGCGTGAGTTTTATCAACACGCCCTGTTCCACTTCCCCGAGCTGGCGCAGGGTCCCTACCGCCCCCAATGGCGCCATTTTCCCTGGGAAAACGATCCGCAGCGGCTGGCGGCCTGGCAGGAAGGGCGCACGGGCTTGCCGATCATCGATGCGGCGATGCGCCAACTGATCCAGAGCGGCTGGATGCACAACCGCTGCCGCATGATCGTGGCGTCTTATTTAGTCAAGGACCTGATCGTCGACTGGCGCCAGGGAGAGGCCACCTTCATGGCCCACCTGGTGGATGGCGACCTGGCGGCCAACAACGGCGGCTGGCAGTGGAGCGCCAGCAGCGGCATGGATCCCAAACCGCTGCGCATCTTCAATCCCGCCACCCAGGCCGGCCGCTTCGATGCAGACGCCGATTACATCCGCACCTGGCTACCGGAACTGGCCCATGTCGCCACCCCCGATCTGATCAGCGGCCAGATCGCCCCCCTGGAGCGGCGCGGCTACCCCGAACCGATCGTCGATCACAAACAGCAGCAAGCTCACTTCAAGGCCCTGTATGCGGCTCTGCCCCGTAGCTGAGGCGCCGCAACGCAAGCGATAGGGGCAGTGGTTCATGGGCAGGGGCAGGCGGGCCGCTGGCAACGTTCGGCCAGGCCAGCCAGCCAATCCTGCAAGGTCTGGAGGGCCTCGGCCCGCAGGCGGTAGTAGATCCAGCGCCCTTCTTGGCGTGATTCCAGTAGGCCGGCGTCTTTCATCACCTTGAGGTGAAAGGAGAGCTTGGATTGGGCCAGGCCCAGCTCGCCGGTGAGCTCGCAGACGCAGCGCTCGCCAGCGGCCAGGGCCTCGATCACGCTCAGGCGCACCGGATCGGCCAGCACCTTGAACAGCAGCCGGGCCTGGTCGGCCGGCAGGGTGTGATCCAGAACACGCATGCAATCGATTCTAGGGCGCCCATCAAAAATGATTGATTCATCAACCAATTTTGATATAACCTGCGGCTGCCTTGTTCCGGCCCCGCCGGCCCACGATGAAAATCGGCATCAACGGCTTTGGCCGCATCGGCCGTCTGGTGTGCCGCGCCCTCTGGGGTCGCCCCGGCATCGAGCTGGTACATGTCAACGACCCGGCTGGTGATGCCGCCGCCGCTGCCCATTTGCTTGAGTTCGACTCGGTGCATGGCCGCTGGACGGTGCCAGTGTCATGCCCCCCCAAGGCGGCCAGCCTCGACGGGGCGGCCAGCCAGCCCGACAGTTTTTTGGTGCAGCAGCGGCGGGTGGGCTACAGCCAGGAAAAAGAGCCCACCGCCGTGCCCTGGAATCAGGCCGGTGTGGAGCTGGTGCTCGAATGCAGTGGCAAGTTCAAAACCGCCGCCAGCCTTGAGCCCTACTTCAGTGCGGTGGGCCTGCAGCGAGTGATTGTGGCCTGTCCGGTGAAAGGGGTGGTCGCCGGAGAGGAAGCACTCAACATCGTCTACGGCGTCAACCACCATCTCTACGACCCCAGCCGCCACCGCCTGCTGACCGCCGCCTCCTGCACCACCAACTGCCTGGCTCCGGTGGTGCAGGTGGTGCACGAAAGCTTCGGCATCCGCCACGGTTCGATCACCACCCTCCACGACGTCACCAACACCCAGGTGGTGGTGGATGGGTTCAAAAGCGACCTGCGCCGGGCCCGTTCCTGCATCCAAAGCCTCATCCCCACCACCACTGGCTCGGCTCGGGCGATTGGGATGATCTTTCCCGAATTGCAGGGCAAGCTCAATGGCCATGCCGTGCGGGTGCCGCTGCTCAACGCCGCCCTCACCGATGCGGTGTTCGAGCTCTCGCGGGAGGTGAGCGCCGAGCAGGTGAACGCCGCCTTTGCAGCGGCCGCCAACGGGCCTTTGCAGGGAATCCTGGGCTACGAAACCCGGCCGCTGGTGTCGATCGACTACGTCAACGATCCCCGCAGCGCCATCGTCGATGGTCTGTCGACGCTGGTGGTCAACGGCAGCCAGCTCAAGGTCTACGCCTGGTACGACAACGAGTGGGGCTACAGCTGCCGGATGGCGGACCTGGCCTGCCATGTGGCTGGGTTGGAATGGGCAACCCAAGCAGGCGCCAACGCTGAACGGGCCCCCCGATGAAACAGCTCAGCGGCTTGCAGCAGTACGCGGTCGTCACGGCCAATTACTGGGCCTTCACCCTCACCGATGGGGCCCTGCGCATGCTGGTGGTGTTCCATTTCCACCAGCTCGGCTACTCCAGCTTGGAGATTGCCTTGCTGTTTCTGTTCTACGAATTCTTCGGCATCATCACCAACCTCTGCGGCGGCTGGCTGGGGGCCCGCTATGGGCTGCGACTGACGCTATGGGCCGGAACGCTGCTGCAGGTGGCGGCCCTGCTGATGCTGATGCCGGTAGCTGATGGCTGGCCGCGCTGGCTGAGTGTGGCCTACGTGATGGCGGCCCAGGCGATCAGCGGCATCGCCAAGGACCTCAACAAGATGAGCGCCAAGAGCGCCATCAAAACGGTGGTGCCGGCAACCCCGGGCGATCCCGGTCGGGGCGAGAACCAGCTGTTCCAATGGGTGGCGATCCTCACCGGTTCCAAAAACGCCCTCAAGGGGGTGGGCTTTTTCCTGGGGGGATTGCTGCTGACCACGATTGGCTTCAATGCCGCCGTGGGGGCCATGGCCGCTGGCCTGTTTCTCTCCTTTTTGATCACCTTGGTGCTGCCCGGCGAGATCGGCCGCATGAAGCAGAAGCCCGCCATCACGGCCCTGTGGTCCCAATCGCAGGGCATCAACGTGTTGTCGCTGGCGCGCTTCTTCCTGTTCGGCGCCCGTGATGTCTGGTTCGTGGTGGCGTTGCCCGTGTTCCTGCAGACGGCCCTGGGCTGGCAGTACTGGCAGGTGGGCGGCTTCCTGGGCCTCTGGGTGATCGGCTACGGCATCATCCAGGCTTCGGCCCCGGCCTTGCGGCGCAGCTGGGGCCAAAGCGCACCCCCGGGGGTGTCTGCCGTGCAGTTTTGGAGTGCCCTGCTGACGGCCATCCCGGCCCTGATCGCCATCAGCCTCTGGCGCCAAGTGGCCAACCCCGCAGTTGCCGTGGTCGTCGGCCTGGTCGCCTTTGGGGCCGTATTCGCGATGAATTCCTCTATCCACAGCTATATGGTGCTGGCCTACAGCGACGCCGAAGCGGTGAGCCTCAATGTGGGCTTCTATTACATGGCAAATGCGGCCGGCCGGCTGCTGGGCACATTGCTCTCCGGCGCACTTTTCTTGGTGGGGGGAATGCAGGCCTGCCTGTGGGCCTCGTGCCTGCTGGTGGCCTTGGCATTTCTGGCCGGGTTGCGGCTGCCACCGCCCGTAAGGCAGAAGTTGTCGCCAGCCTGAGTGGCTGGTTGCCGGCATTGGAAACGGCGATGGCTGGCTGCAATCTGGCTCCATCTGGCCTGCAGAACGCCGCGGAATTCAACCAACGGACTGCAAGAGGCCCTGCTGGATCAGGCGATCGAAGTGGTCCCAGACGTCATCGGCATGGGCGGGGCTGCTGAGATGGAGGCCCAGCTCGAAGTTGGCAAGCTGAGCGGCATCGGTCAGGTTGGCGCTGGTGACGAGCAACTCCTGATCGGCCACCACTGCCTTGACATGACAGACCGCAGGCAGCCATGACAGGCGGCGCCATGGGCGTAGCGCTTCTCCAGTTCGCTGTTGGGTTCATGGCTGGCGCAGAAGGGGTCGTTGTCATCGAAGGCGTAGATCCGCTCCTGGATCGCTGAGGCGCCATAGCCACAATCCAGCGAGGCTTCGGTGATCAACAGGTGGGCGAGGCTATGGAGCATCAGGTAGGCGCCACCAGGCCATTCGAACTTGGTCTCCGTGAGGCCGTGCTCCTTGTTCCAGGTTTTGAAGGCATCACGGTGTTTGGAGAGGTGCTGCCTGGCGCCATCGCTTTTGAGCCACTGGCGCACGGCGTCACGATCAAAACCAAGAAAGATGCCTTCACCGAGGTTTTCCACGGCCGGTAACCAGGTGGCTTCCTTGACATCAATCTGGGCACGTTTTACGCCCAGGGGCTCTTTGATGTGGTCGGGGGCGTAATCCTCTAGCCATAGTTCGAGTATTGCCGCGCCGGCCCGGCTTCACTGGCGCCTGTGTCATCACCACTGGCGGTGCTCTTGCGTCTGGGCGAGAGGTTCAGGCCATCGAGGCCGGCGAACTCGTCGTCGGCCGCATCATCGGCGCGATCGCCGAGGCTTGTTTCGCTCGGGATCAGGAAACCGGTCTGGTACCAGCGGTTGGGGGGGCGATCGAGCACCTCTTCGCGCAGCTCAGTTGCCTCCTCCGTGCGCTCTTGCAACTCCAGCTGGGCAAGGATGTCTGGGGTGGGACCCACCAGATCAAGGGTGAGGGCCTGGATCAGTTGGCTACGGATCTGGGCAGAGGTGGTCATGCCTTCACCAGAGCAGGCGGCAGGGGAAGGTGGCCAGCGCAGGGTCGAGGCTCACCAGTTGCAGACCTTCTAACTCAGCCTGGGCCGCCAGCAGCCGATCGAAGGGATCCCGGTGGGCCTGGGGGTAGGCACCGGCGTGGACGCCGTGGCGCAACTGCACGGCCAACGGTTGAAAACCCTGGTTTTGCAGGAGGGCAGGCAGATCCTGCAGCAGCCCTTCGGCGCCGGGAAGTTTGCCCAGGCGCACTTTGGTGGCGAGTTCCCAGCCTGAGGCGGCACTCACAAAAACCTTGGCCGCTGGATCAGCGATGGCCGCCTGGGCGGGCAACGAAAGCTTCTCCGGCTCCGCCAACCACCAGAGCAGGGCATGGGTGTCCAGCAGGAGGGATGGGGCCATCAAACGGGCAAGGGAGCGTCAACAGCATCGAGCTCCTCGGGGGGCAGGGGAGCCAGCAGCTCTTCGGTGGAGGGAAGCTGGAGGAGCCCCCGCAGAACTCCGGGTTGGCGGCGGGGCTGGGCGGGCTCCAGGGGCACCAGCCGCGCCCAGGGCTTGCCGTCCTTGGCCACCAGAATCGTCTCGCCGGCATGGGCGGCATCGATCAGCCTGGAGAACTGGGTTTTGGCCTCGTGAACGTTGACGGTGCGCATGGAGGGCTCCCGACGTGGAGAAAGGTTAGTCCAGGTGTGGACCCATCGCTGTGGCCAGGACAGCCAACACGGAAGTGGCACAAGCCGAAATACGTGCCACTTCACCAGCCGAGTGCCCTGTCCTGTTGCGATGGTGTGGTCCTGCCTGGCGATGAGCGAGTCATCAGCCTCTGTGGAAGTGAGTCTGGGCCGGCAGGGGCGGCTGGTGATCCCAGCGCCGTTGCGAAGCTCTCTGGGTCTGGAAGAAGGTGATCGGCTGGTGGCACGCCAGGAAGCCGATCGCCTTGTGCTGGAAAAGCCTGAGCAGATCAAACAACGGCTCAAGGCTCGGAGGTTCAGGTGGTGCGATGAGATTCAGCTGGCCCTGGGGGAGGTGCAGGATCAGGTCAGCAGCTCAGCGGCGATGCCCCGCTGCTGGAGCAGGGCCACGGCCTGTCGGTCGAAGGACAGGAAGGTGTCGCCACCCAGCCATTGCCCCTGATGGGCGATGACGGCATCGGCGAAATCACCGCCAGCCTCCAGTTGCAACAGCCCCGCCTCGACGGCGGCGCGATCGAGACTGACGTTGCCGGCCGCCATCAGGGCCCGGATGGCCGCGCTGATCTCAGCAACCGGGAAGGCGTACACGCGACGCAGCACCCAGACGAACTCACAGAGAGCCGGCACCGCCACGGCGATCTGTTCGGCAGCGCGCAGCGCAGCGATGGCGACCTGCGACTGGGCGTGATCGTCGGCCACCACGGCCCGGACCAGCACGTTGGTGTCGGCCGTGATCCTCATGGCTCGCCAGCCCAACCGGCCGCGGCTGCCTCCTGGATCTCATCCAGGCTGGCCACCTTGGAGGTGCGGCCCGCCAGCCGGCCGATGAAGGCCTCAATGCTGCCGGAAGGTTGGGCAGCGCGCACCTCAATCCGGCCGCCGGGGAGGGTGCTCACCTCGATCTGCTGACCCGGTTGCACGCCGAGGTGGCGCAGCAGCTCACGGCGGAGGGTCACCTGGCCCTTGGCGGTGATGGTGAGAGTGGCCATGGCGCAGGCTGCCGCGGGGCATCAATTGTAAGGCTTTTTGCCCTTACTTTTCGCCCTTACCTGTATCGGTCCTGTGCTCTTCTCGTGGCGGCTCATAACCCCAACCCCATCTGCTCGGTCTGCGTGGGATCAGTCTCACCCGGCTGGCTGCTCTTGGGCGGTCGCCCTCGCCGCTTGCCGGTGGCCGCAGCTCCAGTGGCGCCAGCGGTCCTGCCGGCCTTGGCCGCCTGCTTCGCCCCCTTGCTGTGCAACCCCAGATTCACCTCCTCTTCATACCGCTCTGCATTGAGCGCCAGCAGGCGGGCGAGCACGTCATCGCGGACGGTACGGGCCAGCGGTAGCGCCAGGGCAGCTTGCGGCGGCCGGTGATCGCGCCGTAGGCCTGCAGCTGGCCCTGGAAATCGAGGGCCTCGCCGGCCTCCCAAAAGAACAGTGCACCGCTGTCGATGCGCTCTTGCAGCTCGTCGGGGAGTTGGGCGTCTTCTGCGCTGTCGAGGTAGTCGAGGCCGTAGCCGCAGGCGGTGGGCACATCGCTCCAGCCGTAGGCATGCAGCACCGCCTGATCCATCTCGCCGTGAAGACGGCGCAACTCCAGGTGGCCGCTGCTGGTTTCAGCGGGATCGTGGAAGCGGTTGTAGGTGCTGGTGAGGCCTTCGTTGATTCTCCCCATCAGCTCGGCGCGGAACTGGTGGTAGCGCTCGCCGATTGATTCGAGGGCCTGGCGGGTGGAGTTATGGGCGGGATCGCTGGCGGTGGAATCGAGGAGGGCGGTTTCGCCGCGCGGGGCATACACCAGCCGCAGCGCTACCCCATTCCATAGCAGACCAATCGGGTGCTCGCTTTCCTTGAGCAGCCGCTCCAAGCGCTGCTGCGGTGTGGCCTCCCAGCTGCGCCGGCCATCCAGGCCCTTGGGTAGCGCGTCAAAGGGCGTGCCCGGGGGCAGCTCCTGCACCAGCAACTGGGCCTTGAGCGGCCCATCCCCTTGGCTGGGTTCAGAGACGAACCAATCGGGGCGGAGCACCTCCTCGTTCTCCTCGAGGTGCACGGCAACCGGCGCCGCCAACTCCTCGGGTTTGCGGAGGTCGCCGGACTGCCAGGCCAGCACCTCTGGCAGAACAGCTCAAAACTGGGGGCCACGCTCAGCCACTGCTCGCTCGCGACCTGCTCGCCCACGGGCTAGTCATCCAGCAGTTGCTCCAGCCGTTGCTGCCAGTCGGCCAGCACTCCATTCATCGTGGGTGTGAACACCAGGGGGGCGCGGAGCCATCAGCGGGCGGGGGGCAGCGGGTTGAGACCCAGGCGCAGCAGCAAAGCCTGGGGCAGCCGGGCGGCCATATCCTCTAGTTCGTCCTCGTCCCAGCACCAGTTTGGGTCAACAGCGTGAAGCAACTGAGAAAGCCGAACGAGATCATGTGTCTTCTGAAAGGTCTGACCCTGCTGCAGGTGATAGACGTATCCGTCGCGCATGCGGGCTGTGAGCCTGCCAATGTCGATTTCTGTCCTCCCTTAGCTCGTTCGGCAGGCTGAAATAGGTCTGCTTGGGGACACCTAGCTCATCGGATTAGAGTTCTACCCCTGCTTAAGGATATGAAAAGGAGTAAAAAGAAATGATTAATTATGAAAAAAATATGCTTTATTTGTGGGGGCGGAATCAAAGCAATGAAATACTCCTATGGTTATTTCATTGCCTAGTTGGCTGCCCTACATGCCTTTTCAATCCTTTCCCGTGTCTCTGCGCTCGTTCCGCCCCCGGAATGGATGCATAAGGCTGGCTTGTGCCTCAGCTATCGCAGCAACTCTTGCCAATCTGGCGGCTCCGGCCTCTGCCGCTTCGCTTCTGTATAGCAATGATTTTGATGCGCTGCCAACGCTGGCTCCCGGGGTAACTGCTGGTGGATTCACAAATGGCGGCTTGGAGGCTGCCAACACCTTTGGCTCCTGGACAGGCAATTATTTTGCTAATCGCAGCATGGGTAATCCCGCAACCGCCTCCGTACTCACCCTTTCAAACTTGCCAGCCCATAGTGCAGTAAATATCAGCTTCATTCTTGGTTTCCTGGAGAGCTGGGATTCTAGCGACCCTTCACCATGGTCGCCAGACTATCTAAAAATAGAAGTTGATGGTTCCACGATCCTTGATTTACTCACTTCTAACAATTCAATTGGCAGCAGTGTAAATTATGGATCTGGTGCAATTTTGGCCCAATACGTTCAGGCTAACGCAAACAATTTTTACTCTGATACTTTAATTAACATGGCGTCGTCTCCCGCACTTCTTTCTATTCCTCACAGCGCCAGCACCCTTTCGCTCTCGATTAATGCGTTCGGTGCTGGCTGGCAGGGCGGCATTGATGAAGCCTGGGGTCTCGATGCCCTTGCAATCACCTATGTGCCAGCTGGTAACCCCAACCCAGTTCCAGGCCCGTTGCCTTTGCTGGGATTGCTAACCACCTTCAAATTCAGCCGCAAGATTCGGCGCCGACTCAGCCTCGCTGGTCAAAGCAAGGCCTGAGGCCTTGCAGCAAAGGCTCCTGCCTGGGGCGCCCGGCTGCTGGAGCAGGAAACGCAGATCGACCACTGGCGGGTGGTAGTGCTCTTTCCCCCCAGGCGAAACCTGAACGACGGGCGGCCCCAGGCGGTGGCGGTGGGCCCGCTGCGGAGGCAGTCCCAGATTCACCTCTTCCCCATAGCGCTCGGCATTCAGCGCCAGCAGGAAAGATGGGGCCATCAAGAGGGCAACGGGGCGCCTGGGTCGGCGAGCTGCTATCTACCCACCTGCTCAAACGCGGCCCGATGGGCGTCATCAGCCCAAATGACGCTGGCGTCCCCCGGAGTGGTGTCACTCCCCCGGCACCCCCACCCCGGAACGGGTGTGCCGCGGTAACGCTGGCACCCGCTTCGCCCTGGTGCGGGGCCCCGAGCAGCATGATTTCGCAAAAGATCTGGTGGATCATCCCGCCTAGGGTTGGCTTAACCTGCACCCAAAGCGTGGACGCAACACCCCGCGCAGTCCGCTCGCGCCAAGTCTGCGGTCCTTGCGATCGGCTCGATCGGCCCGGAGCCCTGGCAGTTTGATTCGCTCACCGGCTCCAATAGCTGCCTTGCCGATGGCGGCAGCCCGGCCCAGCCCACCATTTCTTAGCTCCATTTCCTAGCTCCCGTTCCTAGCTCCCGATCTTTCTGCCGCCATGGTGATCAAACTCTTCCGCAAGCTGGGTGTGCAATCCAAGGTGCTGGCCATGGTGCTGCTGGCCAGCCTGCTCAGCCTGTTGCTTACCGGCCTACTGAGCTACAACATCGGCAGCAATGTGCTCACCACTGCGGTCACGAATCAATTGGTGGCCATGCGCAACAGCCGCGCCGAGGCGTTGAAGGATTACTTCGGCTTCCTCCGCAACCACGTGCTCACGATGAGCGAGGGCTTTCTGGTGGTTGATAGCCTCAGGGATTTTCGTGCCGCCTATCCAAAGCTTCAGAACATTGAGCTGAACCCGGAGCAGCGGAAAAAACTCGTTGCCTATTACACCGATGTCTTCATCCCCAAGCTCAAAAAAAATGTAGAAGGCGAGCCTGCACTGGCCACCTATTTGCCCCAGAAAGGTGCTGATAGCTTTTTCAGTTATTATTATACAGCAAATAATCCCTACCCCGAGAAACTCGAGCTCCTGGATGATGCTGGTGATGGCAGCGAATACAGCGCTTTCCATCGAAAATACAACAAGCCTTTCCGGCGTCTCGCCGAGGTTTTTGGCTATCGCGATGTTTTCCTTGTCGATATCGATACGGCCAATGTTATTTACAGCGTTGCAAAGGAGGCGGATATGGGTTCAAACCTCAAGACAGGCGTTTTTGCGGACACGGCTTTGGCCAAGACATTTGACGAGATCCGTAAGTCGCGTGATCCCAATTTCGTATATATCTCGGATATTGAGCACTATAAACCCAGCTACGGTGAGCCTGCCCTTTTCATTGGTTCCACCGTGTTTGATGGTGATAAATTTATTGGTGCCCTTATCTATCAGATCAATCCTGAGCAGATCGATCGGGTGATCACCTTCAACAGGAAGTGGGAACAGAAGGGGCTTGGCAAAACTGGTGAGGCTTTTGTGGTGGGTCAGGATTTCAAGTTGCGCTCCTCCTTGAGGACGTTTCTGCAAAACCCAGATCAATATTTCCAAACCCTTCGTTCTGGCGGAGTTTCGCAAGAGAAGATTGATTGGATCAAGAGGGCCAATAGTCCGGTACTAATTCAAGAGGTGAAAACCGAGGGGGCAAAGCTGTCTCTAGCCGGCAAGACCGGTGAAATGGAGGAGGTCGATTACCGCGGCAAGCGGGTGTTGAAGTCTTTTCAGCCGCTCCGGATTGGCAATCATGAGTGGGGGCTGGTGGTCAAGATTGATAAGGCTGAAGCGCTGCAGGGGGTGCGCCGTCTGCGCGATGCCCTGCTGCTGCTTGGCGCCGTCCTGATCCCCCTGCTCACCCTGATGTCCCTGGCATTGGCGCGCAGTTTCATCCGGCCGATTCAGCGCTTGATGGGTGCCACCAAGCAGATCATTGCCGGCGATAGCGCTGTGCAGGTGAAGGTGGATTCTGCCGATGAATTTGGCGAGCTTTCTAGCTCCTTCAACAGCATGGCCGCCACCCTGCAGCAGCGGGAGGAGGCGATCCGCTCCCAGCTGCAGGAGAACGACCGGCTGCTGCTCAACATCCTGCCGGCCCGCACGGCAGAACGGCTCAAGCAGGGCGAACAGTCGATCACCGAGCAATATCCGAGCGTCAGCGTGCTCTACGCCGATCTCGAAGGCTTCCAGGACCTTTCTTCCGAACTGGCGCCCGACCAGGCGATCGTGGTGCTCAATGAATTGATCGGCGCCTTCGATGATGCCGCTGAACGCTGCGGCGTCGAGAAGTTGCGCAGCACCGGCTCCAACTATCTGGCGGTCTGCGGCCTTTCGGTGCCGCGGATCGACGACGAGAAGCGCACGGTGGAGCTGGCCCTGGCCATGCTGCAGGTGGTGGACCGGCTCAGCGCCAAGCATGGCGTGCGGCTCAGCCTCGATATCGGCATCCACGCCGGTGCCCTGGCGGCCGGGGTGGTGGGCAGTGGCAAGTTCTACTACGACGTCTGGGGCGAAACCGTGACCATCGCCCGGGCCATCCACATCTCCCCCAAGCAGAATGTGATTCAGGTGACCGAGCCGGTGCGGCAGGCGCTCGATGGGCTTTATAGCTTCGAGCCCCTGGCGCCCGTTGAAGTCAAGGGCGAGGGAGTCATCCCCATCTGGGAGCTGACCCGTTTGGATCCCGCCCTGGTTCCTGCAGCTGTGGGAGGCGCAGCATGAACAGTGCGTTCCTGTTCGCTGCCGCCGCCGCCAGCTCGGCCGCTGCGCCCGCCAGCGGCGCTGGCGGCGGCGCAACCTTGATCGGGCCGGGCTCCGTGGCGGCGGCAGCCCTCGGGCAGGTCGATCCGTTCTGGGTGTTAGTGCTGGTGCTGGGCTTCCCGCTGCTGATGCTGCTGCTGGGAGAGGCACTGCGTTGGCTGCAGCGCCATCAACCGGTCTTTGTGGCGCCGCTGGCCATCCTGCGCAATTGGACCCTGCCGTCCCTGGCCTTCTATCTGCTGCTGGTGGCTCTGTTGGCGCGGCCCCGATCGGCCGTGGGGGTGCGGATCAGCGAGACCCTGGTGTGGCTCACCCTGATTCTGGCGG
Organism: Cyanobium sp.; assembly: GCA_044359075.1. Classification (GTDB taxonomy): domain Bacteria; phylum Cyanobacteriota; class Cyanobacteriia; order PCC-6307; family Cyanobiaceae; genus Cyanobium. The sequence goes on along the minus strand of JBIKMU010000009.1, from coordinate 49,146 downwards.
CCCTCTCACTGCTCAATGTGATCCTGTTTGAGGGGGCACCGCAGGGCAGCTGGCAGGCCAAGGTGCCCAAGCTGTTCCGAGATCTGGGCAGCTTCCTGCTGGTGCTGATCGGCTCGGCGATCGTGCTTTCCAGCGTCTGGGGTGCCGATCTGGGCGGCTTCCTCACCGCCCTGGGGGTGGGTTCGCTGGTGCTGGGTCTGGCCCTGCAGGACAGCCTCGGCAACATCTTTTCCGGCGTGGCACTGCTATTCGAGCAGCCGATCACTATGGGCGACTGGGTGCAGATCGGCGACAGCCTTGGCCAGGTGGTGGAGGTGAACTGGCGCTCGGTGCACCTGAAGACCATGAATGACGATCTGAGGGTGATCCCGAACGCGGAACTCGCCAAGGGCCAATTCATCAACTTCAGCCGTCCCACACCCCTGCATCGAGAGGAGGTTCCGATCTCCTTCTCCTACGACGATCCCCCCAATCGGGTGCGCCAGCTGCTGATTAGCGCCGTGCTGGAAATTCCCGGTGTTCTCAGCACGCCGCCGCCGGATGTGGTGGTGGTCAGTTACGGCGACTTCGCGATCAACTACAAGGTGCAGGTCTTTGCGCCCGATTTCTTGACCGGTGCCGGCATCCAGGATGAGATCAACCGGCGCATCTGGTATCTGGCCAAGCGCCATGGCCTGACGATGCCCTACCCGATGCAGCAGGAGGTTCCTTACGAGTCCACCGCCCCCACGCCCGTTGAGCAGGGTGTGGCCTCGCTGCAATTGCTTAAGAGCACACCCGGCTTCGCTTCCCTCTCCAGCGAACGGCTGGAGCAGCTGCTGGCCGAGTGCGAGGTCCGCTCCTACGCCACCCATGAGGTGGTGCTGCATCGCCTGATGCCCCTCGATGGCCTCTACCTGATCCTGAGCGGCGAGGCTGAACTGGTGCTGCCCGATGCCACGGGTCGGCCCTGCAGCCTGGGGGTGCTGCTGCGGGGGGAATGCTTCGGCGAGAAGAGTTCGCTGCTGCATGGCCGCATCGCCGAAACCACCGTGCTCGCCTGCGATGACCTCGAGGTGCTGGTGATCCCCTACGAGCGTCTGCAGGAGGTGCTGGTGGAATCGCCGCGCCTGGCCGCCGATCTGGACGAGGTGATCGAAATCCGCCAGAGGGCCGTGGCCAAGGTGCTGGAGGGGGGTCTGCAGCGACGGGAATCTGCGGGAACCCCTTTGCCAGAACCTCTTCAAGGCCCGGTGGTCGGTGGGCGAGCCTCTGGGGGTGTGTAGGAATTGTGTAACAACTGAGGCAAGTGGATGACGGACCTGCTGCATTCGTTCCGGCGCAGGCCCTACCCAGGCCAGCGCCCTGCCACGAGAAATTGCTCCCTTGTGAACTGGGCCGTCAGGCCTTCAGCAAAACAGATGGCGATCACACCTGCGGCGCTGATCTCCAGGGACCAGTCCTGGAAATCGAAAGGCGTGCTTTTGAAGGCATAGGGAGTCAGCACACCTACAACTGGTGGCGTCTCAGGTGAATGGGCCGAAGGGACCTCGAAGGCCTGAATCCGGCGCTCACGCATGGCATCGCCGCAGCGCTGGCTGGCCGCATAACTGCAGGGGTCGGTGATGCCGGCCAGCGCCTCAGCGGTGAGGTGCTGCTGGAGGATCAGACCTCGCTCGGCGGAGATCTGCACCGCGAAGGCCATTTGCTGGCGTTGAATGCAGGCCCCTACAGGCAGCGGTGAGCCTTGCAACAGCCGCAGGGCATGGAAAGCCCGCTCCGCCATGGCCGTTGCCAACGACCGTGCTGCATAGAACAGATGACGCTGATGGGCCCGACCGAAGCGCGAACCACTTTCCAGCGGCGGGTAGCGAAACGGCGTGAGCAACAGCCGATGGCAAGGCAGGGGCCTCCCCTCCCCCGCCTCCGGCCAATCGCTGGACATGGGCGGTTTGACGCCTTCGATCAACTGCTCCAGGCGCGCCTGCTCCCTCAGGCCGTCTACCAAGTCGGCCGTGCCGCTCTCGCCTTGGTGGTCGGTGATCCGCTGGACGGTCCCAGCCAGGGGGGTAAGGGGAGCCGCGCCGCAATCAGCCGCGTAGGGCATCGAGGTAGTTGGCAACGCGGTTGAGACCTTCGATGCGAAAGAGCAACAGCCGCGGCGGTTGCTCGCCGAGATGGTGGTTGGGCTGCTCCAGCCAGTGGCGCATCAGGGTGTGATCGCCCCCAAAGAGTGAGTGGAGGCTGCGGTACGCACGCAGCAACAGCAGAGCCAGCTCACCTGCCTTGGTTTTGGGATCCAGGCCGGTGCGGTCGATGCTGGTGCGGTGCTTCCCCACCACGGCGCTCAGCTCGTCACGGCTGAGGCCCAGCACCTGGATGGCCCGACCGCAGGCCTCGGCCACCAACTGGGCATCGGTATTGGTGAGCGGCTCCTGGGAGAGCGGGGCGAGCGAGGGAGCCATGGGAGGGCAACGCCAAGTGCGTATGCACGGATTATCCGCCAAATCGAGCGAATACGCAATCACCGGGGTCGACCGGGCGGTCGATGCCGCCCTGCGGCCAAAGGCGAGCGGATGCCGCTCCTGGAAATGCCCCGTCAATCAGAAACAGCTCACGCCCAAAACGATGCAGCTTGCCGTCGTCTTGACAGAGGAAAGTCGTGTGATCTGCCGAGATTTCGGTGCTGATCTCCACCTGATCGCAGGGAGTGGACTGAAACAGCGCCGGGCTGAAGACACCCACTTGCACCAGCGCATCCCTGGAGCGGGCGCTGAGGTATTCAAAGGCCTCAATTCCTTGATCGCGCATCCAGGCACCGAGCTGTTGGGTGGGCCCGTAGGTGAGGGGATCCCGCAGGCTGGCCTGGGCAGTTGCAGCGACGATGGCCTGCAGCCTCAAGCCTCGGCTGGCATTGAGCAGCACCGAGAACAGCGTTTGGCGGCGGCGGATCGGCGCGGCTGGGGGGTCGATCAGTCCCTCCCAGAACAACAAGCCGTAGTAGGCCCCCTCCACCAGGCAGCCGCTGCGGCTGCGCGATCCGTAGAACATCCCCCTGTACTGACGACTGCCGAAACGGGATCCATGGCGTAGGGGCGGCTTGCTACTTGCGACCATGGCTTCGAGGCGGGCCAACTGCTCAAGGTTGTCCACCTGAGGTGGTCTGGCGCAACAGACCCTGGAGAAGCTGCTCAAGGCTTTGCTGGTCCTTCACTGCCACAAACTGCCTCGCAGCCATTCGCTGCAACGGCTGCTGCAGGCGCCTGGCCCGCTATGACGCCGAGCCCACACCCCTGCCGGCTGAACGCCGGCTGCTGCTAGTGCAGCTTGAGGCTCTTCACGCGGAGGTGTGGCAGCGTCTGAGCTGAACCCGGTGTGGATATGGTATTCCGAGGAAAGATTGAGAATGGTTGACAGAAAGTAAATGCTTTGTATCTGTGGTTCTCGAAATCTGCCAATATAAAATTCGAAGGAACTGATTAGTCAGACTGCGTGCTTTTGCCTTGTATCGTTCCAATGGCTGCTCTGGTCAGCCGATCTCGGGTGAGTATCGTGACGAACATGTGGTTATCGGACCCGCAAACCACGGCTATGCTTTGGTGGCACTCGTCAAGGAGCATTGCACCGCAATGGGTTTTCGGGTATCTAGGTCGATGCTGCAGCACGGTTCACGGAAAGGGGGGGCTTGCGGGGCGTGGTTCTCGGAACTGGCTAAGAAAGAGTTCGGCGGACAAAAAGATACTAAAAAACCAAATACCAATCCAAGATTCCCGTACAGCGTCAAAATCGTTCTAATGGTAAAAAATCTCATATTGGCCCTTAATGGCTTATCAAGAAGCAGCCGAGAGAATAAGTCTGCGCAACTCCTGTACTTACTTGATCTTGGGGTCAAAGTTCCTTAGATTTTGAGAATCTGATGGCAAGTTGATTGGACTGATGTTTTTAAGGGTATTGGCGACAAAAAAGATATCGAGCTTGGCAACCTCTGAATCACTTGACCATGAATTAATGATAGCATGTTTAATGGTGGCAAGCCACCGAAGAGGCCTAGGGCGCTCGTACATCATGAGCTGTATAGCGTCCACAGTTTCAAGCACCACTTCACGAACTTCGCTTGACCATTGGGAAGCTTCGAGTTGGATTTGATGGTCTCCAATGGACTCTTTAATCTGCAGAAATGGAATTATGTACACAAATACTTCCATCATATACATATCTTCGTATATGTCTTGACGTCGCATGACGGAAGTATTCAAGAAATATAGGTAGCGAAATGTGGCAGACTCCGGGCTGAGTTTCTTGCTAGTCACCAGCCCAAATAACTTAATGCGAGCTTCTGCAAAGCTGCGCCTAACTCTGTCGACACTGGCTATAGATTTAGAATGAATTGCCTGCCTCCTGACAGTCATTGCGGCAATTCCAAAAATGATGGTAAAGCTGGCAGACCAGATTGTAAAGAGAAGCGCGGGGGTTAACATGGGTTTTCTGCAGGCCACTACTTTAAGTCATTTCCAAGCTGACTGCGAGCTCGGTCCGTCTGGGGGGACATTCTTCATTACAATTCTCTCTGCCTGTTCAGGATCCATCCCCCCATGAATTAATGCCTGAACTCTCAGTGTCCTGTTATCGTTTGCCAAACGCTGTATGTCTTGCTCCTTGCCTTTTAAGGCCTCCTTCCATCCTTCATCTCGCTTATTAACCCAGTAGACGAATGCAGTAAACGCTAGGATCGGGAAACCAATTAAGAATATCCAGGCGCCAAGAGGGCCAAATGAACTATAGACAGTTTGGAGTAAATGATCGAATGCCTGGAGAGATTCAGGCAGGCCGCTGAAATTGGCTTTTTCTTCCATCGCAGTTGATATGAGGCTAAGGTGCCTCTGAAGAGCATAATACCCAAAAATGGGCGCTGCAAGCCAGGCAAAGCTGCACCTCTAATGAGCAGGATCAATAGCCTTTTGAACACAAGGCGTCCCAGCCCTTCCCTCCGAACAACGCGATGCACCTGAGCCGCCGCCACAAGGTAACTGGCAACATGCAGAATAGTGAGCGGCCAGGTGATCGCAATCGTTAGGCATTGCACCAGCGTGTTGCGTCAGCTCTCTGGCTGAGCGATTGCATTTCGGCCTGCCAGTGCTATATTTGTTGTGAACGGAACTCACCGCAAGACTCTTGAGAAAGTGCTCGCAGATCCCGTTAACGGGAACATTGAGTGGGCTCGAATCGAATCGAATCTCTACTCAAAGCAGCGGGTTGCAGGGTTGTTGAAGGGGCAGGTTCATCCGTCACATTCGAGTTTAATGGCAGAAAAATGACCCTCCACCGACCTCACCCTAATAAAGAAGCACTTCGCTATCGGGTCCTGGCCGTTCGGGACTTCATTGAACGCATGGAAATCAAGCCATGATCAATTCCATGGTCTACAAGGACTACACAGCCAGTATGGTCTTCGATACTGAAGACAAGATTATTGTTGGTCGTGTCCTGGACATCGACGACATTATCTCGTTTCACGGCGAGTCCATAGCTGAGTTTGAGTCCAACTTTCATGCAGCCATCGAAGACTATCTAGCCGCATCACAGGAACTTGGCTCTTCGCCGGAAAAGTCCGCAAGTGGCAAAGTAATGTTGCGGATCTCACCTGAGATACATGCAGCAGCTATCAAGGCGGCTGCTCAGAGCGGAACTAGTCTCAATAAGTGGGCGGAGGAGGCACTTGGCAAAGCTGCTCGAAAGCCATCCACCAGTGAGGTTCGCAACGCATAAAGCATAAGCCGACCCCCTAAAGTAAGCAAGGTAATCCTGGCCTAAATTTCATGATGCCCTTCCCGAGAGGCGACCTCATTCAGCTACAATAATAAAGTGCTTTTGCAGTTAGCCAGGACATCCGCACCATTCAGTAGTTGCTGTGCCCCAAGGACGTGAAGACCACCATGATCTATACGCACGGGCTCAGGGGTGCTCGCCCAGCCCGGCGATCCAGGGGTTGATCAACTCCAATCCGTTCATCGCCGTGATCGCGATGGCCTGCGGGTTAAGCCCATTGGCCCAGGCCATCACCTGAGAATCCGGCTGGGGGCGCATCAGCTCCGAGAGGAAGTTGGTGTCGAGCACGATCACCGGGCCAGCTCACTGAAGTCCGGCGGCCGCGGAAGGCCGGCGCGAGCGTGCAGCTCTAGCTCTACCCCGCCCAGCTGGGCGAAATGGGCCTGGATACGGTGGCCCACTCCCGCCATGGCGAGCGGCCCGGAGGCGCAGCTGGGCCTTGGTGCTGTCGTCAAGGTTTCGAATGGTGAGTGTGGCCATTGGCGTCCGCTTGATTGCATTGCACTCATTGCATTCAACGCTAGCGGCGTTCAAGTCGGGGGTATCTGCAGCTGCGAGTGGCCTGGGCCAAACTGGAATGATGATCCCCTCCAATCAGGCCCCCGGCGCCGAGGCAAGCCACTGGGACCAGCGCTACCAAGAAGGCAGTGATGGTTGGGAGCTGGGGCAGCCAGCCCCACCGTTGGCCCAGTTCCTGCGCAGCCATCCGCTGGCGCCCCAGGCACCCGGCAGGGTGCTGGTGCCTGGCTGTGGACGCGGCCATGAGGTCGCCCTGCTCGCAGAGCTCGGCTTCGGGGCTATCGGCTTGGATTTCAGTGGCGAAGCGTTGCGCGCGGCCCGCAGGCTCCATGGCGAGGACCGCGCCGGCCTGCAGTGGCTGCAGGCTGATCTGTTCGACATGGAGGCGTTGGCGGCGGCGGGCCTGACTACCGGCAGCCTCAGCGGCATCGTGGAGCACACCTGCTTCTGCGCCATCGATCCCGGCCAGCGGCAGGAATACATCGCCACCGCCTGCAGGCTGCTGGCGCCGGGTGGTTGGCTGCTGGGGCTGTTTTGGTGCCACAACCAGCCCGGTGGCCCGCCTTGGGGCAGTGATCCTCAGCAGGTGGCAGCCCAGCTGCGCCAGGCCGGCCTGGTGCCGGAGATCTGGGAGCCGGCCAGCGGGTCGGTGCAAAAGCGCAACGACGAGTGGCTGGGTCTGTGGCGTCAGCCAGGCACAGGCACTGGTACAGGACAAGCCTGATCACGCGCCTTCATCGAGCCGAGTAACAATTGGCAAAACCACCCTGGGGGGCTACGGCCATGGATCCGGCCACGGCCCTCGCCTGGGCCCTGCTGTTGCTGGCAGGCGCAGCCGCCCTTGGCCTGGTGATTTTGATCGCCGGGCTGGCGATGGTGTTTGCCCGGGCGCCGAGGCTGGCGCAGCAGCCGGGAGCTGAATCGTCCGCGTCCGCGTCCGTGGCACAGGCATTGGCCAGCACCTCGCTGACGGTGGTGGTGCCCGCCTACAACGAAGCGGCCAACATCGCCGCCTGTCTCACCAGTGTGTTGAGCGGCGAAGAGCCCTGCGGCGACTGGCGGGTGCTGCTGGTAGACGATTGCTCCACTGATGCCACGGTGGCGATCGCCCGCCAGGCGGCAGGGGCCTGCGGCGCCAGCGAGCCCCGCTTTGCGCTGCTCGATGCCGGGCCCCGGCCGGCCGGGGAGCGCTGGGTGGGCAAGAACTGGGCCTGCAGCGTTGCCATGGAGCAGGTGCAGAGCGAGTGGGTGCTGTTTGTCGATGCCGATGTGCGCCTGCAGCCGGCCACCCTGCGGCGCGGCCTGGCCCAGGCGAGCGCCGAGGGGGCGGACCTGTTCAGTTTGGCGCCGCGGCTGAGTTGCGGCTGCCTGGCGGAATGGCTGGTGCAGCCGATCATGGCCAGCCTGCTGGGGCTGGGCTTTCCGATCGAGGCCGCCAATGATCCCGCCAGCCCGGTGGCGTTTGCCGCCGGGCCATTCATGCTGTTTCGCCGCAGCGCCTACGCGGCGATCGGCGGTCACCGGGCCCTGGCGGCGGAGGTGGTGGAAGACCTGGCCCTGGCGCGGCGGATCAAGCAGGGCGGCTTTCGCCTGCGCTACCTGCTGGGGCTGGATGCGCTCGAGCTGCGCATGTATAGCGATTTCGCCTCCCTCTGGGAGGGCTGGACCAAGAACTGGCTGCTGGGCCTCGATGGCGATGTGGCCAGGGCCCTGGCGGCCTCGTCGGCGGTGCTGCTGATGTTCAGTGGCCCCTGGTTGCTGGCACCGGCTGCCGGGCTGGCCTCCCTGGGGCTTGCCGCCGCGCGGTTGCCGGATCTGCTTGTGGTGTTGCTGGCTGCCCTGGCCTTCGCCCTGGCGGGCATCGGCCTGCAGCTGCTGCTGCGCCTGTGGATCCGCCGCCAGTTCCAGGTGCCGCTCAGCTTCTGGTGGTTGATGGGAGCTGGTGGGCTGGTGGTGGCCGCGATCGGGCCGGTGTCGGTGTGGCGCACCCTCAGCGGCCGCGGCTGGACCTGGAAGGGGCGGCCGTTGGCCTGATCGGTGGGGGGCCAGCTACTGGCCGCTGGCGGGACGTTGCTGCCCAGCGGCAGATCGGGCTGGTTAGCTTTCGCCATCGTTCCCATGGCTGAAGATGGCCGGCTCCCGTGTCAGCGAAACCCGCATGCACTGGGTGAGATGGCTGCTCACCACAGGCTGGCTGTTGATCATCGCCTCGCTGTTCTTCGATCCGTTCACGGCCCGCTTCACCAGTGCGGATCACCCCTGGAGTCCGCTGCGATTGGCCGATAAGTGCGTGGCGGTGCAGGGCCGCTGCCTGGTCGAATCGCCTTATCCCCTCGGCACCACGATCTTCTGGGGAGCGGTCGTGCCGGCGGGAATCTTCATATTGCTGGTCTTCGGCCATGAACTCTGGCGGCGCATCTGTCCGCTCTCGTTTATTTCCCAGATCCCCCGCGCCCTGGGCCGCCAGCGCCAAACCGCCAAAAGCAACCCCAAGACCGGCGAGATCCGCCACCAGCTGGCGCGGGTTCCGCCCGATTCCTGGCTGGCCAAGTATTACCCCTTCCTGCAGTTCGGCTGGCTCTATGCCGGCCTCTGCGGCCGGATTCTGTTCTTCAACGCCGACCGGCTGGTGTTGGCGATCTGGTTGCTGTTCACGATCGCCGCTGCGGTCACGGTCGGCTGGCTGTATGGCGGCAAGGCCTGGTGTCAGTACTTTTGCCCGATGGCGCCGGTGCAATCGGTTTACTCGACGCCGACATCACTGCTGGGCAGCTCCGCCCCGATGAGCCCGACCACGATCACCCAGTCGATGTGCCGCACGGTTGATGCCAACGGCGAGGAGCAGAGCGCCTGTGTGGCCTGCCAGCAACCCTGCATCGACATCGATGCCGAGCGCATGTACTGGGCACGGCTGGAGCAACCCTCCTTTGCCTTCGAGCGCTATGCCTACGTCGGCCTGGTGGTGGGCTATTTCCTCTACTACTACCTCTATGCCGGCAACTGGGACTACTACTTCTCCGGCGCCTGGGCCCGCCAGCCGGATCAGCTGGCAACCCTGCTCAGCCCCGGGTTGTACTTGTTTGGCCAGGCCATCAACATCCCGCGGCTGGTGGTAGTGCCGCTGCTGCTCGGGCTGTTCAGCTGGCTGGGCTGGCTGGCCGGCAGGACGGTCGAGGCCTGGATGCAGCGCCGCGTGCGCCGCGCTGGGGCGGAGCCCGACCGCATCTTGATCCGCCACCGCGTCTTTCTGGCGGCCACCTTTCTGGTGTTCAACTTCTTCTTCCTGTTCGCCGGCAGACCACTGCTGCAACTGGCGCCGGCCTGGCTGCAGTACCTGTTCGACATGGCGCTGGTCGCCACCAGCTCCCTGTGGCTGGTGCGCAACTGGCACCGCAGTCCGGCCCTCTATGGCCGCGAGAATCTGGCCGAGCGCTTCCGCCGCCAGCTGCAGAAGCTGGGGCTTGATGTCGGTCGCTTCCTGGAGGGCCGCAGCCTCGACGACCTCAACACCGATGAGGTGTACGTGCTGGCCCGCATTTTGCCCGGATTCGGCAGCGAGCAGCGCCATGAGGCCTACAAGGGGGTGGTGCGCGATGCCCTGGCCGAGGGCTATGTGAACGTTTCCAGCAGCCTTGAGGTGCTGCGGCGCATGCGCCAGGAACTCGGCATCTCCGACGACGAACACCGCCAGCTGCTCGATGAACTCGGCGTGGAGGATCCGGCGCTGCTTGATCCGGACCAGCGCCGCAGCCTCGAAGATCAGGTGCGCCTCAGCGGCTACCGCCGCTCGCTGGAACGGCTGCTGCGCCTGCAGAGCCGGATCGGAACAGGCAGCGACGGCGGCGGCGGTGGTGGCGGTGGCAAAGGTGGTGATGCGGCGCTGCTCGATTCAATCGGCAGCCAGTACTCGATCAGTGCCCAGGAAGAAGCCCGCATCCTGGAGGCCGTGTCTCCCGCCGAAGCGGCCCATCACCGCGCCGAGATGCTGCTGCAGCGGCTCGAAGACCTGGGGCTGGCCGCCCGCAGTTTGAGTGAACCGCTGCTGCGGCACCAGCCCGCCCCGGTCGCCCTGCTGGCGGACCGGCTGCGGCTGCGCCAGGAGTTGTGCCTCAGCGCCATCTTGGATTGCCTGGTCCAGCTGGAATCCGCGGCCGAGCGACAACAGCTGCTGGACCGGCTGAGCGTCGCGGCACCAGCAGTGCTGCCGGAGTTGCTGGAGCAGGAGCGCTGGCGGACCAAGCTGCCCGCCGCGGTGATCGACCGCCTGCGGGCTGGCAACCGGTCCGGCAATCAGGTCGGGGCCCAGTCCGGGCCTGAGATGCCGGTCGCGGCGACGCTGCAGCAGCTGGAGCGGCTTGCCCAGGACCCGGACCCGATCGCGGCCACCGCCGCCGTGGTGCTCAGCACCAGCCTCGATTGGCAGCGGGGCCGCTCGTTGGCCGCTGCCCTGGCCGCCGCGGAACGGCCGGCCTGGGTGCGGACGACAGCCGCGCAAGTCCTGACCTTGAAGCCACCGCAGGCGCCTGCGGCAATGCCGCCAGCGGCACTGGCTCTGGAGACACTGCCTCTGGAGGCACTGCCACTCGCAGCACTGCCGGAGTTCGAGAAACGGGTGGTGCTCGCCACCAGCGATTTCTTTCACCGCACCTGGACGGACACCCTGGATCTACTGGCTGATCACGCCGAGATCCGCAGCTTTGCGGCCGGCGAGGCGATCACCGCCGCGGGCGACTCCTGCCGCGAGCTGTTGTTGCTGATCGAAGGGGAGGCCCGGGTGGAAGAGCGCAGCGGCGATCAGGTGCGCTTTCGTGCCCTGCGGGCCGGCCAGGTGCTCGACGAACTGGAGGTGCTCACCCACAGCAATTCCGAGAACACAATCGTGGCCGAGACGGCCGGCACCAGGGTGTTGGCCGTGCCGGTGGATTGCTTTGACGCCACCCTGGAGCGCGATCCCGACTTCGCCCGCCGGGTGCTGGCGCTGGAAACCCGTCAGTTGCAGCGCGTCACCCGCGAGTTGCCGGCGGCGCCGCTGGGTTGAAGCCCTCCAGCCGGCCGGGAGCTGATGCGGGGCGCTCACGTTCAGCGCGGCTTGGTTGTCACGACCGAACAGATCGAGCGTATTTTTTTTCAGGTTTTGATAAGGAACTCTGTTAGGCGCGGCCTGCAGCGGAGACCTATTGAGTTAGCCAACGCTACGGTACCATGCACTGGTTCTGGCTGGGGCCATAGCCTGTCTCTTGCCCAGGTCATCGCAGTTGTGGTCGTGGCTGCGAAGGGGCTTGCGATTTCAGTCCTGCCGTGTGGCAAGACTTAAATTGGCTGGCATTGGCTACTGCTACTGGACGATCAGCTGATATCGGCGCTGGCTGAGTCAACTGCAAATCAGGCTTCGAGATGACCATCACGCCCAACTGGCCGCAGGGCGTCGGGATATCGCCGCAAGGGTCCCATTAGTACCCATGCCATTACCATGAGGTTGAGCATTGAGCCACAGGCTTCCCATCCCATCAGCAGCGACCTGTCCCACGCCAGTGACAGCCAGGTCAGGCGGCCAGGCCCAGGGGGCATGTGGCGGGTGTTTCTATCCCACACCTCTGAGCTGAGGGAATATCCGGAGCCCGGCAAGTCCTATGTCGATCGGGTGGAGCGGGCGGTGAGCGCGGCGGGTCATGGAATTGTGGATATGGCGGATTTCGCGGCCCAGGATGCACGGCCTGCTGCGGTCTGCGTTGAGGAGGTGAGCCGCTGCGACGTCTACGTGGGCATTTACGGCCTCCGCTATGGCTCGCCGGTGCGGGATCGACCGGAGCTTTCCTATACCGAGCTGGAATTCGAGGCCGCCAGCGATCGGAGGATGCCGCGGCTGGTCTTTTTGCTCGACAGCCGCTCCCAGGAGCTGGCGATGCCACCGGCAGCCCTGGTGGATCGGGAGTACGGCCAGCGGCAGGACGCCTTCCTGCAACGCGTCAGCGATTGCGGGCTCACCGTGCAGCGCTTCCGCAATCCCGACCATCTCGCCACCTTGGTGGAACGATCCCTGCGCAAACTGGCGGAGCGCTCCGGCGGCAACTCCGGTGGTGGCGCTAGCCCCAGCGGCAGCAGCAGCGGCGCCCCCGTCAGTGCCCGAGCGGTTCCGGAGCTGCTGCCCTACCTGCCGAATCGGCATCAGCAGGAGCAGGCGATGGGGGATGCCCTGCAGCGGCTCTTGGCTGGCGATCGGGCCCAGCCTCTGGTTGTGATCCTCCATGGCGAGGAGGATCAACGGGTGGAGCTGTTCCGCGATCGCTTCTTTCAGCACAGCACGGCCGCCCTGTTAGGCCAGCCGCTAATGATTCGGGATTTCCAGCTGCCCTGGCCGAGTGAGCTGGTACCGGGCGAACCGTTTGCCGAGCAGTTCCTGGAAAAGATCTGCCACCACCTGCTGAGCGACAGCCGCGCAAAGGATCGGCTGCAGGCACTGCTGCGCGATGCACCGGGACCGGTGGTGCTCTGGAGTTCGCTCTACACCGACGACTGGGGGCGCCAGGGGGCCCAGTTGTTTGAACAGGTCTGCCGCTTCTGGCAGGAGCATGAGGCGGTGGCGGGCCATCGCCTGATCCACTGGATCACGATCAATTACCTCAAACCACCGGCCTATCGGCTGAGGCTGGCGGCCCTGCGCTGGCTGCTGCCGGGCTACTGGCGTTATCGGGCCAGCCGCCGCCGTCGCCGCCGGCTGAACGAGCGGATTCGCAACGCCCTCAAGGGCATGCACCAAGCGACGGCCGCAGGCAGCAGGCTGGTGGTGTTGCCAGAGCTCCAAAGCGTGCGCCGCAGCGATGCCGAAACCTGGGTGCGCAGCCAACCGGTGCGGGAGTTCCTGCGCGACCAGGGCCTGCGGCGACTGGAGGATGCGGTGCGCTCCTATTACCGTCGTGAGGCGGCAGAAGGTCTGGAGCACATTCCGATGGAGCAGCTGGGGGCCTTCCTGCAAACCGAGCTGGAACAGGTGGTTAAGCCATGAGCAGCACCTTTGAACTCTTTCACGGCGATGGCCGCCAAAACCCCGAGCTGGCTGCCCAGCTGCCGGCACCGCTCTACACCGCCCTGCGCCATCCGGGTCGCTACCTGGTGGACGACGGCCTGCGGGATGCCTGCAATGTGGCCTTATTGCTCGGCCAGCCCCTGCTGCTCACCGGCGAACCCGGCACCGGCAAATCGCGCTTTGCCCATGCCCTGGCCTGGGAATTCGGCCTTGGTGAACCGTTGGTTTACGAGGTGAAATCCACCAGCACCGCCCGCAGCCTCTTTTATCACTACGACGCCCTACAGCGCTATCAGGACATCCAAACCGGCCTCCAGGCCAAGGACGTCCCGCCGAGTCACTACCTGACGATCCAGGCATTGGGCCAGGCGATTCTCAATAGTCATGCGCCCGCAGATCTGCCCGCCGCGCTCGCTGGCTTGGCCCACAGCGGCGCGCCGCAGCGCTCGGTGGTGCTGCTCGATGAGCTGGACAAAGCTCCGCGCGATTTCCCCAATGATGTGCTCAACGAGCTGGAGGATCTCTACTTCCGCATACCGGAACTGGGGGATTTGCGGCTGCAGGCCCAGCCAGAGCTGCGCCCCTTGATGGTGCTCACCAGTAATTCCGAGCGGGATCTGCCGGATGCCTTCCTGCGGCGCTGCGTTTATTACCACGTTCCCTTTCCGGATCCTGAAAAGCTGGAGGAGATCGTGGCCCTGCAGCTGCAGGAGTTTCCGGCCAATTCTGCCCTGAGCCGCGATGCGATCGATCTGTTTATGCGGTTGCGGCAGCCCGTCAGCGGCCTGCGCAAAAAACCGGCCACGGCCGAACTTTTGCTCTGGCTGCTGACCCTGCGGCGTCTGCTGGGCGATAGCGCCGATGCCAACGGCCTGCGCGGCCTGGGCCAGCACGGCGCCGTGCAGCGCAGCCTCAGCAGCTTGATCAAGACGGCCGACGACCGCGCCCGGGCCGAGCAGGTGGTGAACCAGTGGCTGAGCGGCTGAGCGGCGACTGGCCCGAGCACCTCGAAGAGCTGCTGGAACGCCTGCGGCTGGACGGTTTCCGCATCGGCGTGCGCGAAACCCTGCGGTTGCATCAGCTGCTACTTGCCCTGGTGGAGCGGGGTGTGCCGCTGAACGATCCGCAGCGGCTGGCCAGCCTGCTGGGGCCAGTGCTCTGCCGCTCGGCCAGTGAACAGGAGGCCTTGGCGCGGCATGTGCGCAGTTGGTGGCCCCAATCCTTGCCAGTTGCCATTTCGCCGCTGGAGGAAGCGCTGCAAGCTGTGGAGCAGAGACGTAGCCGGATGCTGCGCTGGCTGGCGCCTCGCCCGCTCGCCCTGGCCCTGGCGGCGGGGCTGGTGGGGGTGGGGGCAGTGGCCTCGTTAACCGGGACGTTGCAGTGGCCCCAGGCAATCCGACCTCCCGAGCCGGCGCCGGGGGCTCTCACGCCGAATGGTGCCAGCGGTGGCAAGCTGCCGACCCCCCAGCCCGAGACTCCCAGCCCCAAGCCCGTCACACCCACCGTGCTGCGGCCGGCTCCGCTGGCCGGCGCTGTTCGGCAGACAGGGCTGCTGCTACTGCCAGCCGATTTCGCCCTGCTGCTGCCCCTGGGCTTGCTGTTGTCCCTGGCGGCGGTGCAGGGGGCCGTGCGCCTGTGGTGGTGGCGCCAGGCGCGGCTGGTGCTGCAGCGCCTGCCCAGCCGCACCGATCCCCAACTGCATCACCTTGCCCTGGAGGTGATCGAACCCGACCTGCTGGCCTTGCCGGAGCGGCTGCGGATCCGGCGGGCGCTCAACCTTTGGCAGCGCCTGCCATCGGGAGACCTCGATGGCAGCGCCACCGTGGAACAAAGCCTGCGGCAGGGCGGCTGGCTCTGCCCCCAATACGGCCAGCGGCGCCAGCGGCTCAGCTATCTGTTTTTGCTGGATCAGCAGAGCCTGGCCGACCAGCAGACCCGCCAGCTGCGGGCCTGGCTGGAATGGTTGCGGCAGGAAGGGCTGCTGGCGGAGTGGCAGTGCTTCCAGCGGCAGCCCAGCTTCTGCCATGGTCCCGACGGCCTCGGCCCCCAGCGCAGCCTGGCGGAACTGGCGGCGCTGCACCCCGAGGCGGTGGCGCTGGTGGTGGCCGATGGGGAGCGGTTTTTCAGCCCGGTGGATGGCTCGCTCCAGCCCTGGCTGCAGGACCTGGCGGCCTGGCCCCGCCGGGCTGCCCTCACCCCCAGGCACTGGGCCCAGTGGGGGGCTGCGGAAGCGGAACTGGGCCGCCACCTGCCCGTGCTGCCAGCCTCGGCGGAGGGTCTGCTGGCCTTGGGCCCGATGCTGGAGGACAGCGCCCGGCCAACAAGCGCCCCTTTCCAGGGCTCGGCCGCGGACTCGGCCGAGCCCCCGGAACCGCCGCTGCTGCGGGGCGGCAGCGACCGCTGGCTGCAGCGCACACCGCCGGCGCCGGCACTGCTGCAGCAATTGCTGGCGCAGCTGCGCACCTACCTCGGTGCCGATGGCTTCAGCTGGCTGGCGGCCTGCGCCGTGTTCCCCGACCTGCACTGGACGATCACCGCCTATCTGGGGCAACGGCTTCGCAATGGCGCTGGCCAGCCGTTGGTCACGGGGTGTCCCTTGCTGCGGCTGGCGCGGCTGCCCTGGTTTCGCCACGGCCTGCTGCCCGACTGGCTGCGGCTGCCGCTGGTGCTGTCGCTGGATCCGGCCCAGCAGAGCGCCGTGCGCGAGGCCCTGGGCCAACTGCTGCTCGGCGCGCTCGAGGGGGGCGAGGTGGGCACGGCCCAGCTGACGGTGGCCAGCGGCTACGGCCGGGTATTGCCGCGTCTGCGCTCGCCGCTGCTGGAACGGTTGCGCCGCCGCAGCGCCCCCACCAGCCCGCTGCGGGATCACCTCTTCCTGCGCTTCCTGCAGGACCGCCCGCTGCTAGCCGCCGATGCGCCGGAGAGCCTGCGGCGGCTGATGCCACCGCCAGCGCAAGCCAGCTGGCCGTGGCGACCATGGCGCAGTCTTGTCCAAGGCCGCGGCCTCGGCAGCCACGGCCTGGGCCGACGCGGCCTGATGGTTGCGGCGCTGCTGCTGCTGGGCCTGGCGGGCCCCAGCCTGCTGCTGCTGCGGCAGCTACGGCTGGCCTGGATCGAGGCCCTGCTGCACACCCCCAGCGGCCCAACCAGCGGTGTGAGCAGCGAAGCGCCTGCCGGGATCCGCCTGCAGCGGGCGATCACCGCCCTCGGCCTGAGCCGCTCCAGCCTGATGCCCCTGGGGCCTGGCCTCGAGCTGCAGCAAGCGGAGGCGGCCCTGGCTGCGGAGCTTTCCCTGGCCGCGCTGCAGCAGCAGGAGAGAGGGGCCCTGCAAGGCCATACAGACGGGGTGAGGTCCGTTGCCTTCAGCCCCGACGGCCGCCGCATTGTCACCGGCTCTTACGACAACACCCTGCGCCTCTGGGATGCCGCCAGCGGCAAGCCGATCGGCCCTCCCCTGCAAGGCCATACAGACAGGGTGAGGTCCGTGGCCTTCAGCCCCGACGGCCGCCGCATCGTCTCCGGCTCCTACGACAACACCCTGCGCCTCTGGGATGCCGCCAGCGGCAAGCCGATCGGGCCTCCGCTGCAAGGCCATACAGGCTTGCTGTGGTCCGTGGCCTTCAGCCCCGACGGCCGCCGCATCGTCTCCGGCTCAGCCGACAACAGCCTGCGCCTCTGGGATGCCGCCAGCGGCAAGCCGATCGGCCCTCCCCTGCAAGGCCATACAAACGCGGTGAACTCCGTGGCCTTCAGCCCCGACGGCCGCCGCATCGTCTCCGGCTCAGACGACAACAGCCTTCGCCTCTGGAATGCCGCCAGCGGCAAGCCGATCGGGCCTCCGCTGCAAGGCCATACAAGCTTGGTGTGGTCCGTGGCCTTCAGCCCCGACGGCCGCCGCATCGTCTCCGGCTCAGCCGACAACAGCTTGCGCCTCTGGGATGCCGCCAGCGGCAAGCCGATCGGCTCTCCCCTGCAAGGCCATACAAGCTCGGTGTTGTCCGTGGCCTACAGCCCCGACGGCCGCCGCATCGTCTCCGGCTCAGACGACAAAAGCCTTCGCCTCTGGGATGCCGCCAGCGGCAAGCCGATCGGCCCTCCCCTGGAAGGCCATACATCCACGGTGATCTCCGTGGCCTTCAGCCCCGACGGCCGCCGCATCGTCTCCGGCTCAGACGACAACAGCCTGCGCCTCTGGGCGGGGCCGGCCTGGCAGGAATCCCTGCCGCTGGCCTGCCACAAGCTGAGGGATCACCGCCTGCTTACAAGCCTCCCCTGGCTGAATTCAGCGCGGGCGGTCTGCCACCAACTGGTCTGGTCCCAGAACCGGGACCAGCGAGACTCGGTAATCTCCGTGGCCTTCAGCCCCGACGGCCGCCGCATCGTCTCCGGCTCTTACGACAACAGCCTGCGCCTCTGGGATGCCGCCAGCGGCAAGCCGATCGGCCCTCCCCTGCAAGGCCACATATTATCTGTGATCTACGTGGCCTTCAGCCCCGACGGCCGCCGCATCGTCTCCGGCTCCTGGGATAACAGCCTGCGCCTCTGGGATGCCGCCAGCGGCAAGCCGATCGGCCCTCCCCTGCAAGGCCATACATACGCGGTAAGTTCCGTGGCCTTCAGCCCCGACGGCCGCCGCATCGTCTCCGGCTCTTACGACAACAGCCTGCGCCTCTGGGATGCCGCCAGCGGCAAGCCGATCGGCCCTCCCCTGCAAGGCCATACAGACAGGGTGAGGTCCGTGGCCTTCAGCCCCGACGGCCGCCGCATCGTCTCCGGCTCCTACGACAACACCCTGCGCCTCTGGGATGCCGCCAGCGGCAAGCCGATCGGCCCTCCCCTGCAAGGCCATACATACGCGGTAAGTTCCGTGGCCTTCAGCCCCGACGGCCGCCGCATCGTCTCCGGCTCCTGGGATAACAGCCTGCGCCTCTGGGATGCCGCCAGCGGCAAGCCGATCGGCCCTCCCCTGCAAGGCCATACATACGCGGTAAGTTCCGTGGCCTTCAGCCCCGACGGCCGCCGCATCGTCTCCGGCTCTCGCGACAACAGCCTGCGCCTCTGGGATGCCGCCAGCGGCAAGCCGATCGGCCCTCCCCTGCAAGGCCATACAGACTCGGTGAACTCCGTGGCCTTCAGCCCCGACGGCCGCCGCATCGTCTCCGGCTCTCGCGACAACAGCCTGCGCCTCTGGGATGCCGCCAGCGGCTCGCTGCCCTAGCCCCGGTGGGTGCAGGCTAGAGACTGGCTGCGTCTGCAGTGATGCTCAGCAACAACAAAGCCGGCATGAGACTTCTGCCAGCAGCACAATGCCCCCCCTGGTCAAGCCGCTCTGCTGGCGCTCATCAATGAAGGTCTCCTCCGCTGGCGCAGCCGCCATCAGCCATGCGGGGAGCTAACAAGGGGGTGGCCAGGCAGGGTCGAGGCGCACCAGTTGCAGGCGCCCTCCAGCTCACCCTCCCCGCTTCACCCTCCCCGCTTCACCCCCCAGCGGCACCTTCCCAGGCAAACCGGGGCAGCCGGTAGAGAGCCTCCCGCTGGGCCTCGCTCCAGATGTCCATCATGGTGGCCAGATCGGCATCGTCCGCTTCGATCTTGCGCTGCTGGGTGATGGCCAGACTGCCGGCGGGAATCAACGCCAACTCGAAGGGTGGGCCCACACTGAGGTTGGAGCGCTGGGTGAGGACCTGGGAGATCAGGCAGAGCCGGGCGCCATCTTCGAGGGAAAGGTTGGTGTTGCCGATGGTGTCGAGCGGCGGTTTGCCGTATTTGCTCTCGCCTATCTGCAGAAAGGGAGTTTCGGGCGTCGCCATGATGGCGTTGCCTTGGGGATAGATCAGATAGAGGCCATGGGCCTCGCTGCCGATTTGGCCACCGAGGATGAAGGAGGCGGCGCCGCTGGATCCCGATTGCTTCAGGGCCGCTTCGTTTTCCCTCTGGACGGCCTGACTGACGCGACCGATATAGGCCGCCGCTTCAAAGAGATAGTCGCAGTGCCGCAGATCCTTGCCCGCTCCCCGCTCCAGATCCGCGGGGCGGTCCAGATCCCGGCGGATCCAACTGATCACCGCTTGGGTGGTGGCCAGGCTGCCCGCCGCCAGCAACACGAACAACCGATCTGGAGCCGGCTGAAACCGGTGCATCTTGCTGTAACTGGAGATGTAGTCGACTCCCGCACTGGTGCGGGAGTCTGAAGCCATCACCAGCCCCTTTTCCAACCAGTAGCCGATGCAATAGGTCATCCGTTGGCGAGCCTTGGGGCTGAATCAAGCCGAAGCTACCCCGGATCAGGCCTCATCTAGGGCCGCCACGCCCGGCAGCACCTTGCCTTCCAGCAGCTCCAAGCTGGCGCCGCCACCGGTTGAAATGTGGCTCATCTTGTCGGCCACGCCTACTTTTTCCACCGCAGCAACGGAGTCACCGCCGCCGATGATCGTGGTGGTGCCGGTGGCGGTCAGGCGGGCCAGGGTGTGGGCAATGGCATCGGTGCCGGCGGCGAATTTGTCAAATTCGAACACCCCCATCGGCCCGTTCCAGATCACCGTTTTGCAATCGGCCAGGGCGGCCTCAAAGGCCTTGATCGAATCGGGACCGATGTCGAGGCCCATCCAGCCATCGGGGATGGCGTCGATTTTGGCGATTTGGCTATTGGCATCGGCGGCGAAATTGTCCGCCAGCACCACATCGGTGGGCAGCAGCAATTGCACCCCCTTGGCGGCCGCCTTGGCCTCCAGTTCGCGGGCCAGTTCCAGCTTGTCCTCTTCCACCAGGCTCTTGCCGACGGCCAGGCCCCGGGCCTTGTAGAAGGTGAAGATCATGCCGCCGCCAATCAAGATCTTGTCGCACTTGTCGATCAGCGCTTCCAGCACGCCGATCTTGCTGCTCACCTTGGAGCCGCCCACGATCGCCGCCAGGGGCCGCTTGGGATCATCAATGGCCCCCTGCAGGTATTGGAGTTCCTTCTCCATCAGGTGGCCGGCCACGCTGGGTCGCAGGAACTTGGTCACCCCCTCAGTGGAGGCATGGGCGCGGTGGGCGGCGCCGAAGGCGTCGTTGACGTAGATCTCAGCCAGGGAGGCCAGCTTCTCGGCGAAGGCAGGATCATTTTTTTCTTCTTCGGCGAAGAAACGCACGTTCTCCAGCAGCACCACGCCGCCGTCGGCCAGGGCGGCCACCTTGGCCTCGGCGTCGGGACCGATGCAGCTATCGGTTTTGGCCACCGGCACACCCAGCAGATCACTGAGGCGGGCGGCCACGGCGGTCAGGCGCATGCCCTCGTTCACCTGCCCCTTGGGACGGCCGAAATGGGCGGCCAGCAGCACCCGGGCGCCGTTGTCCCTCAGGTAGCCGATGGTGGGCAGGGCGGCCCGGATGCGGGTGTCATCGGTGATGGCACCAGCGTCATCCAGGGGCACGTTGAAATCCACCCGCACCAAGACGCGTTTGCCGCGCAGATCAACGGCGCTGAGGCTGGCCAGGGAACGCTTCGCCATGGATACGGGATAGGGAAAGGCGGGGGGAGATTAGCCCCCAGGCGTCCCGGGCCCGCCAGCGAGGTGCAAAACGCAGCTGGCCGGTCCTGGGGGGGCGGTCTTCGCCCTGGCCCCAGGCGCCCCGTGGCGCTAGATCTTGGCTACTGCACTAGCCACCATGTTCGAGACTGTCTTATTGGCCATTGACCACAGCCCCGAGACGACTGAGACGGTGGCTGTGGGCCTGGAACTCGCCCAGCAGCACGGCAGTCGTGTCGTCTTGCTGTCCGTGGTTGAAGAGGAGGGCACGATGCATGATCCCGCGGCCGTCACCCAGGTGTTGGAACAGGCCAGGAGCCGCTTTGAGGAGGCTGGCATTCACTGCGATCTGTTTGAACGTCAGGGCAAGCCGGCTTTTGTGATCGGTGATGTGGCCGACGAGATCAATGCCGACGTGATTGTCATCGGCACCCATGGCATCACCCTGGAGGAGGATCAACACAGCACCGCCGCCCGGGTGATTCAGTTGGCTCCCTGTCCCGTTCTGGTGGTGCCTTGATGACGGCTAGCGCCAGCCCCACTCCCCGCCAGGGGGCCCCCGGGGGCGGGGCGCCAGCAATTCAGTGGTACCCGGGCCACATCGCCAAGGCCGAAAAGGCCCTCACCGCCAGCCTGGAGAAGGTTGACCTGGTCATTGAGGTGCGCGATGCCCGCATCCCCCTGGCCACCGCCCACCCCAGGCTGCAGCGCTGGATCCAGGCCAAGCAGCATCTGTTGGTGGTCAACCGCCGCGACATGGTCAGCGAGGCTTCCCGTAAGGCCTGGGATCACTGGTTCCGCGAGCGGGACCAAACCCCTTGGTGGTGTGATGCCCGCAGCGGCACCGGCGTCAGTCAGTTGCAGCAGGCGGCGATCCGCAGCGGCGAGGCGCTCAATGCCCGCCGGCTCGGCCGCGGCATGCGGCCCAGGCCGGTGCGGGCCCTGATGCTCGGCTTCCCCAACGTGGGTAAATCGGCCTTGATCAACCGGTTGGTGCGCAAGAAGGTGGTGGAAAGTGCCCGCAAGGCCGGCGTCACCCGCAGCCTGCGCTGGGTGCGACTGGGCCAGGACATCGACCTGCTTGATGCCCCCGGGGTGCTGCCGCCCCGGCTGGATGACCAGCAGGCCGCCCTGCGCCTGGCCCTGTGCGACGACATCGGCCAAGCCGCCTACGACACCGAGGCCGTGGCCCTGGCCTTTCTGCGGCTGTTGATCCAGCTGGAGTCCGAGCCTGCCGCCGGGGTGGCCCCGGGGCTGCTGCAGGGACGCTATGGCGTGGCGGCGACCGGCGCCGCGGTGGAGGACTGGCTCAGTGCCGCCGCCTTGCGCCACACCAGCGGCGATACGCTGCGCATGGCCCAGCGGCTGCTGGATGACTTTCGCCGTTCGCTGTTGGGGCCGATTTCCCTGGAGCTGCCCTGAGGCAAGAGATCGGTTGGCACTAAAACCGTCAATCAGTCACCGTCAATCATTCACCGGCAATCATTCACGGGCAATCAGTAACCGGCAATCAGTTTGTCGAGGGCCCATCACTCAGCCCGGGCGGCTTTGGCACCTAGGGTGGGAATGGAGCCGGAATCGGGGCGCACTGGGGGCCATGGCCACATTCGGCGAAGGTGAAGGCGAACGGCTGACGCTCCATTACCCCAAACCCCTGCCGATGCGTTTGGATCGTTGGCTGGTGAGTCAGCGTCCCGAGCAAAGCCGGGCCCGGATTCAGAAGTTCATCGACGCCGGCTTTGTGCGGGTGAACGGTGTCACCGGTCGCGCCAAAACCCCCCTCAGGCCGGGCGATGAAGTGCAGTTGTGGATGCCGCCCCCCGAACCGCTGCCCTATCTCAAAGCGGAGCCGATCCCCCTTGATGTGCTATTCGAGGACGCCCACCTGATTGTGATCAACAAGCCCGCTGGCCTCACCGTGCATCCGGCCCCCGGCAACAAGGACGGCACCTTGGTGAATGGCCTGCTGCACCACTGCCCCGATTTGCCCGGCATCGGCGGCGAGATGCGCCCCGGCATCGTGCATCGGCTCGATAAGGACACAACCGGCTGCATTGTCATCGCCAAAAGCCAGGAGGCCCTGGTGCGGCTGCAGCGCCAGATTCAGAAGCGCATCGCCAGCCGCGAATACCTGGCGGTGGTTCACGGGGTGCCGCTGGGGGAGGCCGGCAGCATCAATGGGCCAATCGGCCGCCACCCGGTGGATCGCAAGAAATATGCGGTTGTTGATGCCGCCAGTGGCCGAACCGCTTGCACCCACTGGCGCTTGGTTGAGCGTCTAGGGGACTACTCGCTGTTGCGTTTCAAGCTGGATACGGGGCGCACCCACCAGATTCGGGTGCATTGCGCCCACTGGGGCCATCCGATTGTGGGCGATGCCACCTACAGCCGTTGTCGCAAGTTGCCGATCCCCCTGGCTGGCCAGGCCCTCCATGCTGTCCAGTTGGGGCTGGATCACCCGATCAGCCAAGAGCGCCTGGTATTTGAAGCACCGCTGCCCGCAGTCTTTGAACGCCTGTTGAATCAGTTGCGTTCTCGTTCGTGTTAATCTTCGCTTTCGGCTTAATCTTCACTTTCGGCTGTTTTATTTGGTTCTCCTACCCAGTATTTAAATGCCAAAAGGGCAAATGTAACCAGGGTCATGCCAGCTCCACTGTATAAAATCTCGCTGCCGCTGCTGTTTTTGTCGGCAATCATCTCCGGTAAATGGGTGAGGTTTTCCAGAAAGGAGATGGCCATCGCCAGGATCACATAATTTGCGAATTGACCCTTGAGTTCGTGGAAATTGCCCACCCGGAAACTGGTTGGTAGTTTCAGTGGTTGCACGAACAGAGAAAACATGCCAAGGGCTAGGGTCAGGCATCCTGTTCCCACCAGCAGCAGGTTGATGCCTTGCAGTGACTCCACCTCAAAGGTGGGTAAAATCGGGTTGTTCGCGAGCTGCCCTTTGGGGATGTTCAAGGCCACCCAGAGTTGATGCAAGATCAAGCGCCCGCCCATGACAAACAGGGATGAACAGGCCGCCAGCAGTCCCAGCACCGGCACGACGGTCAGATAACGCGCTTTGGCTAACAGGCGAGACAACATCAAGTGATCCAGCCACGAGCTCTGAATCTAGACTGGCCTGCTGCTCCCATCCCTTTGCTGAACTTTTTGAGCCGCCCGGATTATCCACTTGGTTTGGCGGTCGCCCGTTCGGCAGCGGCCACCATTTGGTCGAACAGGGTGTGGCGCTGCAGTAGGTCGGCTACGGCGATGGCGGTCAGGACGCAGAAGCCGATCGGCAGCAGCAAGGTGTAGTTCTTGCTGAGTTCAAAGCTCAGCAGGATGGCTGTCAGCGGGGTGCGGGTGAGGGCCCCAAGGAAGGCCGCCCCACCGGCGAACAGCAGCGAAGTGGGGGCGTAATCAAACAGCTCTAGCGAGACTTGCTGCAGCAGGCCACCCAGGCAGGCCCCCACCACCAAGGCGGGGGCGAGGAAGCCTCCCGGGGCATCGGCGGCCACGGCGATGGCCGTGCCGATGGCTTGCACCGCCAGCACCAATAGGGCCTGGTGCCAGTTGGTCATGCCCAACAGGGCGTCCAGGGCCAGGTGGTCCGGGTTGTCGAAGCTGGCCGGAAGCAGGCAGGAGACCAGGCCAATGCCCAGGCCCACCAGGGGCAGCAGTTGCCAGGCCGGCCGCTGCCAGCGTCCAAACCGCCGCCGCAGCTGGGCAATGGCGGCCTGATAGAGCGGTGCCAACAGCCCCGTGATCAGCCCAAGGGCCAGCAGGAAGGGCAGATCGAGCAGACGCAGATGGGAATCGCCACTCGGATAGACGATCACGGGTTGCAGGTTGCGCCACACCAGGGGCCCACTGCCGCCATCACAGAGCAGTCGGGTCCAGGCCACCGCCATGAAGGTGGCGAAAGCGGCCATGGCATGGATCCGGCTGTCGCGCCGCCCCAGTAATTCCTCGAGGATGTAGGCCACTCCCCCCAGGGGGGCATGGAAGATGGCCGCGAGTCCGGCGCCGCTGCCGATCGCCACCGGCAGCAGGGGGCGACCCCGGTGCCCCAGGGCGCTAGCGGTCTCCCTGGCCACCGAGGCGCCGATCTGGATCGAGGGCCCCTCGGGCCCCACCGGCAGCCCCCCGCCGATAGCAATACCACTGGCCAGCAGTTTCACCAGGGCCACCCGCCAGCCCATGGGGATGGCGGCACCCCGCAGATAAAGCAGCACCTGCACGATGCCGGACCCACCGGCCGCGGGTTCGACGCCACTGATCAGGGCCCCGGCGATGGCCCCAGCCCCCAGGCCCATGACGGGTAGCACCAGGAGCCTGGGCAGGCTTTGGCTGAGCTGCAGCCTCAGGCCGCTGATGGCCTGGATCTCCTGGCCATACAGCCAGACCCCCAGGGCCACGCCGATGCCGATGGCGTTGACCAGCACGAAGAGCCGGAACAGTCGCGCCAGTCGGGCCCGGTCCAACCCCATCAGGCCAGGGCCGGCAGACGCGGGCAGGCATCCACCAGCGTGCGGGTGATGGCGGCATGGGGATGGGCCAGCAGGTCGCCCCCCGGGCCCTCCTCGACGATGCGTCCCCCCTCCAGCACGATCACCCGATGGCAGAAGCCGCTTGCCACACTGAGGTCGTGGGTGATGAAGACCAGGCCCAGGCCCAATTGCCGCTGCAGCTGGCCCAGCAGCCCCAGCACTTCGGCCTGCACTTCAGCATCCAGCATACTGACGCTTTCATCACAGAGCAGCACCCGGGGTCTGAGGATCAGGGCGCGGGCAATGGCCACCCGCTGCTGCTGGCCCCCAGAGAGTTGGCGGGGCAGGCGCCGCTCGAAGTCCTCCGGGGGTGTCAGTCCCACCGCCGCCAGCTGGCGCCGGGCTTCTTGCCGTGCCTCGGCGGGACGGGCCAGGCCGTGGATGAGCAGCGGATCGGCGATGGCTTCGCCCACCGCCATCTGGGGATTGAGGCAGGCCAGGGGATCTTGGAACACCATCTGCAGGCCGCGGCGCGCCCGGGCCAGATTGGCTCCTCGCAACTGGCGCAGGTCCTGGCCTTGCAGGCGCACCTGGCCGCCCCGCACCGGCACCAGGCCCATCAGGGCGCGGCAGAGGCTGCTCTTGCCGCAGCCGGAAGCCCCCACCACCCCCAGGGTTTCCCCTTCGTGGAGCTGGAAGCTGATGCCATCCACGGCCTTCAGCCAGCGCTGGCTCCAGGGGGGGGAGGGCAGGGAATGCCAGCTGCGCAGCTCCTGCACCTCCAGCAGCAGCGGGGAGGCCGCCGCGGCTTGGCGGTGCCCCCCCTCGCGCTGGCGGGCCGCCCGCACCAGGCGGCGCCCCACATCAGATACCGGCGCGGTCAAGAGCTGGTGGCTGGGACCCTCCTCCACCAGGCGGCCCTCAGCAAGAACGGCGATGCGCTGGCACCAACGGCCGGCCATGGCCAGGTCATGGCTGATCAGCAACAGGGCGCTGCCCGCTTCGGCACAGAGGTCGCTTAGCTCAGCCATCACCTGGGCGGTGACGGCCACATCCAGGCTGGTGGTGGGTTCATCGGCGATCACCAGGGGCGGGTTCAGGGCCAGGGCCAGGGCGATCGCCAGCCGTTGGCGCATGCCACCGCTGAACTCGTGCGGATAGCTGCCATAGCGGGCGGGATTGATGCCGACCCGCTCCAGCAGGCCTTGGGCCCGTTCGAGGCTGTGCTGGCAGCGGTGAGCCTCCAGGGTGTCCCTGAGGTGTTCGCCAACGGTCATCAACGGATTGAGCCGGGTCATCGGGTCCTGAAACACCAGCCCCGCCGCCTGCCCCCGCAGTTGCTGCAAGGAGCTGGCGCTGAGGCGACGGGGATCCTTGCCGGTGAGTTCGAGCCTGCCTTCGCAGAGGCTGCCCGAGGGCAGCAATTGCAATACGGCCCTGGCGACCGTGCTTTTGCCGCAGCCGGAGGGGCCCACCAGGGCGAGGGTTTCCCCCTGGTTCAGCCGCAGGTCCAGGCCATCCAGCACATTGGTGGGGCTACCCGGGTAGCGCACCTTCAAGCCTTGGAGACGGAGGACTTCTTTGGGAGCACCGGGGGTCGCGGAACTGGTCGCCATGGGTTGGGGGAGGGCTGTCAGCGGGTTGATCGCCGTCCCCAGACATGGCGGTCGCGGCGGCGGCATTTGCATACCATGGAGGATCATTGCGGAACGAGATGCTTAAAACCGTTCCCGAACCCTCCACCACCGATCAGCCGCTGACGGATGGGTCGTCCCCGGTCTTGGCGGCCCCGGACTTGGCGGTCCCAGCCCAGGCAGCCCCGGACTTGGCTGTTTCCGCCCTATCGGCCCAGGCTCTAGCTGCCAACCCCATGGCCATTGCCGACCCCACTGAAGCCTATGGGGTCAGCCTGCCCGTCTGGTTGAGAGATTCGCTGCTAGCTGCCCAGGGTGCCCAGGGCCTGCCAGAGACTGGCAAGACCAGCCGCAGCAACGACAATCTCTTGGCGGCCGCTTTTGATTTCGCCCATCAGCTCCACGATGGCCAGATGCGGGCCACCGGCGAGCCCTACATCGTCCATCCCATCGCCGTAGCCGATTTGCTGCGCGATATCGGTGCCGGCAGTTCGGTCATCGCCGCCGGCTTTCTCCACGACGTGGTCGAAGACACCCAGGTGACGCCGGAGGAAATCGAAGCCCAGTTCGGCGCCGAGGTGCGGGCCCTGGTGGAGGGCGTCACCAAGCTGGGGGGCATCCATTTCACCAACCAAACCGAGGCCCAGGCCGAGAACCTGCGGCGCATGTTTCTGGCGATGGCCAGTGATATTCGGGTGGTGCTGGTGAAGTTGGCTGATCGGTTGCACAACATGCGCACCCTCGGGGCCCTCAAGCCCGAGAAGCAGCAGCGCATCGCCCGTGAAACCCGCGATATCTACGCCCCCCTCGCCAACCGGCTCGGCATTGGTCGCTTCAAGTGGGAATTGGAGGACCTCGCCTTCAAGATCCTGGAGCCGGAGGCGTTTCGGGAGATCCAGCAGCAGGTTGCCACCAAGCGCAGCGAACGGGAAGATCGGTTGGGGGTCACCGTGCAGTTGCTGCGGGACCGGCTGGCCTCGGTGGGACTGGGCAGTTGCGATGTCAGCGGCCGGCCGAAACATTTGTATGGCATCTGGAGCAAGATGCAGCGCCAGCAGAAGGCGTTCCACGAGCTCTATGACGTGGCGGCGGTGCGCATTCTCTGCCCGACGCTCGAGAGTTGTTATCGCGCCCTGGCGGTGGTGCATGACACCTTTAGGCCCATCCCGGGGCGGTTCAAGGATTACATCGGTTTGCCTAAACCGAATGGCTACCAGTCCCTGCATACGGCGGTGATCGGTCGCCATCGTCCGATTGAGGTGCAGATTCGCACCGTAGAGATGCATCAGGTGGCCGAATACGGCATCGCTGCCCATTGGAAATATAAGGAGGGGGGGTCTCCCGCCGCCACCGGTGGCGATGCCGAACGCTTCAGTTGGTTGCGGCAGCTGGTGGATTGGCAGAAAGAGGGAGGTAGCGAGGACAGCAGCGACTATTTGGCCTCAATCAAGGAAGATCTCTTTGATGAGGAGGTGTTTGTATTCACACCCAAGGGCGATGTGGTGGGTTTGCGCAAGGGTTCAACCTCCGTTGATTTCGCCTATCGCATCCATTCCGAGGTGGGCAACCATTGCCAGGGGGTACGCATCAATGACCGCCTCTGCCCTTTGGCGACACCGCTGAAGAACGGTGATTTCGTGCAGGTGATCACCTCAAAGAGTGCCCATCCCAGCCTGGATTGGCTCAATTTTGTCGCCACCCCCACGGCCCGCAATCGCATCCGCGCCTGGTATAAGCGCAGCCACCGCCAGGACAACATTGTGCGCGGCACTGAGATGCTGGAGCGGGAGTTGGGCCGCGATGGCTTCGATGCCCTGCTCAATGGTGAGGCCCTCGCCCGGGTGTCCCGGCGCTGCAATCTGGTGGGCACCGAAGACCTGCTGGCGGCCATCGGTTTTGGTGGGGTCACCCTGCAGCAGGTCGTCAATCGGCTGCGGGAGGAGGTGCGTCTGGCCACCGAAGCCGTGGCGGCGCCCCCCAGCAACGAAGAGGTGGCCGCTGGGGTCGTGGCCCGTAAGGAGTCGGCGACACTGCCCCATCAGCCCAGCAGTGGCAGCCCGATCTTGGGGGTCGAGGGTTTGGAATATCGGCTGGGGGGCTGCTGCAGCCCCCTGCCGGGGGAGGGGATTGTGGGTTCGGTGGCCCTCGGCAATCACGGCATCACCATCCACCGCCAGGATTGCAGCAATGTGGCCCAGGTGCCGGTGGAGCGCCGCTTGCCTGTGCGCTGGAATGGGCCGGTGGAGGGCCAGCAGCGGCGTTACCCGGTACGGTTGCGCATTGAGGTTCTCGATCGGGTGGGGGTGCTGAAAGATATCCTCACCCGTCTTTCCGACCATCGCATCAATGTCAGCGATGCCCGGGTGCGCACCAGTGCCGGCAAGCCGGCCCGCATCGATCTACGGGTTGAATTGCACAGCGCCAACCAATTGCGCGACACAATGGACCAGATCCGTTCGATGGCGGATGTGCTCGACCTTTGCCGGACGGGGATTGGTTGATATCAGTGAGGCGTAATGAGAATTAGTTCTTTGCACCCTGGTTCAGCAAGGAGCCGATCTTCGTTGCTGATCGCTGCAGAAGACTCCGACGAACGGGCTCTCCTTCCAAGGGGGTTCCCGCCCAGGGGGTCGTGGCAAGGATTGATCGGTATCGATCCTTCCAAGGATGGGGACATTGATAGTGCCAGGGTTTGGCTAAACTTGCCCCTGCAAAATGAATGATTACTGGTTCAGACAGAGCTTGTTCCTCTTCTTCGCTCAGCCCCCCTTGAGCCTGGAGCCATTGCTGGTCAAGCCCCCAAAGATGGGACATTGCATTCCAGCGCTGGTGCAGGGTCAGGCTGCGTTTTTCGAGGAGATAATTCAAGACGTCTTGATCGCAATTGTTTAGCTTTTCAGGGTATTTCAGTGCAAACTCAAGTCCGCGCTCAGCGATATTCTCTTGACGCCAATCAGAAAGCTTCAGTGTCATCACACCTGAATTGAAATAGGGTGAATCGGGACCAAGCCCGAGTCGAGATCTATGTACGTCAAGATTACGATCGCTGGCTGCCGCCACAAGATTGCTTTCCAGGGGGGTCTCCCAGAGCTCATCAAGCGATCCGTTGACCAGCAAATCACTATCGAGATAAATTATGCGATCGATACTGCTCGGGAGTAATTGTGGGAAAAAGAGTCGATAATAGGCTGCTAGTTTGACATGGGGCGACTCCGGAAACCCCTTAAGCAAAGCATGATCGACCTGCAGGAATGAAACCGAAGGTAGAAAACTGCTCAAGTAGCCGACAAGCATGGCGCGTTGATCGCTATCCATACGCTGATGGACAATGAATACGTCAAGGTCGTCACGAGGGTTGAAGTCACGCAGAGAGCGGAGCATGACTGCGCAATGGCGAATATACTCATTATTGATGTTGCAGACAATGATCATTGGGCGGGCCAGGTTTCCTTTCCATTTTAGCCCACCGATCTAGCGCCAGCATGATGGAATCCCCCTCCGGCAGTGGTTGCGAAACTCCATCACGGCTGGCGGGTGAGGGTCCGCACACAGGATGATGACACCGTGTCGAGTGTTACAGCTTGTCCAAGATTGCAATTTTAAAACATTGCTATTGAATTTTCATCCCTCCGCCAGTCGTGCCATGACCTCCGAACAGGCCGCCCAGCTGATCGATAGCACCCTAGATCTTATTCATCAGCGTCTGCAGAATCTGGAGGCCCAGGCGATGACTATGGAGCACAAGGCACTTACGGAGGAATTCCGCGAATGGCGCCAGCCCATCGGTGGCCACATCGACCTGATGGTGTTTCCCGGGCTTACTAATTCCTGAATGATTTGCCTCCTGAACCAATCAGGTCCACCCCCAGAGCGAATCTCAGTGTGGCGGAGTTGCCAGCCGCCGCCGGCGGTGTTGGAGCCACTGCCTGTAGCCCACACCGCTGGCTACGGCAAGTAGCCCACCTATCAACACCGAGCCCAGCATCAGCCGACTGGAGAAGGCCCAGCCCAGGCCGGCCAGATTGTTGGGGTTGAGATCCTTGAGCTGCAAGCCAGCCGGCCCTGGCCCCATCAATAGCGCTCCCAGCTGATAGCTGAGCCAAAACAGCGGCAGGTTTGTGACGGGGTTGCTGATCCAGGTGCCTGCCATCGCCAAGAACTTGTTGCCGCGCATGGTGCTGGCCAGCCCCAAGCTCACGAGCATCTGTAATCCAAAGATCGGCAGGCAGCCGATGAATACCCCAATCGCCAGCCCCCAGGCCTGGTGGCGGGGGCTGCCCTCCTGACGCCGCATCCAGGTGATGGCCTTGCGCAGGTTCTGGTGCAACCTGCGGCGCCAGATCCGCAAGGGGCGCCAGCGGCCGCCCGAAACTTTCGCTCTGGCCGGGCCCACGGGCCGCGCTGGCGGCCGAGACTGGCGGTGAAGACGGGGCATGAAGGCTGTGGGCGCTGCAACATCATGTGAACAGAGTGACCCTAAGGAGCCCCGGGGCCGTTTGGTTGCTGCTGAGGACACCATCGCTGCCATTGCCACCGCCGTGGCCCCGGGCCAGGGCAGCGTGGCGATTGTGCGGCTGTCGGGCCCCCGGGCGGAGGCCATCGGCAGGCGGCTGTTTGAGGCGCCGGGCCAGCAGGAGTGGGCCAGCCATCGGGTGCTCTATGGCCATGTGGTGGAGCCAAAGAGCGGTGAACGGCTCGATGAGGCCCTGCTGCTGCTGATGCGGGCGCCGCGCAGCTTCACCCGCGAGGATGTGGTGGAGTTGCACTGCCACGGCGGCCTAGTGGCGGTGCGGCGGGTGCTGAAGGCGGTGCTGGATGCCGGGGCCCGGCTGGCGGCGCCGGGGGAATTCAGCCAGAGGGCATTCCTCAATGGCCGTCTCGATTTGACCCGGGCCGAGGCGATCGCCGAGATGATCGGCGCCCGAGGGCAGCGGGCGGCCCAGCTGGCGATGGCCGGCCTGGAGGGGGGATTGCAGCGCCGCATCACTGCGTTGCGGGAGCGCTTGCTCGACCAGCTGGCCGAACTGGAGGCACGGCTTGATTTCGAGGAAGACCTACCCCCCCTGCAGCCCGAGGCCGTGATTCAAGGCTTGCAGGGTGTGCGGGCCGAGCTGCAGGATCTGGTGCGGGAGGCGGAGCAGGGCCAGCGCCTGCGCGAGGGTTTGCGGGTGGCGATTGTGGGTCGCCCCAACGTGGGCAAATCGACCCTGCTCAACCGCCTCAGCCGCCAGGACCGGGCGATCGTGACCGATCTGCCCGGCACCACCCGCGACCTGCTGGAAAGCGAGCTGGTGCTCGAAGGGGTGCCCCTAACCCTGGTGGACACCGCCGGCATCCATGCCACCGATGATCTGGTGGAGCAGCTGGGTATCGGCCGCAGCCAGGCGGCCCTGGCGGCGGCCGATGCGGTGCTGCTGGTCTTTGATGTGGCATCTGGCTGGGGCCCTGCCGATCAACGGGTGCGGGACCTGGTGCCCGCTGGGGTGCCGTTGCTGCTGGTGGGCAACCAGTGCGACCGTTGCGGCCTGGAGGCTGGGGCGGTGGAGGGTGGGGGCGTGGAGAACGCAGTTGTGGAGGCCGGAGGCCCAGCCCAGGTGTTGATCAGCGCCCTCAGCGGCGCCGGCGAGACGGAGCTGGGCCAGATGTTGCTGCAATGCTGCGGCGCCAGTGCCAGCGAGGGATTGCAGGTGGCCCTCAACGATCGCCAACGCCAGCTGGCCGCCGCCGCCGCCGAATCCCTGCAGCGCAGCCTGGAGGCCGCCGCCGACGGCCTGCCCTGGGATTTCTGGACGATCGACCTGGCCGCCGCCGCATCCACCCTGGGGGAGATCACCGGCGAGACCGTCACCGAGGCGGTGCTGGATCGGGTGTTTTCGCGGTTTTGTATCGGCAAGTGAGGGCGAGTACGTCAACCCGATGGCGCGTCATACCAATTTTCCAAGCTCAGTTCGGGGATGCGTTCGAATTCACGCAGGTTGCGGGTCACCAGGGTCAGGCCACGGGCCAGGGCCTGCCCGGCTATCAGGATGTCGTAGGCGCCGATGGGAGTGCCGCGGGCGGCCAACATGGCGCGAACTTCTCCCGCGTGGCGAGCGTCTTCGGTGTCGAGCGGCAGAACTTCGAAGCGCAGAGCGTCGACGAGCGCCAGATTGCGGTCGCGGCGCTCGCTCTTGAAGGCGCCGTAATAAAGCTCATGCATGACGACGGCACTGACACCCACGTCAGCGGGCATCAGCGCGTGGAGACGGCGGGATAGGGGACCGTTGGGTTCATTCAAGGCGGCGATCACCGCGTTGGCATCCAGCAGGTAGCGCATGCGGGGCGATCAGCCGAACAACTGCTCGAGCTCCGGGCGGTCCGGCGCGTTGGGTTGCTCGCCGACCGCGCGCTGGACATCCGCGTCGATCGGGCCGCTGAGGGCATCGAGCCAGGTCCAGTCTGTGGCGATGGGCTCCAGGATCACGGCGTTGCCGTGACGACGAATGTGCACTTCCGTGCCATCCATGCGGAATTCCTTGGGCAGCCGGACGGCCTGGGAGCGCCCAGACCAGAAGAGCTTCGCGGTGTCCATGGCACGCCTGAGGAACGGTATGGATATCAAAAAGATATATCAGCGCCCTCAACGTCGCCGCCACCCTGGGGGAAATCACCGGCGAGACCGTCACCGAGGCGGTGCTGGATCGGGTGTTTTCGCGGTTTTGTATTGGGACGTGAGGGGGGGCTGGTTATGGCATGGAGCTAATGACCTGAGCGACACGGTCCACAAGGGCCTCGGTCCGCTGTTGCCATACATTTTTCAAGATGAAAACCCCAGCTCGACTCCGGAGCCGGAGCAACTTCCAGCAGTTGCGCGATCTGCAGATCTCGTAGAGCAACCCTCAGAAGGGTCTTTGCTTCAGCTGTCGCCATCGAGAATCCTCCCCTCACGATGCGCCAGCGCGATCACATGGCTGAGCCAATGGCGTCGATCCTCCACCTTGCTGCGCGGATAAAGGAGCAGATCAATCGGAACGCGATGGTGCGCAAGCTTGCGCCAGAGCAAGCCCAATGTTTTGAACCAGTTGTGCTGGGCGTACCACGCATCCGTGACGATGATCATCAGATCCACATCGGAGCTGGGCCTGGCGTCGCCGCGGGCATAGGAGCCGAACAGACGCACTTCAGCCTCCGGCATCTGTTGGTGGATCTCAGCCGCCATCTGCTGAAGCAGGGCTTCGTTGACGGTGCCTGTTGGGATGACGCTTGGGGTTGTGGTCATGCCTTCACCACTGCCTCATCGACGCCGCGGACCAGCAGATTAGCCACGTCCACTCCACAGCTACTAGCAATGCCAGCGGATGATGGAATCATCAGCTAGCTCGCGCTGACTCCAGCCGCGCTGTTCTCGCAGCGTGATCAGCTGCCGCACCACCGCAAAGCGAGGGGCGAGCGCCTGATAAGCCTGCTGCACATCAGGGTCGGCCAGAAAGGTGTCGCGCAGCTCTTGCCAGCTGGGGTGGTGTCTGGGGGTGTTGTGTTCAGTGCTGCTCATTTCAGGAGGTGGAGTCAAACCAGCAGTGTTATTCAGTTGCTCGATGGTTCGAATTCAAACACATCATCCAGAGAGCGGGCTGGCAAAAAGAAAGCTGGATTGTCGCCAGACGCAAGGGCTTTGAAGTGCGCCCTGCCACAATTGATTTTGGCGCTTTCCTTATCGCGCAAGTCATCGGTGAACAAGCTGCTTTTTGTCTCGACGACGAGATAGAGCCTCTCCCCCTCAGGCTTGTCAACCAGGACGGCCCAGTCTGGGTTGTAAGGGCCAAGGGGGGTGGAAATCTTGAACCAGGCCGGGAGTTTGGCGTAGACTTTAATTGCCTCATTCTTTTCGAGGTCTTCAGCAAAGGTCCGTTCGGTATCCGATTGGTAAATTACCTGCTCGTGGACCGATTTGTTGGTATCGATCATTGACTTGAGATAGCCCGATAGCTCTTGGCTCTCGAACAACTGCTGGGCGTAGTAAGCGTCATCACCGATACGCTGGTACTTGATGCCATCCACCAAGGTCATGCGCTTGGTGCGGTTGATGATCTCAGCGGCCAGCTCGATGAACTGCTGCGGATTGCGCTTGAAATCATCAAGCCGCTTGCTATCCACGATGATCCGGTAGATGCTGCGTCGTGTGAGCGAAGTCTTG
Source organism: Cyanobium sp. (assembly GCA_044359075.1). Lineage (GTDB taxonomy): Bacteria > Cyanobacteriota > Cyanobacteriia > PCC-6307 > Cyanobiaceae > Cyanobium. Next base: position 14,008 of record JBIKMU010000009.1, on the reverse strand, counting down.
TCCTGAAGATCGGTCAAGATGTCAGGCAGTTCAATGTCGCTCTCGTCCAGGGTCACGGGGGCGGCGGCGGACTTCTCCGTTGCGTCCACGCCTGAGCGGCCGATGGCGATGTCGGCCTTGCGCCATTGCAGGCGGGTTTTGGCGACGGCTGGTGCTTCTGCCAGCGCCTTGATGCAGTTGGTCAGCAGGGCCTCGTTGTCGAACTGCACCCGGTAGGTGGTCTTGTACTTGATGCGATCCCATAACGCTTTGAAATCCGCACCGTGTAGAACGGCCTGGCGGCTTTTCACCTGTCTGCGTTCGTCTGCGTTCTTGATCTCAAGGCGGCCGGCGAGCTTGCGGAGGATATCTTTCACCTGGGGGAGCTGGGCCTTAAAAGGCTCCGGCAGGGTCAATGTGTCGTTCTTGAGCGCTGTACGCAGTGCGTCTTGCACCTTGCCTTGGGCGTTGAGAAACTTTTCAGTCTTTAGGTATTCCCAAAGCTGCTTCGAGCGTTCAATCCCCAGCGCAGCGGGTTGGCCATCGGCTCCGGTGATGGTGAGGCCGGCAAACTGATGGGTTTTAACAATGCCGAAGTCAATGCCAGTATCGGATTCGATCTCTTTTTGTAGATTTTCAGCGAACTGCTCGTAGCTTTCCGTGGCGATCACGGTGAGCGTATTGGTTTCGAAGCCACGTTGCCGTTCACCCTGCTGATTCACGCAGAGGCGCAGGCCCCGGCCGATGGTCTGGCGGCGCTGCTGCTCAGAGGTCATCTCCCGCAGGGTGCAGATCTGAAAGACATTTGGATTGTCCCAGCCCTCTCGCAGGGCCGAATGGGAAAAGATGAATTTCAACGGCGTATCAAGGCTGAGGAGCTTCTCTTTGTCACGCATGATCAAGTTGTAGGTATCGTCGTCTGCTTTGGTAGTTCCTTCACCCTTGGAATCTTTGAAGATCTCCACAGTCTTGCCTCCTACTTTCTTCTTGTCGATGGCAAAGTAACCATCGTGAACCTGCGCGGCAGCAGTGGTAAGATCTACTTCCTGGAATAGAGTCTGGTAGTCGGGATGATTAGCGAGGCGGCGATATTCTTCCTCAAAGATGCGGGCATAGTCGCCGTTCATTTTGTTGCCCTCGGCGTCGTATTGCCGATATTTTTCCACAGCGTCGATGAAGAATAGGCTGAGCACCTTGATGCCCTGGGGGCGTAGTCGCATCTCCTTGTCCAGATGTTCCTTGATGGTGCGTTTGATCATCTGGCGCTGGATGGCGAGCGGCTCGACATCTCCATAGGCCTCGCCAATATGTAGGAACGATTCGCCACCGGGATAGCAAAGCTCCAGAAACTCTGTGCCCTTGGCTCCGCGTATTTCTCCAATTCTGAAATCGTGGTACACGGCCCTTTGGGTTGTCATCTCCAGAAGATCTCCGTCTTCTACGCTGACTTCGCGGCGTGCGACACCGAAACCTACCTGCATGTCCAGCTCCACCTTTGCGCGAATGCCACCTTTGTTGCTTACGGAGAGCAGCCGAACAAACGGCTTGTTGAAACCACCTTCCACCGAGGCTGCCGCCACTTCGATCTGCTTCACCAGCTTGCGTTCGTAGGCGTCCACCGCATCGAGTTTGTAGACCATGTGATGGGCCTGCTTCGGTGTGGCGGAGTAGCGCAAGTTGCACAGTGGCTTCATGCGCTCCATGGCCTGCTTGCCCTTGCCATCCAGACCGCCGCCTTCCACGCTCTGGGGCTCATCGACAATCACAATCGGGCGAGTCGCGCGGATTAGGTCGATGGGCTTCTCACCTCCAGTTTTCTCACTAGGGCGATACATCACATTCTTAGATTTTTCTCGCCTGGCTGTCTCGTCCGCTTCCTCTGTTTGCGCCTGGTGCTCATCGCCGAATTTGTTGATGGCGCCCACCGTCATCACCATGATCTGGATCTGGGGGCTGGTGGCAAAGTTGCGCACCTGGCCCAGTTTGGCGGAGTCGTAGATGAAATAGTCAAAGGGTGCACCTGCGTACAGCCCTTTTAGGTGTTCGCCTGCAGTCTCGATGGTGTGATAGACACCTTCTTTGATGGCCACCGAGGGCACCACGATTACAAACTTGGTGAAGCCGTAGCGTTTGTTCAGTTCGAAGATGGTGCGCAGATACACATAGGTTTTGCCAGTGCCGGTTTCCATCTCCACAGTGAAGTCACCGGATGCGAGCGACGCCGAGGGTGCCAAGCCGTGGCGGAGCTGGATGGCGTGCAGGTTGTTCAGCAGCTGATCATCGAGAAGGGTGAGCCGGTTGCCGATGCCGAGGTCGTTCTCCAGGAATGAAAGCTGATCACTGGAGGCTTCCCTTGTGACGGTGAACTCCGTCCGGCAGGTTTCCTGCCCATGAAATAGATCGCAGACTGCTTCGATCGCCTGTAGCTGGTAGTCGAGGTTTGGTTCGAAGTGGAGTTGCATGCCTTAGCCCACGCCCCGCTCGCTGCCACTGAATACCATTTTCGTGGTTTCACGAAAATGGTGAATCGGGTCAAAGTCGATTGGCCTGCAGGATTCGATGCGTGCAAGAGCATCGAACTGACTTTGCATTTTTTGAAGATCTTTGTTCACAGGCTTCTCACGGTTTCCAAGCCGTGCTGCTGAAGGATAGAGGCGATGTTTGTCTTGGCAACGTCATCAGCGAAGGCGCTGTCGCGGAAGACGACAGTGGTGTCTCCGGCAGGTTTCAATTCCTGGTGCCATGCCACGAGGGCGAGGGCCAGAGGTTCTACGTCGACCTGCGGGATGGATTGGGATAGGCAGACCAGCAGCGAGCCGCCACCGATGGAATGGATGTCGTAGAGTTTTTTTGCACTTCCTTCCATCTTTTGGGTTTTAATCGGCACGCAGAGATCAAGGCCCAGCTTGAGCAGTAGCTCAAAGAGGATGTCCTGCTCGGTGCGGTCGGTCTTGAGGTGCTCGATTGAGGCTTCGAGGGTTTCGGCGATCTTGTCGCGGTCTGGGTCCCATGCCCGGATGTTGCTGCTGGCGAGCTTGAAGACGCGGAAGCCGAGGTCACCGTTGAATAGTGGACTGTCTTCTTTGATCTTCCTTGTGGCGCGTCGAATACGTTCTGCAGTTAGTTCGGCGATGGTCGAAGCCTGAGTATCCGCATTCTCAATTGGTTCTGGCAACTGAACAAGTATGAAGCGCCGGTTGCCCCCGTCTTCAACGTTGGCTGCAATAACCGCATGGGCTGTAGTTCCAGAGCCAGCAAAGAAATCAAGTACAAGCTCTTCACTGTTCACATTGGTCGCAAGCTGCAGCATCCTGCGAACTAGGCCAGTAGGCTTAGGTGTGTCGAACGATTCGCTTTCAGGAAACAACGACCTCAGCTCGTTCTTAGAGGTTCGATTACTTCCGACATCCTCTTTCCTCCAAAGCGTGCGAGGCGTTAGGTCAGCAACTTCTGCGAGATATCGCTTAATACTTGGGCGAGCATCTTTTGTTGGGCCCCACCAAATACGACCGTCTGCGTCGAGCTCCCGGAGCTTCGCTTCTGCAACTCGCCAATACCTACCCGGGGGAGGCTCAAACTGACGACCAGTCGGTCCGACAACTGTATAGCGACCTTTGGAGTAGGGTTTATTTGCAAAAGGATCTCCAGGGATCCAGTCTCCTAGTGGGTCATTATCTGGATTCGAATAGATTGAGTTTGCCTCTTCAGTCCTAGGCAGCTTGGTCGGTGCCCATTCAGGGCGTGCTGAATATACAAGTATAAAATCATGATCCTCAGAGAATTGCCGTGCTGTGTTCCGCGGAGAATCAGCTTTCTCCCATATCACTGTTGCGACGAAGTTTTCTTCTCCAAACAATTCGTCTAACAGGCTGCGTAAGTGATGAACTTCATTGTCGCCGATTGATATAAATATTGCGCCGTCAGACCGCAAAAGACTCTTCGCCAATCCAAGGCGTGGGTACATCATGGTGAGCCAATCAGTATGGAAACGACCGCTGGCCTCTGTATTCGTGCTAATCGTTGTCCCGCTTTCAGCTTGTCCAGTTAGCTCGAGGTAGTTCTTGATATTATCCCTGAAGTTGTCGGGATAGACAAAGTCCCTGCCAGTGTTGTAGGGAGGGTCGATGTAGATGAGCTTCACCTTCCCCGCATAGCTCTTTTGCAGGAGCTTGAGCACTTCCAGGTTGTCGCCCTCGATCATCAGATTCTGAGTTGTGTCCCAGTCCACGCTGTCTTCCGGGCAGGGTCGTAGGGTGCCGGTGGAGGGGGTGAGGGCCAGCTGGCGGGCGCGGCGTTTGCCATGCCAGTTGAGGCCGTATTTCTCATCGGCATCGCTCACGGTCTTATCGCCCACGAGCGCCTTGAGCACATCGATATTCACCGCAACGCCATCCGGCCCCTCGGTGATCAGTTCGGGGAACAGCGCCTGCAACGCAGCCAGGTTTGCCGCTACCAGGTCGGGGGTATGGGTCTCGGGGTCGGCGGCTGTCAGTTTCTGCATGGTGGCGTCGTGCTTCACAGGTTGGCTTGGGCGGCAGCTAGGGCTGCTTCCAGGCGCTTGAGTTCCAGGTTCAGATCGACGCGCCGGGCCATCTGCTTTTCCTTGGCGGCAGTGGCCCGCAGGCGGGCGATCTCCTTATCCAGGCGTGCTGATTCTTGCAGAGCCTCGCGGCGGTGCTCAGCCTGCCCAGCGTTGCTGGGCAACGCAAAGGCGCCTGTGACGCGAGCAGCCTGTAGGGCCAGCAGCGTATCGATCCAGCCCTGATACAACGCCTGCAGGTTGATGCGTGGCTGCTGGCCCAGAGCTAGTGCGTCACGGAAGCCAGGCCAGCGCTCGGCGTTCTGGTCGGCGTTCCACTCAACGGCAACCACAGCACCCACCAGCACCGTTTTGCCTGCTTCGGCTTGAGACCAGCGTTTGGGGGCGACAGATAGGCCAACAGTGGAACCCTGCTCGGCAATCAGCAGCACGGGATAGGGCACTGCCCGGTGGACCAGCTCGATCAGGCGGCCCACCTTGGCGGTTTCACGCAGCGTCAGCTGCAGCACGGCAATCTCCAGTACCTCCCGCAACTCGTCGCGGTACTCCGCCACACCGATCGTGGTGGGCTTGAGGGCGGCCACCCAGACGAGTTGCTCGATTCCCTCATTGATTTGCCGCTTGTCGGCGGCCGTCGGTGCCCCGTGCTCCAGCAGCAAGGTCTTGGGCACCCGCTTGTCGACCCTGGCGGATGCGGGTAGATCGAGGGCATCCAAGAGCAGCGATGCCTTCATGCTGGCGCCTCCGCCAGCACCACCAGGAAGGCCACCACTTCAAAATCGTTGCTGCCAGCGAATTCTCCGGCAAGGGCATGGGTGCCGCCTGGGCTGAACAGACTTGCCACGGCGCGCTCTTCGCTTTTGCCCACCACAGAGGCCACGGCGGCGGCCAACAGCCGCTGGGCTTGGCGCATGTCTTCTCCCCCTTTTGTGGCGCGATCAAAGTGAGCACAGGCGCCAGCATCGGGCAGATCACGCCCTAAGCACACCCGCTTCAGGCGATCCAGGATCTGCTTGGCCTGGGTGTAGGGCAGCAACACGGCCCCGTCTTCGCCCACATGGATCAAGACGTTTGGAGCTAGGGGATAGCCGCTTTCGCTGATCTGTTCGGCCGCAACGGCTTCCGCCCTGAGGCAGAAAATCATGCCCGCTGGGATGTCGAGTTCACTGCTGGTGGTAACGGCAAAGGTGCCCAGGGGCAGGGTCTCCAGCAGGCCGGGATTGGCCTTGGTGAATTGGGCCAGATCAATGCGGAAATCCGTGAGGGTGAGGTCTGCAATCGAAACACCCGTGGATAGATCCTCCAGATCGATCACGGCATCCTGGAGCTTGAGCAGCTGCTTGCGCCGATACTCCAAGTCGTTCATGGGGTTGCCAGATTGCTGTTCAATCAGGTTCTCCTCACCGGTGGCCGAGATATCGAGCAGCACCATCCGTCCGCTGACCCGCTGCTCCAAATTGATATACTCTTCTAGTTCAATATTGGGCCAGAAATTGGCGAGCTGGATGCAGGTATTCGGGGATCCAAGCCTATCGATGCGGCCGAAGCGTTGAATGATGCGGACTGGATTCCAATGGATGTCGTAGTTGATCAGCCAATCGCAGTCCTGCAGGTTTTGGCCCTCGGAGATGCAATCGGTGGCAATCAATAGATCAAGCACACCCTCATCTGCCATGTCTTCGGGGCGTTCCTTAGCGCGGGGTGCAAAGGAGGTGAGGATGGAGGTCAGATCACGCTCTTGTTTCGGCAGGGTGGTGAGGTTGCTACCTGAACCGGTGACAAGTGCTGATTCCAGGTGCAACTCAGACTTGGCCCAGTCGTTCAGTTGGTCGTAGAGGTAGCGAGCTGTATCGGCAAAGGCAGTGAAGATGATCAGCTTGCGGTTGCCTGGGTTGATCGGTGATTGGATCTTCTGGCGAATCATCGCCTTCAGTTCTTTCAGCTTTGCGTCGCGGGATGGCTCCACGGCCCGTGCGGCGGCGAGAAGGTTTGCCAAACGGTTGCGGTCTTCCACCAGGTCTTGCTTCCAGCGAATCAGATCAACGTCCTGGAGCAGCACTTTGATTTTTCGCCCCACCAGCAAGCTCTCGAAGGCAGGATCGTCAAAATCCACATCGGCAATATCGATTTCCTCTACTTCAAGGGTTTGCTCTTCGATCCGCTCCAAAGTGGCTTTGACATCTCTGAGTTGCCTCTCCACCGTCAGCGCGAAGGAGGCCACCGAGCTCTCCATTCGCTTGAGCACATTGACGCGGATCAGATGGATCAGGCTCTCCTCCCGATCCACCTGACGGAACAAGCCCAGGCCACCCTTTACCTCAACGCTGTATTTCTGATCGTAGGCAGCCTGTTTGTGGGGCAGCAAATAACGCAGCGGCGCATAAGATGCCAGGTTTAGCCGGCGGATTTCTAGATTGATATCGCCGATGGCAGGGAAGGTGCCACTGAGATCCACATCGGCTTTGATGTTGATGGGCCTCAGCCGCTCAGGGAACTTGCCTGTTTCAGCGACCCCGTAATACTTTTCGACGTGCTTGCGCGAGCGAGCAATGGTGAGTGTGTCCAGCAAGGTGAAATAGTCGAAGCCCAGCATCTCCATCAAGAGCTGTGGCGTGCGATTGATATCGTCTAAATCCAGCCAGCGGTTGAATTGCTTTTGGGCCAGGCGGGTGGTTGCGTCGATGCTGCCAATCCCTTGCCCCAACAGGGCCGCGTCGTTGGCTTCGGTGGCAAAGGCAATTTGATTGCGCAGGTCTGCCATGCGGTTGTTGACCGGGGTTGCCGAAAGCATCAGTACCCGCGTTCTTACACCCTCTTGGATGATCTTGCGCATCAAGCGGTCGTAGCGCGTTTCACCGCCCATTTTCGGTGTGCGTTTGTTGCGGAAGTTATGAGATTCATCAATCACGACAAGATCATAATTTCCCCAGTTGATGTAGCCAAGGTCAATGTCCCCGGACAGTCCCCCGTCTCGGGAGAGGTCGGTATGATTGAGAACGTCGTAGTTGAACCGATCAGTTGCCAGGATGTTGCGGCGATCATTGGCTTTATAGATCGTCCAGTTATCGCGCAGGCGCTTGGGGCACAGTACGAGAACGCGGTCATTGCGTAGCTCGTGGTATTTGATGATGGCCAGGGCTTCGAATGTTTTTCCAAGCCCCACGCTGTCGGCAATGATGCAACCGCCAAACCGATTCAGTTTGTCGATGGCGCCAACAACGCCATCCCGTTGAAACTTGTAGAGTTTCTGCCAAACAACCGTATCGCGGATTCCCGTTGCAGCATTGACAATTTGATCCTCGTCAAGTTGGTCTTCACGACTGCTGAAGAGTCTGTGAAGAGTGAGGATGTAGACGAGATAGGGATCACGGTGACTCGCTATTTCGTGGAGCGAATCGAGCAACGATGACTTGGCCCGTGGGTCTTCGGCAAGACCCTTCCATTGGGACTGGAACCATGCATCGATCAGCTTTGCCTCCTCAGGGCTTTCCGATGCCTGAATCAGGCTTAAAGGATTGCCGGGTGTGACCCCCAGCCCGTCGCTGCTGAAGGCGAGTGAGCCCAGCAAGGCCTGCACAGGCCGCTCGCTCCCCGCTCGGATGACCATGGCACCTTGAGGCACGGCTGACGTGGCCCGCCGCAGCTCCACCTTGTTCGTGAGCCAGTGGGCCAGCTTTCCAGCCAGCCAACGGGCCTGTAATCGGTTGCGGGCGGGTCGGTCAGCGTCGGATCCCAGCAACTGGAGATCCGAACCCTCCGGTGGCAAGACCAGCTGGCATCGATCGATCGCCTGCAAGCCAGAGAGCAATTCAGCGAAGGCAAATGTCGACAGGGCGGCACTAACTATTCCCACTTCCTTGTCTGTGCCGAGTAGAGGCCGCACAAGGTCGATGACCCGGTCGTTGCCAGTATTGCGAACCAGTCTCATGCTTTGATCGCTTTGCCGATGCGTGAGTGGTGATAACTCACTATAGGGTCAGATGAAAAATATGCAATCGTCACTGTTCTACGCCGGCCAAAAGATTACTTAGATAGCAATTAATCACGCACCTCACGCCAGTTAGGATGGTGTCTTGGATTGGCGGGATCCGCGGCAATTGCTTCAGGGGATTGAATTGGTAACGGCCCCATACGGAACACGCTTTGGCATCACAGCTGGTTATCCAGGTTTGGCTAAAAAAGTTTTTGTCTAGTAATTTTTTGTCTAGTACTTTTTGTCAAGTAAATAGCCCAAGCCCCGCTGGCGTAGTTGCGGGCAAACATGTCGCACAAGGCTGGGCTTGCACGAGGTGGAGCCTGAACCTTGTCCGGTGGAGGCTTGGGCGGCAACTGCTGGGGCTGCCGCCCGGGCGCAGTCAGGGGGCCACCTCCGCTTCGAACAGCCGGTCCCCATCAGCCACTTTGGCGCGGCCGCTGCGCCGCTCAAACAGGCACAGCTCCAATCCTTTTTGGCCACGCATGTGGGGCTGGGGATAGGTGCCCTCCAGCAGCAGGGCGCTGATGTCCAGGTCTAGTACGTCCACCCGCTTGCCCTTCACCCGCGCCGCGGCGAGGCGGCTAGCGGCGACGCAGGCGGTGCGGACCTGGCGGTCATAGGCCCTCCAGGCATCGGGGCTGGAGGCCAGGGCGGCTGCGTCGGCCAACGCCGTGGTCACCAGCAGCAAACCGACCAGACCAGGCATCCTTACCCTGCGGGAGGCGCTGCGGTCTCGGGCGCTGGGGCTGCGTTCGGCGGCAGGGGCGCTGGGATGAAGCGGGCAGGGGCTGGCCATGGTGCGGGGCTGCGGCTGGGGCGACATCTGGGCTTGTAGCTAAACCTGCGTTGCATTGCACACGCCGCAGTACATCGATGCTGATCGCTGAGAGAAACAGCGACCAATCCTGCTCGCCCGCCTCGGCGATGAGGACTCCTACGCCCGCATTGGCCCTCTCGCCCCTGCGGGCTTCGCTGATCACGTTGGTGTCAACCAATTAAAACGGCGCTGGCTTTTCCTCCGGGTTGGCGCGCGAAATCGTCGTCGCTCCCCACATCCGGCATGGAGGCCAGCAGGTCTGCCAGCTTGCGGCGGGGTGGGTGCAACAGCGCTGCCGTGAGGATGGACGGTGTTCGGCTTCGGCGCTGCGGCCATGCTCTCCAGCTCGCTTCTTCAGGGCTCGCACCACGGATTCCTCCACGCCCCGCACTATCAGGTTTGGCATAGTGGGGATAGATGTTGCTATCGATGCTAGCGGTTGGGGATGGGGGTCTGCCGCTATCCCGGACTGGCGCCCAGCAGCAGTTGCGGCGCCATCCGCTGCTCCAGCGGCGGAGTTTCCTGCTGAACAGCCATCAAGCGTCCGGCCTGGATTAGAGGACGAGCTTGCGACACGGAATCGGATAGAATGGATGAAGGCTGGATTGAATCTGGAAGCCATTCAAAGAATGCTCATGACAAGACTAGACCTGATGAGTACCACAACTCCTCTTGGCCTGCAAGAAAGCTTTCACGATTACATCTTGATGGATGCCACCAGACCTGCCGACAACTTATGGCAGCGACGACAAGTGGAGATAGGCTCCCATTACCTATGTTCTCTTTGGATACCCCTTCACGAAGGGGCATATTTTTTGGCAGGTTCTCCCCCTCTCAGCAGAAGTGATTCTGGGAATGCAGCAGGACCAACACTGTGGTTCACGGAATCCATCCGCTTGGCGTAGGTAGAATCAAATGTCTCATGCTGCCCCATGGCTCCCATCCAGATCTGGAGGAACGATCCCGATCAAATTCGCGCTGAGCGCGTTGCCAGTCTGCAAGTGGTTGCGGGCCATGTACAAGACGGCCGCGCCATCTATCTTCACTAGCGCCGCCAGCAAGGGCCAGAGCAACATCCGCAGCGTCCTCCATCCCGACCGCCGGTCCAACAACCTCCTCGCCAGCCCGCCGTTCAACATCAGTGCCGTAGAACAAGAATTGTTGACTGACATGGCAAGAAGATAGCTGGGAACCCATGACACCAGCCCTTTCGCCAGACTTGATACCGATTGCCAAACTACTGGATCGGTCCCGCCCGCAGGTGGTGGTGGTTGTAGGCACTGGAGTGTCGATTAACGCGACGGGTTGCGCTCATGCGTCCTGGCTTGGCCTGTTGAAGCATGGCATCAGGCACCTCGTCCAGACGCAGTTTCAGCCGGAATGGGGCAATGAGCTTGAAGCGTCATTGGATATGGCATTCTCACCATTCAATCTTCCGTCAGCCTTGCAACATGCGAATCTAGTTGAGCAGGCGTTGAACACGCCCGATGAAAAGGCCTTCGCCCAATGGCTCGAATCCGCATTCGCAGACTTTAAACCTCGGAATGAGGAAAAAGCCAAAGCACCCCTACAGGTTCTCCGAGACCTTCACGAAGCCGGAGCCCTCCTGCTGACAACCAATTACGACAGTCTTCTCAGTGACATTACTGGCGTTCCTCCCGTGACCTGGGAGGAGCATGCGGATTTCCATCGCGTCATGACCCGGCAGAAGGCTGGCATCCTGCATATCCACGGCCACTGGCAGCGCCCGTCTTCAATCGTACTGGGCCGCTCGTCCTACGACCGCGTTGTAGGAAACGCTGCTTTACAGCAACTCTTCAGGACGCTCTGGCTCGACTGGTCGTGGATTTACGTGGGCTGTGGCGACGGGGTTGATGACCCAAACCTCGGACGTCTCCTTGAGTGGAGCAAAGGATGGGGAGACAGCGGCTTGCCAGACTTCTTCCTGGCACGTGATGACAAAGCCAGGGAAATCGCCGCTCGCCCCAACAAGCCTTCGAATCTGCAAGCCATCGGCTATGTGTCGCATGATGAATTGCCGGTCGTGCTTCGCTCAGTCACACCGGCGGCTCGCTGTTGGCCATTCGTTCGGATTGATGATGAATTTCCGCTTTTCCATGTGCAGGGAGCAAGTGACCCATTTCCGTCACGACAGGAATACCTCGATGGGATGGTTCCTGCCTTTGCTGCCGATGCCGAACTGTTGACCCGACTGCAAACCCATGGTTGGTCCTGCTGCATTGATGTGGCATCGGTCGGAAAGACAACGCTCGCCCTACGAGTGGCATCCACGCACGAGCAGCGAAGGCACCCTGTCTTCTATCTCGATCTGAAACGAGAAATTGAGGATGACCCCGAATCGAGCCCTGTTGCAGCGGTGAATCGCCTTGCGCGTGCGGGTGCTCTTCTGATTCTTGACAATAGCCATTACCAGCCCGAGCTCGCGCGCCAGCTGTGGCAGCAATGGCATGCCAAGCCTTCCGAGAGCCGAGGCCGACTCCTGCTCATAGCAACTCGGATTCACCAGCCCATTGTTGTCACACCGGAGCAGGACTTGGTGTTTTTTGAGAAGCACCCAATCAATCCCGCTATTCACCTCCAGCCCACCCCAGAAGATTTGGGCCGATTGGCAAAACACCTCTATCGCAGAATTGGTGGCGCAAAGTGCCCCCCCATGCCAGAACCGCCGGCGGACGTTCTTGCCAAATGGCATGCCATATATCGCTCGGCGTTGAATGCCTTTACCTTTGCAGCGTTGAACGCCCTCGCGGATTTCCACAAGGGCAAGTGGTCTCTTCCTCCATCGCGAGCCTCCGCATGGGTGCGCAAACACTGGCTGAGCAAGCTCGATGCTCGTGAGCTTGAAAATGCCACTTGTTTAGCTGCTTTCGGGGCGCAAGAGCTGGAAATGCTCATTCCTTATACCGCCCTTCCGCAACCCGGTAAGATGGAGAAATTATTCAAACTCGGCCTCGTCTCTCAGACGATGAGCGGGAGATTGAAGCAGTTTCGCCTTTTCGAGCTGCGCGAACCAGGATGGGGGCGTCTGATTCTCGCGGCGCTGCCGCCATCCGTTGATGAGGAGGAGATTCTGTTCGCTACAGCCTCAAGGCATTTGTATACTGCCATTACTCTCAGTCAGCGGTTGCGCATTGAGAGGGACAAGTTTCGTTTAAAGCGCCTTTGGAAATACCTGGCACTGAGAGAGTCTCATCTCGTTAATCTAAGTAGGAAGTTGCATCTGTCATTTTTCCAGGAATTAGTTAGGCAGGCAAATGCTGGCGATCAACCTCAACTCTCCGCCCGCTTTTGTGATTATATGGAAGCAGACCTACATGCGTTTGCCAACAGGGTGTGGTCGTCTTCGCCGGAGCATGCGGGTTCGTTCCTCCAGGTGGTCAAGCAACAAGGGCGCAACATCGCTCCGTTGTGGGCGGTGCTCGAAAGTCAGCCCGACAAGTTCGCCGCCAGGGCGTTGGCGTCTTCTCTAGACAAAGTAGGTTATTTCCTCCAGGTGGTCAAGCGATACGGGGGTGACACCTCTCCGTTGTGGGCGGTGCTCGAAAATCAGCCTGACAAATTCGCCGCCAGTGCTTGGGCGGGTTCGCTGGACAAAGTGGGTTCGTTCCTCAAGGTGGCCAAGGAACACGGGCGCGACACCGCGCCGTTGTGGGCGGTGCTCGAAAGTCAGCCGCACAAATTCGCTACCAGCGCCTGTGCGGCTTCACTGGACAATGTGAGTTCGTTCCTCAAGGTGGCCAAGCAACACGGGCGCAATACCGCTCCGTTGTGGGCCCTGCTCGAAAGTCAGATGGATAAACTCGCCTCCATGGCGTGGGCGTCTTCGCTTGACAAAGTGAGTTCGTTTCTCAAGGTGGCCAAGGAACACGGGCGCAATACGGCTCCGTTGTGGGCCCTGCTCGAAAGTCAGCCGGACAAATTCGTCGCCAGGGCTTGGGCGTCTTCGCTGCAGGAATTAGGTTCGTTCCTCAACGTGGCCAAGCTACATGGGCGTGACATATCTTCTTTATGGGCATTGCTCGAAAGTCAGCCGGACAAATTCGCTGCCAGCGCCTGGGCGTCGTCGCTCATGCACGTGGGTTCGTTCCTCAAGGTTGCCAAGCAACACGGGCGCAATATCGCTCCGTTGTGGGCCCTGCTCGAAAGTCAGCCGGACAAATTCGCTGCCAGCGCCTGGGCGTCGTCGCTCATGCACGTGGGTTCGTTCCTCAAGGTTGCCAAAGAACACGGGCGCGATACCGCTCCGTTGTGGGCCCTGCTCGAAAGTCAGCCGGACAAATTCGCTACCAGCGCCTGGGCGTCGTCGCTCATGCACGTGGGTTCGTTCCTCAAGGTGGCCAAAGAACACGGGCGCAATACCGCTCCGTTGTGGGCCCTGCTCGAAAGCCAGCCGGACAAATTCGCTGCCAGCGCCTGGGCGTCTTCCCTGGACAATGTGAGTTCGTTCGTCAAGGTGGCCAAGCAACAAGGGCGCGATATCGCTCCGTTGTGGGCCCTGCTCGAAAGCCAGCCGGACAAATTCGCTGCCAGCGCCTGGGCGTCTTCGCTGGAGAACGTGGGTTTGTTCCTCAAGGTGGCCAAGCAACACGGGCGCGATACCGCTCCGTTGTGGGCCCTGCTCGAAAGCCAGCCGGACAAATTCGCTGCCAGCGCCTGGGCGTCTTCGCTGGAGAAC
>JBIKMU010000049.1:0-26565 GCA_044359075.1 Cyanobium sp. | reverse complement strand
TGAGGACAGGAAGAACAACAGTCCGCATCTCTGCATGCTCAGTGGAGTGATCATGCTTGCATTCGGCCGCGTCAGCGCGTCCCGGTCTCTGAACGGGTACCCATGGCTATCAACGCATCATAAGGATTTTAACTGGTGTTGAGCCGGCATCGCTGTAGGGCAGGGAGCCGGTTCTGCAGTGGTGTTGAGCTGGCGAATAGAGACAGCTTGATGATAGTTTGGGGTGTTGAATCTGCCGCTCAGCGGCTTGGTCCAACGATTATGGATAGATCGTGCGTAGCCACGATCTTATCCGAAGTTGAACAAACCTGCAACACGGTTGGTCAAGGCCTACTGCAGAACAATCAGGCCATTTTTCAGGTTTGCTTTAGCTTCTGCCCTAGGTGAAATGGCTTACCCACGGCGTCGCAGGCTCATCGAGCCATCCATCACCACAGCTTAGGCTCGCAGGCGGGCCAGCAGGTCGGTTCTGCTTGAGAACGGACCATCATCGGCTGCGGTTGCTACTCGCTACTATCTATTTCCTTCCCTTGTTGATGGTTTCAAGCTGGGGCTGGGTTGATCTCTCGTACCCGCACCGCGATGATCGCCATCACACCGCCGCAGTGCGGGCAGCGGATCGGTGGTTTTGGCTGCGGTTTCCAGGGTTCCGGCAGCACGACGTGCAGCAGCAGTTGCACCGTCTGCAGCAGCTTCTGGCAGTTGCCATGGAGCAGGCCGTAGTCGCGGGCGCGCCGGATGCGCTTGGGCAGCACATGGCGCAGCAGCATCCACAGGAAGTCCGCGCCGGGCAGGCTCTGGACCAGCACAGCACCGCTGTGGTCACGGATGCGAAAGGTGATCAGGCCATCGCGATCGCTGAGGATGTCCTTCTCGGGGAGCACACCGCGGTAGAGGTAGCGCCCCAGGTACACCAGCGCCTTGTGGCCATTGCCGACTGATTTGCAGTGCACCACCCAATCCCTTGGGATCGATGCCTGCACGCGCAAACCGATCCTGCGCATGCCGTCCAACCATTTGGCGCGAAACACCTTGGCCAGGTTGGCTTCCGGGAATAGATTACTAATTGAAGGGATTGCTGTATTGCGGCTAAGAGAACCGACGTAGGATCGATAAGATGTATCAGAGTTGAGTCCCCTAAAGTGTTTATTTACTGCACTAGTAATTCGGCTTGTTCGATAAGCTAAGCTTGCTCGCTGATCTGCGCTCATCCTCAAAGAGGTGCAGAATTGTGAGAACCATTCCCCGACACCAATCGCGGCCTTTTTCAGAGTCTGTGAAGATCGCTAGGATAGCCTCGGTCAACTGTCTTTGGCAACGCCTAACGCTATACGGATCGTTTCCGTGAACCACCGTACCGCTCCTGCTGCATTTCGAGAACCACATCCATGCAGCAGAGCTAATTCTAGTTACCGTAACCGCTTTTGGAAACCTCTGTCCATCAAGAACAGTGGTTATCGGACCCGTGATCTATTCGTGTCCGAAACTACGACCTGCTATGCGTGCCGACGAGGCAGTATACCCTGCAAAGCAATCATTTCGGACGTATTGAGTATGGCACTGCATGGTCTTTTCAGCCTCTGCCTCCGCCAATTACAGCTATTCACCCCAACACCCCCCCCCCAATCATTTCACCAATCCATAAGGTATTCGCCACCACCGACAGCCCGGCTCTACGGCGGAGCAACCTTGAAAGATACTGGCGCCGACTATCCAGAGGTTGGCCAGTTCATGGCAGCGGCCCTCCAATGACACCACCGAGGTGGCCGAGTCTGACCCCATGCGGCAGGTGCCGCAGCTGAAGCCCATCACGCTAAGGAGGTTTTGCCGCGGGGGAAAGCCAGCCAGCGCTGGTGTTACCCCGGTGGCCACGGCCATCTAGGTGCTATTCCCACAGTTATTGTGGTGTACAGCTCGCAGGAC
The DNA here is from genome assembly GCA_044359075.1 of Cyanobium sp. GTDB lineage: Bacteria > Cyanobacteriota > Cyanobacteriia > PCC-6307 > Cyanobiaceae > Cyanobium. Next base: position 24,642 of record JBIKMU010000049.1, on the reverse strand, counting down.
AACGACATGCAAGTGGTTAGCTTTTCGGAGGCCCGCGAAAGCTTCAAGGCCGTGCTGGATCGGGTCGAGACGGATGCGGATGTCACCCTGATCACCCGGCGGCACGCCAAGGGGGCGGTGGTGATGTCGCTCGACACCTACAACAGCCTGATGGAAACCGTGCATCTGCTCCGCTCCCCCGCCAATGCGGCCCATCTGCAGCGGTCTCTGGAGCAGGCCGGGCGCGACGAGTTGCTGATGCATCGGCTGATCGAGCCGGATCAGGCCGATGCCGTCGATTGAGCGGCTGGCCTGGACGGCCGCCGTCACCTCCAACCACTCACCCCAACACCCCCCCAATCGCCTCACCAATCCGCAATGCATTTGCCACCACCGTCAGCCCGGGGCCCACGGCGGGGCAACCTGGAAACACACTGGCATCAGCTATCCAGAGGTTTTCAACCTCATGGCAGCGGCCCTCCAATGACACCACCGAGGTGGCCGGGTCTGGTCCCATGCGGCAGGTGCCGCAGCTGAAGCCCATCACGCTTAGGGGGGCTTCGCCGCGGGGATAGATGGGGGCGCGTTGCACCACCGTGGTGTCGGGATCGTTTTCGACCCGTTTCATTACATCCAGCCAGCGGTAGACGAGGCGGTCGTGGGCTTCGCGGTTGTTGGCCAGGTAGTTGATCACTACCCGCTCACCGCGCAAGCTGACGCGATTGTCGGCATCGGGGCTGACGGCGCTGGACACCCACCAGCTGACGGAGCGATCGGCCAGCCATTCCAGCGCCCCATCCGGCAGCAGGCGACTCACCAGGGAGAGCACCGGCGGTGATTCGGCAAACAGCGGATCTTGCAGCACGCCGCCGCCACCCCTGACGGCCCCCAATGCATAGCTCACATTGCGATCGCCGCCATGGAAATCCAGCACCCCCAAGGCCGGGCCGTAGCGGCCGGAATGGGCCTTGCTGGCCCGTTGCAGCATCGCCGTTAGTTGGGGACGCATCAAATGGCGACCGACCTGGTCGGAGCCATTGGCCAATCCCTGGGGGTGGGCATCGCTGGCCGATCGCAGCAGGATCACGGCGCTGCCGATCGCGCCCGCCGCCAGCACCACCTGGTGGGCCTTGAACAACCAGCGCTGCTGGCCAATCTGGGCCTCGACTCCCCGCACTTCATGTCCGCCCGCATCGGTGTGCAGCATCAGCACCCGGGCCCCCTGCCGCAGTTCAAAGCCGGGCTGGCCCAGGGCCCGATCGACGCCAAACAGTTCGGCATCACCGGAGGGATCCTGCGCCGACTCACTGACACTCAACGGCAGCCGGTAGGGGTGCAGCCCCTGGCGCTCCAGGGCCGCCCGCAATTCCACCTGGAACGGCTGCACCGCCTCGGCGCCAAAGGGTTGGCCAGCTTCGCCATGGACCCGATACAGCGCCTCCGCTTGCTCGTACCAGGGCGCCAGATCTGCGTAGCGCAGGCCCCAATCCGGTCCGCTGCCCTCCTGCATCGGCATGCCGACAAACTCCTCGGGCAGCATCCGCTCCAGCACCCCGCCCCAGATCTTGGTGTTGCCCCCCACGGCCTCCACCATCTGGGGGGCAAAGGGATCACCATCGGTGCCGATCCATTCCTCCGCCGGGTGATAGCGCTGCCGCCGGAACAGGTCGATGTCGGCCACGTTTTGGTCCGCAAGCGCCAACCCCGATCCCTGCTCCAGCAACAGCACCTTGCGGCCCGCCGCCGCCAGCGCCCCGGCCATGGTGCCGCCACCGGCGCCACTCCCAATTATCAATACATCGAACTCGCGCTCGTCGATGACCATGGCGCCAGGGGATGGGGGGGTATCGCCGGGGTAGGTCATCGCCGTTGCCAGACATAGGTGAGCACAAACAACACCACCCAAATCACATCGACGAAATGCCAGAACAACGACACCGCCATCACCCCCTTGCCTTCCGGTAGCACCAGGCCAGGCCGCAGCGAACGCACCAGGAAAAAGGCCATCAGGGCCAGGCCCGTCACCACATGCAGCCCATGGAAGCCGGTGAGCAGGTAAAAGCTGGCGCCAAACACACCGCTAGCGAGGCCAAAGGGCAAGTGCTGCCATTCGATCGCCTGGCCCACCACGAAATAGGTGCCCATCGCCATCGTCAGCAGCCACCAGGCGCGAAATTCGCCCAGCCGTTGCCGGTGCAGGGCCCGCTCCGCCAGCCAAATCACCAGCGAACTGCTCACCAACACCACCGTGTTGATCAGGGGCTCGCGCACCTCCAGCCCCTCTACCCCGGCGGGCAACCACAGGGGGGCACTGCTCTTGAACACGGCAAAGCCCACAAACAGGGCCAGAAAGATCAGGCTTTCGGAAGCCAGGAAAATCACAAACCCGGTAATGGTGTGGTCGGCGTGGCCGTGGCCGTGGCCACCATCGCCGTGGCCGGAGTCATGGCTTGTGCCGGCATCCTGCTCGGGCCCGATGGGGCTGGGCACGGCAGGGGTGCCCGGGGGGGTGGCGGCTGGCTGGGAAATGGTGGTCATGGTTTCAGCCCTGCAGTGCCCGACGCTCAAAGCGCTCCTGGTCTTCGACCAGGGGCCGGCCCAGGCCATAGCCGTAGGGGCCGCTGATAACAGTCGGCACATCCGCCTCAAAATTCTCGGCGGGTGGGGGAGAGGGCAGCAACCACTCCAGGCCAATGGCATTCCAGGGGTTTGGTGGCGCCTTCGGGCCCCTTACCCAACTGCTGACGATGTTGAGCAGGAAGGGAATCGTGGCCACCCCCAACAGAAACGCCCCCAAACTGGCCAGCACATTGGCACTGGCAAATTCGGGGTCGTAGGAGGCCACCCGCCGGGGCATGCCCATCAGCCCGGCCCAGTGCATCGGCAGAAAATTGAGGGTGCTGCCAATGAATGTGAGGATGAAATGCAATTTACCTAAGCCTTCGTAATACATGCGACCGGTAAATTTTGGGAACCAATGATAGATGGCAGCGAAAACACCAAAGGTAATCATATTAAAAATTACGTAATGGAAATGGCCAACAACAAAATAGGTATTGCCCACATGGATATCCACAGGCACCGTCGCCAGCATCACACCGGTAATGCCGGCAAAAATAAAGTTGAACAGTCCCGCCAGGCAAAACAGCATCGGCGTTGATAGCCGAATACTGCCGCGCCAGAGGGTGGCGATCCAGGCAAATACCTTGATGCCAGTTGGCACGGCGATCAGCATCGTCGTCACCATGAAGACATTGCGCATCCACTGGGGGGTGCCGCTATAAAACATATGATGAACCCAAACAATCAGGCTCAGTACGGTGATCGCAAACGAGGCGATCGCCACCACCTTATAACCAAACAATGGTTTACGGGCATAGACCGGAAACAACTCCGAAAAGACGCCGAAAATCGGTAATGCCATTACATACACCGCCGGATGGGAATAGAACCAGAAGAAATGTTGATACAGCATCGGATCGCCACCCCCTTCCGGCTTGAAGAAACTGGTGCCAAAACTGAGATCAAACAGCAGCATCACGGCGCCGGCCGTCAATACCGGCAAACCCATCAGCTGAATCAACTGGGCCGCCAGGGCCGTCCAGCAAAAAATCGGCATCTTGAACCAGCCCATACCCGGCGCCCGCATCCGAATGATCGTGGTGCAAAAATTCACCGCCCCCATGATCGAACTAACGCCCGATAAGGCAACGGCCAAGATCCAAAGCAGCTGACCATTGAGGGCATGGCCCAACGGGTTCTGGGTGCTCAGGGGCGGATAGGCCCACCAGCCTGAGCCCGACGGACCGCCCGGGACCAGAAAACTGGCCATTAAAATCACGCCAAAGACCGGAAACAGCCAGAAGGCCAAAGCATTGAGCCGGGGAAAAGCCATATCCGGCGCCCCAATCATCGGCGGAATCAACAGGTTGTTGAAGCCATTTAGAACCGGAAACAGAAATAGGAACAGCATCACTGTTCCATGCATCGTATAAAGACCGTTATAAACAGTTGGATCGACAAGATCTGCCGGTGGTGTAATCAGCTCCCCCCGCATTATCATCGCCAGCAGGCCACCCACCAGCAAAAACAAAAGGGCGACAGCAATATACTGAATACCAATAACTTTGGCGTCGGTATTAAAGCTGAAATAGCGTCGCCAGTTTCCTGGCGATTCCGGCAGCAACTCGGGCTCTTTGAGCATCCGGGGATCAAAACTGGGGCTGCTGGAGGAGGAGGCCATGGATCAAGCTTCGTGGGTGTTCTGGGGATCAAGCGAAACATTGACCTCGGGGGGCGGTGCCGGCGGCACCGTGGCCCAACCCCTATTTCCCTTGTCGAGGCGCTGTTGCCACAGGTCGTTGGCCTCATTGAAACTGGGCCGCAGCGGCGCCTGCTCTGCCGCCGCTAGCCAAGCGGCAAAATCTGCCCCGCTTTCGACGACCACATCGGTCTGGTTGGTGGCGAAGTAGCCGCCGGAAAACATCGAATCCCGCAGCCGGTAGCGCCCCTGCCTTGAAGGGGTGAGGCGGTAATCAATCACACTGCCGGGAATCAAATCTTGTTTGAGGCGGAAGGCTGGGATGTAAAAGCCATGCAGCACATCCATGGAGATCAGCCGAAAGTAAATTTGGCGATCCACCGGTAAATGCAGTTCGCTGCTGCGCACCCCGTTGGGGTAGATGAATTCCCAGGACCACTGGCGGCCAATCACCTGGATCGGGCCGATCTCTGTGCTGTCTGTAGCACTGGGCAAGGAGCCCGTGGCCACGGGCAGGGACGCGTTTTCCAACGGCGCCGCTGTGGCCAGGCGTTGTTTACCCCCCAAGGTGGCCAGGGTGTGGTTGACGCCAATGGTGTGCCAGGCAATCGCTAACACCACCACCAAGGGAATCACCGTCCAGATGATTTCCAGGCGGATATTGCCCTCGATCGGGTCGCCATCGTCCAGGTCGTATTTGGGGGCACGGTTGAACAGCAAGGTCCAGGCGATCACCGCCGTACAACCCACCAAAATGAAGCTGCCAATCCCCGTCTCCAGGGCAAACAGATTGTCCACATAGGGAGCGGCCGTTGAGGCCTGCACCGGCAGCCAGCGGTAGGACTGCTGCGCCATCGTCCAGCTGACCAGGGCATCGAGCCCAAGCCCGATGGCCACCAGCACCAGGCTGGGCCCGACGGAGGGCTGGCGGCGGCCCGTGCTGGTCATGGCAGCGCCTCTCTGGGATCCACTCCCGCCGCCAGCAGTTGGTCGGCGCTGACATGGACCCCGAATTCGGCGGCCAGCTGGGCCCCCAAGGTGCCGTGCAGTCCCAGCAAAGCAAACATCACTACCCCGGCCACCAAATAAAGCCATTGCACCTGTCGACCGTAGTCGCGGCGCCAGGCGAAACGCTGCAACCCACGCCACACAGTCATCGCCACAATCGCCATCAACAGCAGCACCCCTCCCACCCCATGCCAGAGCATGGTGGTGAGGGCGTCCAGGCCAAAATCGCTGCGCACCCCCACCAGGGGCCGGGCCAGCAGCATCTCGTAGGCGCCGGCCGCCACGGTCAAAAAGCTGATCACCGCCGCGGCCACCAGGTTGTACCAGCCGACGTCATGGAAGCCGGCGCGGGTGACGGGCAGGGCCAGGAAACGAAACACCCGCTTTTCCACCGGATAAAGCGCCCCGACCCCATCGCAGGCGATGGCGATCACAAACAGGCCAATGCTCAGGTGCACCAGGTTGGGATGGATGGGCAGGCCGTAGGGCAGGCCGTTGGCGCCGAGCTGCTGCAACAGAGGCTGCGTCACAGCCTGCCCTCCCGCATCGCTTCCACCACGGGCACCGTGTGCAATCCATAGGTCCAGACCAGGCTGCTGCCCAGCACCATCTGGGCCAGGATCAACACCGCCAGCAGGCCGCCGCCCACCAGAAAGACCCGTGGCAGCACGCGGGGATCGCGGCTGCGGATGACGTAGCGCCAAGCGCTGAGCACGGACAACACCCCAGCCAGCGACCATCCCAGGGTGCTGTGCCAATTGAGCAGGTCTCGGGAGCCTCCGTAGGGATTGGCCAGACCGGCCTCAATCTCGCCAAAGATGATGGCCACGAAGATGGCCACCGTGGCCAGCAACAGATTCCAGAAACTGACCTCAAACAAGGCCGGCCGGCGGGCCGTAAGGCCAATCACATCAAACAGGAAGGCGATCAAACCCATGGCGATCACGAAGTGAACGACGATGGGGTGGATGGTGTCCATCCACGGCAAATTGTGCTCGTTGAGGGGTGGCAGCAGCACCGGAGCACCCGGAAAAAGCCAGGCTGGTCGCTCTGGCGCCACCAGCCAAACTAATGGGACGGTTGGCGAACCGGCCTCAGATGCGGGTCATCGCCGTGATCTTGGCCAACTTGATTTCTTCCAGCCCCTGCAGTTCTTCCAGGCTGATCAGCTGATCCTTGAGCAGGCCGGCAAACACAAACAACAGCCCGGGTTCGCGGAAGTCAAAACGGCCTTCAATCGCATGGCGCTGGATGCTGAGGAAATCGTGCAGCTCCCAGAGACTCTCGGCACTATTTAGGTCGGTCAGCCGATTGCGCAGGTGCTCAATCAGGCCAGTTAAGGCCCGCTCATGGGCCCGCTCAAAGGCTTGCCGCGCAATCGTTTCCTCGCTGGCACTCCAACCGGTCAATGGCTGTTCCATCGGCTCGCCCCAAACTCTTTTTGACACACTTCGACGCTATCGCGCGAGCCGGATGGACGGGAGCCTGAGTTGGTCCAGATGCTGACGCCGAACCCCTGCCAGCCCAAACCAGGGCACCTGGGGGTATTCGTGGTGTTCCCAGTGATAGCCAAAGTGATAACAGGCCAACAGCGATAACCAGGGTGGCAAGGCCAGGCTTTCGGCCCGGTGCCGGTTGCCGCAGGCCTCAGCGCGGCGATGGGGCAACACGGTGCCGACCACAAACAGCTGCAGGGCGCTCAGCAGCAGCGGCAGGATCCAGGCCACCAGCACCCTTAGGGCTGCCTGGGGCCAGGGCGAACCCCCAAGCAATGTCAGCAGGCAAGTCAACAGGCTCCAGGCAGATATCAGGGCCAGCAACCTGGGCCAGGGCAGATAGGCCCCCAGAAAGCGGCGAAACCAACCGGCCAGCCCGCTGCCGCCATGGAAGTCGGGGTCTCGGAGGCTGCCGGGGGCTTGATGGTGGCGCCGGTGATTGAGGCGGCTACGGCGCCAGGGCAGCAGGGCGTAGAGGGTCAGAACCAGCTGGCCCAGCGCATCATTGGCCCGCGGCAGTCCCGGCAGCAGGGTGCGGTGCATGGCGTCGTGGCCGACGATGAACAGGCCGGTCTGCAGCAAACCGCGCAACACAACCACCAGCACCAGGGTTGGGGCAGACCAGTTCTGCAGGTCACTGGCCAAAAGCCAAACGAGAGAGGCGGTCCACACCAGGAGGACCGCCAAGGCGAAGACCAGGCCAAAACGGGGGCCCAGGAGCACTGCGGGCAGGGGCTCCCGGGCGCCCACTGTCAACGGCGGAACTGCAGCAGCTCGGCCGGGGATGCCAACAGGTCGATGGCGACAAAATAGATCTTGCCCTGGGGATCGAGCAGGAACCTCCAAGCCACATTCATGCCGACGCCGGCGCCGAACCAGGGAGTCTGCACCTTGCCGGTGACCTTGATCTGGTTGAAACCCTCGTCGGTGGGCTCGCTGTAGCCCCGTTCCGGCAGCAGCCGCAGGTTTTGGCAGTCCTCGCGCAGGAAGCGCAGGATGGCATCGGTGCCAACTATCGGTTTCTGGAAGGGCGGCTGCAGGGCACCGTCGGGCAGGAACAGCTGAATCAGGTTGTCGAAATCATTGGCGTTGAGCAGATCCATGTAGGCGTTGACCGTGGGGTTGATCACCCCTTCGATGAACACCCGTTTGCGTTCCGCCTCGGCGGTGGGGGCCGCCACCGGTTCCATCACCCGCTGGCCTTCGCCTTTGGCGGGGTCGAAGCCCATGTCAACGACAAAATTGCGCAACAGGGTGATCTGCTGGCCTTGGTCCACCGTCTTGACGGAATTGAGCACAGCAGCGGCGTTGGCCGAAAGGCGATATCCCTCGGGGATGGGGGCCACCAGCCCCTCCTGCATCCACTGACCGAGTTTGTACCAGAAACCAAGCTTGATATTGACCGACCAGTTGGCGTAAGTGCGGCCGGCTTCGTTGTCGGTGCGGTTGGCCAGATCGCACATCAGCTGGCTCTGTTCGGCAAACGACATCGCCTTGATGTCGTTGAGCAGCCGTTCGGCGAACTGCATTCGGGCGGCACCCGGAGCCGCGATGGTGATGGTCTGGCCCATTTCCAGATAGGCGTACCAGATCAGGGCCAGTTGGTCCTCGGCGTTAAGGAGCTGGAACCGGGCCGTGATTGCCGGAATAACGTCGGCGGAGAGGGTCTCCGGAAAGATCTGGGTAGCCCTGTCGAGGGTGAATGTCAAAATCCGTACCGAATGCAAGTGTTCGTAACAAATACTAACACTTGCAGCGGGTTCGGAAGGCGGTTCTCCCCTGTCGAGGGCGATGGGGCGCCAGGTTTTCGCGCTCCTGGCTCCCCTGCGCACCACCCTGCTGCCTGGATGACTCACTCTCAGGGCGACCCCAGTCTCAGGGCTTCATTTCGAAGCAATTCTTTTGCTGCAGTTTGCCCAGCAAGTCATTGAGCCGATCCAGGGCCTCGGCCACACTCACCACCTTGGCTTCGTATTGTTGGGCGAACTTGCTGTAAGCATTGGCATCGGCCTGGCGCAGCAAACGGGCCTGGGCCTCATTGAGGCGCAACTGGCGCAATTCCGCCACGCCTGGATCAAATTCCTTCTGCTTGATGGCCAGCACCTCGTTGCGTATGGCCCGACAGCCCCCCAGGGTTTCCTGGCGTTGTTGGTCCACCAGGCGTTGGCGCAGGGCCAGGGCAGCAGCTGTCGCAAAAGCCCCCGCCACCAGCAGGATCAGCAGCTTGGTCTTGAGCGAAAGTGGGGCCATGAAGGTGGGGCTTGACGCTTACATGCTGCCAAGTCATCGGCACCCCCACCGATGCGATCGTCCTGGAAAGTGAGATCCCCCATCCCCTGGTTCCATGAGTTCAAACTTCACCGGCCAGAGCGCAGACGGGGGTGCTTTGGCGACGGCTACCCGGACCGCCCTGTTGGAGCAACTGCGGCGCCCCCGGCCCGGCTGGGGCGCCGATGCGGCCGTGGTGAGGACGTTGTTCGAAAGCCTGGAGAAGCTGCAGCCCGCCGATCTGGCGCGGGATGGGGTCTGGCTGGCGGGGGTATGGGAACTGCGCTGGAGCAGCAGTGCCATTCCATACCTGAGCGGCGCCCCGTGGCTGCTCAACCTCCAAACCCTCGATCCGGAGCATTGCAGGGCCCAAAACCTGCTCAAGCTGGATGGGCCTCTCGGCGCCATCGGCGCCATCAGCGTCGAGGCCCGCATTGCGGTTGAGGGATCCCAGCGGGTGAGTGTGCGTTTCGAGCGGGGTGGTTGGCGGGGCCCCTCCCTGGGCGGAAGACCGCTGGCCTTGCTGCGGCAGGTGAAGCAGAGCTTCCCTGCCTGGCTGGACATCACCGTGGTGGATGCTGAGTTGCGGCTCTGCCGTGGCAACGCGGGCACCTTGTTTGCCCTGCTGCGCCGTGCCGATCTGCCAATGGGGCCCTGGAGCTAGGTGTGGGTCCATCTTCAGTCTTGACAAAATGTGCTAGCTGCCGATATTTCGGCAATGGGGAAATCGGGGCTGCCTATTGCCATCTATGGCAAACCATTTTGCCGCCCTCCTGGGACTTTCCCCAACGCTGTCAGGACTGGAGGCCCCGCTCCGAAACCCCCTCCGCCGCCGGTCTTAACGCCACTCCACGTCGATGATGTCCTGCTCCTGACCCCATCTTGGGGCCGGACCCGGGCGTCCTTGACGGCCGAGTTCGGCGCTGGCCATTTCGCCTAGCCGTCTGGTCAGCAGGTAGTCGATGCCGCCCCCCACCAGCCCTCCCAACAGCGGGATGGCCTGGTGAAGCTGGAGCACTCCCTGGCGACTGAAGCGGCTGATCAGCTGGAACCCCACGGCCCGGTTGATGGCACCCAGGGCGCCGACGGGGAGCTGGCGCAGCTGGGCCTGGGCGAAGCGCTGGCTGGCCTTGACCCCGATCTGCTTCAAGACCTCCCCCGCTTCTTCGCCGATCAGGGTCAGCAGGATCTGGGTGCGCACCGCCTCATGGTTGAGGTCGAGGCCATGGAGCAGGGCAATGGTGCCCACCAGCCGGGTCTGGATCACCCAGGAGGCCGTGACGGCCGCAGGCAGCTGAACCGGCAGCAAGGCGAACCCGCCCATGCTGGTCAGGAAGCCGGTGCCGGCATTCCAACGGGCCTGGTCCTCAATCAATTCAGCGATGGCCTGCTCCAGCCCCACCGCCTCGGCCCGCTGGCGCACCTCCCGGGCCACCTCCCGGGCGCTTTTGAAGCGAAACGCCTCTTGCCCACTCAGGGGATTGGCAATCGGGGCACCGTCGATCCCCCAGCGCACGATGGCGGTGACCAGCTCGGTGGCGAAGGCCTGGGGGTCGCTGGCGGCAGCCATCGGCAAGGGAAGAGTTAGGCGCCAAGGCTATGGCCGCAGGCAAACCCCCAGATGGTGCGGCATGCCCTCCCCAGCGGTGCTGCATGCCCTCACCAGCATCGTCAACGGGGGGCGCTGAAATGGGGTTTCGCCGTCTCATAGAAAAACAGATCAATCCCCGCCAGCCCCTGCTCTGCCACGATCTGGCGCTCCAGCTGGAGTTGGGCCAGCGCTTTGGGTTGGGCCCTCAGCCCAGCCAAAAGGCCAATGCGCACCGGCAGTTTGGCCGCCGCCTGCCTCAAGGTGGGATCCGCCAATTCAGCCCGCAGGGCAGCGGGGTCGTTGCGGTAGATCTGAACCACCACCTCATCCACCAGTCCCCGCTGCACCCAATCGCCCCAGTTGGCCAGATAATTGCTGTAGGAAAATTGCTGGGGATTGGGGGCCACCGAAAGTCGGACGCCTGGACAGGATCGGGCCATCGCCTGGCGGATCTGGGCCACCAGGCTGGTGATCCAGCCCGAGCGCCAGGCGATCCAGTCCGGATCATCCGGGGCTGGGTTGGGTTGGCGGGCCCCGGCGGCGGTGGAGCGCCAGAGGGCGAGAGTGGTGGGGTCGTAGCCAAAGGTGGCTGGATAGCCAAGATGGTCGTCAAATTGAATCGCCGTCAGCGGCAAGTGCTGGCAGGCATCGACCACCAGGGCGGTCAGGCCATCGCGCACCTCGGCCAAGGCCGGGTTGAGCCACACCCGCTTGAGGTGGCCCCCCTCCAACCAGGTGGTCTCGCCGGCCTGGTTGCGCAACAGCAGGCGCTCCCGCCCTGCCAGCCAGGGGGCTTTCGCCGGGGCCATCAAGCCGAATTCAAACCACCCCACGGTCTCGATGCCGTTGCGATTCAAAGCGCCGATCAGCACATCCGTGCTGATCGGCTGGGGCAGGCGCGGATCCAGGGGCATGTCCAGCAGATTGTTCTGGGCTTGCACCGGCCACAGCACCTGGCCACCGGTCTGCAGGGGCACCGCTGCCCGCTTGAAACCATGGGTTTGCAGAAATTGCACGGCCCGCTGGGATTCAGCGGCGTCGTACATCACCGCGCTATCGACCGTCGTGAGCCAAAGACCGAGACGTTCCATGGTCAGGGACGCTGAGGGCGGCGTTGAAGGCGGCGCTAGGGGTGGCGCTGAGGGCGGCGCTGAGGGCAGGGCTGAAGGCAGGGGGGGCGTAACAACCGGCGACCCTGTCAAGGCAGCAGGTGCCACTGGAGACTGCAGCCCGCCCAGCAGCGCCAGCGCGGCCAACGCCTTGAGCTGATTCCCCCAATGCCTGTGCATGAACGGGCCCGCCGTGGTCCATGCCTACACCTTCGCCTTGACCACCGCCTTAACCAGCGCCTGAATCTTTGCCTCAAGGCGGCATTGATGGCGGCTTTGCAGGCGGCCTTGCTGGGCCCCATGCCGGCGGTGACGGCAGCGTCGATGCCGGCGGCGCTGTCAGCAACGTCCGGTCCGGCGCTGCCGTTGGCCCCCTGCCTGAAGCGGGGCCAACAGCATTGGGATGTGCTGGTGGTCGGGGATGAGCCGGCGGGGGTGATGACGGCCCTGGAGCTGGCGGACCAACTGCCCCGGCTGACGGGCCGCCCCAATCCCCGCATCGCCTTGGTGACGGAGGCAGATACGCGTCTTGGTCTGGGCGGGGTGATCGTCCGCAGCGGCTTGGCCTATCTGGACCGCAACCAGGTGCCCAGGGACATGTGGGATGTGCTCACCCCCTTTGCCCCCTCTTCACGGTTGTACGAACGCTTCTTGCGCATCACCGGCGTGAACCACATCGCCGTGGACCGGCGACGGGCCTCAACGGCCCTGGCCAAGGCCCTGCGTCAGGCCCGCATCCCGGTGTTGAATCGGGCGGATCTGGTGGGGGTGGTGCGGCAGGGACGGCGGCTGTGCGTGCTGCAGTCCCGTCGTTACGGCAGCCTGGGGGCTGATCTGGTTATTGACGCCAGCTTGGGGGCGAGGGTGGCCCACCTGGCGGGCGTGCCGTTTCAGGGGGGGTTTGGTCCAAGGGAGCTGGCCCACCAGAGCCTGGCCCTGGGCTGGATTTTTGAGGTGCAGGGCCTCAGCCTGCAACAGCTGCGGGCCCTGGAGGAAGTCTTCAGCCAACGGCTCCTCAATCCCAAGGACCAAGAAGCCCAGGCTTGGCTGAAGCTCTGGCCCCGCTATCGCCGCCATCCCAAGCAACTGCTGACGGACCTGCTCGATGAGAACGGCAGTCCCCAACTGGCCTTCTCGAATACATCCGACAGCGCCGACCAAAGGAGCCCGGCGATGACCATCGCCTTCCATGGCGAGTCGGGGTTGGGAACCGATTGGCGCCAGACCCCCGTGCGGCTGGATCAAGCCAACATTGCCCTGTTACCAGGAAGGCTCAGTTTCAACGCCCTGTTGCTGCGCAACAATGCCGTGCAAAACAGGCAGGTGCTGGCCGGCCAAAATCGCCCCCTGCCCTGGATGTATCCCTACGCCGACAAGGTGACGGCCTTTTTCATGCGGCACGGAGCCAAGCGGGTCGAGTGGATGCCGGAGCTGTATGTGCGCTCGGCCGACCAGCTGGCCAACCCGGTGGCGGTGCTGGGTGAAACGGAGATGGCCAATGGTGGTGTGCCCCATAACCAGGCCCTGGGGACATTTTCGTATTTTTTGGATTTCCGCGGCGGCATCAAGGGCATTGCGGGATTCCCTAAACCCACCTTCAACTTTGGCTACCGCCACACCCTGCCCCGGGAACTCGACAACCTGGCGGTGTTGGGGCCGGCGGCGGGCTACGGCGGCCTGGGGGGTGGGGCAGGCCGCATCCTTGAGCTCAACATCTCGATTGGCCAGGGTTTGGCCATCGCTGCGGCATTGGCCCTGGCCGATGGCATGCCCCTGGCGGCGATCGATCCGGTGCGAGTTGCCAAATTCATGCCTCCTGGTTTCACCGCCTACGGCCGGCCCTCCAATGCCACCCGCTTGCACCTGGCAATTGCACGGTTCCGCTATCTGCTTGATGGGCTCTGGCGCCGTCAAGACGATGGCCATTGGGAGGTGCAGCGGCTGGGCAACTGACCCAGAAAGTTCAACGGATAACAAACCAGGTGCTTATGGCACCAGGATCCCCCTGGGGGGTGCCGCCCACCGTGATCAGGGCCCAGCTAAGGCCCCCGGGTGATTGCCAATGGAAGCGGCAGAATCCCGGTGCTGTCGAGGCGCAAGCGATCAGCTCAGGGAAGAGGGCACAGCGTTGATCGCTCTGCAAGATTGAGCAGGAGCTGTGGGGGGGCCTGGGCTGGGGGCGCCAACCCTTGGCCAGCAGCCGTTGCTGGGCCCTGCCATAGGGCTCCCCTGGCCGTACAGGAGGGGGGGAAATTTGTTGGGGAGCGGCAATAGCCGCCGGCAGGGCCTGGTGGTGATCCAGGCCCTGGGTGGCCAAGCTGCCAAAACCAACCAGGCTGATCAAAGCGCAGCTGCCTAAGAGCCTGTTGGGCATCGATCAGCTTCCAGAATGCCAGATTCGCACTTCAGCAAGCTGGTTGAACTCCACCCCTGGCCGCCGCCGCTCGCTCCCTGTCCAGAGGACACTGGGGAGGCAATCAATTCTGGAGCGAGGGGGCTGGCAGCTAGCGAACGCCGCAGCTGCCAGGCGCTGGAGACGCTGCTGGTCTTGTCCTTGGAGAGCCACCTAAGCCGGGGCCGCCACAGCGGCGGCGCAGACGCCGGGCCTGGGTCCAGGCAAGACCGAGACCAAAGATGGGTAAGGGGGCGGGGACAGGCTGGGGCGTTAGTTGCAGCAGTTCGCCGTTGACACCGTTGCCATTGTTGGTTACGTAGATCGTGCCATCCGGGGCGACAGCAAGAGCGGTGGGATTGGCAAGATCAGAGAAAAGTGTCTCGACGCTGCCGTCAAGGCCCAGTCTCAGAATGCTGCCGGTAGCAGACGCCCAAAAGTCATTGCGGTACTGGAGCAAGTAGAGAGAATTGTCCGGTCCTGCGGCAATGTCGACGAGATTACTGAAGCCGCTGGCAAACGTGGTGACTGGATTGACGAAGTCGTAGCGGAAGACGTCGGCTGACCCGGGGGCGAATGGCACACCTGAAAGCTGGGCGATATAGAGAAGTCCGTCAGGTCCGATGGTCAAGCCGGTGGGCACGGTCTGGGCGGAAACTACGGGAGGGAAGACTGGGGGAGCGTTGGTGGGAGTATTGACGTCCTTGTTGGGGAAGACGTGCACCAGGGAGACTTGATTGAGGCTGTCGGCCTTGACGAGGCTGTTGCCGGCGGCATCGGTGACAAACGTGTCGCTGCCGCGCACCACCAGGTCCCAGGGATTGCTGTCGACAGCAGCGGTGTGTGGATTATTTGACACTTCGAAAGCAGTGATGTTGGCCAGGGGGGTCACGGTGCTGCCAGCCAGGTCGATGGAGACCGTCCGGCCGAACCACTGGCCTGCTGGGCCGGGGAACGGGCTGATACCGCCTTCGTTACCGAAGACGCCCATGAGTTGCCCACTTCCGTTGAAGGTGAGTTTGTTCAGGCCGGTTGCATCGTCATAGAGAGAAGAGTTCTGCCGCGCCAGGGAGGGGATGCCGGTGATCGCACGGGAATAAGAGTTGGTTGAGAAGTTGAACAGGCCCAGGGCCCCGGTGGTGCCATAGCAAACGCTGTTACCGCTGCCGCCGGTGAGGCAGAGACCATTGCCGCCCCGTCCCGCTTCGCTGAGTACCAGGTTGCCGTCGGGGGCGATCGCCACCCCCCGTGGACTCTCCAGACCCGTTGCCAAGGTCCTGGCCTTGTAGGTGGGTGCCGCTTCGGCTGCCGCACCAAGTACCAGCAGGCTGGCGGAGGCGCAGGCCCCGAAGGCAAGGAGGCGGAGGCGCTGAATCGAATCAGATTTAGGTAGCGAAAGTTGCTTGGGCATGGCTGGTTGATGGAGCCAATGCATTTTGTCTCGCCATAAAATACCTGTCAATCGCCCTATGACGATTGTTTGTACAGATAGGCTGGAATGCCGAGCACTAAAACCCTCAATGTAGAGCCATCGCAATCTTGAGCCGCTCCTGTTGATTGAGGAAATGGTCGAGGTCATTGGCGTCTTCGCCCACATCGATCTGCACCCAGTTCACCTCGCCATTGAAATGGTTGCTGCTGTAATCAGTGGTGACGCTGCTGCCGGATTCGAAACCAATGTCGAGGGTTTCGTCAGCTGAAAAAACGAACGGTTCGGTTTGTTCGATCCGACCCTCACCCACCTTGTGGCCATCCAAATAAAGGCTCAAGCCACCGCCCTTGGCGATGCCGTTGCCATCGTAGGCAAACTCGACCCGCACCTGATGACGGCCAGGCGGGATCGGCTGCCCCTCCACAATGGTGGTGGTGTGGCCAAAGAAGTTATAGGCGTAGCGGAGCTGGCCTTGCCCCCGGCGTCACGGTCGTCACGGTTACGGCTACGCCGTGCCCTTGTTCATGGCTGCTGGCCTGCGGCGCTGCCTGCCAACCTGGCCACGACCATCTGCAACGAAGGGGCCAGGGGCCGGTGCTGGCCGATCTTGGCGCTCCAGACCTGACCCGTGCCCAGCTCCTTGAGGCTCACCAGGGCCAGGTCCTGGCCCTCCAGCAGGCGCAGATCGTCAAGGGGACAACTCAATGGGCCGCGAAAGAAATGGCGCACCCGCCCATCGTTCTCCAGGCGCCACCAGGGCTCCAGGCTGGCGGCCGTGTAGGCGATTTCTTCTTGCAGCTCCCGCCGCAGGCCTTCCTCCGGGCTTTCGCCGGGCTCCAGGTGGCCGCCGAACAAGCCCCAGCAGCCCGGCGCGACGATCCCCTCAATGTCGTCCCGCAATTGCAGTAGCCATAGTCCATCGCGCTCTAACAGGGCCAGGGCCACCTCCAGCGCCATCGGTTCTCCACTCCAATCCCAGTCCACGATGCCGCACCCTCTCGTTGCCCCTTCCCCCTAGGGATGGCAGCGGTCCAGATCGAAGTCCTGCAGCAGCGGTGCGGCCACCATCAATGCCAGGCTGCGGCCGGTCAGGCAGATCTGGGTCTCGGACCAGGCTTGGGGCTGGGCCGGCAGGTCCTCCGGGCTGGGCAGGCCGGTATCGATCACCCGCAACCAGCCCGTCGGCGCCAGCGGCAGTGAAAAGGTCATCGGTTGGTAATAGGCGTTCATGCCGCACCAAAGCAGCGGGCCTCGCCCAAGGTCACTGAGGCTCCAGGCCAGGGAATGGGACCAACTGGCCCAATCGGGTTTGTACAAATCCACCCCGTGCCATTCGCGCCAAGCAAGGCCGCTGTCCCTGGGCCCGCTGGGGGGGCCACTGGCCAGGGGATTCTCCGGATTGAGCAGGGGAGCCAGGGTCTGGCGCAGGCCGATCAAACGCTTCAGGAAGACCATCAGGGCCCGATCGTCGGCATCGGGGTTCCAGTGCATCCAGCCGAGGGGGTTGTTCTGGCACCAGGTGTTGTTGTTGCCCCCCTGGCTGCGGCGCACCTCATCGCCCATCAGCAGCATCGGCACCCCCGGAGCCAACAACAGAGTCGTCAACAGATTGCGCAACTGGCGTTGGCGCAGGGTCTCGATGCTTTTGTCACTGCTGGGACCCTCGACACCGTGGTTCCAGCTGTTGTTGTGGTTATCGCCATCGCGGTCGTTCTCCCCATTGGCCAGGTTGTGCTTGCGGTCGTAGCTCACCAAATCGGCCAGGGTGAAGCCGTCGTGGGCGGTGAGGAAGGTGATCTGGCGGCCCAGGGGTGCCGGTTGGCCGCCGTAGAGATCGGGGCTGCCGGCGAGCCTCTGGCCCAGCAGCCAGGTGCAGCGCTCGTCCCCCTTCCAGAAACGGCGCAGATCATCCCGGAAGCGACCATTCCAGGCGGCCACCCGCTGGGCCGGAAAATCCGCCAGCCGGTAGAGCCCGCCACAGTCCCAGGGTTCACTGATCAGCTTGAGGTCGCTGAGGTCGGGATCGGCCTCCATCTCCTCAAACAGGGGCGGCATGTCGAGGGGCATCAACTCCTCACCCCGGGCCAGGGCAATGCCGAGATCGAAACGGAAACCATCGATGCCCAGCTCAATGGCCCAACAACGCAGCGATTCCAGGATCAGGCGCCGGGCCAGGGGGCGATTGGCGGCGATGCTGTTGCCGCAACCGCTGACATCCAAGTAATCACCGCTGGAATTCTGGTGGTAGTAGTGGCTATCGGCCAAGCCCCGCCAGCTCAAGGTGGGCCCCGCCTGGTTGCCCTCGCTGGTGTGGTTGTAGACCACATCCAAAATCACCTCCAGACCCGCTTGGTGGGCGGCGCTCACCAGTTGGCGCACCTCCTGACGCGCCTGCAGCGGCTCGTCGCTGACCAGATAGGTGGGGTGGGGCGCAAACCAGCTCAGGGGGCTGTAGCCCCAGTGGTTGTAGCGGCCGATCGGCGCATCCTGGGGGTCAAAGGCCATCACCGGCAGCAACTCGATCGCCGTGATCCCCAGGTCCTGCAGGTAGGGCAGGCGATCGATCAACCCCAGCAGGGTGCCCTGGCGCTCGGGGGCCACCCCGCAGTCGGGGCCGCGGCTGAAGCCGCCCACATGCAGTTCGTAAATCAGGGAGGTCTGCCAGGGTTGTCGCGGCCGGGGCGCCGCCTCGAAATCGAAGCGGTCCCGCTCGGTGACCACCCCCTTCAGGCAGGTGGCCGTATTCGGTTTCGCCCCGACGGCCTGGAGGCGTTCATACACATCCCAGCCGGTGATCGCCCGGGCGCAGGGATCGAGCAGCACCTTGGAGGGATTGAAGCCATGGCCGCCGGGCTGCAGCGGACCAAACACGCGGTAGCCGTAGCAGCAGCCGAGGCCCACGCCCAACACCTCCACATGCCAATGGTCCCCGGAGCGGTGGCGCGGATCCAGCTCGATGATCTGTTCAGGTTCGCGGGCGGAGCCGGAGGCGAACAACAACAGCTCCACCCGGGTCGCCAGGGGAGCTACCACAGAAAAGTTGACGCCCGCCTTGGTGATGCTGGCCCCAAGGGGCGAGGGATGGCCGATCCGGATCGCCGACAAAGGGCACTGGTCTGGTTGGGCGTCAAGCTAGGCCTGATGCCAGCGAATCTTTCGCGTTGAACCCGCCATGACAGCGGCCCCGCACAGCCGCGAACCGGGGCGCCCCCCCCGGCCCGTGCGTTCCGACCTCTGGTTGTTTGCCCCCAACCGGGATAACCAAGGCGGCAGCGCCTGGTTTCTGGAGCATTCAGATGGCGATTTGCTGATCGATGTGCCGGCGCTGACAGAGGCCAACCTGGCATTTCTGCAGCACCGGCCCCGTCCGGGTCAGATCGTGCTGACGGGACGGGACGGCCACGGCCGCTGCCGGGCCCTGCAGGAGGCCCTCGGCTGGCCCGTGCTGGTGCAGGAACAGGAGGCCTACCTGCTGCCTGGGGTCAAGGCCCTGAAAACCTTCGGCATTGAGCATGCCCTCACGCCGGGGCTGCGGTTGCTTTGGACACCGGGGCCTAGTCCCGGGGCCTGCGTGTTGCACGCCCTTGGCGCAGACGCTGGCGGGGCTGATGACGGTGGGGGGCTCTTCTGCGGGCGCCTGCTGGTGCCCGTTGCGCCGGGCCGCCTGGAACCCCGCCGCAGCCGCCGCACTTTTCACTGGCCCCGGCAAATCGCCAGCCTGCGGGCCCTGCGGGCCTGGTTGCCGGCGGATACCCCTGGCTGGATCGCCAGCGGCGCCGGCCTGGGGGCCCTGCGGGGCGAAAGCCTGGTGGGGTCAGCAGAGGCGCTGTTGGCCGACCTGGAAAAACAGGCCGAAATGCTGTTGGCGCAAGGGATCGACCCCCTCTGAACCGGGGCTGCCCCAGGGGGACTTGGCCAGGCTTCCAGGGGGCCTGGAGGGTGGGTTTAGGGCCAAAAACCTTGTCTAGTCGCGAATTTTCTGTTGCCGTGCCGCTCAACTGCCCATACGATTGGCGCGCCCGTTGCCTCGGCGGTCGGTCCCGGGATCGGCTCGCCTCATCACTGGTTCCCTCGATCGCCAATCTGGAGGCCCCCCCCAACCAATGAACAAAGCTGACCTCGTTAATCTCGTTGCCGCCCGCACCGAACTCACCAAAACTGATGTTTCGATGGTGGTCGACGCCGCCATCGAAACCATCGTTGACTCGGTGGTCGAAGGCAAAAAAGTCTCGATCCTGGGCTTCGGCTCCTTCGAGCCCCGCGAGCGCTCCGCCCGTCAAGGTCTGAATCCCAAGACTGGCGAAAAGATCAAGATCCCCGCCAAGCGCGTGCCCGCCTTCACCGCCGGCAAGCTGTTCAAGGATCGTGTTCAAGGCTGATCAGCCACTCCCTGCGCCTGCCGGATCACCTGCGGGCCTTGCTCCAGCAAGGCGTTAAAAGGAGAGTGGGGGGCTACCGAGGTCGGTTTGCCCCTTCCCCGACCGGGCCCCTGCATCTCGGCAACCTCCGTACCGCCCTGGTTAGCTGGCTTGACGCTCGCAGCCAAGGCGGCCAGTGGTTGTTGCGTATTGACGATCTCGACAGCCCTCGCAACCGGGCTGGAGCAACCGATTCCATACTTGAAGACCTCCAGTGGCTGGGGTTGATCTGGGATGGTCCGCCGGTCTTCCAGGGCCAGCGCCGGGGTCTCTACGCCAGCGTGCTTTCGGCGCTCCGACGCGATGGCTTCCTTTACCCCTGCCGCTGCAGCCGCCGCCTGTTGGCCGATATTTCAGCCCCCCATGGCCGCCTCAGCGTCTATCCGGGCTTTTGCCGCGGGCTCACGCCCCTGTGGGGCCCCCAGAACCAGCGGCTGCCCAGTTGGCGCCTGCGACTGCCCGCCACCACCCTCCTCTGGCAGGAGCGAGTGGCTGCGGAAGGCTGCATGGATGGCATCCATCAGGTCGGGGATCTCGTGCTGCGCCGTGCCGATGGACTGATCGCCTATCACCTGGCCACCGCTGTGGATGAACTGGCCCTCGGCATCAGTGATGTGGTGCGGGGCGCTGATCTTTGGTCCTCCACCGGCGCCCAGGTGGCCGTGATGGGGGTGTTGGGCCATGCCCCGCCCCGCTACGGCCATGTGCCCCTTTGGCATGACAAGCAGGGCCAACGCCTCAGCAAGCGGGAAGGATCGGCAGGCCTAGCCGGGCTGCGGGCCCAGGGCCTGGACGCCCCAGGGGTGATCGGCTTGCTGGCAGCCAGCGCTGGCCTGGTGCCGGAGGGCAGCCGGCTCTCCAGTAACGAACTTTTGCAGGAAATTGACGGGAGCCGTATCTTCGGCTGACGCCATGGCTACCAGCCAGCAACTCTGCAGAAAGATTTCTGATTTGGGGCCGTGATTAGGAGGCACAGTGTGCGGATGCACACGAACCAATCCCCAGAGCCGCCAGCGGCGAATCAAGACCTTGGCCAGGTGGCCCAAGGCACCGGCCCAGCGGCCGCGGCAATCCTTTCGCAGCATCAAGGCCAAGCCTTTGCCGTAAAGCCCTGTCAGCACTGCGGTGGCAGCGGCATTTTGCGTAAGAACAGCGAGAGCTACCGCACTTGCCTTGTCTGCCTGGGCCAGGGATCACCGCCTAGCACCAAGGGCTTGCTCATCCCCTTGGTCAGGCCCGTCTCTTCCCCTGCTGCTTCCAGATAAAGAAACCGGTCACGCCGACCACCACGCCAAGGGGGACCGCAGTGAGCAGCAGCAGGATGACGGAGGACCAATCGGTGTACATCCGCAAAAAGTGCGTAGGCAGCACCGATTCTCTCAGTCAATCTGCCCCCACAGCCAACGGGCCCAACCTCTGGGTAGACCAGGCAAGTGGGTTGACCAGGCAAGCGGGTTGACAAAGCAAACAGGTTGACAAAGTAAATGGGTTTACCAAGCAAGCTGGGCGACCAAGCAAGCGGGGTGAGGCTTTTTAACCCTAAGGTCTTTTCTTTGCTGTAAGAATTAAAGCAGCAAGGCCTTCCCATGCAGCACTTCTGGTCCCCGGAAATCGATCCTGCTCACCCCATGGATTGCACCCAACCTGAGCGCTACGCCCTCAAGCGCCTCGCCAGCGGCCGTTATTTGGCCATAGAGCAAGTCCACCAAGGCGTGGTTGAGGTGGAGGACTGCGACGGGGCCTATCTGTTCCACACCCACGAGGCAGCCCTGCGGGCTGCCGACGAACTCAACCGGCTTGGTGAGGGGCCGGTGGATGTTTTAAAAGTGGAATGAGTAAATGCAAATGGACGCAAGCCAAGCAAAAAGAGTCACATTTGATCGTTAAGTACAGCCGATCTACTCTGCATAGCTAGATAGGGTCAAGCCAGCCGCTTCACCCCTTTCGATGCAACGACACCATCTGAGTACCTTGGCGGCCCTCTATGCCCACCCCCTGCAACACGGGGTGCGGGTATCCAAGGTGGAGGCCCTGTTGAGGGCGCTGGGCGCCGAGGTCAGTGAACTGGATGGCCGACGTCTGAAGATCGTCATGCCAGGCGGCCAGGAATCCTGGATTCGACTCGGTTGCGGCATCCAATCCCCCGATCTCGATAGCGAAGCCATGTTGCGCGTCCGCCATCTGCTCCAGGAGGCTGGGGTCACAGCCGAGCATCCCGAGCCCGAGGCAGCTTCCCCCAGGGGCGACCAGAGTCACCGGTTGGTTCTGCATCTCGACCACCACCACACCGATGTTTTGCAGCTGGAGGGCGATGGGGTCGAGCATGCGGTGTTGAAGCCCCATGGTGGCTGGGCCGGCCGCGAATCCCTCACCCATCGTCACGATCGGGACGAGGCCGGCCAAAGGGCGCCGATTGACAGTGAATATCTAGCCCAGATCGTGGCGGCGATGGCCGCTGCCGATGGGGTGCTGCTGCTGGGCCACGGCAGCGGCGAAAGCGACATGCGCCTGGTGCTGTTGGATTACCTCCAGCAGCACCGCCCCGATCTGCTCGATCGCATCGTTGGCATCGACAGTCTGTCGATGGCCCATCCCAGCAAACCCCAGATCCTCGCCAATGCCCGCGAGCATTTTGGTAACTATGCTCACCGCCGACCCGTGCTGGCCCCGGGGCAGGAATACAAGCCCATGGGCACCCTGGCCTGAGGCCAAGGACCAAAAAAGGGCCCCAGTTGGGGCCCTTTGGAGCTAGGCCATTTGCCGTTGGCTGCCTGTCTTCAGACCAGCACTGCCTCTGGGGAAGCTGGCTTGGCCACCTCGGCCTGACGGAAGCGCAACCGCTCGGATTCGACATCGACCGCGATGGTGCTACCCATCGGGAAGCTGCCGGCGAGGATCGCCTTGGCGATCGGGGTTTCCAGCTCCTTCTGGATGGCGCGCTTGAGGGGACGGGCCCCGTAAACGGGGTCGTAGCCCACGGCCGCCAGCCAGTCGAGGGCTTCGGCATCGAGATTGAGGCTTAGTTTTCTGTCCTCCAGGCGCTGGGCCAGGCGCTTCACCTGCAGATCGACGATCTGGCGCAGTTCCTCCTGTTTGAGGCTGTGGAAGATGATCGATTCATCGAGCCGGTTGAGGAATTCGGGGCGGAAATGGGTCCGCAGAGCCTCATTGACCCGCCGCTCCATTTCGCCGTGACGGGCTGGATCACCGGCGAGATCGAGAATCGAAGCGCTGCCGATATTGCTGGTGAGAATCAAGATCGTATTGGTGAAATCCACCGTGCGACCCTGGCCATCGGTGACGCGACCGTCATCGAGGATCTGCAACATGACATTGAAGACATCGGGGTGGGCCTTCTCGACCTCATCAAAGAGGATCACCGCGTAGGGACGGCGCCGCACCGACTCGGTGAGCTGGCCGCCTTCCTCGTAGCCCACATAGCCCGGAGGCGCTCCGATCAGGCGGCTGACGGCGTGCTTCTCCATGTATTCGCTCATGTCGATGCGCACCATCGCCTCCTCGCTGTCAAACAGCTGGGCGGCCAGGGCTTTGGAAAGCTCGGTCTTGCCCACACCGGTGGGGCCCAGGAACAGGAAGGAGGCAATCGGCCGATTCGGATCGGAAAGCCCCGCCCGGGAGCGCTGGATGGCATCGGACACCGCTGTGACCGCCTGCTGCTGACCAATCACCCGCGTATGCAGTTCGTCTTCGAGATGGAGCAGTTTCTCCATCTCCGACTGCACCAACTTGCTCACCGGAATGCCCGTCCACTTGGCGATCACTTCGGCGATGTCATCCTCGGTGACCTCTTCCCGTAGCAGGGTCTTGCCACTGTGGGCCCCGGTGAGCTCGGCTTCCTTGGCGGCCAGTTTTTTGTTCAGCTCGCCGAGGGTGCCGTATTCGAGTTCGGCGGCGCGGTTGAGGTCGTAACTGCGCTTGGCCTGCTCGATCTGGAGTTGCACCTGTTCGATCTCCTCCTTGATGGCGGAGAGCTCATCGATGCTGCCCTTTTCCTGCTGCCATTGGGCATTGAGACCGCTCTGTTGTTCGGACAACTCGGCCAGTTCCTTTTCGAGCCGCTCCAGACGATCGCGGCTGGCCACATCGGATTCACGGCCGAGGGAGAGTTTCTCCATCTCCAGCTGCAGGATGCGGCGATCCAGTTCATCGATCTCCTCCGGCTTGGAGGTGATTTCCATTTTGAGGCGCGCCGCCGATTCATCCATCAGGTCGATGGCCTTGTCGGGCAAGAAGCGATCGGCGATGTAGCGGCTGCTGAGTACCGCCGCCGCCACCAAGGCGTTATCGGCAATGCGCACGCCATGGTGCACCTCATAGCGCTCCTTAAGGCCGCGCAGGATCGAAATTGTGTCCTCCACGGTGGGTTGATCCACGAACACTTGCTGGAAGCGGCGCTCCAGGGCCGGATCCTTCTCGATGTGCTGGCGGTGCTCATCAAGGGTGGTGGCGCCGATGCAGCGCAGTTCGCCCCGGGCCAGCATCGGCTTGAGCAGGTTGCTGGCATCCATCGAGCCGCCGGCGGCACCGGCCCCGACCACGGTGTGGATCTCATCGATGAACAGCACGATCTGCCCCTCGCTGGCGGTCACCTCCTTGAGCACCGCCTTGAGCCGCTCCTCAAATTCACCCCGGTACTTGGCGCCGGCGATCAGGGCCCCCATGTCGAG
>JBIKMU010000048.1:0-26762 GCA_044359075.1 Cyanobium sp. | reverse complement strand
AAGACCACACAGCTCCCTGGGAGGCAGAACTCCCCATGAGGTCTATACTGAGAATGAACCCTGTTCCTCCCGCCCAGGATTAACGATGTCAGGGGCCAGAACTGTCCAATAAAAGGCATCCACCTCACACAGAAGAGGTCAGTCCAAAATCCGTGATTGCTAACAACAGCAAGGGGATCTCAGTAGAGGTGTTGCGGGTTTGATGAACAACCCAGCGCGGTACATAGGCAACACTATACTCATTAAGAGTGATGACATGTTTATTAATAACGATCTCACCTTGGCCAGAAAGAAGAACAAAAATCGATTCGTGGGCGTGACGATGTTTTTCATTACTGGCACCCGCAGCGATGGTTACGAGGCGCGGATCCATCACATGCAATCCCGAAAAAGGCAGCTTGCTGACCTGAAAATCAATTCCTAAACGTTCATTCTTGTTACTATAGTGACAACTTTCAGGATCCAATTGATTTGCATTCCAGGCAATCGGAAGGTCTGCATATACACTGTGACGACTGTTAGAAATATTTTCGCAAAGCGCCTTTAAATCCATAAGCGATTAATTAACAAAATCCTTTTCAAATGTAGTTAAGCCCAGATCGTGCATATTTGCCTGTTTAACGCCACAAAGCTAACAAAACTTAACCCTAACCATGCCATGATATTCACGGCTTGCTCCCGGGAAAGCTCCCCTGGTAGTGCCGTTGGCTTGGATGGCTGCCCTGGTCAAGGCTGTTGGGTGGCCCTGGCATCTGTGGGGGCCGCCATGGAAGACAAGGATTGATTAAGGCAGAGCCGCACCTTCAGCCGCGGGGCGCTGGGATCGTCCTGATAGGCCTCGCGATCGTGGGCCACCTTGTGGTTGTCGATGATCAGCAGATCCCCAGGCTCCATGTCGAAGTCGAAGCGCAGCTGCGGATCATTGAGGACGGCATCGAGGGCATCGAAGGCTTCGCGATCGAGCGGCTCCAGGGGTTGGCCGATCCGCTGGTGGCCCCTTTCGATCCAGTGGCGCAAGTAGCGCAAGGTGGGGCCATCGCTGGCGTCGGAGAAGACCGCAAAGCGCAAGGGTTTGATCCCGACAAGGTCGTCGCAGGATCCAGGAATTACCATTTTTGAGGTGGAAAGACTGCTAGCGGCGATGCAGGAGGGCAGGGTGGGTTTGGGATAGTGGGTTTGAGATTGATGGTCATTGACAGCAAGCTCAGAGAACTAGCTGGAGCCGTCCCTCAGCGGCGATTGCCATATCCAGGCCAATCCGACCCAGGGGAGATGGGCCAAGCGGCGGGAACTGCCGGTGTACAACGAGGTGGAAGTATGGGTTTGCGAGACCGGAATCGCGTGCTGCCGATAGGACCCTCCAGGGCTTGAGCAAAGGGCCTGCGCCAAGCGGTGGCCTGGGCTTTCGCTGGACACAGCGGTTTTTGAGGAGTTGCGAGAGCTGTGGCCGATCCGCTCCTGCATGTGGACCAGCTCGGTCGCCAGCCAGTCCGCTGTTGAGGTAGCGGCCAGCAGGGCGGCCATTGAAATCATTCTTTGTCTGAGACTCAAACGAGAGTCAGGCTACAGTCAAGCTTTGAGCAGGTATCAAGTTCGCAGTGGACAGAACCGCCCCAAAAATGGGTGCTTTCTGCTAAAATAGAGTTTAATGTGTAAAGGATTTTATGCTTACCAAAAATCAAATTGAAAATTTAGCTCAGCCCAATAATCAATCTACAACAAGCATAAAGCGCCCCTTAAAGGTTGTGGGTGTAATGATGGTTAAAAACGAGTCCGATATTATCAGGGCATCCGTAATTAATAATTTACGCTTCTGCGATTCTCTTCGCATTCTAGATAATGGCTCAAAAGACGATACGTTTGCTATTCTTAGAAACCTTGTGAGTGAAGGGTGGGCCATCAATCTTTGCCAGGACAATAGATTCGGTCATGAACAGTCTGAAAAGGTTACTGCGCTTTATCACGAGGCAGCTAATCATGATTGCGCAGACATCGTAATCCCACTGGATGCGGATGAGTTTATCCAGGCACCGGATAAGAATTGCTTCCGGGAAGCTCTTGCTTCAATACCAGAACAAGGTATCGCGTACTGGAACTGGCGTAATTATCTTCCCTGGAATCTGAATAGCCTTAAATTAAATGAGCGCTTCTCTCGCTATCAACAGTCTCAAAATGTGAAGATTGTTATCAGAGTTCCTCCACTCCATGTACGCAGCCGCGACAACATCTCACAAGGATCCCATCGTCTTTTTAGACCCCATTCAAATCCTCCCGAAGTTTATTTGCCTTTCGATAGCATTTACCTCGCACACTTTCCTGTGAGAAGTATTCAACAAATTGTAAGTAAAGCACTTGCTGGATGGATGGCCACAAGGGTGGTCTCTGGGCAGCGGGGCTGCTTCCACTGGAAAGCATTGTGTGACGAGATCATGGATGGAAAATCTTTCGATCGTGACTGGTTGATTTGGCAGGCTATAGATTACGCATCCAGAGATATTGCTTCCAGTCCTCCGCCTGAAGGTGCCGAATCCCACGCACTTGCTGTTAGCCATCCCTCTTCACTCCTATTGTCCCCCGATCTGGAGCTTCAAGGTCCCGTAGGTGATCGGATCGACTGGCAAGCAATAGCCCAGCTAGTTTTCCTAACATGGGAAGACAGCCTTGATCCAGAGCTACAGCCTGTTCCTTCATCAGGTTCCTTCTCTTGGCGTCAACGACTTCGGCATCTTTGGCACAAACTCAAGTAGCGCTAACAAATGTTTTTTTTGATCACCATCATCAATACATAGCGTTGCAGGTATTCTACTCACCAAGCTTGAGAAATTCATGGCCATCGCCCGAAAGCAGAACGAACTTCAACGTCGCCTGCAAGACGCTGAAGGACTGCTTTATCTGGCGAGCTTTAGTTTCATGGCCCGCGGCCAGATGTTCGCCATTAATGAGATGGATTTGGTTGCCGACCTGATAAGAGAGGAAGACAACTTGAGAACCGCCGCACGTCAGGCGCTTGCCATACTCATCGTGCACCAGCTTCACCATTTCATTGCAGGTTAAAAGCCTTATTCCTGACCATGGCGCTACTCTACTGGACTTGCGTTTGCTTGGGTATCCCCAGAAAGCAAAAACGTTTTCCCATTCGGAGGGCTTAGGGGAGAGACATTAAAAAATTTGATTTTCACTTATCTAGGTGGTTAATGACTAATTTCTTCCCAATCTCCTCAGGCCCTAAAATTCTAGCCAGTCTGCGCATGAAGATAGCCCAGCTACCTGCCGCTTTCCTGCTGAGATCTACTCAACTGCTCTGGTTATTGCGCAAATGGTCGGAGTCCAGAGGCTGGATCCGTCCTCTTTCTTGTCAACCCGACCATAGCGTGCTGCTGAGAAATGGTCATTGGTGGCAGCATGATCCACTAAATCCCTGTACTTCTTTTTATTTCACTCCCCCTGAGGGACAAACGCTGTTTGACTCCCTGGTCGCGTCGCAGGGGACTGAAGCGATGATTACCTCCTATGCAATCGAGAAAGGCTGGCTGCTCAATACCTGGAGCGGTTTGATCACCCTATGTGCGAACCAGACGGCTGCCCAGGAGGTATCTTCCGGCTGCGGAGATCGTCTTGCCGTTGGCAGCAGGATTTACTCGATCGATGGTTCTTTTATCGCTTTGCAGCGTAACCAAACCAACTATGCTCACTTCTTGGTGGAGATTGCAACTTCTCTGGTTGCGTTTGAAAGTAGACTTGCAGACTATCCCCGCCTAACAATCGGATCACGATTTGGTCGGGAGATCCTCCATCGGGCAGGGTTCAGGCAGGAGATAAACATTGCGCCCCCACAGTCACTCTTGAGAGTACGCGCGGTTGAGGTCATGCGCATGATTCCTTCGGGGTTTCTCCAGCCTTGCTTGCTACAGGAACTCTCTTCGAGGGTAAGGGATTCGCTCCCTGCAGGACGATACGGTGCAGAAGTGGTCCTGCTGATCCGATCGCAGCGGGACAGTCGGCAGCTCGTCAATTGGCGCCAAGTTGCAGAGTGCCTCACGACCCGTTTCCCAAATATTGATGTGGTTATTCCTGGAGAATTACCCTTAGAAGAGCAGATTCACCGGCTCTCTAATGCCCGAATTGTGATTGCCGCTCAAGGGGCCCACGCAATCAACATAATCTGGGCGAAACACCTGGAGAACTACATCGAGATCACGGCTAACGGCGACGGCTACGTTGCCGCAGTCGCCCGTGGTCTAGGGGCCAGAGTACAGCAGTGTTTTGGAACTCCCATGGACTCACAATCTCATGCACTTCCCTATAGCAGGTTGCAATTCGCAGACTTCAAAGTCGATCTCGGAAGTTTAGAACCACTACTTCGTTCCATATAGATAACGTATCTCAGCAATAGTGGAACATCAGAATTGTTGGGATTCCACAGTAGATCCAGCTTGATCTACGATATATTCTTATGCCCGCCAGTCCACGCCGCATTCGAGCCGGGAGACTGAGCCTGCGTTCAGCTCAACAACACACGCAGAAGTTCAGGTTAGCGTCTCCCGCAGATTGTAAACAGCAGATCGTCGAACCAGATCGCAACTCCCCCCTCAAGATCACGACATCACAATCTGGCCCATTGGGGTAAGGCTGTGCGGAAGTCAGGGCTCATTGCAAAATCAGGATTGTCAAGTCAGTTCAGGAAGTAGTTGCCACCAGAACCTGTTCGGCCTGCACCGCATCGGCGGAAGGCATGACACTGCTAGCCAGGAGCCCCTTGAGTTCGTCGCCCTCAATCACCTCCTGGGCCAGGATCTTCTCGCTGATGCTTTCCAGTAGGGGTCTGTTCTGGCGCAGGATGCTCAATGCCCGGCCATGGGCGCGGTCCACCAGTCCCCGCACCTCCTTGTCAATCGCCTGGGCGGTAGCATCACTGACGGAACGCCTAGGGTTGTTGCCAGCGCCGAGAAAACGATTGCCACCCTGCTTGTCATAGGCCAGTGGGCCCAGGGTTTCGCTCATGCCGTAGGTGCCCACCATCTGCTCAGCGATATCGGTAGCCCGCTGTAGATCATTGGCGGCGCCGGTGGTGACTTCTCCGAACACCAACTCTTCGGCGCTGCGTCCCCCCAGCAAGGTGGCGATCTGGCCTTCGAGATCTTCCTTGGAGTTGAGGAAGCGCTCTTCGGTCGGTAGCTGCAATGTGTAACCCAGGGCACTCATACCCCTTGGCACGATAGAGATCTTGGCAACCTTGCTGCCCCCGGGCATCAGGTGACCCACGATGGCGTGACCGACTTCGTGGAAAGCCACCACTTTTTTCTCATCGGGCTGCAGCACGCGGCTGCGTTTTTCAAGGCCAGCCACGACCCGCTCGATCGCCTCGTTGAGATCGCCCTGTTCGACACTGGTGCGCTTCACCCGCGCCGCCAGCAGGGCAGCCTCGTTAACCAGGTTAGCCAGGTCGGCGCCGGCAAAGCCGCTGGTGGCCTGGGCAATCTTATCGAGATCAACCCCTTCGGCCAGTTTCACCTTTTTGGCATAGATATCAAGAATGGTGCGCCGGCCCGAAAGATCGGGACGATCCACCAGCACCTGGCGATCGAAACGGCCCGGGCGCAATAGGGCCGCATCGAGGGTCTCGGGTTGGTTGGTGGCGGCCAAAACAATCACCGGCTTGTCCTTGGAGGCAAAGCCATCCATCTCGGTGAGCAACTGGTTGAGGGTTTGTTCCCGCTCGTCATTGCCACCCACAACACCCATGGAGCCAGAACGACTCTTACCGATTGCGTCAAGTTCATCGATAAAAATGATACAAGGTGCTTTCTTTTTAGCTTCTTCAAAGAGATCTCGCACCCGCGCCGCGCCGGCACCAACAAACAATTCAACAAATTCAGAGCCAGAGATAATAAAGAATGGCACCCCAGCTTCACCGGCAACTGCCTTGGAGAGTAGGGTCTTACCAGTACCAGGAGGACCCACTAACAAAACCCCCTTGGGAATACGGGCGCCAATGGCGACGTAGCGCTCCGGCGTCTTCAGGAAATCGACGATTTCATTGAGTTCGGCCTTGGCTTCATCTACCCCTGCCACATCGGCAAAAGTGACTCGGGATTCTTCATCAGGCACATAAACCCGAGCCTTACTTTTGGTAAAACTCAATGCCCCCTGAGCACCACCCATGCCACTGCGACGGGCAAAGAACTGAAGGACAAGTATGAAAATCAGCGGCGGCACCACCCAACTAAGCAGGGTTGTGAAAAGATTGGGCTTGGCCGGCGGTGCCGCCGCGAACTCGACGCCGTGCTGTTCGAGCCGCTGGGGCAGCTCCATGTCGAAGATCGGCGTCGTCGCCAGCAAGACGGGAGCACCTTCGGCTGGAGCTTTATTGAGCTCGTAGCGAATTTGATCAGAAGTAATGTAAGCGCGCTTTACATTATTGGCATTTACCTGGTCTATGAAAAGCGAGTAGGGCACCCGCGGCACCTGATTGGCCGGATTAGGCAAAAAATTGCTGAACAAGAGCAACAGGCCGAAACCCACCAACAACAGGTTGATCAGGCCAAAGCGCCGATTGGGGCGATTGTCATCTTGGCGGAGGGCCATGCCACAGTTCCACTGGTGGTTAGCCCAACCTAGAAGGTGCGGTCCTCCCCTGTCCCCAAGGTCACGGGTGAGAACCGAACGGAGCCGACCTGCTTGCACAAGTGGATGGGGCCGGCCAAGCTGGTCCCATGTGCGGTCGCTACGCCCTGACCACCGAGATGGAGGCGCTGCTGCCGCGCCTGCAGGGTCCCCTGCCGACGGGCTGGCGCCAGCACTACGCCCCCCGGCCCCAGGTGCGACCAGGGGAACCGGTGCTGCTGCAACGCCAGCAACACGGCCGCCTGGAAGTGGGCCTTGCCCTCTGGGGGCTCCTGCCGGAATGGAGCCGGGACCCATTGGAACGGCGGCGCCCGATTAATGCCCGCTCGGAAACGGTGATGGAAAAGGCCAGTTTTCGTGGGCCGTGGCGCCACCGCCGCGCCCTGCTGCCGGCGAACGGCTTCTACGAATGGCAGAGCCGCACCGACAAGGCCACGGGCAAGACCCGGAAACAACCCTGGCTGTTTCGCCGCCGCGATGGCGGTGTGTTCTGGTTGGGTGGCCTTTGGGATCGCTGGATCGGGCCGGATGGCAGCGAAGTCGAGAGTTGCGTCGTGCTCACAAGCAGGCCGAACGAACTGCTGGCGCGGGTCCATGACCGCATGCCCGTGGTCATCCCTGACGGCCTGGAGGAGGCCTGGCTCGAGCCCGCCGATGGACCAGCCCTCAGGGCCCTCGAACCGCTGCTGGAGCCCTGGGATCCGGCGGCATGGGAGGCGGTGAAGCTGGAGGCCATGCCAGGGGCAACCAGCATCGTCCCTGGGGCCCACCCTGCAGCGGCCCCAGTGCTTGACTCCCCTTCTCTGCAGCCGCCGTCCACCCAACCGCCATGAGCCTCACCGAGCTGGATGCCTTCCTGGCCCACGCCCGCAGCCACAGCGATCTGCTGGCCCGCCTGCAAGACGAGACATCGCCCCTGGAGAT
Source organism: Cyanobium sp. (assembly GCA_044359075.1). Lineage (GTDB taxonomy): Bacteria > Cyanobacteriota > Cyanobacteriia > PCC-6307 > Cyanobiaceae > Cyanobium. The sequence continues at coordinate 19,214 of JBIKMU010000048.1, read as the reverse complement.
CAGCGACTTCCTGCAACTGGCCCATGCCGAAGGCTTCCCTATTTCCGAAAGCGATGTGATTGCAGCCCAGCAGCGCCAGGAGTCCCTGCTCAGCGACGCCGAGCTGCAAAGGCGTGCCGGCGTGGAAGCAAGACGGCTGCGACACTTTTTACATGGCTGAAACCTCGCTCTCACCCTGGCAGGAGCCCGGGGGGCTGGAGCGGGTGGCGGCCTATCCCCGCCCCCCCGCCCTGGTGCCGGACTCCAGGCTGGTGCGGGTCGAGGCCGGGGGGCACCTCCTGGCCGCTAGCGACCACAGCCTGCGGGTGCTGGAAACCTTCCATCCACCTTGCTTTTACCTGCCGCCCTCGGCCTTCACTCTCAGTCTGCTGGTGCCGGCACCGGGCCGCAGCTATTGCGAATGGAAAGGGGTGGCTCGCTATTTCGATGTGCTGCTGCCGGATGGCCGCCGGCTGCCGCGGGCCGTCTGGCAGTATCCCGAGCCCAGCCCCGCCTTCGCGTCGCTGGCCGGTTGGTTCAGCCTTTACCCGGCCGCCATGTCGGGATGTTGGGTCGATGGTCAACCCGTGCGGGCCCAAGCTGGTGGCTTCTATGGCGGCTGGATCACCGCTGGGCTGATTGGACCTTTCAAAGGAGATCCAGCCCACCCGGAACTCATCTAAGGGGCGAAGGCGGCAGCTCCACCAGAATCAGTCGCATCACCGCCGCGCCTAGGGGCCTGGGGAGACCGGCGATTTCAGCCCGCATCGCCAGCGATTGGCCGTGGGGAATCAGGAGCTGCAGATCACGGCTTTCGGTCTGCTCCACCCCTGTCGCCGGCCTGCGGGCCAACTCCAGCAAGGCGGCCCCGTCATCGGGGGTCAGAAACAACTGAAAGGGCAAGCCGACAAGGGAACCGATGTCTTGGACCAGGCGGGCGCAGAGCCGCTGATTCGCCATCACCACCTTGAGGGAATCGTCCAGAACAACCACATCAAAACATTGAGAATCGAATACCGAAGCAAAAATTGTGGAGAGGTTGGCAGCTTGCTCGGCAATGGCAGTGGTCTCCGTGACATCGGTCAAGGTGCCAACTACACAATGCTCATGTTCATCTTTGATTACCGAGGCAGTCTCAACAACCTGGATGCGACGTCCACCACGGGTAATGAGCCGGTAGGTCACCGACCAGCCAGTGCCGTCTTTGTTACGACTGGCGGCCACCCGAGGGCGATCAGCCGCATCAATCGCCTCCTCGAGCAGGGAGGGCTGGCTGCGGAGTTCCGTAGGGGTCCAACCCGTAAGCATCTGAATGGGGGCGCTGACATATAGCAAGCGATCGAAATTGCCGTTACGTTTCCACACCGCCTGCTCCAGGGAGTCGGTAAGGCGGGTGAAATCGGCGAGGGCCGCTTCGGCGGTGCGCCGCAGGGCCACAAGCTCGCCCAAGTCCGTCATGGTGATGATGGCACCCATGGGCCGCTTATCTCGATCCAGATAGGGCATGACCTGCAGGAGATAGGCGACTTCTTCACTGCTGGCTTCAATGTTCCGCCTTGGCACGCCAGCAAGCACCTCCACAATCGCCTGCCGCAAGCCAGTCAATTGAAGGGTGGTGGGCACCGAGAGCAGGGGCTGGCCGATGTCGGACTCCACCAGGGCAAACACCCGCACCGCCAGGGGAGTGAAGCGAGTGATACACATCTTCAGATCAACAATCACCATGCCCTGGCTCAACGAACTCTGGATATTTTCCAGATCGTTGTTGAGCAGCTGTAGTTCGTCGCTACGGGAGCGCAGCTGCTGATTAAGGGTTCCCAGTTCCTCATTGGTGGCCTGCAACTCTTCGTTGGAGGCCTCGAGTTCCTCATTCGAAGATTGCAATTCTTCCGAGGAGGCTTGCAGCTCTTCGGAGGAGGCTTCGAGCTCTTCGTTGGCCTCTTCCAGTTCGACCATAGAACGGCGCAGGGAATCCTGGCTGGCGAGCAACTGCTCTTCCAGGCGCAGGATCTGGCTGGCAAAGGAGGAATCAACCAGCCGGGACTCTGATCCAGCCCGGGGCAAGAAGGGTGCATCAATGTCGGTGGCGGTGTCCGGGTTGGTGTCGGCAACCCGCAGAAACGTAATCACACAGAATTGGCGTGCACCGACCCGCAGGGGTCGCACCTCCAGGCGTACGCTGGACTCCTCGCCCGGAAGGCGAATGCTGGGGCTGAGAACTGGCACCTCATCGGCCCGCACCAGCAATAACAGGGCCCGAGCCTCGTCCCTCAGCTCCGCCCTGAGGAAAAGACTGGCGTTGGCGCTGATCCAGCCTTCCGGCATGACGCAATAGGGAGTCACATCGCCAATGACCTGCACCAGGTTGTGGCTGTCATCCAGCACCAGACAGTCCCCACAGAAACTGCGGCTGAGGGCCTCCAGCAAAATCATGTGCTGTTCCGGCACGGAATCGCGCAGCGCAACGTTGCGGGCCAAAGACGGCCGAGCCCCGGACCCCCTGCTTCCACTAGAGCCCAAGGGCGCCACGGTGCGGCGGGCCATCTCGCCACTGCGCCGATAGATGCGGTGGGTGGCATTGGCCACGGCAAAGCCCTGGTGGCCGTGGCCCAAGGACTCGGATTCCCCCAAAAACAGCAATCCGCCTGGCAATAAGCCAAACCGAAAAAGACTGATCACCCGTTCTTGCAGCGGCGGGGTGAAATAGATAAGCGTGTTGCGACATGAGATCAGATCAAGTCGTGGGAAAGGGGCATCTTCGCTGACGTTATGGCGTGCAAAGACAACACAATCCCGCAGTTGATCCTTGATCGTGAATTGGTCAGCCTCCTCGTCCAGGAACCGGCAGCGCAAATCGGCGGGAATGGCCTCGGCCTCCGACAGGGGAAAGACACCCCGACGGGCCACGGCCAAGGCTTCTTCATCAAGGTCGGTGCCGAAGATTTTGAGACGATCGGCCAGCACCATCGGATGGCCAAGCACCTGACTGATCACCATCGCCAGGGTGTAAACCTCCTTGCCCGTGGCACAACCGGGCACCCAGACCCGGAATTTGGCCTGAGGAGCCAACGGAGCTCCATAGTCTTTCAGCAACTGGGCCAGGACATCAAAGGCCTCCGGATCGCGGAAGAAAGCGGTGACATTGACCAATAGGTTGTGAAGCAGGGCCGGTGCTTCTTCAGCATCATCCCGGAGCAGACGCACATAAGCATCAAGATCGGCTACCTGGCGAATAGCCATGCGGCGTTGCAACTGCCGGCGCAGGGTGGATTCCTTGTACTGAGAGAAATCAACACCCGTGCCTTTTTTGAGATGCCCCAAGACGGCGCTGATGGTCTGGGATTGCATTTCTTGCCCCCCGGCACTGTCTAAGTTAAGCGTGTTTTCTGCCACTGAGTTTAACTTCAAGCCGATTGCGCCAGTTTCTAGTATATTCTTTGCCCCGCCCAGGGAAATGGCCGCCCGGGGCATGGCATCAAATCTGGCTGTTTCAGGCAATTGGGCGAAGGTGAGTCCACCGGCGGCCCGCACCTGGGCCAAGCCCCTGGCGCCATCGGAACCGGTGCCCGAGAGAACCACCGCCACCCCCTGTTGGCGCCATTCCCGGGCTATCGATTCGAACAACCGATCAATGCTGGGGCTCGGACCGAAGCGGGGCGGTGGATCGCTGACCACAAGCCGGTCGCCCCTTACCGCCACATCGCCGTTGGAGGGCGCTACAGCCACGACCCCGGGCCGCAACAGATCGCCATCCACAGCGGTCACCACCTGCAAAGGGGTGACCCGCTGCAGCAGCTCGACAATCAGGCTGGGATGGTCAGGGGCAAGGTGCTGGGCCACCACATAGGTCATCAGCCCCTGGAGCTTGAGTTGGGCCAAGAGCACCTTGAGCGCCTCCAGGCCGCCGGCGGAAGCACCGATCCCCACCACATGGTTGAGGGGCCGAGGATCAGCCCACTGGCGGGAGGAGTGCTCGGATGCACTGGAAAGGCTGTCAGCGGGAAGGATCACGAAGCGAGGCCGAACCCGGATCAGGAGTAATAATCGTAACCAGGAAACTAAAATTCATATTTTAACTATCACAAAATAGCAATTTTTCAAGGCCCCGCAAGGGGCGACAAAGTTGCACCTTCAAATCTTCTGCAAAAAACGAAAGCCCTACTCCAACCAGTGCCCTGTGGTCCACCACCTCCTTGCGGCAAAAAATCCCTTGGCTAGGCAAATCTGGGGGGACTGTCAGCAACATGACAGGCCAGCGCCATGAAAATGACGACCTAAGCCCACGCAAATGCCCTAAAATGAATTATGATGCGGCTGATAAATTTTTGGATGCATGCGAGCGAAAGCCAGACCGACTGAAACCTGCATTTATGTGTCTTCGACAAGGGGAAAGCGAAAACTGCATTACGGTTGAAAGGTGGCATTCAAGGGGCAGACCCCTATTTGTTGATAGCCATATGAGCAATCATATACATGCACTAACAAAGTTCAACAACCTTCTCAAGATCAAATACCATGACTAATTCTACATTTTTTCTGCCACACAACGACCGGTCAAGCACAAACGTCAAATCTCCAATACCCAATCATCCCTTAAACTGGAGACAAACAATGTCCTGGTCAGACGCCGAGAAAGCTACCAACACCAAAGAGCATCCGCACGCTCCCCAGCAAGATGATCAGACCGGATTAAGCAATCCCTTTCTGAACCATCTTGAACGCCTCGAAACCCCGGAAGCCAGCCGCCATCTTCTTGAGGGGGCCCTTGATGTGGGTGAATTCGAAGCCATTTTACCAGGGGGAACGCCCTGGCTTTGCCAAGGTGGCCATATCCACATTGGCGAACTTCCAGTAGTTGCCTACATCAGCGGTCCGGCCCAGGGCCTTGTCAAGGCCAGCGATGACCTCACCTTGGTCCTGGGCTACGGCGGTGAACAACGTGTGCGCCAAAAGGGTGTGCTTTGGACCTGCAGGGAGAACACCTGCCTGCTGTTGGCACCAAAGGCCAGCTGGAGCTTTGAAAACACCTTGACGAGTTGCGTGGTCGTGCGAATTCAGGTGGAAACCCTCAAGCGCTGCGCCATGGCTATGGGCGGTTGGCGGGAGGCACCTCCCCACTGGCAGGAGCTGATGGACCAGGCCCATGGCTGGCAGATCCCCACGGAGATTCCGGGCCAATCGATGCAGGTTTTCCTGCGGCAGGTGATGGCCAACTGCAACGATCTTCTCGGTTTCAGTCAGACCCTGCTGGATCGGATGCATCTGGAAGACCAGATCTACCGGCTGGTGGCGGCGATGTTGATCCCGGATTTACGGCAGGAATCGCCCCACAACCGACTGCGGCAGCGCCAGGAACATGGCCGCGACGCCTTTGACGAACTGATTGACTACATCCTCGCCAACCTGGGCGAACCCCTGAACCTCACCAATCTCGAAAATCACAGCCACTATTCGCGCCGTACCTTGCAGTACGTTTTTCGCGACCGTTTTGGCTGCACTCCCTCCCAGTGGATCCGCAAGCAGCGACTGGAAATGGCCCACCATCGCCTTCAAAATCCCCAGCCACGGGACTCTGTCTCAGAAATTGCCTTCGCCTGCGGCTACCGCTCGATGAGTCTTTTCAGCCTTGATTTTCAACAGCACTACCACATAAAGCCCTCGCACTTATTACGGGAAGGGCTCTGCCGCACCCCCTGAAGCCATCAATTCGCCGCAACAGGCCTCAAACGCCGTCGCCGGATCCTTTGCCTCCCGAATCGGCCGGCCAATCACCAAGGCACTGGCGCCGGCCGCCAGAGCCGCCGCCGGGGTCATCACCCGCCGTTGATCGCCCAGGGAACCGCCACCTGGCCTGATCCCCGGGGTCACCAAGATAAAAGGATGGGGGTGGGAGCTCCGGAGGGCCGCCACCTCCAGGGGAGAGCAGACGGCACCCCCCAGACCAGCCGCAGCCGCCAGATCTGCCAAACGCTTGGCATGGGCCCCGAGGGATTCGCTCAAGCCCAGTTCGGCCTCGAAACGAGCTGGATCCCAACTGGTGAGCACCGTGACCGCCAGCAGCGTCGGCGAATCCCCCAGGCCCGCCTCAGCGGCTCCTTGGACCGCCGCCGCCTGGGCAGCCTGCAGGGCCTCCCTTCCGGCCGAGGCATGGACCGTGATCAACTCAGCTCCTGAGCGGGCCGCCGAGCGGCAGGCCCCGGCCATGGTGGCCGGAATGTCGTGAAACTTGAGGTCAAGAAAGACCCGCAGACCGAGATCCCTTAGCCGGCGCACCACCTCGGGCCCTGCCGCCGTGAACAGCTCCAGGCCCACCTTGACCCGCCTGAGGGCGGGAATCGCCGCCACTAGGGCCAGAGCTTCGGCAGCATCACCGCGATCGAGGGCCAGGATCAAGACATCGGCGGGGTGGGGAACCGGTGGGGCAACAGGAGAATGGGCCAGAAGACATCATTATGAAAAGACGAAGCCACGCTAATCAGGTATTTCGAACTCGTCGAGGTCTGCCTAGGCGGCCGTTGGCGCCTCGATGCAGCGAACGTGTTCCGCCACCAGCTCCCGCACCAGGCGGTCGTGGTCGAAGTGACAGCCGAGGTGGTCCCTGATCGCCAAAGCGTCCCGCTCGGCATTGCCCAGACAGCAGGTGCCCCCCGGCGAGGGCGTCACGTTGAAACTGAGCCCGGGCCGGTCGGCGATAGACACTTCGCCAAGCATCAGCCGGCGGTTTTTACGATCGATAAGTTGGGGCCTCACCCCGCCATAGCCCTCCGCGAAACGCAGGTCGTCGAGTTGCAGGGCCGGCACGATCTTGCGGGCATCAGCCAGGAACAGGCGCCGCCGCAGCCAGGGCACCTCAAACAACAAATTTCGAAGGATGTAGCTGCGGATATCAGCGTCGCCAAACAGCTGCCACAACACCGCCAACACCGCCCCATCGAGCCGCAACACCCGCAGAAATTCCCAGAACGAGGCGGGACGGTAGCGCTCCAACAATGGCAACAGCAGGGCCGTGGGGCCAAAACGCGTCTTGCCAGGGCTGCGCACATCCGGATCGCCATGGAGAGCAGCGAAGGGCAGCTTGTCGTTTTGCATGGTGTAGACCTTGCCACGCAACAAATCGGGGGTGAAGTAGAAACTGCCCGCCACCGGCAGGCACGAATACTCCAACCCGTATCCCATCTTCTGCGCCAACAACAAGCTGTGGGCGCCTGCGTTGACCACCACATGGCGGGCCCGCAACCAGGACCGGGGCCTTTCCGCCGCGCCAGCAGCCAGCTCCACACGGTAAAAGTCGCCCTCGGCTTCGATCTGGATGACGCGAGTGCAAAGTCGCACGTCGACGACACGCTTTAGGCCCGCAACGGCTGCGTTGGCCTGCTCCACAAACGACTCCGAGAGGGCCTCGTAATCGACGGCCGTCGGTGACAACCGGATGCCAATGGCTAGCAACTCCTCCGGCCGCAGGTCTCCGTTCACAAGGGCCACCTCCGGTTCCCACTCCGCTATCTGGGGCTTCTCAAGCAGCTCCATGGCCGGGAAGTGCGGGGAAAACTTCAGGAATCGCTCCCTAAGCAGCTCGCATTCCCTCGGGCCCACGGCCAGGACCATCTTGGGAGTGCGAAACACACAGCGATCGCGGCGCCCAGGATCGAGCAGGTCGCCATAGCGGCCGATCATTTCGGCGGTGCGTTGAACCCGCAACGCCTTCTCCAGGGTGTAATTGGTCTCGATGTCGCCGCAATGGATGGTCTGGCTATTGCTGGTGGCCTTGGAATTGACCTGGGCCAGCTGGTCGTAGCGCTCCACCAGGGTTATGTGGGCCAGGTCGGTGTAGCGGGCCAGGGTGAACAACAGGGCTGTGCCACAGACACCGCCGCCCACGATCAACACATCGGTGGCGGCGTCGGTGCTGGACGAATCGGCAAGGGGGGAGGCGTTGCTTTTCAACGGTGATTTTCAACGGTGCTATGGCCTATTCCCCCCAGCATCGGCCCTTGGGGGAGCCGGCCGAGCCAGGGCGCAAGCCGTGAACTATGATCAGGTGTCAAGATCGTAAAAGATCAAGGCAGTCGGGCGATTAGCACAGCGGTAGCGCACTTCCTTCACACGGAAGGGGTCACTGGTTCGAATCCAGTATCGCCCATCTCATTTTGGTCTCAGATCTCAGGCCAACGGGCTCCAGTCATACTGATCACCACATCCAGGTCACGGTTATGGAGTGGCTTCCTTGAGCGGCATTCCGGATCCCCAGCAGACGACCCCAACAAGCGAAGGGTTACTGCCCCCGACAGAACCGATCCCGGAACTGCAAAAGCTCGGCAGCACACTTGCGGCCGCAAGGCACCAGCGTGGCATCGACCTGGAACTGCTGGCTGAGCGCTTGCGGATCGGAGCCTCCCAGCTCAGGGCCCTTGAAACCGGCGACCATACCCATCTCCCCGAAGGCGTCTTTGTCATCGCCCTGGCACGAAGAGTGGCCAGTGCCCTTGATTTGAATATCGATGAAGCCGTACAGGCTCTTCGTGGCAGCCGTTTGATGGTGCGGCCCCAGCCCCGTCCCTCCCTGCCACCGGCTCCAACACGCCGCAGCAAGCCCTCCCCCACCGGTCCCCTGCCTCTGCGGCGGGAGGTGTCGGGTCCTGGCCAATACAGCAGCAGCCAGGGCCCATCCCCCTGGCTCTGGGGCCTGCCGCTGGTACTCGGCGCCCTGGGCCTAGCCGCAGCCTTGGGTTTCAACGCCTGGCAGCATTTCTCCCGAGCGGCCCGCCCCGGCTCTGCCGCAGCCGATGCAAACCGGGCGGTCGCTCCCCCTAGCCGCCCCAAGGCCCCCGTCGCTGCCAGCGCCGCCGCGCCCACAGCAGCAGCAGCAGCAGCGTCGAAGTTGCGACTGAAGTCCTCCGAGCCCAGTTGGATTCAAGTGCGCCAGATTGATGGCAAGGTGATTTTTGAGGGCACCTTGTCGGGCGAGCAAACCTTTCCCCTTGGCCAAGGGATTGAGGTTCTGGCTGGTCGCCCCTATGCAGTGCTTGCCTCCGTCGGCGATGGAACCGCCCGACCGCTTGGCCCGGTCGATGACCTGAGTTGGCACCGTTTCAAGCCAACAGCCCCGGCTTCGCCCAGTGCTTCCCCCACGGCCGCACCAATTACCGCACCAACGGGAACAACAACTGACTCCCCAAGCCCAGCGCCTAAGCCTCGGCCCCCGGCACCTGCAGCTGCAGCCCCGTGACCTCCAGCACCACAGGGGCACAGGCAAGCAGGCTCCAGCGTTCCAGGCTCAGGTCGGCAAAGATGCCGTCTGGCCCAAGCCGGGGCTCCAAGGTGACCACCAAAGCACCAGAGCCCTCCTGACGGACGGCGAACCGCTCAATCGCCGCCTCGGGACGCCGATCCAGGGCCGCGGCCAATCGCAAAAACAAAGCCAGAAACGTCACCGTCCGGCGCTCCTCACGGCCTTCAATCAACTGCCAGGATTCATGCCGCTTCTTTGGCAGACTCCGCCGGTGGTAGCGGGCAATCGCCGCAACCATCAAGTGTTCGAGCTCTGAGTAACCAAGCAATTCACCGTGCCGAATCAGGTACCAAGTGTGCTTGTGGTACGCCCCCACATTCACGTATTTGCCGCAGTCGTGCAGCTGGGCCGCCGCCCACAACAACAGACGCCCCTTGCCTTCGTCATGGTGCAACCAACCGCGGGTTTGGTCGTAGAACGACAGGGCCTGGGCCGCCACCCGGTCAGCCCGCTCCTGGTCCACCCCATAGTTGCGGGCCAGATACCGCACCGTGCGCTCGCGAATCGTGCTCTGAAAAGCAAAACGATCGCCGAGCAGGTCGTTGCGCAGCATCCAGTCCACGATCAGGCCCTCCCGCAGGGCCCGATCACAGACCACCAATTCCCTGGCCTGGAGCATCCGCATCGCGGTTTGGAGGATCAGGGCCCCGGGCACGATGATTTCCGCCCGTCGCTCGTTGATCGCCGTGAGGGCGCGCCGCTGTTCCGGCGTCATGCCCAGGAGCTTGGTGATCAATTGGTCAATACGCTCGCGGCTGAGGCGATAGCCCTGTAATTTCAAAGGTGATTTGGAATCCTCCGCCGCCGCCAGGGAGGCCAAGGCCATCGCCGTACCGCTGGTAGCAACCAACAGGGGCTTCTCGCCGGGTAGCAGGGCCTGTCGCAGCTGGGCCACGGCAGGATCCAGGGAGCCTTGGATGTAAGCCTGCAGAAAACTACGGCGGCCGGCAGGAAGGGGATCCTGCTGGCAGAATTCCCGCTGCAACCTCACGGCCCCGATGCGGGTACTTGTCAGGACCCGGGCATCACCGCCATCGGCCAAGATCAACTCGGTGGACCCGCCGCCGATATCCAGAATCAGGTGGGGCTTGTCCCCGAAGGTCATGCCGGAAAGCACCCCCAAGTAGATCAGGCGGGCCTCTTCGGGACCGCTGACCAGGTCCACCGTCAGGCCAAGCTGATCCTGCAGCGCTTGCACAAACTCCCGACCATTGGGGGCCTCGCGCACAGCGCTGGTAGCGGCCGTGACGATCTGCTCCACCCCATGGCTGGCGGCCAGATCGCGGCAGTGGCGCAAGGTGAGAAAGGCCCGCTCGATGGCGGCGGCGCTCAGATCGCCATTGTTGGGATCCCGCTCTCCCAGCCGAGTAGTGGACTTCTCCGCCACCACCACACTGAAACTGTGCAAGGCCGGATTGATGGCAGCGATCAGCAAATGGATCGAGTTGGTGCCAATGTCAATTGCCGCCACGCGACGCTCGCCGCTGGCAGGGAAGGGCGGCTCGGACATGGGAGCCTGCGGGGAGGCCATCGGAATCGGCACCGTTTGGCGGCGTCACTTTGCCATCGAAGCGGTCAAGATGACCCGAACTAGGGTGCCACCAGCATCGCCAGGAGACCATCCGCCATGGCCAGGACGGCTCCAGTGCCATTGCAACGAATCCGCGACGGACTCGAACTGCTGCGCTGGAACCATCCCAGCGGCAGGCTGATTCTACTGATTCCGGCTGGCTGGGCCCTTTGGCTCAACCCGGCAGCACCGCCCTCGCTGCCGTTACTTGCCTTGATTGTTCTGGGGGGCTTGGCGGTAAGCGGTGCCGGCTGCGTCGCCAACGACCTCTGGGATCGCCGCATCGATAACCTGGTGGAACGCACCCGCAATCGCCCCCTAGCCGACGGCAGGATCGGAGTTGCCACCGCCGTCGCCCTATTGGTCGCCTGCCTGGTGGTCGCCCTGCTGGTGGTCCTGGCCCTGCCCACCCCGGGCCGGAATCTGGCCCTGCCCTTGGCCCTGGCAGCCCTGCCCCCTGTGCTGCTTTACCCCTCCGCCAAGCGCTGGTTTCCCCTGCCCCAGCTGGTCCTGGCCTGCTGCTGGGGCTTTGCGGTGTTGATTCCCTGGGCCACAGCCAGTGGCGAACTCGCCGGAGCGGCCCTGGCCCTCACCTGGTTCGCCACCCTTTGCTGGACCTTCGGCTTCGACACCGTCTACGCGATGAGTGACCGGGAGGACGACCGACGCATCGGGATGCGGAGCAGCGCCCTCACCCTGGGCCGCCATGCGCCCCTTGTGGTCGCCTGCTGCTACGGCCTGACCGCCGGAGCCCTGGCCACGGCTGCCTGGTTGCGGGGCATCGCCATGCCCGAATTCTGGCTGCTCTGGATGGCGGCCACCTGGGGGATGCAACGGGAGGTGTCGATCCTGAGGCGCCCCGATCTGCCGCGGGCCGCCTATGGCGTGCATTTCACCCATCAAGTCATGCTGGGGGCCTTGATGCTGCTGGCCCTGATCGTGCCGCAGTGATACCCCTCGCCTGCCGCTGACCATGGCTGCTGCCCTGAGCCACCCCAAACCGCTGCGCTCCGGAGACCGCGTACGCCTGGTGGCTGCCAGTTCGGCCCTTGAAACGGGCGAAAGGCTGCAGCTGGGCATCGAGATACTGCGGAGTTGGGGACTGGAGGTGGAAGACCGGCCCGAACTGGTGGGACGTCGCTGGGGGTTCCTGGCCGGCGCAGACCACCAACGGGCCGCCGACCTCCATCCCGGTGACACCCGCAGCCAGGCTGAGGCTTCATTGTTGGCCTGTGTCCGGGGCGGCTGGGGTGCGGCGCGGCTACTCGAACAGGACCTGCCCGACCACAACGCCTGGTTGCTGGGCTTTTCGGACGTCACCTCCCTGCTGTGGGAACGGCTGGCCCGGGGAAGAGGCGGCGCCATCCATGGCCCCCTGCTCACCACCCTTGCCGCCGAACCCACCTGGAGCCGGGACCGTTTAAGGGCCCTGCTATTCGGTGAACCACTCCCGGATCTGGAGGGGGAAGGCTGGCAAAGCGGTGTGGCGACAGGTCCCCTGCTGGCAGCCAACCTCACCGTGGCCACCCACCTGTTGGGGACCCGTCATCTGCCGGATCTGCGGGGCGCCATTCTGGTGCTCGAAGACGTGGCAGAAGCGCCATACCGACTGGAGCGGATGCTGACCCACTGGCGACTCTGCGGTGCGTTACATCAACTGGCCGGAATCGGCTTCGGCAATTTCCGCGACTGCGTCGACCACGACCGCAGCAACCAACCGAGCCACCACTATTTCACGGCCGAACAAGTGTTACGCGAACGCACCGCCGACCTGGGCATTCCTGTGGTGGCCCAACTCCCGGTAGGGCATGTGCCTGGCAATGGGGCCCTTCCCCTGGGAAGCCTGGCCAGGCTGGACGGACGGACGGGCCGTCTCAGCCTGGCCGATGCCTGAGGACATCGAAGCTTGGCAACGGCGGCACGGTGCGGGCACTGCCATCACGGTTGCACTCATAGGTCGGAGAAAGAATTTCCACATCGGCCTCGGCAAAGACATCCTGAATCGACGCCAGCAAATCCGAAAGGGTTTCCCGATAAGTCATGACATCCCTGACGCTGGCATTGAGCTCATAACTGATATTGAAATCGTTGAGGGAAATCTGCAGTACAAACGGTTGGGGATCGGCCGCTATGCCTGGGACCGCCCAGGCGGCTTTCAACAGCAGCGCATGCACCTGGCGCCAAGGAACGTCGTAGCCGATGGTGATCGTGGTCGCCAGCGCCACGGGTTTGGCAATCTCCCGGCGCGAAAAACTGAAATTGACAATCGAAGCACTGATCACCGTAGCGTTGGGAATGCTGACCAATTCGTTACGTGGTGTCTGGATACGAGTCACCAGTAAATCACGATCCTGTACGACCCCAATCACATCATTGATTTCAACCCGATCGCCTTCACGGAAAGCACGGGTGTAGATCAACATCAGCCCGCTGATGACATTGGTGGCCACCGCACTGGACCCCAGGGCCGCCAAAATGCCAACGAACAGGCCCGCCCCCTGGAAGGCCTTGCTATCGGAACCGGGAATGTAGGGATAGGCGGAAACCAGTCCGGCCACCAGAATCGCCGCCGCCACCAAGCGGCCCGTGGGCCGGGCCCATTCCCTGTAAAAACCTGGAAACTGCAAACGGCCGCGCTCAATCGCCGCAAACCAAGTTCGGCAAGCCCGCATCGCCATACGGGTGAACAGCAAAATCAGGGCAATTGCCAGGAGATTTGGGATGGCTGCGACCACCCCCTCCAGCACCCCGTCCAAAACCAAACGGATATGGCCCCGCAGACCCTCGGCGATTCCTTGGGTCGGCGGAAAAAAGCCGAGCAACAGCGGAATCATCAGGTAGCTGGCCAGAAGCAAAACTCCCCAATGCAGAACCCTTAGCAACAGGAGCACGGCGCCACGCGCCTGTTCGCTGTCCAGCACTTGGCTGCCTGCCAAGCTCACCCCCCTTAGCCAGGGGGTGGTCCCCCGGAGGATTCCCTCGCGCAGGCGTTGATTAAAATCACCTTGCAGGCGCAGCCAGAGCAGATAGGCCCCAAGAACCAGCAAGGCCAGGGCCGTACCCCTTAACCAGGAGGTGAGACTGTGGGTGCTGCGGTACTGGCGGATGGCGCCCCGCAACTGATCTCGATACAACTCGGCCAACTCTTGGCGGCTGATTTCAAAGGCGCGGCCGGCCCGATCATCCACCGCCAAGTAGGGCTTGAACTGGCCCTTGGCGTCAATCACTCCAATCATCGAATAAGGAGGATCCTCCTGGACCACTAATTGCTCCGGGGCGAAAGTGCCCTTGCGGGCCAGGTCCTGCAGCCACGCCGAACTGCGGTTGGCCACCGATTCCAAGCTCTGGGCACCAGCCACCGAACGCAGTTCGAGGATGCGCCGGCCCTCCAAGGTGACCCATTGGGGAGAAGAGGAGCTGGACCCCGAAGGTTGCGCCCCAGGCGGCGGCGCCTGGGGCGCAACCTTCGGGGACGGCGGCGGGGCCGCCGCCAGCGCCATTGCGGGAGCGGCAGAAAGCCCCAGCAATACGACCAGCAAGAGGGCCCCAACCGCCTGGCCCCAACCGCCTCGAATGCGGCTGTGGCGATGAAACAGGCTGCAAAGCGGTTCCAGGCGAAATTGGTGGGCGCTAAACATAGGAACGGCGTTCACCCACTCAGCTTGCCGGGCCCCGGGGAATCTGGCCGGCTCAGGGCCAGGCCACCAAGACCGCACCCCCACCCATCAGCGCCACGCCCAGCCACTGCCAGGGGTTGAGGCTTTCCCCAAGCAAAACCACCCCGAAAACCGCCACGATCACGACGCTCAACTTGTCAATCGGGGCCACCTGTGCCAAGGGGCCCAGCTGAATCGCCCGGAACCAACACAACCAGGACACCCCGGTGGCCAAACCGGAAAACAGCAAAAACAACAAACTGCGACGGGGTAAATCGAGGGGTGATTGCCATTCACCCCGGCCAAACACCACTGCGAAAAGCAGCAACAGAACCACCACAGTGCGCAGCAGGGTAGCCAGATTGCTGGGTACCCCCTGCACCCCTATCTTGGCCAACAGGGAAGTCAAAGCAGCGGTGATGGCCGCCAACACAGCCCATATCTGCCATTGGCTCCAAAGAGATCCCATCGCGTTCGAACACCGTTGGTCCGCTCTTGCCTAGCAGGACCCTCGCCGGGACCTCAACGGCAGGCGCTTGGGCCAGGGCCCGGTTGAGGGGCCCAGCTGCCACGAGTCTTGAGCACGGCTTCGGCCACCGTGAGATCGAAGGGGGTTGTGACTTTGATGTTGGAAGGTGGGGCCTCCAACACATGCACCGGCCAGCCCAGTCGCTCGAACAGGGCAGCATCGTCGGTCACGCTCCAGCCCCGGGCTTCGGCCTTGGCATGGGCCTGGCGTAGGAGATCCACCGCAAAGCCCTGGGGCGTCTGCGCCGCCCACAACAGCGAGCGATCGGGGGTCCCCTTGATACGGCCTCCCTCCCCCACCTCCTTGATGGTGTCAGTGACCGGGGTGGCGGCAATGATGCCGGCCCCGGCCAGGGTCGCTGCGCCGAGGGCCGCGCAACAACGATGCAAAAGCTCTGGTTCGACCAGACAGCGGGCGCCATCGTGAATCAAGACCTGCTTGGCGTCAGCCGGCAGGGCCGCCAGGCCCAGACGTACCGAATCCTGGCGGGTGTCGCCCCCCACTATCCAAACCACTGGTGCCAGAGGCGATCGGGCCGTTGAACCCCGACGGACCTCCGCCACCAGGGCCGCAATCGCTTCCGCATCGACGGGCTGACCCACTACACCGATCCAGCGGATAGCCCCACAGGCGAGGGCCGCCTCCAGGGTCCAGGACAGCAGGGGGCGGCCAGCCAGGGGAAGCAGCAATTTGTTGCCGTTCGCCCCCATACGCCGGCCGCTGCCGGCTGCCGCAATCAGCAGATGCACAGGATTTCCAACCTCGGTAGCAAACCGCTGGGATTCTTATCCATACAATCAGGCGGCGGTCCCATCCACCGCCCAGCCGAGGCTCGATGCGCGCTTTATTTCTGATTCCAGGGGATGCCGTCCGGCAGCTCCAGGCACTGCCGGCGGTGGCAGCAACAGCCCAGCAGCTGAAGTTCCAGATCCAAGTGGCCTGTCCCGCTTCGGTGGGCGGTATCTGGGAACTGGTTCCCACCGTTGAGAAGGTGATCCCCTTCAACTACTCAGATGCCACTCTTGCCGACTGGACCAACTTGATGGGATCGGTTCGGGATCCCGATTTCCAGGCCTGTATCAATCTGGCCCAGGGACGCCAAGTGGACTTAATGCTGTCCATGAGCCATATCCCCAAGCGGCTGGCCGCCTCCGGCTTCTCAGCCACTGAAAAGGTCAAGCCCCTGGACCAGGGCTGGCCCCCCCAGAGACTGGCGCCCTATCTGGCTGCCATCGGCGTTCAACTGGACGCCCAGGACTTTCGCCTGCTGCTACCCAAATCGAATCTTGAAAAAGCCTCCAAATCCTTGCCCCCTGGCAATGGCCCCGTGCTGTTGGTGGCTCCAGAGGGTGGCCCCCAAGACTGGCCCAGGACAAACTGGGACACCGTGACACAACAAATCCAGCTAAGACTTAACGATCTCAGGGTTCAACAAATTCTCCCCCCTGGAACCCCATGGTCCCAAAGGGCCGCCCAGGTGGCCTCAAGCGACGTAGTGCTGGCCAGTGATCCTGTCAGCATCGAACTGGCACTGCTCTGCGGCGTGCCCTTGGTGGCCCTTGGCTCCAGGGCGGACGACTTGCCAGTAAGGGAGGGGGTGACCGGTCTAGGTGGAACCACACCGCTGGACCAGGTGAGTGTGGACAACGTGCTCGGAGCCCTGGGCCTTGGCTGACCTCAAGACCAGCTCCCCAGCCAAGCGATGAACTGGCCTCGGGGCTGGCGGATGCGCTGGAGACGCCCGCCATCAAGCCGATCTAGGCGGTCCTGGCTGCTGCCGATCCTGTCCCTGGGGGGATTGGTCAATCTGGCCGCTGGTCTTTACAAGTTCACTGAAGGCTGGGATTGGGGGGACTGCTATTGGATGGTGCTGATCACCCTCAGCACCCTCGGCTTCAGTGACTCCCACACCAAGGTTCTGACGGCCTCGGGCCGGGTGGTGACGGCTTTTCTGATCGCCGGTGGACTGGTGGTCGTGCAACTCACCATCCGTAGCTTGCTGAGTTTGGCTGAGTCAGGTTATTTCAGGCACCTGCGGGATCGCCGCCTTCGCCGTTGGATCAGTCGCATGAACAATCACGTCATTCTTTGCGGCTATGGCCGCATCGGTCGCGAAATCGCCGAACAGCTCAACCGTGAGGGGGTGCCGTTGCTGGTGATTGAAACCGACCAGGCCAGCAAGGAGGCAGCCGAAGAGCGTGGGCTGCCGGTGTTGCTGGCAGATGCCACGTTGGATGAAACCCTGATGGAAGCAGGCATCCAACACTGCCGCAGCCTGGTGGCGGCCTTGAGCAGCAACGCGGCCAATCTCTATGTTGTCCTCAGTGCCAGGGGCTTGGCACCGGGTTGCCGGTTGATCGCCCGTGCCGACAGCGACGAGGCCGCACGCAAACTGAGGCTGGCCGGAGCTGACCAGGTGGTAAGCCCCTACGTTGCAGGGGGTCGAACCATGGCCGCCACAGCCCTCAGACCCCTGGCCGTCAGTTTCATGGAGCTGCTGGCGGGCTCGGAGTGCGAGGTTGAGGAATTTCAGCTGAGTACCGATCCCAATCGCCTCGGAGAACTGCAGGGAGCCAGCCTGGAAGATCTGCATCTACGCCGTCGTAGTGGTGCCCTGGTGCTGGCGGTGCGCAACCCCGAAGGGGATGTCAGGGAAGGGAATTCCGTCCCTTCGCTGATTGCCAACCCCGGTGGTCACGTACGCCTTGAACCCGGACAGCTCCTGGTTGTGATGGGTAGCCAGGAGCAATTGAGCCGATTAAGGGATCTACTTGGCGAGGCCTTGGTGGAGGTGGCAGTGATGCCGGCCTGATGCCCCAGCAGACAGAGTCAGCTAAGCCGACATACGATCAGCGGCGAAACTCGGCGCTTCGATGTCCCATTCCCACCCCCTGACTGGCCAAACCGCCCTGGTGACGGGTGCCAGCCGGGGTATCGGTGCCGCGATCGCCGCAGAATTGGCGGCTGCAGGCGCAACCGTTGTCGTGAATTATGCCCACTCCGAAACGGCGGCAGCGGCCCTGGTGAACTCCATTGCAGAGGCCGGTGGCAAGGCCTGGAGTCTGAAGGCCAACGTCGCCAACGAAGATGAGGTGGAAGCGATGGTTAAACAAATCATGGAGCGGGAAAATCGAATCGATATTCTTGTCAACAATGCCGGCATCACCAAAGATGGCCTTTTGATGCGCATGAAGACCGCAGATTGGCAAAGTGTGATCGACCTCAACCTCACTGGAGTTTTTCTTTGCAGCCGAGCGGTTAGCCGGCCCATGCTCAAAGCCAGAAGCGGACGCATTATCAACATCACTTCGGTTGTGGCTTTGATGGGCAATCCAGGCCAAGCCAATTACAGTGCAGCCAAAGCTGGCGCGATTGGTTTAACCCGCAGTACTGCCGCTGAATTCGCCAGCAGAGGTGTGACTGTTAATGCTGTTGCTCCAGGGTTTATTGCCACTGACATGACCAAAGAACTGGAAAGCGAAGCAATCCTTCGCTCTATCCCCCTTGGCAGAATGGGTAGCACAAAAGAAGTGGCAGGAGTCGTCCGCTTCCTTGCAGCCGATCCAGCCGCGAGCTATATCACTGGCCAAGTATTGCAGGTGGACGGTGGCATGGTGATGCGCTGAAGACAAAACCTTAGGTGCAGCTGCTGGCGATCGTCTACTCGTCAAAAAGTCACCTGATTACGACTGAATCTCCGTATCCATAAACACCCTTTCAGGACAGGGGACGGCAGCAGCACAATGACATAGCATTTCGATTAGCGGCAATACATTCAGATATTGCTATCATCTCAAATCGCCTTTAGCAGCAGGACACAGAAGCCACCTAGGCAACACTATCTAGGCAATACTGTGCATATTTATCAAAATGAGAGGCCTGGAGAGCATCTCTTTTACCTGTATCAAATTGCCAAGCCAGACGTTGATCCAATAAAATCTATAATACGCCTGGGAAACCGTCCTCATGCGACCATGTAAACACTGGCCAATTCAACTTAAAGCATCGCCCTATCTCGTCTAAGGTAGAAAATGGCCGATTTTGCAAGAGTTCGGCGCTTAAATAAGCAACTTGTATGATTCTAACTTCAACAGGATGACCACAAGAATATAGCGCGATGACGGCTTGGATCGGCATCTCGTTCTCGAATCCTCGCCAGAGATTACCCCGCCTAGCCTCTCCCCGCCCTAG
>JBIKMU010000088.1:0-8297 GCA_044359075.1 Cyanobium sp. | reverse complement strand
ATCAGCTCTCTGCTGTTGCAATGGGTGGGCCGGTCTGTGACCCTGTTTGGAGCACTACCAACAAACCGAACACAGACCATGACCCTCACCCATAATGGCGCCTCCGAGCTGGGCCAGCTCATGGAGGCACCACCGCTGGCGCCCTGATCCCTGAGATCGTGCGCCGCGGCTTGCAAGAGCTGCTTGAGGCGGAGGTTTCGGCGCTCACCGGCGCCCAGTTCCACGAGCGTTGCCCCGATCAGCGCTCCACCCACCGCAACGGCTATCGCAGGCGGCTGCTCACCACCCAGGTGGGCGACCTGACCCTGGCCATCCCCAAACTGAGGCAGGGCAGCTTCTTCCCAGACTGGCTGGAGCCCCGCCGCCGGGTCGACAAGGCCCTCTACGCCGTGGTGATGGAGGCCTACACCGGCGGCATCTCCACCCGCAAAGTCGATGCCCTGGTGGAGGCCCTGGGCGGCGACAGCGGCATCTCCAAATCGGAGGTGAGCCGCATTTGCCAGGGCCTCGATGAGCAGGTGAAAGCTTTTCTCGGCCGGCCTTTAGATCATGCCCATTTCCCCTACGTCTACCTCGATGCGACGTACCTCCACGGACGGCTCGGACGCAATCTGCAGGTGGTCTCCAGGGCGGTGGTGGTGGCGATCGGCATCAATGCCCTCGGCTTTCGGGAGGTGCTGGGCATCGCCGTGGGCGACAGCGAGGCCGAGGCCTTCTGGCGTCAGTTTCTCGGCTCGCTCAAAGAGCGTGGCCTCACTGGCACCCGGCTGGTGATCTCCGATGCCCACCTGGGCTTGACGGCGGCGATCAAGCGGATGTTCCAGGGCTGCTCTTGGCAGCGCTGCCGGGAAGTGCGCTGATTAGTAAAGCCGCTGCCGGGTGCATTTCCTGCGCAACCTGCTGAGCCACGTGCCTAAAACTGGCCAGGACATGGTAGCGGCGGCCATGAAAGAGGTGTTCGTGATTCAGAAGCCTGAGCAGGTAAGAGCCCACTGGCAACAGGTCACCGAGATGCTGCGCAAGCAGTTCCCCGGTGCTGTGCCAGTAATGCTAGCCGCCCGTGACGACGTACTGGCGTTCCTCCACTTCCCGCAGGAGCACTGGCGCAAGATCTGGAGCACCAACCCGCTGGAGCGTTTGAACAAGGAGATCAAACGCCGCACCAACGTGGTCGGCATCTTCCCCAATGACGCTGCGATCGTGCGACTGGTGGGCAGCCAGTTGCAGGAGCAGCAGGAGGAATGGCAGCTGGAGCGCCGCCGCTTCTTCTCCGAGGCCACCAGGGCCAAGATCCCCGAATCGGATGGGCGAATGGAGCTTACCGGTGCTGATTTGGCTGCTCCCGCTCCGCAAGTTCCTGCAGCCATCCGCTGAGCCTCAACAGCTCCGCTGCCGATCTACACAAACCCCATCGATCGCTGAGTTGCGTATTCAGCGATCAGGGTTTATAGTGGTTAACTAGGGTTGCGCGATCAGCCTCCAAGCAGTCATCACCTGACTGCACCTGTTCACCCTCCAAAAAGGGTCCCAGGACCACCTGAGTTACACCACTCGAAGGGGCGCTACCGAGGTCGCCGTTATGGGCGAAAACCCATTCGCGCCCCTGCCAGTGGCGATGGAACGGATGGCAATTTTCCAGGGCCACCACGCCTTTGGTCGCTTTGCGGATGTGGGCCATCGAACAGTGGGCCCGCAGATCCAGCTCGGCGACCGCCGCAGCGATCGGTGAAAAGGCAGCGGCGGCATCCTCCCGATAAATCCGCACGCCAAGGCCGTCGATGTCGTAGCTGGCCAGGCCCCAACCATCGGCGTGATCGCCGGTGGAGCCGCCCCGCAGCCGCAGGCCGTGGAAGGAGAAGCGCAGGTCGGTGGGGGTGTTGGCGCTGAGGGCCAGCAGTTCGCACATCGGGGGAATCTGGATGCCCAATCAAGAAGCTAGGCGCAGGCACCAAGCGACATTGGCAAAGAACGTTTGACCGATGGGAAATAGGTGCTATGGTTGATTCACCTGATTCGGAGCACCCCGTGCGCTGTCAAAGCCGAATGACCCGCGCCGGCTTGATGCCGGTATCTCTCATGCGCTTCATCCCTGCCGAACCCTTGCTGTATTCATCAACCCATGGCCATCGCCTCCCGCACCCAAGCCCTCCGCCTCACCCTGCTCGCCAATGACGTTTTGCCCGAAGGGCTGACCTGGCGGATCCACGAGGGCTACCTACGCACCGCCACCTGGAACGAAGAGGGTGAATCAATCACCCTGGGCCTTTGGGGGCCTGGTGATCTCGTCACCAACGCGCATTCCGCCCTGGAGCCGGTGGAAGTCCAATGCCTCTCCACCGTTGTTGTCGAGCAATACAACCCAGACGAAGCAGAAACCCTGGCATTCCTGCTGCATCAAATTCGCAACACCGAAGAAATTTTTGAGCTGAACCGCATCCGCAGCGCCGAGCGGCGGCTGTTGATGCTGTTGCGCTGGCTCGGTGTTCGTTTTGGCCAGGTTAGTAGTCGTGGTTATCGACTTTCGCTCAAAGAGATGAACCTGACCCACCGCTCCCTGGCCGAAATCTGCGGTTTGACAAGGGTGACAGTCACCAAAAATCTGAACCGTTACAAAACGCTTGGGCTGCTGCAGAGCGTGGGCGAAGCCGATTTGTTCATTCCAGGCGAGGCCCTGGCCACTGCTTTTTGAAAATCACGTTTGCTTCCCTTTCCTAATTACCTTCATCGCCATGACCGCACAGTTTCTGCACGCCCATTCTTCCCAAAATCAACCACAGCACTATACGCTGGTCTTTCGAGATGGTCAGTTGCTACGGCATCAGGATGCTCTGACTTTGGTTCAGTATCGATCGGATGCGCGCTTGGCCGAGGTGAGGCCGGAGGTACCGGGAGCTGCAAGGCATGGCTATAATCTGCAGACTGACCGAACTAATTCCTATTGAGAGCCATGAATATCGAAGCATCAATAATTGATCAGCGGCTGACTTCCATTGTCAATGTCATAAGACAGCCCGCTTTTGAGCAGCTACGAATTGAAGAACCACAAAGGCTGAAGTCACTAGCATTTGTCTACCTATGTGTAAAAACGGTTCTTGACTTAGAAGTTGATGAAACATTCGACTGCTTAACGGAAGGCGGTGGCGATTTTGGAGTGGATGCGATACACATTTCCGAGGAGTATGATGGAGAGTTTATAGTCAGCCTCTTTCAGGCCAAATATAAGCACAAAGATCTTGGCGGCGATTCTAATTTCCCTGAGACAGGGATTGATAGCCTGATCCGCGCCATAAGACTCCTATTCGACCCTGCTGCCCAGCTTCAGCATATCAACCCACGCCTGTTGGCAAAAGTAGAGGAGGCGAGAAGCTTAATCAGAGATGGATTCATCCCGCAAGTTAGAGCTATTGCCTGCAATAATGGCATCAAGTGGAATACTGCGGCCGAAGAGGCGATCACCCAGGCATCATTTGGCGACCAAGTTTCGTGGGAGCATGTCAACCATGCGTCTCTAGTAAAGATTCTACAGGCATCTAAGCCAGTTACGGATTCGCTACGCCTTAGCGGCAAGGCAATAGTTGAAGACATGGACTTTAGTCGAATCTTGGTAGGACGGGTCTCAGTTACAGAGATTTCCGAGCTTATTTCCCGACATGGCGATAGGTTGCTGGAAAGAAACATACGGCGCTATCTTGGGTTGCAGGGTAACCGAGTCAACGAGGCTATACGCACAACATTAGAAAGCGGTGAACAAGGCAATTTCTACTTCTACAACAACGGAATCACTCTTACCTGTGACAAGTTTACATACAATGCTTTGCAAGAAGGCGACTTTCAGGTCAAGGTAGAAAATCTGCAAATCATCAATGGCGGACAGACTTGTATGACAATTTTTCAGACATTACAGCAACTAACCATCTTTCCCAATGAAGCCTACGTACTACTAAGACTTTATCAACTTCCCTCCGATAATGAAGACTTAGTGCAGCGCATTACGTTCGCTACAAATAGCCAAAACCCCGTAGACCTGCGAGATCTTCGCGCCAATGACGAAGTGCAGCGGCGCTTGGAAATGGATATTCAGCAATTAGGCTTCACCTATCGACGCAAGCGGTCTGACGCTGGAACAAGGGCTATTGATATTACTTCTGGTGTTGCGGCGGAGGCAGTCCTTTCTGTTTGGCGCCACCGCCCGCAGCAAGCGAAATTCTTTACACGGGAGCATTTTGGTCGGCTTTATGGGGAAATCTTTTCGCCTCAATTAAATGGCGCTCAAGTAGTGCTTGCTGTCCAGTTGTACCGCATTGCCGAAAATCGGCGTAAACGCCCTGAGGGTTCCGACCCAATCGTCGTAAAGTATGCAGCTTGCTTTATCGCAATGCAAATGGGCCGGCGGCTACTTGCTGAACTCAATCTCACGAATGTCGAAGGGATCAGTCATCTCAACTTCAAGGCAGCATATGAACTTGTTGAGGCAAACGGCAGTAGATTCTATATTGAGTCATTAGGTGATATACAGAATGCCCTTGCTGACCTTTACGGAGGGCAGGATGTTTCGCTTCAGCAGCTTTCTGCTACGTTTAGGCGTGGAGATTTAATCGAAAGGCTAAGTAGAATGCGGGTGGGTTCTGGTTAGGTGTTGGTTTTGTTTTGGGAGATATGGACGTGAAGTATTCAGTGGGGCTAACGACCAAGCTCGCCGGACTCAGATAACCTTTGATATTCAACCTCAAAAGCTTGTGGCGTGCCGGTGCATCCACATGTTAGGAGGCGTGTGCTGATAGCCCGTTCTTCTCAAGTTAAAGTAGCAGAGTGTATGGAAGAAAAGAGTTTTTACGCTGCTTAAGCAGGTAAAGGCTAGAATTGGAGGCAGGAAGCCTATGGCTGCGGACTCAAAAACTATGCAAATTCAGCAAATCTCTGTCAATAAGCTGTTTGGAATCTTTGATCATGTAATCCCCTTAAACATGGATAAGAGGATTACAATCATTCATGGTCCTAATGGATTCGGAAAGACGGCAATGTTGAGGCTGCTTAATGGTTTTTTCAACTCTCGGTATTCAGTATTTAGGACTATTCCATTTTCTCAATTCCAAATTGATTTTAATAATGGCGATAGAGTTGAGATCTCCAAGAATCCTGAAACTCCAGAAAATCAAAAGAAAAGAGAACAAATAAGTTTTGATTTTTATGAGATGGGGCAGGAGAAAACTTCATTCCTTTTAAAAGCACATAAGAATAATTCTCTTCTCAGATTTCCTGTTAATATTATTGACGAATTAATACCTGAGCTTCGCCGGGTAGGACCTAAAATGTGGGAACACATGACTACAGGTGAAACGCTTTTTTTAGACGATGTTATTTATCGGTTTTATGATCGTCTTCCAAGCCAATCATATTTACGCGATGAACCTAAATGGCTAATAAAGTTAAGAAAGAATATTCATATTCGTCTAATCGAGTCTCAACGGTTGTTAAATTTTGTTCATAGTCGTTCTTCAAGAGTAAAATCTGGTACATCTTCAATGTCGCCAACAGTGTCTGCATATTCTGAAGAGATTGCCCAACTTATTCAACTTAAACTTGCTGAGTATGGAACAATTTCTCAGTCTCTTGATAGGACGTTTCCTGCAAGAGTATTACAACGGCAAACAGCACCTGAGGTAACCGATGAACAACTTCGCGACCAACTAAATGAACTTGAAGAAATCCGTTCGCGCCTGATAGAAGTAGGTTTAATAGTTAAAGAAGAAAATTCAGAATTTCCGATTCAGTCAAATTTAATAGATAAAAGTATTAGAAATATTTTGTCAGTGTATATTGAAGATGTAGAGAGAAAGCTTGGTGTCTTCAGTGAGATTGCAAGTAAAATTGAACTATTAAGGAGAATTATTAACAACAAGTTTTCCTATTCCTTTAAAGAAATGAGTTTCAATGATGAGAAAGGATTTGTTTTTAAAACACTTTATCATCCTGCCCCCTCTAATAATGAGACTCTTTCTCCAAATGATTTGTCATCAGGTGAACAGCATGAGCTGGTCCTCCTCTATGAATTACTGTTTAAGGTTCAACCTAACTCTCTAGTACTTATTGACGAACCTGAACTATCACTTCATGTGGGATGGCAGGCTCAATTCTTAAAAGACTTGCAAGAAATTACAAAACTTGCAGATTTGGATGTTTTGATGGCTACTCATTCCCCAGATATCATTCAAGATCGCTGGGACTTGACTGTGAAACTGAAAAGACCAGAAGAATGAAAGATCACCTAACACCAGCGCGTGATGCTTCAGCAATTCTCTTGCGACGAGATACTTTCTCTGGTTCATTTTTGTTTGTTGAAGGCAATTCTGACAAAGTTTTTTATGAACGCTTTGTAGATGAACGTGAATGTACAGTCATCACTAACAGTGTTCCAGGTAAAACAAGAGTTATTGAGGTTTTGACAATCTTAGAAGGAGAGGATTTTCCAGGAGTCTTAGCTATTGTTGATGCAGACTTTGATTATCTCGAAGTCCATATACATAGTACTCCTAACCTATTTCGTACAGATACCCATGATCTAGAAACACTATTAATTCAATCATTTGCTCTTGAAAAGGTGCTTGCTGAGTATGGTTCAGAAGAAAAAATTGCTAAACTTGGTCGAGACGTGAAGGAAGCATTGCTCGAATCTGGTATGCCTATTGGCTATCTTCTTTGGATTTCCCAACTTGAGGACTTAAATTTGACCTTTGAAGGAATTACATTTAGCAAATTCATTGATGATCAAACACTCCAAATTGATGAAGTTAAACTGATTCAAGAGATAAAGAATAAATCACAAGCCCCTGCATTGAAAAACTGTCATTTACAGCAACTCCTAATGAATAAAAGAACAATTAATCATGATCCTTGGCAAGTTTGCTGTGGTCATCACCTAGTAGAAATATTATCTCTTGGTTTACGTAAAGCAATTGGTTCCGCTAAAGCTTCTGATGTTGAGGTGAGTAATCTTGAGCGCAATTTGCGGCTTGCCTATGAAGAAACGTACTTTTGCAAGACACAGAATTACTCATCTGTTCGCTTATGGGAAAGGGACAATCAGCCATATAAAGTTTTACGAAAAGATATAACTCACTATCAAAATGATAATTTTTAATTCAAAAGTTTTGCAATCTGAGACCAATATCTAATGCTTTCTGGCTGCATCTCCACCATGACTAGTGCGACATAACGCCAAGCTAAGCGGCGCGCGTTAGCGCGTCCTTGCTTGAGCGCCTTGTTAGCTGCTCTTAGACGCCTTCTTATCTAGCAGCTTTCTCATGCTAGAAGTAAACGACTTTGAGGTTTCTTTACTTGCAGCGACTTGGTTGACCAGAAATACCAAGACCTCTCGACAATGCTGTGCGAGTTCAAGGCACTCATCATCTGACTCGGCATGTAACCCCTGACTAAGCGCCGAATGCAATGCAGCCAATGGGTTCATCCCCTCCGGCCTCAGAATTGGTGGCAACAAATCCTTAACCAATTCAATTTTTTCTGCAGTAACAATAGTTTCTTTTGTCTTTACAAGAGCTGTGTTGTACTTTTCAAGTTCTTCGCCAGACAATAAACCTGCTATTTCATTCAGCATTTCATCTATAGTTTCTTCGACAATTCTACGGTAATAACCAAAAGCACCTATTCCATAGCCTTGGGACTCACAAACTAGACCTTTTTTGTAATATCCCGAATGCATACCTAGAAGTTTTTCAATATTTGGTTCGCTAGCTATTTCCCAAGCTGGAAATTGCCCTACCTTCATAAGCCACTTTCCGCTTTTATCGCCACCTATTTTTACGAAAAATAGCCTTTGAAACTGTTCACAGTGTGTACAGATATAGGCCAGCCTTACTCCTACACCACTAGAAGGATAATTTGAGAAAGGGTAATTTTCAAAATATTCATTAATCATGTGATAAGTCTGATTGGACTTGCATATAGGGCATGACATATTAATGTTTACCTTTGGAAACTTATCCAAAGTGGAAGGCATTGAACTAAATAAAAATTTTCTATAAAGAGGATACTCTTCAATCAATTCCTTGCTCGGCATTTTGCCTCCATGTGTGATTTTGCAGCTAACGGCATGGATAGATCGTGCGCAGCCACGATCTATCCGGTGTTGGACAAGCCCCGCACCACTGGAACGGCATGGATAGATCGTGCGCAGCCACGATCTATCCGGTGTTGGACAAGCCCCGCACCACTGGGGCCTTTCAAGACAGGAGAAAGATCGAGGCTCTTTTAAGGCCGGCTTAGTCTTTCATGTAGGTAGA
>JBIKMU010000008.1:0-91630 GCA_044359075.1 Cyanobium sp. | reverse complement strand
GAACAGTGCCGCGCCTGCGGGCAGACGGCCCAAACCAGCTGTGGAGCTGGGACATCACCTACCTGCCCACCACTGTTCGCGGTGTGTGGCTTTACCTCTACCTGGTGATCGACGTCTGGAGCCGCAAGGTGGTGGCCTGGGACGTGGCTGAGGTGGAATCAGCCGAGATCGCTGCCGAGCTGGTGCAGCGGGCCTGCCTCAAGGAGCGTTATTGCCGGCCCAGGGGCTTTGGCAGCCGTCAGAGCCAGCAGCAGCCATTGATCCTGCATGCCGACAACGGCAATGCCATGCGCGCCGCCACGCTCGAATCAAGGCTCGAGGAGCTGGGTGTGCTGCGCTCGTTCTCCAGGCCGAGGGTCAGCAACGACAACCCTTACTCGGAATCGCTGTTCCACACCTTGAAGTATCGACCGGATTACCCCAGCCGGCCGTTCGCCGGCAAGGCGGAGGCATGCGAGTGGGTAGCCGCTTTTGTGGACTGGTACAACCACAGCCATCGTCACAGCGGTATCAAGTTCGTCACGCCTCACCAACGTCACAGCGGTGCCGCCATTGCAATCTGCCGGGAGCGCACCGAGCTCTACGAAAAAGCTCGCCAGGCCCACCCAAGACGCTGGAGCCAATCCACTCGCTGCTGGCGCCAACCAGTAGTGGTGTGGATCAACAAGCCACCAGAAGGCCACCAATCCAATCAGGCGCTACCATTTATCCAAGTTGCCTGAAAGGCAGCTAAGGAGTGACACCTTTCCTGAAAGTCACCGCGTGCCTCGTCAGGAGATATGGCACGGTTCGTCGGATACACTGTGCAGCAGTACATCACCAAGACAATCCGCGACGAGAAGCGCGCGACAGGTGCTTACGAGAAAATTCTCGCGAAAATCCCCGAAGAAATCTCTAATAGCCTCGGCCCATTTATTGCTCAGTCGCTCACCCACGCTGATATGCGACTCGGTGACGTGCCACACATGTTTAGTCTCGTTCCTCTCGCTCAGACTTCACACACACCAATTCACAAACTAACGAGACGTGAAGGCCTGTCGGGGGGGGCAATTTCAACAGCAACTTAAGTATAAAGAATTTATTCATGCACTAGCGGTTTCTCTTATGCGCAATCTGCAACGTAGCGCGGAGTGTCGACATGATTGAATGGCCGAGTGACCTAGTTAGAGACATTGCCGCTCGTCGTTCGGTGGTATTCTTGGGCGCGGGGGTGTCGGGAAACGCAGCAAACACTAGGGGTGTGCATCCACAAGGGTGGACAGACTTTCTCTACCATCTGGGCGCACAGGTGTCGGACACTGCACAGAGAGCAGAGATCAAGCAGTGCATTATAGACGCGGACTTACTCACCGCTTGCGAGCTGTGCCGTAAGTACTTGACGCCACACGTGTTCAAAACTGAGTTGATCAAAGAGTACTCGGGAAATGGATACCGCCCGGCACAGATCCACGACGATTTGAGCCAGATGGACTCTCAGCTTGTAATGACCACCAATTTCGATAAACTATACGAGAATCGCGCAAATCAACTGCAGGATAATACAGTCATTGTCAAAAACTACTATGATAAAGACGTCGCCGATGTGTTTCGACGACGAGATCGAGTCGTACTAAAGGTACATGGCACCATCGACGTTCCAGATCAAACTATCTTCACACGTAGTCAATATGCCTTGGCAAGGCGCGACTACGGCCACTTCTATCAGCTCCTCCGATCACTTTTTGTCACCCACACGTTCGTTTTTCTAGGCGCTTCGATGCGTGATCCTGACATGCAATTACTGCTGGAAGATCATGCATATCGGTTCGAAGGTTCACGCCCTCATTATATCGTGATGCCAGAGGACTCGGCTCGCAGAGGCGTACTGGAAGTTTTAGAAGAGACTATGAACCTGAAGGCACTTACCTATAATCCCACTGACAACCATAGTGCGCTTGCCACATCAGTTTCCGCACTGGTGCCTCTTGTCGAGTCGGAGCGCCAGAACATCGCGGCGACTGCAGGATGGTAAAAAAATGACTTCAATACTAGCCGCTGAGTCGCAGCTTGCTCCCGTTGAGTGGCGAGAATCCGCCTCAATAGCGGATTCTCGCCTACATCAGCTCGCTCCCTATATCGGAAAGCTGAAACCCGTTATCGCTCGACAACTGCTGAGAGAATTCACTGCCCACAATGAAATAGTCTTAGACTGCTTTTCAGGTTCAGGTACGGTACCGCTTGAGGCCGTGATACTTGGACGACGCGTACTAGCGTTTGACACTAATCCTTATGCGGTGACCATCACGAGGGCAAAGCTCCAGTCACCGCAGACCCTTGTTCTCGCTAACGAGCAACTCCTATTGAGGCTTGCCGCGTCGGAGAAGAGACCACGTTACGCAGAGGAATCCATCCCGGAATGGGTTCGAAAGTTCTTTCATCCGGAGACGCTTCAGCAAACTTTGAGATTTGCGGATGAATGTTTGGAGCACGACGATCCGTTTTTACTCGCATGCCTCCTCAGCATCTTGCACCATCAACGGCCAGGTTTCCTCTCTTACCCAAGTAGCCATCTAGTCCCATATCTTCGTGATCGCAAATTCCCACGAGATGAGTATCCTGAAATGTATGCGGAACGAGCTCTTCAACCGAGGCTCGAGGCCAAGCTGCTGCGTGCGTATAAGAACAGCTTCATGATCGAGCCCGATAGAGTAATGAAAGTCGATCAAGTGGGCGTAGCCGATCTAAAACTGGAATGCGAGGTGGACGCTATTGTGACAAGTCCCCCGTATATGAATGCGTTGGATTATGTACGGGATAACAGGCTACGGATGTGGTTCATTGATCGAAGCACGGCCGACTACTCGCCGGAGCCGACGGAGAAGCAGGCTGACTCAGATGCGATTACTGCAGCATTCGCTCGCAACGCACTGAAGTACTTGCGTTCTGGTGGCC
The DNA here is from genome assembly GCA_044359075.1 of Cyanobium sp. GTDB lineage: Bacteria > Cyanobacteriota > Cyanobacteriia > PCC-6307 > Cyanobiaceae > Cyanobium. Next base: position 88,699 of record JBIKMU010000008.1, on the reverse strand, counting down.
ACTGCGTGTTAGTAATTGGCGAAAAAGTTTCTCGCAGACGCGTTACGACGCATCCAGCGGAGCGGATGTTCGCAAAGCTCACCACTGAGTACCCTGCGCTTCAGTTAAAGCATGTCATCGAAGACGAAATTCCCGACGTTCGGCGTTCGCGCCGATCAGGTGCTGCCACGAAAAGAGAGCTCATTCTTGTTCTGCAGAAGGCATAAGGAAGTAATTGGCCTTCATCATTACGAGCCAAAAAAACGGATTTTATCAGCAGGTACTATTCATGATGATGATAACTATTCCCTCCTCAAGTTCTCTGTCATGGGAGCCGATCTGAGCAATTCTCAATTATTGAACATATCTAGTACAATCCTGTTTACCAGAACATTCTCCGACTTGAGTTTGGCATGGTGCACGATACTCATCTCTGATGCGGTAGCACCACGTGGAAGACCTGAAGAGTCCATACAAGCCCTTGATACATCTTTAAGAAATTGAATATAGCCTTCCTTGAGATTATGCCGGAAAATCAGCTTAGCAAGTGGCATTACCCTGCGGGATATTTGGAAAATTAACTGCTAAAACTCCCTTGTCGTGCTCTGCACACTCTTTGGTCAGCAAAAAAGCGACTTATGGCGATCTAACGTCATCATTCACCCCACCAAAATCAATTAGACCTTTCTCAAGCGTAGACCTGTACGGGCGGGTGATCATGAACGTTAGGCCGTCGGCCCAGGCCTTGATATTGGCGCGTGGTGGCGACGCGCTCCTTGGATCCACTACGTGACCCAAACGATTGTTGGTGTTGCGGAGCGCTACCGCATTAAACAGTCGACTCAGCAGGCGAGCACCAGTGCTCTTAGGCCGAGACACGGCGATTTAGGTGATGGTGGTGCCTCGCTTACGGGTGGATCACCAGCTGCGGGAGTAGCTCACCCTTTTGCCTGGTTGCACCCACCAGCCAGTTAGTCTGACCAGACCAATCAGACCAGATATGTCGTCTACCCAGGACAGGCCCACGTCCGGACCACCAGGGCACCAGCCGCGCTGCATCAACGTCCAGGAGGCGAAGACGCACCTCTCATCCCTCCTGGCCCGGGTGGCGGCAGGAGAACGCATCGTGCTGGCTCGGAATGGCAAGCCCTGTGCCCAGCTAGTGCCGCTCGATCCCAGCCCACGCCGCCAGCTGGGTTTCCTGCCGGGCCGCGTAGATGAAGCGTTTTTCGAACCCCTACCCGGCGGCGAGCTGGATCGCTGGGGGGCGTGAAGCTGCTGCTCGACACCCACGTGCTGCTCTGGGCCCTGCTGGAACCCGAGAAGCTTTCGCCAAAGCTGCGCATCGCCCTGGAAGACAGCGACAACATCCTTGTCGTCAGCGCCGCCACCGCATGGGAGATCGCCACCAAATGGAGGCTGGGCAAACTGCGGCATGCACAGGCCGTTGTTGAGCACTACGCCATGGCCCTGCATCGTCTGGCGGCGGTCGAACTGCCTATCAGTGGCGCCGTAGCGCGACAGGCTGGTTTGTGGGAGGTGCCGCACCGGGATCCCTTTGATCGCCTGCTGGCGGCTCAAGCAAAAGCAGACAACCTAGTGCTGGCCAGCACGGACTCGGCGTTCGCCCAGTTCGAGAGGGTTGTGGTATTTAGATGAGTCGTTGCTGTGGACGCTGCAGTTGCTTTGCGGCCCCAGCTCACTCCCCGAGCAAATGCAGGCTCATCTGGCGATGCTGGCCCCGAGCCCGGTGCTCCCAGAGATAGACGGCCTGCCAGGTGCCGAGCAGTAATTGCCCAGCTCGGAACGGCAGGGCGAGGGTGGTGCAGGTGAGGGCCGTGCGGATGTGGGCGGGCATGTCATCGGGGCCCTCGTCGTCGTGGCGATAGGGGCGCAGTTCGCCCCGGCCGCTGATCGGTCGCACCCCCTCCTGGGGCACCAGGGCCTGCAGGTAGGCGGCCAGATCGACCAGCACCCGCGGGTCGGCGTTTTCGTTGATGGTCAGCGAACAAGAGGTGTGCAGACAAGCCAGGTTGGCCAGGCCCGTAGCCAGCCCGCTGGCCCCGATCTCCCGATCAAGGGCAGAGGTGATGTCGGTGAAGCCTTCGCCACGGGTGTGGAGGCTGAGCTGGTGCAGGCTCTGGCGCAGCATCGACGGGAGGAGGCTCGTTATTGTAATTAAAAGGTATTGAATCGCTCTTTTGGGGGGATCAGCCGGCTTCTTGATTGAAACGGCACCCCTTGCCATTGATCAACTTTATATTTTTACGAAGCCGCCTTGCCCAGCCAAACGCTGCGGCAGCCCCAAACAGGGGTATGGGTGCAGGAACAGGAGTATTGGCTCGGGCATACGCATAGGGATGCATCACATTGGCCGCCAGGGGGTAGGAAGAGCCAAGATCTAGTTGATCATTAATGTCTAGCGTATTTTGAGCAAGGCCATAAACCTCACCAGAGCCAGCGGGGTTGTAGGCATATGCAAATATAGGCCTTTGGCCAGACTCGCTTCCCATTGGGATTGTTGCCGTCGGCATTGCCGGTGAGGCGCCGGTCTCGTCGACGTAGCCCACCGGCTGCTGACTGGCTTACTCCAGCGCCTGGGCCATCGGTTCTGCCAAAGTTGCGCTCAAGTGCTGGCGGATCGCGTCAATCGCCCCACGGCTCATCTCCACCCCCAGCAGCTGACCAGCAGCCCCTAGGTCTTGCTGAAACTCAAGGGGGAAGGAACCGCACATCAGACTAACCAGGGCACTCAGCCGGGGGCCGTAGGGACTGCCCTCCACTTCCGCCGGCAACGGGGCGCAGGTGCTGGTGGAGCAGCCGGGGCAGACCAGGCGATGCAGACGGTGCTCGATCACCATAAGGTGATCGGCGGGATCTCGATCACCTTATGGCGCAACGGATCGGGATCCTCTCCCTCAAGCAACGAGCCGCAGTGCTGGCAGGCATCGGGGTGGTGTTCCACCACCGCATCCACCCGCTCAATCGGCAGCAGCTCCGGCCCCGATCCGTGATGGCCCGGCTGGCCCGCCGCGTTTGCGGCCACTACCCTTGCGCCGTTCAGCTGGCCTGAACCCTTGGCCTTCACTGGAGGGCGGTTTGGAGGAGTTGCGCGAGCTACGGCCAATCCGCTCCCGCAGACTGGCCAGTTCGGTCGCCAAGGCGGTGAGTTGGCCCCGGAGCTCATCGTTCTCCTGCCTGAGAGCCTGATTCTCCTGCTGCTGAGCGAGGACCAGCGTTCTGACGCTGGCTGGTGTTGCCAGCCAGTCCGTTTCTGGAATCCCGGCCGGATGTGTGCTCATCACAGGCGGTCTTTGCTTGGGATGCAACCGGGAATCAAGCTGCAGTCAAAGGTTCAGCAGCGTAGATGTTGGTTTTGAGCCATCCTGGCCCCTAAAATGGTACTGTGTGCCGAAGGAATACTCCGTGAATTAATCGGTGCAGACCAACCACTATCCCAGCGACCTATCGGGCTGGAGGGAGTGACCAATGCTCGGTGTGATTGGATCCGGAGCGCGACCAAGTCGCGACAAGATCGTCTACTAGGGCTACTCTGCGCTTGCTGATATCCTTATGTGTATGCATCAGATCATGCAAATTTTTAATTCCCTTACTTCATTACCACGTGCCTTACGCTTGGGATCCCGCTGGCCCCAGGCTTCCTCTCTGCCCGGACGTCTGTGCGGCTCTGCAGCCAGGCGATTGGAGGCCCTGCGGCGGTTGAGACAGCTCTCTTTAGATTTTTCGCTAGCGCTGATCCTGCTGGTCGGCATCTGGCGTCTGATCTGGGGACCCTGCTGGAATCCCTTCAACACCCTTTGCTACACGGCTCCAACTGGTGGAGACCATGTGCAGCACTATTACGGCTGGTTGGCCTACGCCCGGGGCGGGTTGGCCACCTGGCTGCCGCCGCGGTTCCAGAGCTGGACCTGGCCTGACCCGGTGCCGCTGCTGTTCGCGGATCCGATACCCCTCGCCGCGATCCTGCTCCGGCCGCTGGCCAGGATGCTGCAGATCGATTTTCAATATTTCAGCCTGCTCAGTCTGCTCAGCATCGTCGGTTCCTTTCTGGCCGGTATCTGGATAGGGCGGTTTTTCGCACTTCGTTCCTACCAGAGTACCCTACTTGCCGTGCTGCTGGCGCTCGCTCCACCGGCGCTGTTGCGGCTGTCCGGCCATGAGGCCCTGTCGCTGCACGTCGTCCTGGTGCTAGCGCTGGCTCTGGTCATCCGTCGCCGCCCCTCTCTGGCTCTCTGGCTGCCGCTGGTCGTCGTGTCGATGGGCATCCATGCGTACTTCACCCCGATGATCCTGGGGTTGGGGGTGTATTCGCAGTGGGCCTGCCTGGATCCGCGGGGGCTGGCGTCGTTTTCTTTGATTGCTGCAGTCCGCCACTGGCTACCTCGCCTCGCGATCAGTATCGGTGTTCTGCTTGCCAGTGCCTGGCTGTTCGGCTACCTGCCGAACCAGGTGGCGGTCAGCGTCCCGGGAGACATGTGGAGCGCCAATCTGCTAGCCCTGATGGATTCTCAGGGGAAATCGCTGTTCTTTCCCGCCCTCGACAAGCAGGAGCCTCTGCAATGGGAGGGATTCAGTTATCTCGGCATGCTCGGCATCGTTGCACTCTGTCTAAGTGTGGGTGAGCGGATGGGCAGCACCTCCTCTCGCCCCGAGCGTGCGCCCTCGGTCTTCCCGAGGCCGCTGGCCTATGGCCTGCTGATGCTGACGTTCCTGCTCTTTTCGTTCGGCGATCAATGGTTCGTCGGCGCACACTCAGTGCTGCATCTGGACGCGCGCCTGCCTTTGCTCACGCGACTTCAGCAGACCTTCCGCTCGTCGGGTCGTTTCATGTGGCCCGTGTATTACAGCCTAATGATCTGGGGCTATGTCTCGATCACCAGAGCGACCCGCTTCCCGCGCCTGCTGGCGATCTCCTTCCTGGTTTTAGCCCTGGAAAGTTATTGGCCAAACCTGACCAACGTCAGCCGACAGTTGGCATCCCATCACAAAAATGGCGTGAAATGGGAGCGCGAGCTGCAGCAACGTGGGCGACGTGTGCGTCTGCTTCGTGGAGCTGATGTTCTTTACAATGCGACTGGTGATCCACGTTTTAGCAGTCCTGTACTCCCGCAATTCTTTCCGCAGGCCGTAAATCCCACTCTGGCTACCAATTACAATGCCTATTTGGCCCGATATCCTAAACCCTATCTGATCGAGAATCGAGGTTCAGGCTGTGAGCTGGTCGGAAGGTTCCTGGATCACGCCCGTGGAAGATTCCAGCCGCAACGCACGCTGCTGATCATGCGCGACGCCGATCAGGCCTCCTGTCCTCTGACCCATGAGGCTTCGCCGGTGTTGCCCCTGGCATCAGAACCGCCCACGTCCGTCTTTCTGCTGGGGAGGGCCGGATGACTACGATCACCTTGCTGATTCCCTGTTTCAACGAGGCTGCCTCCATCCGCCCTCTGTTCAGGGAATTGGTCCCGATCTGCTCGGGACTGCCTAACATCGATTGGACCTTTCTGTTTGTCGATGACGGCAGCAGTGATGGAACGGCCGCCCTGCTGAAGCAGGAACTGCGCGATCAGTCGTCCTGGTGCCGTGGGCGCATGCTCAGCTTCTCCCGCAACTTCGGCAAGGAAGCTGCGCTAATTGCGGGACTGGACCACTGCTCCAGTGAAGCTTGCATTATACTGGATGCCGATCTTCAGGATCCACCCGAGCTGATTCCCCAGATGCTGGAGAGTTGGCAAGCGGGATCGAAGATCGTCTGCGCCAAGCGGCAGGATCGCCGCTCCGACGGTTTTCTGAAGCGGACCACGGCGCTGTTCTTCTATCGGTTCTTCAAGCGATTGTCGAAGCTGGAGGTTATCGTCGATGCCAGCGACTTCCGGCTGCTTGATCAGTCGGTCGTCACCGCCATCTGCCAGTGTCGTGAGTCGGTGCGCTTTTCCAAGGGATTCTTTGCCTGGGCCGGATTTTCAACCTCCTATCTGGTCTATGACCGGCCTGCGCGTTTGCAGGGTGAAACCAAGTGGGGAAGTTGGAAGTTATGGAACTATGCCCTGGATGGCATCTTCAATTTCTCCAGCGCTCCCCTGCGTGTGTGGGCCTACGTGGGGCTGAGCGTGATGCTGACAGCGTTCGGGTTGGGACTGAGGATCGTGATCCAGTCCCTCACCAATAATATGTCGATACCCGGCTATGCTTCGATCTTCGTGGCTGTCACCTTCCTGGGCGGTATTCAGCTCCTCGGGATCGGCATTATTGGTGAGTATCTTGGCCGCATTTACATTGAAGCAAAGCGCCGGCCGCTGTATGTGATTCGCGAGCTGATCGAAACGTGAGGCTTCTTGCGCGCCTGGGTTCCTATTCGCTGGTCGGTGTCCTGGCAACTGCTGTGCATGGGATATCTCTGCTAATTCTCGCCGAGGCCATGCTGCCGACCGCGCTAGCCAACACTGGCGGCTTTCTGTTGGGCTTTCTGGTTTCCTTCACCCTGCAGCAGCGTTTTACCTTCCAGGACAGGCTACAGGGTGCACGTCTAAGCGTGTTGGCCGGCGTGCTGATGTTCACGGTCAATCTCTCTCTCAGCTACGCATTTGGAGCCTTGTTGCCGGCTGCGCTGCGGATCGGCCTGCCGTTGATGCCGGCTGCAATAAATTTTCTTCTTTATAACAGAATGTCCTCAATGGCGGTGTTCCTGGCGACACCCCACCGCACGTCCCTCAAGAGTAAGGACATTAACTCAGGCTAAGGCCTGGGCGGAGGGTATTGGAGGTGATGGCGATTACGGTGGAATGGCCGTCAAGCTCATCCGCTGCAGGTCTCGAAATTCTTTGTTGAATTTTAGGTCAAGTCGGTGCTGAATTGGCGTTACCCTGCGCCATTGCCGCCGAGATCAGCAGTCCAACGACAGAGGTAGTACCGCTTAGCAGCTGGTAAGCCGATGGGATATGGGCGGGGTGCTAGCCATGGCGGTAATCTCTCACTCAAGTTGACCGATTACCTTGATGCGCAGCTCACAGAGCAGTCCCATCGTCGTCGGCTGAGCAAGTCTGAGTTGGTTCGACGAGCATTGACGGCTTTCCTCCAGTACTCAGACCAAAGCGTAGTCGGCTCTGCACCACAATCCGCAGGTGATCTGTTGGCCGATCTGGTGGGCTGTTGCGAAAATGGACCAGCTCACCTGTCTTTCAACCCTGTTCATCTTTTTGCTACAACGCTCCGACTTTGACCCTTCATTGGCATTGCAATTCATCGAGCGAGGAGTTGTTCAATTACCATTTGTGCTTCAGGTACAGATCGGTGCTGTCAGCTCACTGTTCAAGCGCTATGAAAATGTACCCGCTTCCCTTGCAGACGTTGCATTGATTCGACTGGCTGAAATCAACGATTCACCTTTGCTGCTCTCCACTGTTAGTAATTTCCATATTCATCGTCGTCATGGCAGGCAGACCATTCCTTTGCTCAGTCCGTGGCTGTGACGGCCACCGCAGGCTCACTCCCCCAGCAAATGCAGGCTCAGCTGGCGATGCTGGCCCCGGCCCGGTGCTCCCAGAGATAGACCGCCTGCCAGGTGCCGAGCAGCAACCGACCAGCTCGGAACGGCAGGGCGAGGGTGGTGCAGGTGAGGGCCGTGCGGATGTGGGCGGGCATGTCATCGGCGCCCTCGTCGTCGTGGCGATAGGGGCGCAGTTCGCCCCGGCCGCTGATCGGTCGCACCCCCTCTTGGGGCACCAGGGCCTGCAGGTAGGCGGCCAGATCGACCAGCACCCGCGGGTCGGCGTTTTCGTTGATGGTCAGCGAACAAGAGGTGTGCAGACAGGCCAGGTTGGCCAGGCCCGTAGCCAGGCCGCTGGCCCCGATCTCCCGATCAAGGGCGGTGGTGATGTCGGTGAAGCCTTCGCCACGGGTGTGGAGGCTGAGCTGGTGCAGGCTCTGGCGCAGCATCGACGGGAGGAGGCTCGTTATTGTAATTAAAAGGTATTGAATCGCTATTTGGGAAGATCAGCCGGCTGCTTGATTGAAACGGCATCCCTTGCTATTGATCAACTTTAAACTGCTACGAAGCCGCCTGGCCCAGCCAAAGGCTGCGGCAGCCCCAAACAGTGGCATGGGGGCAGGAACAGGAGTATTGGCTCTGGCATACGCATAGGGATGCATCACATTGGCCGCCAGGGGGGAGGAAGAGCCAAGATCTAGTTGATCATTAATGTCTAGCGTGTTTTGAGCAAGGCCATAGACCTCACCAGAGCCAGCCGGGCTGTAGGCAAAGGCAAAAATAGGCCCATAGCTGGTTTGATAGGCATCCTCCCCCAACTGGTTATACACCTCGAGTGCAAAGGCGGAGGCAAGAGCTGGATTGCCCCACCAGGGCATCTGCCCAGGAGATGCTGCCCCGAAAAGATTAGGGCTGGTATTGTAGGAGGTAGAGGTGTAGAAGACTTCATAATCAGTTCCGCCTACATTGATGGTTACGGCCTGGGCGGCAAGCGGGGTGGCGAGCGGCAGCAAGCAAGCTCCAACGAAAGCGAGGACGTGGATGCGCGTTGAGGCTGTCATCGATTCAAGGATTGACGTAGAGGAACTGAAGGGGATTTGACAAGTTCAGGGATGCCAGCGTGGCACCCCTGACAAAGCCAATGGCTTCGGGAAGAGCACCCGGGACCAAGGAGTTGATGGGATTGAGATCGATGCGAACTCCACTCGTGCCGGCATTAAGCGCTGAGACTAGGTTGTACTTTGTATTGGCACCCCAGAGTTGGATCCTGTCGCCCGGTGCAAAATCCCGGATGATGGCCATGTCAGTGGTGCCGCGGTTGGCAGACAGGCCATCGTCGTAATAGGGGCCGCTGATATCACCCAGCACGAAGATATCGTCTCCAGCCTGGCCGATGAGTTCGTCGCGAGAGCCGCGACCGCGCAGGCTGGAGCCTGACGGCACACCGTTGAGGCGCTCACCAGCGGCGCTGCCGGTGATGATGTCGTTGCTGTCCGTGGCGAGGCCAACGGTCGGTTCCTTGATCGTGACGGTGATGGTGTTGCCCACCTGCAGGCTGCGGGCCGTATCGCTGAAGAACTTGATCTCGAGGGTTTCGTCAGGATCGACCACCGCATCAGCCGCGATGGTTCTGGTGAAGGACGACCGTCCATCAGCACCGATCAACACTTCACCACTGAGGCCCCCACTGCTGAAGTCGGACGCCGTGATGCCGGCGCCACTGGCCTGCCAATAGAGCCGACTGCCTGCTGCCACGTTGGTGGTGTTCACACCAATAGCGACGGCATTGCCTTCGAACACGGTGGTGGCTGAAGCCGTATAGCTGAAGGTCTGGGCGGGCAGATCGTCGTTGAGGATCAGGCTGGTGGCGCTGGCGGTTGCTGGCGTCAGCCGGCCATTGCTGGCGGAGCTGAGCAACACACGCAAGCGCTCATCCGGCTCCACCATGCCATCACCAATCACCGGGATGGTGATGGTGAGGTTGTCCTGTCCGGCGGCGAAAACGGCGGTGCCGCTGGGCCATTGATTGAGGGCGAAATCTGCCGCGTTGGCGGGATTGCTGCCGCTGCCCTCCACAACCCAGGCCACGCTGCTGCTGCCGCTGAGATCGCCGGAGCGGCTGATCTGGAAGGCAAAAGCGGTGGAGCCGATGGACCCTTCGGTTTGGGATGGCGTTAGGGCGGTGATCGCCAGATCGGGCATCAGCGGCACCGTGCCTGCCGCCACGGTGATGGTTTCGGCAAAGCCCCTGGCATCGGTGTAGGAGACCACCAGCCGCAGCTGTTTGCCTTCATCGGTTGGCACGATGCTGTAGCTGCTGCTATTCGTGCCAACCACGCTCCAGTCGCTGCTGTTGGCAGAGGTCTGCCAGCTGTAGGCAAACGCCCCATCGCCATCGGGATCGGCAGTGGCAAGAGCAGCGCTGAGGGTCTGGCCCACCGCCAGAGAGCCACTGATGGTGAAGCTGGCCGCACCGCGATTGGAGGGATTGAGCAGAAAGCCAGCCAGCAGCGGATCGTGGTCTGAGCTGCGGAAGGGATCGGCGTTGTAGAAGCTGTTGATCTGGGAGGCTGATTTGAACTCGGTGTTGTAGTCCAGCACCACCGCTTCATCGCTGTTGATCGCCCACTTACGGGCACTGCCCAGTTGGGCAGCCAGGCTGGCGCTGGCCAGCATGTGGTCCAACGAACCCCACTGGCCATTGAATTGATACGAATAGGAATCAGGCCCGTAAAGGCTCTGGTACCCCCGAGCCGCCAGGGTGGTGATCGGATCTTCCTTCAGGTAGCTGTTCAGGTCGCCCAGGATCAACACGTCCGGATCGTTGAGGCCGGTGGGAGAGGAGGCCAGCCAGTCGGCCAGTTCGGCGGCGGCGCGGCTGCGGCTGCCGTTGGAGAGGCCTTGGCCATCGCCAGCGTCGGCATCACCGCTACCGCCGGCGCTGCTGCCCTTCGACTTGAGATGGGTAACGACTGTGGTCAGTTGCTCGCCGGTCGCCAGGCCGCCCTCAAGGCGCTCGAAGCTCACTGCCAGGGCGGGGCGTTGAATGCGGTTGCTGCCCTGGTCGAAGCTGCCGCTCTGCAGCGCCGCCACGCTGGAGCCAGGCGCCTGGCGGACCCGATCACTGCGGTAGAGGAAGCCAACGCTGATCTCATCACCGCCGAAGCGGCCATCGGGCTGCAGCAGGCCCGCCGATGGCGTGATGAAGCTGTAGACGTTGACACCAAGGGCGGCATTAAGGCCTGCCACCAGCTGCTGAGCCGAACCGGAGGGGCCATAGCCATCATTCTCGAGTTCGTTGTAAGCAATGATGTCGGCGCTCAGGCCCAGAACGGCCGCGATCGTCTTGGCACGCTGCCGTTCAAACTCCACCAGGTTGTTGGCGCCACGGGCTGTCGGGAAGCCGCCGGCGGAACCCGCTGCACCGCTGCCATTGCCATTGAAGTAATTGAGCAGATTGAAACTGGCAATCTTCAGGCTTCCCTGCACCAGCGGCGCCGTGTTGCTGCGGGGGTTGCTGGCGTTGAAGTTGGCCCCGGTGCCGCTCTGCACGCGATAGCCCTCAAAGCGCTCATCCAAAACACCGGTGATGCTCGGGATCGTGTCGCCGCCGCGCAGGGGATTGCTGGCACTAAGGGGCTGCCCCCCCCGGGCATGGATCACGGGGTCGGGGTTCTGGCTTGTGCTGCCGTCATCGAGGATGATGTAGCCATCCTGGAGATCAGCCAGGTAGTTTGCATAGCCACTCACACTGGGTGCGTTGAACTGGGTGTACTGTCCGAGGCGCTCCCCAGCCGAAAGGCCAACCTGGCCAAACCGTCCCAACTTGAAGGTTTCAGTCACAACCAGTGGGTTGCTACCGGCGCTGATCTCCACCAGCATCCCCTCGTAGCGCTCTAACTGCGCTGCATCCGCAATCGGCAGGATTACGCTCGTTGCGGCCGGCAGTGAAGCCACACCAAGGTTGACCACACTTGTCAACGCAGACAGCTGGGTGAGGCTGCTGGAGCCGGTGCCGACGATGTTGGAGCTGCTGGACACATACTCACCAACGCTTCCAGTGACGCGCACTTTGTCGCCTTGACTCCCCGTGAACAGGCCCGCAGGATCAGAAACAAAGATCGCCTCCGATGTGGCGACATTGCCATCGGAATCGGCTGCTTCTTCTTGCACGTAGAAGCCATTCAGCTTCGTTGCTCCAAGGAATACGCGGGTCACGATTCCCTCGATGGTCTGCGTTCCGCCGTAGGTCGAGTTGAAGGTGGAGCCACTACCCTGGATCTGGCTGATCCTTGTGATAAGGGGCGCAACGTCGTTATCCTGAATGCCAACGTTTACCGCACGAACCGAGAGACCGTTGTAGTTGCTATCGGCGCTCGATACCGTATGCGTAATCACCCCTTGGTGAGGCGAGGCTTCAATCGCAGCGTCATCAACTGCCTTTACAGTGATGGTTTGTGGGGTTTGATCGCTGAAGCTAAGGGTGAGTGACGCGGCAAAGGTGATGCCATCGGTGCTGAGCAGGGTCTGGTTATCGGCAGCCGCGACGACAATGCTGACCGGGGCTGTGGGGGTGGTGTTCAGAGTCAGCGAATAGGTGTCGATGGTGGCACCTTGCTCATTCACGCTCGTGCTTCCAGCCGACTCCGAAATCGAGATTCCCGGCAGAGGATTGATCGAGACCTGCACATCATCGATCGCCAGACCGTGATCGCTGTTGCTGTGATCGGGATCCGACCAGCGCAGCCAGATCTCCTGGCCCGCCGCAAGCGAGAAACCACTCAGAGTGCCCGAGAGGATGGTGCGGTTGGTGCTGAGGTTGCCATTACGGGCACCAACGCTGCCACCCGTGACGGGACTGGTGAAATCAAGCGGATTAAAGTCTGTCCAGGTTCCAGTACTCAGGCTTGTTGCACCCAGTTGATACTGGAAATCAACAGTCTGGGCGGCTGCGGCACTGTTGCGCCACTGCTCGCCAGCGTAATTGATATAAAGCGAGCTGATCGTGCTGCCCGTGTCGTTGAAGAAGCGCGCCCCCCAGAGAAAACTGCCGGCAGCGGCATTGCCCGAACCCACGGAGCCGAGGGCGCGATCGGTGCTGCTCGTTGTGCCATAGCTGTAGAGGTTGCCGCTGCTGCTGCTGCCATCATTGGCAATAATTGAAGTTCCAGTTCCGGTTCTTGAGGTGTACCAGCCACTCAATGTTGATCCGTTCGTCCAGGTGGTGGTTCCAGAGCTGATCAGGGAGTTGAAGTTTTGGCTGTATACACTACTCAAAGAAAGGGCACCCAACGGCAGGGTGTAGACTGGTGTGCCCAAGGTGAGCAATTCACCGCGAAACTTCTTGAAATTGTTCTGATTCAGCTCTTTGGCTGCGGTGCCGTTGTTGTAGAAGTCTGTGTCGCCATTGTCCACCAACAGTTGGATCTGGCTGCTGCTGCTCAAGCTGGCGGGTAGATCTACGATCGATTCAAAGCTGCCACCTGCCAGCAAGGTGGTGAGATCCGCCGAGCGCAAGACCGGCGCATCCGCACCATTGCCGGTCCAGGAGTAGAGGCGGAAATCCTTGGGGGCCGTGCCTGTGGCCGTATCCGCTGGTCCAGCGATGATCAGATAATCACCACCGGAACTGCGTTTGATTTCCCGAATACCACGGCCACCGAGATCCAGCTCGATGGCAGCGCCAATGCTGGCGGTTGTTGCCAAGCCGGTCACCAGATCTGCAAAGTTTGTGATCGGCGCGATCAAGGCCTTGGCGCGGCTTGCGGTGGGAACCTCGGGAGCACGGAAAGCCACGTAGGCCGTTGTGCCGTTGGGTGCGATCGTTAACCCTTCGATGTTGAAGCCACTGCCATCGGCCGCTTCAGGAAGGACCCCCGGGGCTGCACTGGCCGTGAAGTTGTAGCCGTTGGCATCCCCCCAGCTGATCAGATCGGCCTTGAGATTGTCATAGCGGCCGACATAACTCAGGCTGGTGGTTGCACCGCTGCCTGACACATCCGTTGCGAACAGGCGATTGCGGTTAGGGCGAAAATCACCGTTGCTGGAGTTGCTGAGGGAACCCAGCCAATAGATGCGGTTGCCCACCCGCAGCGATGCCTCCAGATCAACCTCCCGCGGCAGACCAGCCGAGGTGTCAGCAAGAGCGAGGGAGGTAGTGAAGTCGAACCCAGCGATCGGCTGACCGGAATTGCTGCGGTCATACAACCGCAGCACCTGGTTTTCATCATCCGCCACCAGCATGAATTGGCTGTCGATCGCCACTGCCGTGGAGGCATCGCTGGCACCTGTGAAGAAGCGCGTGCTGCTGGGAGAAACCGATGCAGTGGATGCGGCGTAGCGGATCACATAGGCGGCGTTGTTGATACCATCACTCACATTAAGGGTGATATCCGCCAAGCCAACACCGCTGGGGGTGATCTTCAAATTGCGGCCGGCTCCCGAGCCGCTGAGATTCAGATTGCTGCTGCTCACCACACCGCTGTTGCTGCTGCTCACCGTCACCGTGAGGCTGTTGACATCGGTATCCGCATCAGCGATCAAAAAATCGATCCCAAGAGTTTGGGCCGGATCTGTCGGATCATTGATCACTCCGCTCGCGGCGCCACTGCCGGTTGCAGGCAGATTCAGAAACGGGGTGGTGCTGGCCGCCTCTTGAATCGTAGGTGCAGCAGTGGCGAAGTCGTTGTCGGTGATGGTAACGGTAGCCGCTGCATTGCCCAGGCTGTAAGAACTGCTGCTTGTCAGCGTCAGGGAGATGATCTCTGGGCCCTCCACCAGCAGATCATCCACTGGAGTGATCGTGATATCGACAAACGCTTCTCCGGCTGCGATCGTTGCCGAGCCGTTGAGAACCGGCGTGTAATCAGAACCGCTGGCCTGCCCACTACCGCTGGCTACGGTATAGCCTACGGCGAGCTCACTGGTGATCGCACCGGTTCGGGCAATGCGGAACGTACCAGGATTCAAGCCTGCTTCAGCAGCGCTGTCATCGGTGCTGGCGATCGTCAGCGTGGGCAGGGTTGCATTGGTGGTCGCTCCCGGAGAGCCCGTTTCCGCGCCATTGAAGGAAACGGAGGCTCCATTCACCCCAGCCACACTCAGCGTGGAAACAAGGGAGGCGCCAGATTTGTTGTCAAAACTTGCTGTGGCTGAGGCAGAGCCGAAGTTGACGCGGCTCACCAGATTGCCAGCGGCATCAAACACATTCACCGCATCCGTGTTGGCACTCAGCCCCACACCCGAGCCGCCGTAGAAGCCGAAAAGCAAGTCGCTCGGTGGGGTGCCTGTGCCAAACCAAGCTTTGGAGAAGTTGGCGAGGATGGTGGCATCATTGGAGCCGATTGCATCACTCTCTATAAAGACCACCGAACTGCCGGCGGCAATAGTGCTTATGCCACGCAGCGAGACTGAGCTTGCAAATGCATTGCTATTATCATCCATTTTCCAGCCAACCAGGCTGACAGCACTGGCACTGTTGTTGCTCAGTTCAAACCAATCGGCTTGGTAGCTGCTGCTGCTGCCTGAGGGGTTTATCTCGGTGATCAGGATCTCATTATCCTCAATCGAAATCGTTTGGCTGATGCTGCTGCCGAGGCTAATTCCTGTCGAGGGATTGCTGAGTGTCAGGGTGGCGATCTCTGTGCCTTCGACCAGAGCATCTTCCACCACCGTGAAGGTCACCGACCCGCTCGTGCTGCCACTGGCAATGGTGATGGTGCTGTTGCTGAGGCTGTAATCCCCTGCGGTGATGCCAGAGCCTGTGACAGCCAGCGCAACGGTTTGGTTGCTGGCAACAGCACTCGATGCAGTTGCCGTTACGATGATGATGGTTTGGCCAGTTTCTGAGCCAGTGGTGCTGCTCAGTGACAGGCTCACCGTAGGTGCAGCAGGGGTTGATGCAGATGATGCAAGGGTTGAGAGATCAACCCGAGTGGTGTTACGAGCGGTAAAATTCGCTGCTGTACTAAGTGCCGAAATCGACTGCGAGTAAACGCTTGCCGCATTCGTGAAAATCGCGTTGTCTAAGTTGCCGACATTGAGAACCTGCCCATTGGTGATGGTGGGCAGGTTGGAATTGCTGGCATCGCCTGCGCCGTAGGGGGACACGCCAAAGCCGATGAATGCGATTAGAATCGGGTTGCCCGTAAGGTGCGTGCCGCTGCTGACGCGATAGGCACTGAGAGAGTCTCCGCTGTTCGAAAATGAGAAGTTGCTCGTTATATTGCTGCTGTTTGCAAGCAGGGTTACGGAACCAGCTGAGCCACCCCCATTGAGTGAGACTGCAGGAGCGGAACCATCACCAGCGTTGATCAGGATGACGGTACCCGCGGGGATCCCTGCCGCTGGTGCCGTGTATTGGAGAAAGCCTTCGGTTGCACGAAAGTAAGCTGATGCTGCGCCACTTACCCCAGTGATACCTCCGTCGGTTACATAAAAACTATCTCCAGCTGCGATGGCATTCAGCGCAAGAATGGCAAACTGATCAGGATTAGTTGAATTGACGCCTACAAAAGCGATGTCGCCAGCATTGACAGCCATACAACTTAATTATAGTGAGGCTATAAATTTCACTGGCAGCCTAAGATTGCAGCCGCTTGTGAAGTTTATGAACAGCTGATCAACAGGTTAAGGAAACAGCCAACCCGGAGTGAGAGGGCTGCTGGCGGCAGGTTTGGCGGCAGGGTTAGGTTGCCAACCTTGCGGGTCGCAATGATGGCCAAGAACGCCGCCGATAGCGCCACCCCTGGCGATTCCGCCGCCGAACCCGGCACGCCCACGGTGGGGGGCGGTTGGCCGGTGATTGATGGCTGGGCCAAGGCCAGCCTGTCGCTCAAGGGGCCCCTGCTGTGGCGGACGCTGCTGCACAAAAGCGCCTGCCTTTCCTGCGCCTGGGGCACGGGCGGCCAGAACGGTGGCTTCAACGATGAGCTGGGGGAGCCCCTGCAGCGCTGCCTCAAGAGTGTGGAAGCGATCTCGGCCGAACTGCAGGCCGCCGTGCCCAAGGGATTGTTCGGCCAGCGCAGCATCGCCCAGCTGCAGCAACTCAGCTCGCTGGAGGCCGATCGGCTGGGGCGATTGAGCCAGCCGCTGATCCTGCGGCAGGGCCGCAGCCACTACGAGCCAATCAGCTGGGACGACGTCTTTAAACTCAGCGAGGCGGCCTTCAAAGTGCCGCCGCAGCGGCTGGCCTCCTATAGCTCTGGCCGCTCCTCCAATGAGGCCGCCTACCTGCTGCAGTTGCTGCTGCGGGCATTGGGCTCCAACAACCTGGCCGATTGCTCCGACCTCTGCCACGCCCCATCCACCGTGGGGCTGGGCGAGGTGTTTGGTTCTGGCACCTCGATGGTGAGCCTGGAAAGCCTCAAGCAGGCCGATTGCGTCGTGCTGGTGGGCTCCAACGCCCCCGCCAACCACCCGCGCTTGATGAATGAGCTGATCCAGCTGCGCCAGCGGGGCGGCACGGTGATTGTGATCAACCCGGTGTTGGAGGTGGGCCTGCTCAAGTTCGGCTCCCCCGCCTTCCCGATCCGCTCGCTGCTGAAGGGTTCAGCAATCGCCTCAATCTTTCTGCAGCCGGTCCCCGGCAGCGATGTCGCCGTGTTCGTGGGGATCCAGAAGGCGCTGCTGGAAGCCAATCAAATTCGCCGGGAGTTTCTGGCGGCCCACGCGGAAGGCTGGGAGGCGGTATTGGAGCAGGCCCGCGCCACCCCTTGGGAGGCGATCACTGCCTGCTGCGGCCTCAGCCGGGAAGAGCTGGGCCACGCCGCCGCCGCCATTGCCAGGGCCCGGGGCGTGGTGTTCGCCTGGGCGATGGGCATCACCCACCAGGCCAACGGCACCAGCAATGTGCATGCGATCGCCAACACCGCCCTGCTGAGCGGCAACGTGGGCAAGCCGGGGGCGGGCACGATGCCGATCCGCGGCCACTCCAACGTGCAGGGCTTTGGCTCGATGGGGGTCACCGTGAAACTGCGGGCAGAGCTGCAGCAGGCATTGGAGGAGTTGCTGGGCCGGCCGCTCAGCCCCGTACCCGGCTACGACACCCGCGCCTTGATCGCGGCCGCGGACGCCGGGGCGGTGGACACTTTGTTATGCCTGGGCGGCAACCTCTGGGGCGCCAACCCGAATTCGGCTGAGGCGAAACGGGCCTTATCGCGCATCAACACGATCGTCTATCTGGCCACCAAGCCCAACCAGGGCCACTTCCACGGGCTGGCGGCAAGCAACACTTTGGTGCTGCCGGTGTTCAATCGCTTCGAGACGCCCCACCGCAGCACCACCGAATCGGGCAACAACTATGTGCGGCTCAACGAACCCGGCAGCACCCATCTCAAAGGCGCCGACCTGATCAGCGAGGTGGCCTTCCTGGCGGAACTGGCGATGCGATTAATGGGCACCGACCCAATCGACTGGGGCCGCCTGCAGGACGCCAGCTACGTGCGCCAGCTGATCGGCCGCACCGTGCCGGGCTACGGCCCGATCGGCCAGATCGACGCCAGCCGCAAGGAGTTCAGCGTCGAGGGCCGGCTGTTCAACGAACCCACCTTTGCCACCCCCAGCGGCCGGGCCCGGATGGAAATCACCCCCCTGCCGGCGCTGGAGCTGCCGCATCCGCAGCACTTCGGCAGCCTGGCGCCGGATGAAGCCGCCCTGGTGCTGTCTCTGATCACGGCGCGCAGCTACAGCCAGCACAACACCGTCGTCTACAAAGAGGGAGACATGTATCGCGGTATGCCGCATCGCAACACGATTCTGATGAACCGGGCCGATATCGCCCGCGCTGGCTTCACTGCCCACCAGCGGGTGACGGTGCAGGGGGAAGCCGGCGCACTGAAGAACGTGGAGATCATCCCCGGCGAGATCCGCAGCGGGGCGGCGCTGATGTTCTACCCGGAGGTGAACGCCATCTTCAAGGCGGTGATCGATTCCCGCAGCGGCACCCCCGCCTTCAAACGGGTGCCGGTGCTGGTGCGATCGGGAAGGGGGGCGGTGGCTGACGGGGTGGCGGGGAGTCTCTCGTCGGTGAGAAGCTAGGCGGGACAGGGGTCTGAGGGAGCAATGGGGGGCGCCGCCAGCGGTGATTTCTTTCAAGCTGCGCGAAGCACTCAACAGCCAGTCAAGTGCAAGCAGCCAGCATCCACAAGCCCTTCAAGTACCACAGATTACGCTATTTTAGGTGGCTCCGCCAAGCTGGCCTTCGGCCAGATAGGGTCACCCATCTGCTTGAGTGCGGCTACGCTGTCTGCACGTTCCAGGAATTCCTTATACATAGCGATGCGGCGCCAACTCGAGCTATACTCATTTGCTCACTTGTGGAACTTTTGACACTAAAAAATCCTGCAGAGTTTCACTTATCTTAAACAAGAGCTAAGGACGGGTCCTGTGCTGGAAACTGTGGCTAAGCTTGGGGTGTTATGCGGATCAGCTCCTAATGCTTGGCTGGAACCGCCCCATCCTTTAGAAGCTCTGCAACACAAGCTAACTGAGACATCCATTGAAGGCGATCTCGGCGTGATAGGCTGAAACAACCAGCGCCAGGTGAGGTATTACACAATCCTCCCATACAGTGTTGGGCGTCTCAATTCTCACCCTTATTGCCCAAGGCAAACCATGAATAATTACTGGGTAGTTGGCGCAATGTGGGGCGGCACAGAAGATGTGTTGGGAACATTTTTAAAGCGCGGATACTGGTACTGCTGGGATCCCAAACGGGATCCAAAAGTCGTATCTGACTCAAATTCCGATGCAGGCAACTCCGTTAAATCGCAGCGAGAGCGCTTTCTCAATATACGAGAGGGAGATCGAATTGCGGTTAAGAAAATGCTTGGTCAAGGCGCAACCGAAATTGAGATTCGCGCCCTTGGGATCGTAAAGGCGATAGACACGGAAGAGTGGCGCGCCTATGTAACCTGGATCACCGCTGAAACGTTCAGCAGAAAAGTTGCGATCAAAGGCTGCACTGCTTCAGTTCATGGTCCGTTTCAAAACACCGACCCATGGGTACGGGAGGTTTTTTGCATCTGATCCGCCCAACCCTTCATTCGAGCGGAACTGCGCGAATCAAACGCTGGACCTATGCCCAGCACTTGCCGCATAGCCTGTTCGCGCTAGTATGCCGGTACTACAGGAGCAACTTGTATGGCTTCATTTGGAGGTGCTTGGAGTGAGCAAAAGCTTTCGTGCGTAGAGGCGTACACGGCTCGCTACCTCCAAGTCATGCAAAAGCAAAGCTGGGCTACATTGCATTACGTAGACGCATTTGCTGGGCGAGGAAAGCAGCTGCTGCCAGCTTTGCCTGATCCTATAGACAATGAATGCATTGAAGCCACAGCCAACTTTCTAGAAGGCTCAGCAATCAGGGCACTTAATGTTTCCTCTGATTCCTCAAGAGGATTTGATAAATTCATTTTTATTGAAGCAAATCGAACTGCTAGTGTGGAGCTTGAGTTGAATGTTAGAGCCGATTTTCCCAAGATTAAAGACCGTGTGGAGATTCTCCGCTCTGATGCCAATAAAGCTCTTTGTGAATATATTGATACGACTAATTGGAACACGACCAGGTCATTGGTATTCCTCGATCCTTTTGGGCTGGAAGTCCGGTGGGACACTATTTCTAGACTGGCTTCCACACAGGCATGCGACGTCTGGTACCTTTTCCCTCTTGTTGGCGTCATAAGAATGATGACTAATACAGGAAAAATCGATCAGGCCTGGAAAGACAAACTAAGCATTCTCTTTGGAACTGAAGGGTGGTATGACGAATTTTACCCAATGGAGCAAAAATCATTTTTTGGGACTGGAGATAAGATCAAAGATGCCTCAACTGATCATATTCTTAGATACATTCAAGAACGATTAAAAGGCATCTTTGCTGCCGTGACAAATCCTGCTGTCCTCTATAACAGCCGCGGTTTTCCCCTCTTTGCTCTAGTCATGGGAGTTTCCAACCCCAACGCAAAGAGACAAGCTCTAGGAATAGGAAACCATCTAATTAAACAACTTTCTCTCCAAACAACATGACAGCCACAACAATAGAATGGACGAATACCACTTGGAACCCGGTAACCGGCTGCACAAAGATATCAGCAGGATGTCACAACTGCTATGCCGAAAGAATGGCCAATCGACTTAGGGCGATGGGTCAGACAAATTACAAAAATGGCTTTGCACTTACATGTCACCCTCAAATGCTTGATTTACCCAAACGCTGGCGCAAGCCACGGTTAGTCTTTGTAAACTCTATGGGCGATCTGTTCCATAAAGATGTTCCCGATCAATTCATAAAAGATGTTTTTGATGTCATGATAGAAACTCCTAGGCACACCTACCAATTGCTAACTAAGCGATCTGAGCGCCTTCAGGCTTTTGCGAAAAACCTTGCTTGGCCGGTTAACCTTTGGATGGGGGTATCAGTTGAATCCGAAGCTGTTGTTAACCGGATTGATCATCTTCGCGGAGTCCCTGCCGAAGTCCGCTTTCTTTCAATAGAACCATTGCTTGGACCAATCGCCTCTCTAAATCTAGAAGGTATTAAATGGGTAATAGTGGGCGGCGAGTCTGGTCCAGGTGCTCGACTCATGAAGGAAGAGTGGGTGCTGGATATTAAGAATCAGTGTACTGATGCGGGAGTAGCCTTCTTTTTTAAACAATGGGGAGGCATTCGCAAGAAACAAACGGGCAGATTACTGGAAGGCAGAACATGGGACGAATTACCTGATTCAGCATGTATCTCTTGATCTCTAACCAGCCCCTCGAGTGCACAGGCCACCAAATGCTCTTTGCCGAGCCACCTTTATCTACCTGCCTGCCACTCAGGGGCAGCGTTATACGCATACAGCTCTATATAGCTCTCTAACTACCTGAAAACAGCCATGGCAAACACGGTTGACAATAGAGGAATATTTAACCTAAATACAGCAAGAGATTTTTTGTATTGCCTTGAAGTCGCACTCAAAAAATATAAAAACACTCGAGCGAAAAGAATCCAAGATGCATTATTCCTTATCATGGGGGCAACACACTTGCGAGAGTGGATTGCACCAGGTTACAGCCCAAAGTTTTCGAATAATCAGCCCAGTCCTGCACCAAGAAATGAGGCTGAAAAATTTTATATTGAAATCTTTGATAATCTTGATTTTAAGATTGTACAGGGACTGTGCAACCGGGCTAAGCATCTAAGCGGGCGTAGTGTAGCAACGGATTATACCAATGGCCTGAGTTTTGACGAATGCGATTGTCCGATTGATGATGTTGTTGCTCACTTCGACGAAGGGCCGCCCACGGGTTTCTTTGTTGAAGACATGGAGATTGGTGAAATATTGAATCGCCTTCTTGACGAATATCACCATAAATGGTTTGATCGTGAATGCACCTAGGCCATTTCCGTATGAACCGAAAACACCAAGTAACAGGAGATGGAAGAAAAGAATCTAAACTTGCAACGGCGACTGGCGGGCTTCTGTTCTGGTTCGTGCGGATGATTAGGCGTATCAACTTCATTGACGCCATTTCCTTAGGAACAGCAATCTCTCGTGACACTATTTAAATTGTCCTCTGTCACGTTTTTGGTCTCTTTAAATTGTAGTAATGAAAGGTGAGACCGTTGACATTATTGTCTTGGTTCACGACATGGCTTAACATCTCCCAACCGTCGTCTCCGGGTTTCGAGAGTATTTTTGGCAGAGTCGGTACTTCTTTGGAAGACCCCCAGCGGGAAAATCGCTGGCCATCGACATCAAGGAGATTGATTTCCTGGGTAATGCCTCTCCCCTTGTAGTCAAGGCGAATATGTTTGTATTCCCAGCGCTGCATTAGTCGTTCAGCCTACTAAAGATAGTGTAGTTCATCGCGGTGCAAATCAAACGTCTCCTTCCCCTGCTTGGCAGCGGCCAGGGCCGGGTGGTGCCGATGCTCACGCTCACGGCCCTGGAGGAGGGCAGCGGCCTGCGGATCTGCACCCAGGTGGTGGACGTGCCGGTGTGGCAGCTGCCTCTGCCGGGGGGTGAGCAGCTGGAGGTGGTGGTGGTGCCGGCGGGACAGGCGCAGCTGGGCTCCCCGGCCACGGAGCACGACCGCCAGGCGGTGATGGATTGGTTCACCGCCAACCGCTAGGGCTGCCGTGATGGGGTGGATGTGGAGGCGCTGCGGCCGGTGCGGCTGGAGGCCTTTGCCCTGGTGCGACAACCGAACAGCCAGGGGCAGTGGCGGACGGTGGTGGAAGCGGTGGATCAGATCGAGCGGGAATTGGATGGCGCTCCTGGTGCGGCCAAACCAGAAAACGTCTTGGAACGCTACGGCCAACCCGGGGAACTGGCGGTGGACAGCGTGAGCAGGCACCAGGGCCGGGAATGGCTGGGTCGGCTGAACCTCTGGCTGCAGCAGCAGTGGCCGGTGCTGGGAGGCAGCGGCGTGGCCCCCCATCTGGTGTTGCCGAGCGAAAACCAATGGGAGAGTGCCTGCCGAGCGGGGGCGGCGACGCCGTACCATTTCGGCGATACGCTCGATGGCAGCTGGGCGCGGTACGACGCCACCAGCACATTTGGTCTGGGCCGCAAGGGAGCGAAAGCCAAGCAACCCTGGCTGAACGGGTCCAGCGGGCTGGTGAATCGCTGGGGCTTGGCGGAGCTGCACGGGCAGCTGTTCGAGTGGTGTGAAGACGGCTGGAATCCCAACCCCGTGGGTGAAGGTCATCCAGTGGATGAGCAGCCATGGAGTGAGAAGGATGCCCCGCCGCCTTCCGACGCTGCATCGACCCGGTCGAGGGCTTCACCAGCAGCGGTCTGCGCCCGTGCTGTCCCTCTCCCCCAAGCTCCCTTCTTAGTGCTATGGCCGCGCGGAAGTCTGACGGCTAGAGCACTTGGGCCCTTTGCCCTAGGGCTGTTGGTTTTGCCCTGGCTGATGCTCGCCCTGCGGTTCTACCGCCCCCATGCCTGCTCGGTCAGAATGCCTCCATGACAGCAGCTCCCTCCACCACTAAGGCCACCCCGATCGACCCGCGGATCAGCGCGATCGCCTCAGGAATCGCCGCTGCCATCCCGCAAGCCCAGGTCCGCCTGTTTGGATCACGCGCCAGGGGGACATCCCGGCCTGATTCCGACGTGGATCTGTTGATCACCGTGCCGGATCAGTGGCTAGCTGGCCATGATCGCGTTCGCGTGCTGGGAGATATTTGGCGCCAATATTCCAGCCATCGGCTGCCACTTGATCTGCTTCTTTACACCGAAACTGAAGTGAGTCAACGCAAGCAATACAGAAGTGCCGTTACATCCCTGGCTTATCAAGAAGGAATTTTACTGAATGGTTGATCCGGATACCCTGCGCTACCTCCGGATCGCCCAAGCTGATCTCGATGAAGCGCAGCGCATGGTGGAGCTCTCGGGCTTCCGCGACAGCAGCATCGGTTTTCGACTTCAACAGGCCTGCAAAAAAGCCCTCAAAAGCTGGATCCACATCAAGGAAGGCCTGGCTCCCTTCACCCACGACCTCGTCGCCTTGATGGATTGGCTGAAGGAATCTGGGACCGATGTCAACGCGTTCGCGCAGATTGCCGATCTCTCTTTCTTTGCGGTTCAGACCCGATACGACGACACTGTGGAGATAATCTCTCCAGATTGGCCGCTCCTGCTGGGCATCACGGTCTCGCTGCTCGAGCAAGTCCAGGGCGACTTGACATGACGCACCCATGCTCGGCCTCTCATCAATCGAACCTTGATTGATCCCTCAAGTTTAACTTAATCAAGAGATTTCAAAGCATGAATTATTGCTTGACTTCTCTGGCCATACACCCTGAAAAAATGTATCTTGAAGGTACCCTGGCGCCCGATGCGCTCGGGTTCCGAACAGCCCGCCTTCCACCCTTGGGGAGCCGCCAGCGATGCAGCCCATACGCAAAAACCCCTTTCAGAAACTAAACCTGCTATCCCGGGTCGGCCTCACCTGCCTGGCCTGCCTGGTCTGGTTCTCCCTGGTGCCCGCCTTGGCGCAGGAGGCCAACCGGCCCGCTACTAGGTCGGTCAGTGGATCTGCCGGCGGCGCGAGACGGCCAAACATCATTTTCATCATGGCCGATGACCTCGGCAATGCCGACCTCGGCTATCGGGGCAGCGACATCAAAACGCCGAACATCGACAAGCTGGCCCGGGAGGGCGTGCGACTGGAGTCCTTCCATGGCATGCCCGTCTGCACGCCGTCGCGCGCCGCCCTGATGACGGGCCGCCACCCGATGCGCTACGGCCTGCAGACCTTGGTGATCTTCCCCAATCACACCTACGGCCTGCCCACCGATGAACGCACCCTGCCCCAGGCCCTCAAGGAGGCGGGCTACCAGACCTCGATGGTGGGCAAATGGCACCTCGGTCATGCCGATAAGAAATACTGGCCGCAGAACCGGGGCTTTGATCACTTCTACGGCAACCTCGTCGGCGAGGTCGACTACTTCACCAAGATGCGCGGCGGCATCGTCGACTGGCAGCGCGATGGCAAGTTCATGCAGGAGACCACCTACTACCTGCCGCTGATCGGCGACGAGGCCGTGAAGCAGATCGAACAGCAGGACAAAACCAAGCCGTTCTTTCTCTACTTCGCCTCGCTGGCACCCCATGCCCCCTATCAGGCCCAGCAGGCCGATGAAGACCGCTACGCCGCCAGCATCAAGGACCCAACCCGCCGTACCTATGCCGCCATGGTCACCTCGGTGGATGACCAGGTGGGTCGCATCGTCGCCGCCCTCGACAAGCGCGGCCTGCGTGAAAACACCTTAATAATCTTCTCCAGCGACAACGGCGGCCCCCGCAGCGCCGTGATTGCCAGCGGCGCCCATTCCCCTGAAGAGCGGGCCGCCAGCGGCGTCAAGCAGGAATCCCTGCCGGCCAGCAACGGCAACCTGCGCGGCGGCAAGGGCAGCCTCTACGAAGGCAGTGTGCGC
This sequence comes from Cyanobium sp., assembly GCA_044359075.1. Lineage (GTDB taxonomy): Bacteria > Cyanobacteriota > Cyanobacteriia > PCC-6307 > Cyanobiaceae > Cyanobium. The sequence goes on along the minus strand of JBIKMU010000008.1, from coordinate 63,290 downwards.
GTGCCGACGATCTTCAATTGGCCCGGCACCCTCAAGCCCGCCGTGATCAATGAGCCGGCGCACATGGTGGATGTCATGCCCACCGCCCTGGCCCTGGCCGGCGCGGCGCCCAACCCCGCCAGCAAGCCCTTCGATGGCAAGAACCTCCTGCCGATGCTCACCGCAGGCAAACCCTCGCCCCACGACGACCTCCTGATCAACGTCGAAGCCTTCCGCGGCGCCATCATCAAGGGCCAGTGGAAGCTGGTGAAGATCGCCCTGCTGCCGGGCAAGGTCGAACTGTTCGACCTCAAGGCCGACCCCGGCGAGAAAAACAACCTGGCCGAGCAGCACCCTGAGGTGGTGCGCGATCTCGAAGCCCGGCTGCTGGCCTATGCCAAGCAGCAAAAGATGAGTGAGTGGCTCAAGGCCCAGCCCAACTACCTCGGTGCCCAGGGCAAGACGATCCTTGACCCCGACTTCGACATCGATGACGGCGGACTGCCGCAGCAGCAGCCGGTGCTGCCCAAGCCATGAAGCAAGATCACGGCCCCGCCACCACCCCTCAAACGCCGTAATACTCCCGATACCAGCGGGCAAACCGCTCGACGCCGGCCTCAATCGAGATGGACGGCCTGAACCCCACCCAGGCCTCCAGGGCGCTGGTGTCGGCGGCGGTGGCCAGCACATCGCCGGGCTGCATCGGCTGGAAATCGCGGATCGCCTCGCGGCCCAGGGCTCCCTCCAGCACCTCGATGAAACGCATCAGGGCAATCGGCTGGCTGTTGCCGATGTTGAACAGCCGGTGGGGCACCGCCGCGGTGGCCGGATCGGGGTGGAGCGGATCGAAATCGGGATTGGCGCTAGCGGGTTTGTCGAGGCAGCGGACCACCCCTTCGGCGATGTCATCGATGTAGGTGAAATCCCGCTGCATCTGGCCGCCGTTGAACACCTTGATCGGCTCGCCGGCCAAAATCGCCCGGGCGAACAGCATCGGTGCCATGTCCGGCCGGCCCCAGGGGCCGTACACCGTGAAGAAGCGCAGACCCGTGGCCGGCAGGCCATAGAGGTGGCTGTAGGTGTGGGCCATCAGCTCGTTGGCCTTCTTGGTGGCCGCATAGAGGCTCACCGGATGGTTCACCGGATGCTGCTCTGAGAACGGCATCTGGCGGTTGCCGCCATAGACCGAACTGCTGGAGGCATAGACCAAATGGGTCACCCCCTGGTGGCGGCAGGCCTCCAGCACCGAGCCGAAGCCCACCAGGTTGCTCTGGATGTAGACACCGGGATTTTCAATCGAATAACGCACCCCCGCCTGGGCCGCCAGATGGATCACCCGATCGGGCGCCTCGGCGGACACCAGGCGGGTCAGGGCCGCCGCGTCGGCCAGCTCCAGCGCTTCAAAGCGAAATTGCCCCGGCGCGGCGGCGGCTTGCAGGCGATCCAATCGCGCCTGCTTCAGGCTCGGGTCGTAATAGGGGTTGAGGTTGTCGAGACCCAACACCCTTTCGCCCCGGGACAGCAAACGCTCGGCCACGGCGGCGCCAATGAAGCCCGCGGCGCCGGTGACGAGAACCGTGCCCGCCATCAACCCCGGGCCAGGCGCTCGCGGAAATAGGCGATCGTGGGCTCCAGGCCCTCTTCCAGGCTGACCTTGGGCTCCCAGCCCAGCTCGCGGCGGGCCAGGTCGATCACCGGCTGGCGTTGCAGCGGGTCGTCCTGGGGCAGGGGCTGGGTGGTGAGGGGCAGGGAGGGATCGATGCGATCACGCACCAACTCGGCCAGTTGGCGGATCGTGAATTCACCGGGGTTGCCGATGTTGATCGGGCCGGGATGGTTACCATTCATCAGCGCCATCATGCCGGCAATCAGATCGTCGACATAACAAAACGAGCGGGTCTGGCTGCCTTCGCCATAGAGCGTCAGCGGTTTACCCTCCAGCGCCTGAACAATGAAATTGCTGACCACCCGGCCGTCGTCGGGCAACATGCGCGGCCCGTAGGTGTTGAAAATCCGCATCACCCGGATTTCGGTGCCGTGGCGGCGCTGGTAGTCGAAACACAAGGTTTCGGCGATGCGCTTGCCTTCGTCGTAGCAAGAGCGAATGCCGATGGTGTTGACGCAGCCCCGGTAGCTCTCCGGTTGGGGATGGACCTCAGGATCGCCGTAAACCTCACTGGTGCTGGCCAGCAGCAGTCGGGCCCCCACCCGTCGGGCCAGGCCCAGCATGTTGTAGGTGCCCAAGAAACTGGTCTTGGCCGTTTTGATCGGATTGAACTGATAGTGCACCGGTGAAGCCGGACAGGCGAGGTGCCAGATGCGGTCCACCTCCAGGCGCAGCGGATCGGTGACGTCGTGGCGGATCAGCTCAAAGCGGGGATGGCCGATCCAGTGGCGCACATTGTCCTTGCGGCCAGTGAAATAATTGTCGACACAAATCACCTCTTCGCCGGCCTCCATCAGCCGGTCGATCAGATGGGAGCCGAGAAAGCCGGCGCCGCCGGTGACGAGATTACGGATGGACATGGCTCAGCCCTCCCCGACGCGCCAGACGCTGAGACCAGCGGCCCGGGCCGCCGCCGCATCGGCCACGGCCCTGGCATCAAACAGCCAGGCGGGCTGACGCATCACCGCCGCAATCGCCCCCCAATCGAGATGGCGATATTCCTGCCATTCGGTGAGGATCAGCACCGCATCGGCCCCCCGCGCCGCCTCCAGAACGCTTGCGGCCGGAATCCAAGTGCCGTCGCCCCCTAGGGGCACCCCCCGGGCGGCGGTGGCCGGATCGACGGGCGGTCGGCCCAGGTCCTGGCTGATCTGCTGATCCCCCACCTTGGGATCGACGATCGCCAACTGGGCACCCTCTTCGATCAGATCACGGCAGATGGAGATGGCCGGCGCCTCGCGGGTGTCATTGGTGTCGGCCTTGAAGGCAAATCCCAAGATGGCGATGCGTTTGCCGCTGACGGTGCCGAACAGGCTGTTGACCACCAAGCGGGCGATGCGCTGCTGCTGCCAGCTGTTGAGCCCCACCACGCTCTCCCAGTAGGAGGCCACCTGCTCCAGGCCGTAATGGCGGCAGAGATACACCAGGTTGAGGATGTCTTTCTGGAAGCAGCTGCCGCCGAAGCCCGGGCCGGCCTGCAGGAATTTGGCGCCGATGCGGGAATCGGTGCCGATGGCGCGGCCCACTTCGCGCACATCGGCTCCGGTGGCCTCACAGAGGGCCGCAATGCCGTTGATCGAGGAAATCCGCTGGGCCAGAAAGGCGTTGGCGGTGAGCTTGGAGAGCTCACTGCTCCAGAGATTGGTGCGCAGGATGCGCTCTTGGGACACCCATTGGCCGTAGACACTGGCCAGGGACTCAATTGCCGATTCGTCCTCGCCACCAATCAGCACCCGGTCCGGATTCTCCAGATCGCCGATGGCACTGCCTTCGGCCAGAAATTCGGGGTTGGAAAGCACCGAAAAGGTCTTGGTGCCGCCGGCCGTCCCCTGGGCGGCGCTGAGAATGGCCTTGACCGCCTCCGCCGTGCGCACCGGCAGGGTGCTCTTCTCAACCACGATCGTGTGGCCATTGGCGGCGGCGGCCACCTGGCGGGCCGAGGCCTCGATCCAGCGCAGGTCACTCGCCTGGCCAGCGCCCACACCGCGGGTCTTGGTGGGGGTGTTAACCGACAGAAAAATCATGTCGGCCCCAGCGATTGCATCATCGACGGCCGTGGTGAAGTGCAGGTTGCGGCCCCGGGCCCTGCCCACCACCGCATCCAGCCCCGGTTCGTAAACGGGTAGTCGGGCCAGGTCGTCGTGGTTCCAAGCAGCGATGCGCTCGGCGTTCAGATCGACCACCGTCACTGTGATGTGGGGGCAACGGTCAGCGATCACCGCCATCGTCGGACCGCCGACATATCCAGCCCCGATGCAGCAAATGGATCGGATGGGACCCGAGGTGGTCATCAGCGACAAAAGGCTTCGATGGACGCGACATTACCGCCAGAAGTGCGGTGATCCGCAACCACCTGCCCACGGCTTTGTCGCTGGCTGCCCACGGCTTTGTCGCTGGCTGCTTGGCCTTGTTTCAGGGAAGCAGTCGGCGAAACAGCTTCATTTCGCCGCCGACCAGCCCCAGCCGGGCCGTGATGTCCTCCCACTTATCCCCCTCACGGGCCAGACAGGAGCGAAAAAAATCGAGGCTGTTGGCGAGCGACGGGTCGATGCGGGCCCACACCAGATGGCGGTTACGGCCGTCGGTGAGCTGGCCGCAGGCCCCATTGGCATCGGCAGGCAGCCCCAGAACGCGGCTGGCCCAGTGTTGACCAAGGTGCTGCTGATCCAGGCTCCAACGGGGCCCGATGCCGCGGGTGGAGGCTGGCACGTTGAGGCGGCGCTGCAAGGCCACGTCCTGGGGTGCCGTGAAGCCGCGTTCCCGGGGCGGCAGGGATGCCAGGTACTCCGTCAGCCGCTCCCGATCCTGTTCCAGGGCACGGACTGACTCGGCGGGCTGACGGGGCGGATGCAGCAGGGAAGCCACGGCCAAGTTGTTGAACAAAAGCAGGCTCAAGATCAGGGAACAGGCCAGGGCCAGTCGCCTCGGCCAGGGCCTGGGATCCGTCTCCAAAGCACCCAGTCCAAGGACCGTCAAAAGCACCAGGGGGAAAGCCAGCAAAGCAAGCTCAGAGCGCTGCAGCCCATCCCGGCGCAGGGTCTCTAGTAGCAGCAGGCTAAAAACCAATGACAGGGCCGCCAAAGCGGCCATCCGGCCTGGCCTGGCTGCGGCTGGGCGTTGCCGGGCCGGCCAGCGGCTGGCCAGCCAAGCCCCCAGGGGGAGCACCAGCAAGCTGCCGAGGGGCAGGCCTGCCACAGGGGTGGAGAGGGCCTGCAAAAGGACCGGTCCCATGGCCATAACCGGTGCCGTTCCAGGGTCAATCGCCAGGAGGGGCAACAACACCCCGCCGGACCAAGCCAGGGCAACCCCGCCAGGGCGCAGCAGGCAGGGGACTGAGGGCAGCACCAGGCCAACCAGGAGGCCCGCCAGCAGCGGCACGAGACGCGGCACGAGGCGACTGGTCGGCGGCGGCCTCAGGCCCAGAACAAGCGGCCTCAGCCCCAGAACAAAAGGTGCCAGGGCCAGCAGCGTCAGCAACGGCAAGGCCAGGGCAGGGCGAGTGGCCATCGCCAATCCCAGCCAGCCCCCAAGCACCAGGAGCCCAGGCACGGCTGCCCTGTTACCTGGCGGGCGCACCGCCAGGTAACAGGCGGTCGCCAGGGCCAACGCCAGAAACAAATTGGCGAAGTGGGGGGGCAGCCCGGCCGCCCCGTCGGGGACGCATTGGTTGATCACCACAAACAGCCCCCCGGCCACCACCGGCAGCGGTGAGTGGCGCCGCCAACGGATCCAGCCGACCTGGGCCAAATAGCCCAGCGAACGGGCCAGCAGCAGGCCCCCAAGCCCATCGACGCCAACGATCAGCAGCCGATGCAGACGCAGCGAGCCTGCCTGGGCGGAAAGGACATACAGAAACTGGGTGATGGCGCCCTGGCCGGTGACGAAGTCGGCATGGAGCAACTCGCCCCGCAGCAGGCGAGCCCCGCCGTAAAGCAGCCCATCAAGGTCTTCTGGATAGCTGCCGGGAAGCTCAGGCAGCCGGATGGCCCGCACCGCCAGAGCCAGAACCACCACCAGCCAGAGGGCGACCCAAACCCAGCGGTTCAGCGACCCCAAGCGCAGCCAAGCCCGATCCTCGCCTCCAACGGCAGAGGGCTCCAAGATTCTTTACTCCTGGGGCACCAGGGCGAGCAGCCGCTCGCGGAAATCGCCCTTGGCCATCCCACCCTTCAGTTCGCCGTGGATGACGAAGTCGGGCTCTTCCGGGGCACTCACCAACAGGTAGGTGGGCCAGCCCATTCCTTCTTTGGTGGGGTACTGGGCCAACAAAACCCGACGGTAGCGGCGGTAGGTGTCGGTGTCCTGCAGCATCACGCTCACAAAGGAGAGCCCCAGTTCTTCGGCCACCTTGGCGTCGTAATGGCCCATGCGATGACAGGTGCCACAGTCCTCCGAGCTGAATTTGACAACGGTGAAGGGGGCCATGGCGACTGCGAAACATTGCTGGCGGCGATGGTAAGCAGCCAGGGATGCGGCCCGCCCATCGCCTTCGGTCCCTCCAGGCACCCCTCAACGACGCTCGGCATCCAGACGCTCGGCGCGCAGCTGGCGTAACCGTTGCCCCAGTTGGGGTCCAGGCGTCATGCCGGCCTCGATCAATGCAGCGGCCGAACGGGGCGAGCGCAGATGGCGCCAGCGCAGCCACCAGCGCAGCAGGGGCCGACGCCAGGGTCCGCCTGCCGCGATCACAAGGGCCACCGCCTCGGCCGTGACTCCGGGGGACTCCAACAGGTCACACCACCGCGATGGGGCCCGCAGGGCTGGCGCCTGCTCCGGGTCCAGGACAGCCAGGCGCTGCCCCAGGGCCCGCGCCTGGGCCAACAGCTGCTGGTGGCGATGGGGCAGTTGCAGCCGCTCCGCCACGGCCAGCGGGTCCCCAGCCGCCAGCAACAGGGCCGGCAGCAGGGGCAAGCCCAGCCGCTCGGCGTGCCGCAATCGCCAGGGCCAGCGCCGGTCCCGCTGCAGGTCGGGATCCAGCAGCTCCAGGGCTCGCCAAGATTGCAGCGCCTCCAGGCCAGCACGCCAGGGCTCCCGCTCCAACAGCAGGTCCAGTTCCATCCGCAGCCGGGTGGCCAACGCTGGTGGCGCCAGGCCCGGGGGATCGCCCGGACGCCAGGCCCAGGGCCAGCGGGCCAGGGTGGTGGCCCATTGCTCAAGGCTGTCGGGGGCGAGGGCAAACCCCAGACGGGCGGCATAGCGGGCGCCGCGCACGATGCGGGTGGGATCGTCCTGCAGGCTGGAGCCATGCAGCAAACGCAGCTGGCGGCAGCCCAGATCGGCCTGGCCGCCATGGGGGTCGAGCAGCGTCACACTGCCCTCCCCCACCATCAGGGCCATGGCGTTGATGCTGAAATCCCGGCGCGCCAGATCATCCGCCAGGCTGCCGAAAGCCACGCTGGGATTCTCCCCGGGTGCGGCATAAACCTCATGGCGGGCACTGGCCAAATCCAGCAGCAGCGGCCCCTCCTCCAGGTTCAGCTCCAATTCGGCCGTGCCATAGGCGGTGTGCTCGCGGTAGCTGAGGACACCAGCAGGGCCGAGCCGCTGGACCAGGCGGCGCGCCAGCCGGTGGGCGGGGGCAACGGTGGGATCCCCTGACTCGATCAGGGCTGGTTCCACCACCAGATCCAGATCCGGCACCCCCTGCCAGGGATCGTTATGCACCCGATGCAGCAGCAGGTCCCGCACCGCCCCACCCACCAGGGCCAACCGATCTGCCGCCGCCGCCGCAGCGAGCAGGGGGGGCAGGGAGGGGGGCAATCCCGGCAGATCCAAGAAGGCGCTTGCAGGCAAGGGGGCAAGGGAGAATGGGCGCATCATCCCGGAGCTTGCCGTTGTCCGCTCTGACGCGCTGCCTGGAGGAGGAGGCGGCGGCCATCGCCGCCAGTGCCCACCGCCTGGATGGCCAGCAAGTGGAATCCGCCCTGGAACTGCTGGATCGCTGCGCCGCGACCCGCGCCAAGCTCGTGATCACGGGAGTGGGCAAAAGTGGGATCGTGGCGCGCAAAATCGCCGCCACCTTCTCCTCCATCGGCCTGATGGCCATCTTTTTGAACCCGGTGGATGCCCTGCACGGTGACCTGGGGGTGGTGGCGCCAGACGATGTCGCCTTGCTGCTTTCCAACAGCGGCGAAACCCAGGAGGTGCTGGAAATCCTGCCCCACCTCCGCCGCCGGGGCACCGCCCGGATTGCCCTGGTGGGCCGGATCAACTCCAGCCTGGCGCGGGGTTGTGACGTGGTTTTAGATGCGTCAGTGGACCGCGAGGTATGTCCGCTCAACCTGGCTCCCACCGCCAGCACGGCGGTGGCGATGGCCATCGGCGATGCCCTGGCGGCGGTGTGGATGGAACGGCAGGGCATCTCGCCCCAGGATTTTGCCCTCAACCATCCGGCCGGTTCCCTGGGTAAGCAACTGACGCTGACCGCCGCCGACCTGATGGTGGGCACCGCAAACCTGCGCCCCCTGGAAACGGGCACCCCCTTGGCGGAGCTGATTGCCCACCTCACCGCCGACGGGGTGGGGGCCTGCTGGGTGGCCCGCCAAGGCCACCCCAGCCAACTGGGGGGACTGATCACCGACGGCGACCTGCGGCGCGCCCTGCAGAGCCATCCCCCCGCAGAATGGAGCCTGCTGACGGCCAGCGATCTGATGACGGCCGACCCGATCACGGTCAGCGGCGACACCCTGGCCATCCACGCCCTCGAAGCGATGGAAACCAACCGCCGCAAGTCAATCAGCGTGCTGCCGGTGCTGGGCGACGACCGCCTGATGCTGGGGCTGTTGCGCCTGCACGACCTGGTGCAGGCCGGACTCACCACCGGCGCCTGAGGGCCGTCAGGCGCCAGCTGCGGCCAGGGCCCGGGCCTGCTCCAGCTGCTCGGCCGTATCCACCGACAGGGATTCCCCCGCCACCGCAAAGGTGCTGATGGCGATGCCAGCCTCCAGCAGGCGCAACTGCTCGAGTTTCTCGATGGCCTCCAGGGGGGAATCAGGTAAGGCCTCCCAGCGGGCCAGCACATCAGCCCGATAGCCATACAGCCCCACATGGCCCCAATAGGGGGCATGGGCGTGCCAATCGGCTGGATCGACGCCGCGTACATGGGGGACGGCCGAACGGGAGAAGTACAGGGCCTGACCGCCGCTGCTCACAAGGGTTTTGACCACATTGGGATCATGCAGATGGTCAGCCCCCAGGCGGTAAACGGGGGTCAGCACCTGCGGCACCGGCAGACGGGCCTCGAATTCGGCGGCCATGGCATCAATCACCGCCGGATCCAGGAACGGCTGGTCGCCCTGAACGTTGATGATCACAGTTTGGGCGAGATCTGCCGCTGCAAGGTCTCCAGCCAGGGCAACGAGGGGATCCAGCACCGAAGCAATGCGTTGGCTGCCGGAATCACAGGCAGGACTGGTGGCCAGGGCAGGGAAACCCCAAGCTGCCGCCGACCGCATCAAATCATCGCTGTCTGTGCAGAGCACCACTGCAGCGGGCCGGTGGGCCAGGGCGCAGCGCTCCAGGACCCGCTGCAGCATGGGCTTGCCGCCGATGTCGGCCAAGACCTTGCCTGGCAACCGGGAGGATTCCAGTCGGGCCGGCACCGCCACCACGAACCGCATCAGCGTCGCTCCTGCTGGGCAGAGCCTATCGCTGGCCGCTGGAGGCGTACCCCCAGGCGGCGATGTCACCAAGCTCAGTTCACCAAGCCGCCGTTTGGCGCCGGGCCCGTGCCACCAAAGCGGCCACGGCGGCGGGGTCCGCGGCGGCCCGTTCTGCCGCCTCAACGGCCCGATAAAGATCCGCCACCCGCCAGGCCTTGCTGGCGGCCTCGGCGCCATGGCGCGGGATCAGGTGCACATGCAGGTGGGGGGCGCCTTCCCCGAAAGCGATCACGTACACCCGCTCACAACCGGTGAGCTGGCGCAGCAGGGCACAACTGCGGCCCAGGGCCTCGCCGAACGTGGCCGCCTCGGCTTCAGAGAAGTCGGCGGGGCCGCCCAGGTGGCGGCCGCTGTCGAGCAACAACCAGCCCAGCAGAGGCGCCGGCGCCGGATGGTGGCGCAAAACCCAACCGCTGCCGAAGCGGGCGATGCCATCCACCTGCCAGGCGAGGGGATCGGCGTGGAGCCCACAGATCGGGCAGCCGGGACCAGCGACGTTGGGCGGCGCATCGACAAGGGGTGGGGTCATGGCACGGAGGGGGCCGGGCTGCGAAGCTGAGTTGGAAGGCCCGTAGGCCCCGAGCCCGCTCCACTTTCCCCCATCCCACCCCTTCGCTGCCGTGCCCCCGCTCCAGCCCCTGCCGGCGGCCACGGATCCCGCCGAGACGCCGCCAGGGCCGCCGCTGCCGGTGCCGGTAGTGGTAATCACGGTGGCCTACCACAGCGAAGCGGTGCTGCCGGCCCTGGCCCAGGATCTGGCCCGCCAACGCCAACCGCCCCAGCTCTGGCTGCTCGTCGACAACAGTCCCCTGTCGGCCCCATTGGACCTGGAACCGCTGCGGGCCGCCGCCCAGCCCCCAAGCGACCAGGCCGCCAACCTGGTGCTGCGGCGTCTGAGGGGCCACGAAGGGGATGGCTTCGGGGAGGGCTGCAACCGGGCCCTCAACCAGCTGGCGGCCGAGGGCTGGGACGGCTGGGTGTGGTTGCTCAATCCCGACACTCGCCTACCCGGCGGCGAGGAACTGGGCCAATTGGGGCAACAACTGGCCCAATTGGCCCAGCGGGCCGTGGTGGGCACGGCGGTGCTCGATGACCTTGGCGGGTTGGAGGCCAGTGCAGGCTGGATCGACCCGGGCATGCGTTTCCGCTCCCGCCGTGTGGAGGCGACCGCCCTCAGCGCAGGGGGGGCCATAGCGGTGGACTGGCTGAGCGGCTGCAGCCTGGCCCTACGACCCAGCGCCCACAAGCCGTCCGCCCGCTTCGACCCCGCCTTTCCCCTTTATTACGAGGATATGGACCTCTGCCTGCGGCTATCGGCCCGAGGCGCCCCGGTGGTGTGGCTGCCCCAACCGAGCGTGCGCCACCACCGCGGTCAGGGGTCCAACGCGGGGGAACCCCTGCGCCGCCGCCTCTCCACCATCAGCTATCTGCGTTTTCTGCGGCGCCATTGCCCTCCCTGGGTGCTGCTGCTGCGCAGCTTGAGACTCCTGGCCCTCACCCTGCTGCGCCTGCCCCTGCAACCCCGCCGCAGCCTGGCGGTGCTGCAGGGGATCGGCCCAGCGTTGGGCCCCCAAGCCTGGCCGCGATGAGGGGCCCCTCTCCGCTGGCCTTGTTCAACGGCAGCTATTTGGGCCAGCGCCCCACCGGCATCGGTGTCGTGGCCCGCGACTTGGTGAATGCCCTCGATCCCGCCCTGGTGCCCCTCCTGGACCCCCTGGGCGGCGATCGGCCCCACAGCCTGCCGATTGCCGCCAACCTCTCCCCCGAGTTCGGGCGCCAAGGCCACTGGCGGCGGTTGCTGTGGACCCAGAACGAACTGCCGAGACTGCTGCGGGCCAGTGGAGCACCTCTTTTGCTCTCGCCACTGCCGGAAGCCCCCCTGCTGCGGGGCGTGCGCGCGGTGGTGCTGGCCCACGACCTGCTGCCCCTGCGCTATCCCCAATTCTCGCCCCTACTGGCCTACCACCTGGCCTATGTGCCGCTGGTGCTGCACCGGGCGGTGCGGGTGCTGTGCAACTCCGAAGCCACCGCCCGGGAGGTGCATGGGCGCCTGGGGGTGCCGGCCCGGCGCCTGGTGCCGATCCGGCTGGGCTTCGATCCGGGGCTACTGCGGCCGCTCGGGTTGCGGCGGGAGGCATTTTTCCTGGTGCTGGGCCGCCACGACCCCCACAAGAACCTGGACCGGGTGCTGCGGGCTTTCGCCAAGGTCAAGGATCCCGGCGCCCCCCTGCGGCTCAAGCTGGTGGGCCCCCATGACCGGCGCTACACGCCCCGCCTGCAGGCCCTGGCGCAGGAACTGGGCATCGCCGGCCGCTGTGACTGGTTGCCCTGGGTCAGCGATGGGGAGCGCCTGCAGCTGCTGAATCGCGCCCAGGCCCTGGTGCTGGCCAGCCTCTGGGAGGGCTTTGGCCTGCCGGCCTTGGAGGCCATGGCCTGCGGGACCCCAGTGGTGGCCGCCCGGGCCGGCGCCCTGCCGGAGGTGGTGGGGGACGCGGGCCTGCTGGTGGATCCGCGCTCCAGCGACGCCCTCAGCGCGGCCCTGGACCAGCTGCTGGGGCAGCCGGCCTTGGCAGCCGGGTTGGCGGCGGCGGGACCCCGCCGGGCCGCTGGCTTTGATTGGCGAACCAGCGCCAACCAGGTGCTGGAGGTGCTGCGGGAGTGTGGGTGATCGAAACCTCCAGCAGCCCCAAGGCCAAGCATGATGGCCGCGGCCATCGGCAAGGTCCATGCAGGATCAGGAATATCACGTGCTCGCCGCCCTGGAGCAGCGGCATTGGTGGTATCGCAGCCTGCGCCGGCGGGTGGTGGAGCGACTCCAGCGGGAAGCCAGCCGCCAGGGCCATGCCCTGAAGGTGTTTGACGCCGGCTGTGGCACCGGCGGCATGTTGGCTGAACTGCAGGCCCAGGCGAGCATTGCCTGCACCGCTGGCTGCGACCTCCATCCCCTGGCCCTGACCTATGCCCACGAGCGGGGGCTGAAGGTGGTGGAAAGCTCTGTCAATGAGCTGCCGGTGGGTGGTGACACTCTCTATGACGCCGTGATCTCCCTGGATGTGCTTTATCACCGCCAGGTCGATCCGCCCCGGGCCCTGGCCGGCATGGCGGCGATGCTGCGCCCGGGGGGCTTGCTGTTGATCAATGTGGCGGCCATGCCCTGCCTGGAGCGGCGCCACGATCGACGGGTGATGGGCGGACGCCGGTACCTGGCCGACGGGTTGAGCCGTCAGGTGCGAGCCGTTGGCTTGCAGCCCGAATCGGTGTCCTATTGGAATTCCTGGCTGACGCCCCTGCTGTGGCTGCAGACCCGGCTGGAAGCGCTGCTGCCGGAGGGAGACGACAACCAGAATTCCGATCTGAGCTTGCCCCCAATCTGGATCAACAACCTGTTGATCGGCTTGCTGCAATGGGAAGAGCGAGTCTCCAGGAGCCTGCCCCTGCCCTGGGGCAGCTCGTTGATGTTGCTGGCCCGGCGGCCATGAAAAGCCGTCCTTGGGCCTTGTTGCGGCGTGGACTGGATTCAAGTCTGCTGCGCTATCTGCTGGTGGGGGGCAGTGGGGAGCTGCTGTATCTAGGCCTCTTCGCCCTGGCGGTGCGTGCCGGACTGTCCAACATGGTGGCGATCAGCCTGGCCGGCGGTATCTGCCTGGTTTTCAATGCGGTCATGCATGCCCGCGTCAGCTTTCGGGTGCGCTTCAACCGTTACCTTTTGGTGCGCTACCTCGCCATCCAAGCGCTTGGATTCCTGGTCAGCCTCCTAACCGCCGCCATGCTTGAGCGACTGCCAAACCCATTTTCCAGTTCATTGGTGGTGGGTTTGGTTTCTTATGCCGCGTGGTTAGGCCTCTCGTTTGGGCTGACCAGGGCCGCCTACCGCCGCTCCGGCGCAGCCGCCGGATTGGGCTCAAGACATACCAACCAACGCCCCTGATAGGGCACGATCGCCCCAGGCTGCGGGTAGGCGCGGCAGGGGGGCAGGCCAGCGCGCACTGACGAAAGACCAGGCATGAATAACACAATTAAAATTAATTGAAATCCGGCATCAGCCAAAGCCGTGTATCCCGCGCCGCCTCAGCCCGTATCAGGCGCCACAAATTGGCATCCGCGTGCCTGGGAAGCGCCACGACCAGCTTGCCGTCGGGGCCGCAGAGGGACAGGGCGGCGAGCAACACCAGGCTTTCGCCTACCACCACCACCCCCCCATACCCCCGCAGCGCCGCCTCGGGGGGGCCGCCCAGGGTGTGGTCCCCGGGCGCCAGGGGCCCGCTCCAGTGACGTTTGGCCGCCACGGGATGGGGTACCAGCCGCCAGGGGTGGGGCCAGTGCTCGGCCTCATCAGCCAGCCGCTCGACCCCAGGCGAATCCACTATCAATGTGCGGAAGGGGGAAGGCTGCCCGGGGGGCCTGACCGCAACGGCCTGAACCGGCCCCGGCGGCCCGTGGGCGAGACCATGCGCAGCAGCAGGAGTGCCATAGAGGGGGCCCAGCTCGCGGCAGTCGAAACGGGCGCACCAGGGGGCGCGATGGGCCGGCCGATCCGAAAACAACCAGCAGGGGATGCCGGCGGCAAACAGCAGGGGATCCAGGGCCCGCGGCTGCAAACGGTACTGGTCGAGTCCGTCGTCGAGCAACTCCAGTTGGCGGCCATGGCGGGCCAGCACCCGCAGGGCCCGGCCGGCGCCGCGCAGATGGGCCAGGCGCAGGCGTCCCACCAGCCCCAGCCGTGCCGCCAGGGCCAGGGCGGCCATGCTGAGGGGGTTGATGGGCCAGCGCCAGGGCCAAAGGCGCCGATCCCCGGCCTCCAGGGCGAGGCGGCTGGGTTCGTAGAGCAGCAGCTCAAACCGCGGCGCATCGGCAGGCTGGCTGTGGCGAATCCGCCGCGCCGCCTCCAAATGGATGGCATTGAAGGCCAAGACCACCTGGACCATGGTCAGCGCCCCTGGTCCAGGACATCGGGGCCATCAGAGCCACGGACGCGCGCCAGGTGGCCGCGGCCGAGGGAGAGCAGCAGCGAGGGCCCATGCAACAGGCGGCGTCCGGAGTGCCACCACAGCCGATGCCACCAACGCACCTGCCACTGGCCTGAGCGGGGCGGCGGGACCAGCTTGATCGGCAGTTCCTCCAGAAAGATGTCGGGGATGGCGAGGAAACAACCCCAAAAGGTCATGCGGCGCGCATGGTCGATCTCATCAGCGCTTTCGGCCTCCAACTGGGGCCGGGAGCCAGCAACCAGCCGCCAGCCCCCCCCAGGCTCCTTGGCGTAGCTGCAATGCCGGGCCGCGGCACCCCAGGGAGCATGGGCGGCCACCAGGCGGTTGGCCAGCCGCGAGGCCCGCATCGCGGCCAAGCCCTGAGAGGCCAGCAAGGACCCTGCTCCCGTTTGGCCCCCCGCCCGCTCCGCATCGGTGTGGCTGATCAGCTCCAACCAATCGGCGGGGATCCAGGCAGGCTCCTGGGCCAGCAGCTGACTCAGACGGATGCGCAGCTCCTTGTCATCAAATCCGTAGCCGACCAGGAGCTCATGGAATCCTCCCACCGCCTCAAACAGGGATCGGGCCAGCAGCATCTGGCCCTTGCGTCCCTCCCCGCCGCTGCCAAAGGCGCAGGGACGACCCGCCACCACCAGCTGGGGCGCGCCAGGGTCAAAGCGGGCTGAGGGCCAGGCGTCCGCATCCAGCTTCAAGATCAGCTCGCCCCTCGATTGGGCCACGGCGAAGTTGTAGGCCCGGCAGAGATTCCACTGCCGCTCCCCCTCCACCCGCAGCAGCCGCAAACGGGGATCCGGGGGCAGCTGCTCGCGCCGCAGCGGCTGGCGGCTGCTCCAATCCACCACCAGGTGCTCGCTATGCCATGGCAGGGCGGCAACCCGGGGCGCCGACTGCAACAGGTGGTGGCTCCGGTTCATGCAAACGGTGACGATGCTGAGGCTCATCAACCCGCCCTTGGGGCACCGCCAACCTGCGGCTTGTGCCTGCCCTGGCGTCGCCGCGCCAACTCCATGGCCCCCACCACGAGACGCACCGGCAGTTGCAGCAGCTGCCGGCCGGTGTACCACCAGATGCGATGCCAAAGCCGCACCTGCCACACCCCCCGACGGGCAGGGGGGAAGAGTCGATAAGGCAACACCTCAAGGAACACCTCGGGTATCGCCAGGAAATGGCCCCAGAAGGTCATCCGACAGGCATGCTCGATCTCAGCGGCCACGGCCCCAGGGGGAAGGGGCACCGAGGCGGGCTCCACCCGCCAGCGGCCGGGCTGCTCTTCTTGATAGCGACTGGCCCGACTGCGGGGCCCCCAGGGGCAATGGGCCGCCACCAGGCGGTTTGCCAGCCGGGTGGCCCGCATCGCCGCCTCGCCGTGGTTGCGGGCGATGCTGCCGGCCCCATCGCCTGCTCCCCGTTCGGCGCGCTCAGCGTCGGAGTGGGCAATCACCGCCAACCAAGCCTCCGGAATTGGCGCCGGTTGGATACCGAGCTGCATCCCCAGCCGAGCGTGCAGATCCTTGTCATCAAAGCCGTACCCCACCAGCAATTCGTTGAAGCCACCCACCGCCGCCAACAGGCGCCGCTCGATCAGGAACTGACCCTTGCGCCCCTCAGGACCGCTGCCGAAGGCACAAAGCACCGGCTGCGGGTTGGGCTCCTCGGCAAACGCCCGCAACTGGTCCGCCGCCGGATCAAAGCGGTCGGTGGGCCAGGCATCCGCATCCAACTTCAAGATCAGCTCGCCGTTGGCCTGGGCGAAGCCAAAGTTGTAGGCCCGGCAAAGGTTCCAACGGCCCTCGCCCTCCACCCGCAGTAGCCGCAGGCGGGGATCAGGGGGGAGGTCCTCGCGGCGCAGGGGTTCGCGGCTGCTCCAATCGACGACCAGGTGCTCGTCATGCCAGGGGAGCTGGGCCACCAAGGGGGCCGAACGTCCCAGGTGCTCCCGACGATTCATGCACACGGTCACGACGCTGAGGCGGATCTGACCGGCGCCCCCCTGCTTCAGTCCCACAGGCTCAGGGCATCATCCCTGGCCCCGAACCACTCGGCCGCCAACGGCCCTCCCATCGTTCGCTGTTCCCGGAACCAGGGCCCCCCCAGGGTCCAATGCAGCAGGATTGGCCCGCCATCCTCAGCGTTGGCCTGGGGTGCGGGCTGCACGTCCACCAGGTGGTTCCAGCGGTTGGGTAGGGAACCTACTTCGTGGTCACCGGCGAGCCAGTGGAAACGATGCAGATCCAAGCCACTGGCGCTGTTGACATACTCAGGAGTCAGAGCTGTACAACGGCTAGAGTTGAACAACATCAATGAGCTCCAGTTCTTTTTGGGATACGGGCTTTGCACCTCGCCCAGAAACTTGACACTCTCGTTGGGCACATGTTCGTGCTTTACACAAAGCAGGGCATATTGGTCATCGCGCAAATCCCATAGTTCACTGATGTCACCGCGACAAAGCATGTCGCAATCCATAAATATCGCCCAGCCTTGATAGCCCATCAGCGCAGGCACCAGGAAGCGGGTGAAGGAGAAGCTGGTGCTCTGTTTGGGATCTCGCTCGCGCCAAAATACCGACTGCAGCTGGCTGTTCACGATCGGCGTGATCGCCAGGGGGCGACTGCTCTGCTGATACAGGCTGTCGATCAGCACGTTGGTGGCGGCGCGCTCGCGGGGGTCGTAACCGATGAAAATCGGGATGGGGGGCAACGCTGTTCCCTGGGCCAACGCTTGCCGTTTCTTGGGGCCTGGTCAATGTAGACCCCCGTCCAACATCCGCAACGGGCCTAGATACGATCCCTTCATGAGCTTCCTAGCCGGCCTCAACGACGCCCAGCGCAAGGCCGTCGATCATCACACCGGGCCCCTGCTGGTGGTGGCCGGTGCCGGCAGCGGCAAGACCCGCGCCCTGACCCACCGCATCGCCCACCTGATCGGCCACCACGGCGTCGATCCGGCCGAGGTGCTGGCCGTCACCTTCACCAACAAGGCGGCCCGGGAAATGAAAGAGCGGCTGGAGCTGCTGCTGGCCCAGAAGCTGGCCCAGAGCCAGTTCGGCCAACCCTGGAGCACCCTGCCGGCGGCGGAACAGCGGCAACTGCGGGGTCGCATCTACCGGGAAGTGATCAAGGACCTCTGGATCGGCACCTTTCACGCCCTGTTCGCCCGGCTGCTGCGCTTCGACATCGATAAATACAAGGACGGCGAAGGGCTCAGCTGGACACGCCAGTTCTCGATCTATGACGAGAACGACGCCCAGAGCCTGGTCAAGGAAATCGTCACCCAGGAGTTGGGACTGGATCCCAAGCGGTTCGAACCCAAGAAGGTGCGCTGGGCCATCAGCAGCGCCAAGAACCAGGGCCAGCTGCCCGAGCACCTGGAGGCCGAAGCCCGGGGCCAGCGCGATCGCCAGGTGGCCCAGGCCTACCGCCATTACCGGCGGGCCCTGGCGGCCAACAACGCCATCGACTTCGACGATCTGCTGCTTTTGCCCGTGCAGCTGCTGCGCCAGAACGAACAGGTCCGCCATTACTGGCATCGCCGCTTTCGCCACGTGCTTGTGGACGAATATCAGGACACCAACCGCACCCAGTACGACCTGATCAAGTTGCTGGTCACCGATGGCCAGGACCCCGAGCGGTTTGAAGAATGGGGCGAACGCTCGGTGTTTGTGGTCGGCGACGCCGACCAGAGCATCTACAGCTTCCGGGCAGCGGATTTCACCATCTTGATGGGCTTCCAGAAGGATTTCGGCGATGGGGCCGCCGATGAGACCACGGCCACGATGGTGAAGCTGGAGGAGAACTACCGCTCCACCGCCACGATCCTGGAGGCCGCCAACGCCCTGATCGCCCACAACAGCGAGCGCATCGACAAGGTGCTGCGGCCCACCCGCGGCGAGGGCGAACCGATCCACCTGATCCGTTGCGATGACGAAATCGCCGAAGCCGAAGCGGTGGTTCATCGCATGCGGATGTTGGACGCCGCCCACCCGGATCTGCGCTGGGGCGACATGGCGGTGCTTTATCGCACCAATGCCCAGAGCCGGGCCCTGGAGGAATCCCTGGTGCGTTGGGGTATCCCCTACCTGGTGGTGGGCGGCCTGCGCTTCTACGACCGCCGTGAAATCAAAGATGTGCTGGCCTACCTGCGCTTGCTGGTCAATCCCGCCGACAGCGTCAGCCTGTTGCGGGTGCTGAATGTGCCCCGCCGCGGCATCGGCAAGACCACCGTCGAGCGCCTCAGCGATGCCGCCGCCCAGCTGGGCCTGCCCCTCTGGGAAGTGGTCAGCGACGCCGAGGCGGTGCGCTCCCTTGGGGGCCGATCGGCCAAGGGTCTGCTGCAGTTCGCTGAACTGATCAATGATCTGGCCCGCCGCGCCCAGGACTCACCCCCCTCCGAGCTGGTGCAACGGGTGATGGAGCAGAGCGGTTACGTGGCTGAGCTGATCGCCGAGGCCAGCGACGAAGCCGAAGAACGCCGCCGCAACCTCCAGGAGCTGGTCAATGCCGCTTTGCAATACCAGGAGGAGAACGAGGAGGGCTCCCTGGAGGGCTTCCTGGCCAGCGCCGCCCTGGCCAGTGATGCCGACAGCAAGGACACCGCCGCCGACCGGGTCACCCTGATGACCCTCCATGCCAGCAAGGGACTGGAGTTTCCGGTGGTCTTCCTGGTGGGACTGGAACAGGGTTTGTTCCCCAGCTACCGCTCCCTGGAGGATCCTGCCGCCCTGGAAGAGGAACGCCGGCTCTGTTACGTGGGCCTCACCCGAGCCAAGGAGCGCCTGTTCCTCAGCCATGCCAGCGAACGGCGGCTGTGGGGCGGCATGCGCGAACCGGCCGTGCCCTCGGTGTTTCTCTCCGAGCTGCCCGCCGAGCTCCTCCAGGGAGACCTACCCCAAAGCGGCGGGGCGGCCATTCGCCGCGAACAGCGGCTGGAGCGGCTCACCCGCGTCGATCGGGACGACAGCCGGCGGGTGGCGGCCGGGGGAGAAGCGGCCCGCCCCGCCAACGCCGTGCGGCGCCGCGCCCCCGCCCGACCCTGGGCGGTGGGCGATCCGGTGCGGCACGCCAGTTTCGGAGTCGGCACGATCACCCACCTCTTCGGCTCCGGGGAAAGGCTCTCCCTGGCGGTGAAGTTTGAGGGGATGGGACCCAAAATCCTCGATCCCCGCCTGGCCCCGATCGAACCTGTGTCCACCGATCCGAAGTGAGCCCAGGCGCCACTGCAACCAGCGAACCTACCCCCAGGGTGCTGGTGCCCACCGGCGGACTGATCCACCTGGTTCACCAATTGGCCGTGGTGCAGACGCTGCCGCAGTTCCAGGCCCGGTCACCAGGCCCAGCGCCCCCCATCGCCGTTGTGATCACGGGGGTTCTCACCAAAGACCCTGTCGCCCTGGCCAGCGTTAAAGCCCCCATTGAGCGCTGGCTGGCACGGCTGCGCCAGCACAACCCCAGGGACTTCGCGGGCCTCCATCAGGTCACTGATGCCGAGGCCCTGCGGCCAGGAGAATGGGATCTGGCCTGTCTCAACAACCAATGGCTGAAGGACCAGCGCCGACTGGTGCAGCGGCTGGCCATCCCCGAGGCAGTGGTGTGTGGCGATGGCCTGGGGATCTACTACCGCTGCCCGCGGGAATTGCGGGCCCTGGCCCCCAGCCTGCTGGGCCGGCCAATCCGCGAGCCGGGCTGCAAGGTGCACTACGTGCTTAGCGGTCGCCAGCCCCGCTGGCATCGTCCCCCGATCGACCCGGCACCGCCACCCATAACCCAACGGCTGGAGTTGTTTGGCACGTTGCTGGCCTCGGAAGCCCCAACGGCTGCCGGCTGGGTCCGGATCTGCCAGGAAGCAAGCGACCCGGGACGACCGATCTGGCTTTGCTCGGTGCCGAACCTGGCCCACCAGTTCCCCCGTCAGCGGATCCCCATGACGGTCCTGGACCAGTGGCGCCAGCGTCTGGAGCAGCGCCATGGCTTCGCGGCCGACAGGGACAAACTGGTGTTGCTGGACCACCCCAAGGCCCCCCCCTCAG
Organism: Cyanobium sp.; assembly: GCA_044359075.1. Classification (GTDB taxonomy): domain Bacteria; phylum Cyanobacteriota; class Cyanobacteriia; order PCC-6307; family Cyanobiaceae; genus Cyanobium. The sequence goes on along the minus strand of JBIKMU010000008.1, from coordinate 42,974 downwards.
GCAGCTTCGGCCCCCTGGAGGCCCCGTGGCTGGCGGGCCCGGTGCGAGCGCCGGTGCCCCTTGAGGTGCTGGTGGACCAGCTTCGGCAAGCCAATCCCGACCGCCAAGTGGTCGTCACAGGACTCACTTCGGCCCTCTACGGCGTGCGGGCCCTGACCGATGCCGAGGTGGTCTGGCTGCCCTTGGGGCCCCTGTGGCGTAGCAACCCCCTCTATCGCCGTAAACCACTGGAATTTCTGCACCGCTGGCTGCGGGTGAGCAGGATGCAAAGTCTCACAGCCCAGCTTGATTTCTTCTAGGCGGCAATAGGTGGACCCGTCTCAGTAGCGCACCTGCCAAGGCCAGCGGTCCGGCACACAGAGAAATTCATCGTTCTGACCACAGGCATAGAGCGCTGAGCGCAGGATGCGCCCATCCAGCCAATGCTGAAGCGTGACCCAAAGGGGAAAGATCAAGCACCAGTGGGCCCGGTAACGGTGCAGCCAAGCCAGATAAAGAATCAGCAGAAAGAAAGCGACACCATCGGCAAGGCGGCTGGTGATCTGGGCCAACCACTGCTGCTCAATCGATGCCTGAATCCCCATATAAAACAAGCCGAAAGCCAGCAGCAGCTGGGTCAGGGGACAGCGCAACAACAGCCTGGGATCCAGTCGTCGCTGCACACACGCCACCACCAGGCCAAAGGCCATGGCCCGCTGCAAGCGCCCCACCACCGGGCGGAGCGGGTAGAGGTTGTAATAATTGTCGTTGCTGTAATCGCGGAAACGCTGCAGGGCCGCGGGCGCCACCAGGGCCAACAACGCCAGCACAGCCCCAACGAGCAGGATCCAAGGCAACCAGCGGCGCCAGCCCCCTGGGCCAGCGGTGGGCTGGTCCCGGCGGCGAGCCGCCAGCTCCGGCAGTCGCACCAGCCAGGGGGAGACGCTGATCGGCAGATTCCAGATAAAGGTGTTGTGACTGAGGGCCGACAGCAACACCCCCACTGCCAGCCCACTCCTGGGGGGCTGGGCTAGACGGGCACTCTGCAAAAACAGGGGCAGCAGCAGCAGGGAGGCCAGCGCCTGACGACTGTGGGCGTTCTGCAGAAACCCCCGCAGCAGGGGGCTGCAACAGATAAGCAGGGCCCACCAACCGGCCCAGGCCGGCGCCCGCCATCCCCGGGCCAGCAGCACGGCGGCCAAGGCGAATCCCGTGGCGATCAAGCCATGCAACCCGGCCATGCGATAGGGCAGCACCAGGATCAAGGGTCTCAGCGCCACCCACAGCAGCTCCGGCGGCGAGAGGTCCGGCTTCCATTGCAACGCATGGGAAAAGCGGGTGGTATCGCTGTTGCCCCAGCTCGCCAGGGTGAAGAAGATCAAAATCAGGGCTAAAAACATGCCAACTGCTGCCCACCACAGCCGCGGTCGTCGCAGCACCGCCGCCAGCTGAATCGCCAGCGCCAGCACCACCTGGGCCCAGAACAGGGCGGCCATCAGCTGGGGCGCCTGGGTTACCTGGTCGATCCGGAAGGGGGCAACCAGTGGAAAGGGGGGTGGAGAAGGCATCACGGATCTTCAGTAGCGCACTTGCCAGGGCCAGCGGTCCGGAACGCACAAAAAGGTGTCGTTGCTGCCGCAATGGAGGGCCTGGGAACCGGCCAATCGCTCCACCAGCCAATAATCCAGGCTGACGAGCAGGGCCGGCAGGGCCGCCCAGAGGCAGCGGTAGCGCTCCAGCCAGGCCAGCCAGACGATCAAGAGGAAAAACCCAGCTGGATCGGCCAGACGGCTCGTGATCTGGGGCACCAGGCCCAGGGCCAGGGCCCCTTCCACCAGCCCATAAACCAAGCTGTAAAGCACCAATTGGCGTCCGCGATCACAGGCCAGGAACCGGGCCAGACCAACACGCCGTTGCTGGCAGCTGAGAATCACCCCGATGGCCATGGCCAACTGCAGACGCCCCACCGCAGCGGCAAGAGGATAAGAATTGGCATAACCCTGCTGGGACCAGTAGCTGTCCAACTTGGCTCGCACCATGGGAACCAGTTCCCAGGCCCAGTAACCTGCCAGCACTCCAACCAGGATCAGACCCCCCACGGCAAGGGCCAGGACCCTCCAGTGAGCGGTGCGCCACTGGTTCTGTAACCAAGCGGCGGGGCCCCATGGGGCCGGGGCCCGCACCAGCCGGCGGCCCGAACCCCCTGGCCTGGTCCCCATCCCGGGCAACCTGGGCAACAGGGCCAGCAGCAAGGTGAAGAGGGCGGTGGTATGGCATGTGAGCCCCCAGAGGGGCAAGACGACGAGGGTCAGCCGAGGCACCCGGGCCAGTCGACCCGCCCAGAGCAGAACCGGCAGCAGCAGAAGCGTCGAGAGGGCCTGCCGTGAATGGGCGTTCTGCATGAAACCCCGCAACAACGGACTGCAACAGATCAACAGGACCCACCAGCCGGCCCAGCTCCAGGCCCGCCACTGACGTGCCAACCCAAGCGCCGCCACCCCGTAGCCCGCCACCACCAACCCATGCACCATTGCCATGCGCAAGGGCAGAACCATGATCAGGGGGGCCACCAACAGCCAAAAGGGTTCGCCCTTGATGGCGGAACGATCAACGCTGAGGAAGTGGTTCAGCTTGGTGATGTCGCTGGTCCCCCAGCTGGCCAGGGTGAAGAACAGAGCCACCTGCAACAGCAACAGCCCGGCGAAGACAAGCCCCCAGAGCCTGCGGCCTGGTTGGCAAACCGCCCACCAGGAGAGCAACGCCGCCGCCAGGAGCTGGCCCAGAAACAGAAGCGTCATCGCCCCAGGGGCCGCCATCACCTGATCAATCCGATAGGGAGCAACGGTCGGGAAAGCGACCATCGGGACAGCCGGCTCAGCCAGCATCCGCTAGCCCCCGCCCCCGCAGCACCCGGGCCAGGTCCGCCGGGTCCTTGATGGCCCCAAACCCCCAGTAGGGATCGAGCAGCTCCCGCACGGCCACCGTCGCATCTTCGCCGTCGAGGCGATCAGCCAACTCGGCCGACAACCGCTGGCGCTCCTGCCATTCTTCTTTCTCCTCGGTGAGTTTCCCCGGGGATAGGCAGGTGAGATCCTGCTCAACCGCCACTGGAATCCAGTGCAGACGCCGCCCCAAGGCGACGCCGTAGCCGAGATGGGTACCGAAGGCGTTGCTGGCCAAACCGTCGCTGAGTTCGATCAGGGTTCGCAGTGAATCCAGGAACCAGGGGTTGGAGCGATGGCCATTGCAGGCCACTATCCAGTCCGCGGGAAGGCCTTCTAACTCCGGGTCCTTCCAGTGCCGCAACCAAATCACCCGGCGATAGCCACTACGGCGGGCCAGATCGGCCACGGCCTCGATGCAGGCGCCCAGATCCATGCGTCGCTCGACCTTATCCCAGCTATGCGCCAGCACCACCAACAGGGTGGGGCCGAGCTGGCTACGCAAGTGGGCCAAGGCGCTGGCCTCCAACACGGGTCTGGCGTAGGTGATCCAGGGACCGATGGGAACCGCCGGCAGCCCATAGCGCTCCCGCAGCCAGCGGGCCCGCAGGGGACCCATGCAGATGTAGCCCCGCATCCAGGGTTTGGGGCTCTCAAAGCTGGCGTTGCGGCTCACCTTGAGCCCGTGCTCCAACACCCAGGGCAGTTGGGGGCCGATCAGGGGCAAGCCGGCATGGCGTTTCAGCTGGACATCGTGACCGTAATGATGGGAGGAGTTCTCCCTCTCGCGCTGAGCCGGATTGAAGAAAGCTTTCTGCAGCTTCGCATTGGTAAAGGCACCGTCTTGCCAACAGTCGGCACTGACCTGGGGGGCCAGGGGCTGGCTGCCGAACGCCTGGTGCACGAGTCCTCGGTAGGCCGCCAACGACTGCCACTGATCGCGCTCGAGACCCGCCAGCCAATCCAGGGGCGAGCGCCTGTTGGCGGCCACCAGCACCTGGTGCAGCCAGCGGCGCAGTCGGCCGGTTTCAATCATTGCGACCCCTCCAGCCCGAGCGGGCCAGGCGGTCCCAGTCGCCCCGAGCCTGCAGGATCGCCTCCGCCAAACGGCGCACAGCGCCGTCGCCACCCTTGCGATCCAACACCCAATCAGCCCGGTCCCGCAGGGGCAGCACCGCATCGGCCGGACAGATCAGCAGACCCACAACCGGGCGCACCGCCAGATCATTGAGGTCATCCCCAACGAAGGCACACTCCCCGGGCGAAACAGCCAAAGTGCGTTGCAGTTCGGTGAGAGCGGCGGGTTTGTCCTTGACCCCGGTCAGCACATGCCGGATACCCAGATAGCGGGCCCGTTGTTCGCTGGCGCCGCCCTTGCCGCCGCTTAGGAACGCCACCTCAATTCCCGCCTGTTGCAACAGATGGATGCCGAGGCCGTCACGCACATCGAAACGCTTGAGCACTTCACCGGATTCGGTGGTCCATAACCCCCCATCGGTGAGTACCCCATCCACATCAAGAACTAAAAGCCTCAGGCGGCGCAGGGCGAGGTGGCTGCAGCGTGCGGCCCATTGATGGCGCCAAAGGCGCAGGAACGAAACGGCCACCGCAAATCAAATCACACTCTCTGCGAATCCCGCCGAGAGCGTCGCCCGAATCGCCATCAACTGGGTCAGCAGGGCCTCCAGCCGGTGCAACGGCACCATATTGGGCCCATCGCTGAGGGCATTTTCAGGATCGGGATGGACCTCAAGGAAAAGACCATCCACCCCCACGGCAACCGCCGCCCTGGCGAGGGGGGCGACGAACTCCCTCTGGCCGCCGCTGCTGCTGCCGCGACCCCCGGGCTGTTGTACGGAGTGGGTTGCATCAAAAATCACGGGGCAGCCGAGGGCCTGGAGCTGGGGCAGGCTGCGGTAGTCCACTACCAAAGTGTTGTAACCAAAGCTGTTGCCGCGCTCGGTGAGCCAGACATGCTCCGCGCCGGCATCGCGCAACTTCTTCACCACCTGCTCCATATCCCAGGGGGCCAGAAACTGACCCTTCTTGACATTGATTACTTTGTCGGTGCCCCGGGTGGCGGCGGCGGCGGCCAGCAGCAAATCGCTCTGACGACATAAAAAAGCTGGTATCTGCAACACATCAACCACCTCGGCCACGGGTGCGGCCTGATGGCTTTCATGGATGTCCGTGAGCACCCGCAAGCCATAGCGCCGTTTCACTTCGGCCAACACCGCCAACCCCTGTTCAAAGCCAGGCCCACGAAAAGAACTGCCCGAACTTCGATTGGCCTTGTCAAAGCTGGCCTTGAAGATGTAGTCGATTCCTAGCGGTTCACAGATGGCCTGCACCCTGGCGGCAATCTCATAAACGAGGTCAGCGTTCTCGATGACACAAGGGCCAGCCACCAAGGTCAAGGACATCGGGACGCCTGCGGAACCATTTATCAGCAAATCCTACACTTCAGCCCACCAGCTTCCTCTCCAAACCAGCCAGATCCCGGAAGGTCTCCGAACGGTTCTGCAGCTCCTGATAGGTACCAAAGGCCTTGACTCGCCCGGCCTCAAATTCATAAATACGATCACAGCGCATCACCGTAGAAAGTCTATGGGCGATAACCACTGTGGTGCAGCGTCTGCCGATCACATCAAGGGCTTCAATGATGTCGCTCTCAGTACGGTTATCCAGGGCACTAGTGGCCTCATCAAGTAATAAAAATCTTGCATGGCGATAAAAGGAACGGGCCAGGGCCAGGCGCTGCCGTTGTCCGCCGGACAGCTGTAAACCATTTTCGCCAATAGGGGTGTGCAATCCATAGGGCAGCTCACTGACGAATTCGTCGAGTTGGGCCGCTTCCAGGGCCTCCCAAACCGCCCGCTGATCAATCAATTCGACATCTTTACCAAAAGCGACGTTTTCGAGCACGCTGGCGTCGAGCAAATTGATGAATTGGGGTACCTGGGAGCAGGAAGCCTGCCAGGCGGGAATGTCGTTGTTAGAGACGGCAATGCCATCGAGATTGAGGTGCCCCTTACCCGGTTGCAACAGGGCCAGCAGGATCTGGGCCGTCGTGGTTTTGCCGCTTCCGGTGGCACCGACAAAAGCCACCCTCGAACCCACGGGAATGGTTAGATCGACGCCCCGCAGCACCCAATCAGACGACCCCGGATAGGCATACCAAACATCCTCCAAAGCGATGCTACGAGAGGGAAACACACCGGCCGGACTGGGCACACCGGGGTCGCCAAGCACGGGTAGACCCGCCGGCAAGCTCAGGTACTCCAAGGTGGAATCCATCACCGGCAGACCACCCCGCAATTGGGTGAGGGAGGCAAAGAAATCCTGCAGGGGCGGGGTAAGACGCAGGGCGGCCACCGAGAGGGAGGCCATGAAAGGCAGCATCGACAACATGTCGGAGCGGTCCCCACGCAGCAGTGGGGGGACGGCGCCCAAAAGAAAAATCAAGGTGATACCCAGGGGCTCAATCAGCATGCGCGGGATGATCGGCAAGATCTCCGCCACCCAGGCGTGACCCTTGGCCCGTTCACCCGTATTGACAAAGGCCCGGCGGAAGTGATCTTCCGAGGCGGTTAGCTTGATATCCCTAATCGAACCCAAGGATTCAAATAAGATGTGGGCAGTCATTGACTCAAGCCTGATTTTTTGTCTGGAATTGTGACGCAAATATGGAGTTATAGTCTGGGAAAGAAGCACGTAGGCGCCCAGCAAACAGCCAATTAAGATCAAGGCAGGACCGCGACCAATAACCAAGATCCCGATGGAAAGCATTACGATCGAGAAGATACTTCCCACCATCTTGAGCAAGGGATTGACAACGGAATTTGAGGTTTTCTTGATATGGCTCAGCATCATCGTTGACAACTTAGCCGTACTTTTCGAAAGGTGATATTCGTAGCCTTGAGCCAATACATTGGCGTGGATGCGATTCGAGAGATCAATCCAGACCCTGGCGGTCAAACGCTGCTGAAAAAACTGCAATCCGAGCTTGCTAAACGAAGCTAGCCATGCCAAGACAACAAACATAGATATCAGCCATAGACTCTGATCAAACTGGCTGCCGCCAAAGACCTTGATGCCAGGCAAACGGTCCTCCAATTTGTTGCCCACCAGGGCTCCCATCAATCGGGCGATAACAGCAACTGAAATAAGATCAAGCAATCCAGGTATAATCGATACAGGCACCAACCACTTGAGCTGTCGCAGGCGTTGCTGCGGCAGAAACGTCATCAGGGCACGCAGCTGCTGATAGGTTTTACTCCTGCCGAGCAACTTCACACCCTGGAGAACTGAACATACCTTTACGTTATGGCGTGGCCCTTACCGTTCCCGCCGAAATCAGCCAGCCCCGTTACCGCCCCAGTCGCGCCACAGCTCCAAAACGAGTGCCTCAGGATCGGCCCGGCAAGCGCCGCAGCAACCTCTGGGCCCATTGATCGGCCCGCAGCTGCCACACCGAAGGGCTGGCCAGGGGCGCCGCACCGGCCTGCAGTCGATCCCAATGCTGATCGATCGCCGCGAGGGCGAGACGCCAGCGTTCCAGCAGGGTTTCCTCCACGCAGCCAGCCAGGAGGGTATCCAGTCGCTCGGCTGCCGGCCGCCAGGCCGCCGGGTCGGCCACGGCAGCACGGATCCTTTGCAGGTCGTTCTCCAAGGTGCCGCAGCCAATCTGATGACCAAGCAACCCGGGATCGAGGCTGTCGGCCAAGGCGTGATTGAAACTGCTGAAAACCACGCAACCACAGGCTAGGGCTTCGATCGGTGGCAGACCGAAACCCTCACTCACCCCCGTACCCCGCCAATAATCGGCTGAGTCATAGAGCACCACAGTGGTGTCATTGAACAGATCCACCAGGTCCTCCACCCAGCCGCGCTGCCGCTCCACCCGCAGACCGGCAGCCACCAAGGCCGGCACCAGGTGATCGATCACATAGCGACTGTTTTTGCGTTCCTGCACCAGCACATCAATGCGCCTGCGCCGCTGCTGGCCCTCGCTCGATAAAAGAGGCTGGCGATCGCCCCGCTCCAGCCAGCGAGGTTGGAGGGCATTGGGCACTAAAAAGAGGGGATGGCGCGGCGCCCGATCCCCCCAGTAGCCCAAGGTGTTGCGACTTACGGCCAAGATGGGCACCCCGGCCGGCAGGTCGAAGCCGTAACCACTGCTGTGGGCGTGATAGGCCACAGGGCGGCCGGCCAAGCGGCGCAGTATCGGCGGCACATCAAAGCCCCAACTGACGATCCAGAGGGCAGGGCCTGGGCGGGGCTCCCGCCGCAAGAGATCGTCTAAAAAAGGGTGGTCGGACTCCCTTTGCCGATAGGTCACCAGCTCGGCATGGCGCAAACGGGCCGTCAGCCGTTGGGTCTGCATCTCCACCAGCAAACCGCCGCAGCGGTAGCGGCCCGTGGTGCCAGGAACCAGAAAACGGAGGGGACGCACACCAGGGGACAGCCTCAGGCCACGACGGCTTCGGTGCTGCCCAGCCGCTGACGGCGGGTCAGGAAACCGAAAAGCACCTTGCCGATGGCGGCAACGAGGTTGCCCTCCAACTCCTGGAACATCTTCATGTTGCAGTGGAAGGCCTGGTTAGCTTCCGCCACGATGCGATCGGCGGTGGATTGGTCGATCGGCAGGTTATCGAGCACAGCGCGGTAGTTGGTCTTGAAGCCCTTCTCGTCCGGGATGGCGTCGAATTCGTAGAAACGCAGGCCGTCGTGCTCACCCAAGTTCATAGCTTTCTGGGCAATGTTTTTGAGGATCTGGCCACCGGAAAGATCGCCGATGTAGCGGGTGTAGTGGTGGCCCACCAGTAACTCGGGAGCTTCCTTGGCCACACGGCGCAGGCGGGCCACGTACTCCTGGGCTCCAGGGGTGGCCTTGATTTGGTGGCGCCAATCGGCACCAAAATAGAAGGCGAGATCCTGCTCCAGGGATTCGCGCCGGTTGAGGGAGGCAAAGTTGATCTGCCCGACGACGGGATGGTCAGCGAGGCGGCCGATCTCCTCCTCCATGGCGCTATAAACGAACCAGAGGTCGGCCACCAGGGTGCGATAACTGGCCTTATCGACCACACCTTTAAGGAAGCAGCTCACAAAACCGGTGTTCTCGGCCATGGTGTGGGCCTTCTTCGTTCCCTCACGGAGCTGGGAAGCCAGGGCGACAGACATCTTCGGCGGGGCGCTTGAAACGCAAGAGGAGCATTCCCACCAAAGTAGGTGTGGCGCTCCGACCCTGACGACAAGGTTGCGAAGGGTTACGGCGCCAGGCGGGGGCTAACCAGGGGCCAACGGGACGGGCCTGCGGACCTGGCTTCAAGAAGCGATGTCGTCCTCCCCGAAGTGGGACGTCGCCCCGGTGCCAAACAACACGAACAGCTCACGGCCCAGCCCCTGCAGGCTGTCCACCACCTCTGGCTTGGGCAGATGGGAGCCGGAGGGTTGCCAGTCGCCCAGGGTGGTGAAGCGCCAGCGTTCGGCTTCGTAGGTGAGGCCCCGAATCAGCACGCCCAACAGGCGGGGGCGCCCGGCCGCAGCCCCCTGGGGCGAGCGTTCCAGGCGCAGCTGCACCAATAGGGATCGGCATTGAAGCCGGGGGCTCCAACCGGGGAAATGCAGCGAAAAATCGAGGTTGTCGCGGGCATCGAAACGGCGGGTTTCAGGATCATCCCGCCAGGGGGTGAGGTTGGCCCGGGCATCGGGGAAGGCCTCTTGAAACAGGAACACGGCGGCGGCGATGGCCTGGGCCAACTCCGGACTGTGGGCCTGATCCGCTGCGTTCATAGGCCCCATCCTGCAGAAAAAACCCCAGCCATGGAGAGCTTGGTTGCGGCAACCGCACCGAGGCTGCCAGAAGCTATAGCAAACGCTTATATCGGCCGCCTTGCTGATCCCTGCAAACCTTCCGCGCCCGTCCGCAGACATAGGCTCTGCCGACTGTGTCTGCGTCCAGCCACGCCATGGCCACCTACGAGAAGCTCACCCCCCCCCAAAGCGGCAGCGCAATTCGCTTCGAGAACGGCCAGCCGGTGGTGCCCAGCGACCCGATCATCCCCTTCATCCGCGGCGACGGCACCGGTGTGGACATCTGGCCGGCCACCCAGCGGGTGCTGGATGCGGCCGTCGCCCAGGCCTACGGCGGCCAGCGCCACATCGAGTGGTTCAAGGTTTATGCCGGTGACGAAGCCTGCGAGCTTTACGGCACCTATCAATACCTGCCCCAGGACACCCTCACGGCGATCGAGACCTACGGGGTCGCCATCAAAGGTCCTCTGACAACGCCGGTGGGCGGAGGCATCCGCTCCCTCAACGTGGCGTTGCGGCAGATTTTTGATCTGTACTGCTGCGTGCGCCCTTGCCGGTACTACGCGGGCACCCCCAGCCCCCATAAGCGGCCCCAGGACCTGGACGTGGTTGTCTACCGCGAAAACACGGAAGATATTTATATGGGTATTGAATGGGAAGCAAGTGATCCCGTCGGCATCGAACTAATCCGCCATCTTAATGAGGAGGTGATCCCCGCCAACGGCAAGTTGGGCCAGCGCCGCATCCCGGCGGGATCCGGCATCGGCATCAAGCCAGTGAGCAAAAACGGCAGCCAGCGCCACATCCGCAAGGCGATTCAGCACGCCCTCAAATTAGAGGGAGACAAGCGCCACGTGACCCTGGTGCACAAGGGAAACATCATGAAATTCACGGAGGGGGCGTTCCGAGACTGGGGTTATGAGCTGGCCACGACGGAATTTCGCGATCTGTGTGTAACGGAACGGGAAAGCTGGATTCTCGACAACGTGGCCCAGGATCCGGGGCTCAGCATCGAAGCCAATGCCCGTTTGGTGGATCCAGGTTTCGATGCCCTCACCCCCGAGAAACAGGCTGCGGTCTGCGACGAAGTGCGGGGTGTCCTGGAGGCGATTGGCCCCAGCCATGGCCAGGGCCAATGGAAACAGAAGGTGCTGGTGGATGACCGCATCGCCGACAGTATTTTCCAGCAAATTCAAACCCGACCAGCCGATTACTCCGTGCTCGCCACCCTCAACCTCAACGGCGACTACATCTCCGACGCGGCCGCCGCCGTGGTTGGCGGTCTGGGGATGGCCCCCGGTGCCAACATCGGCGACAAGGCAGCCATCTTCGAGGCCACCCACGGCACGGCCCCCAAGCACGCCGGCCTCGATCGCATCAACCCCGGCTCGGTGATTCTTTCCGGCGTGATGATGCTCGAATACATGGGCTGGCAGGAGGCGGCGGACCTGATCACCCAAGGCATCAGTGCAGCCATTGCCAATGGCGAGGTCACCTACGACCTGGCCCGCATGATGGAGCCGCGGGTGGAACCGCTGAGCTGCTCGGGTTTTGCCGAGGCCGTGGTGCGCCGGTTCAGTTGAAATTCAAGAGCAACGCACAGGCAAGGCATCTGGCCAGTCATCATTGGCCAGATCGCTGAACCCGAATAACAGTTTCAGTTCTTGACGGGGAAATGTTTTGCCACAGGCCTTGGACAAGCGCCCCAGGGCCTCGCGCACTTTCAGATCTTCTGGGCTGGGATTGGCAGCAAGAAGCAAGCTAAATGGGGGTGGCTCACCATTGGTCACAAAGAAAAGCGGTTCATCGCTCGGAGCTGGATGTTCGGGGCAAAAATAAATCGATGTCCAGCTGACTGGCTGTGTCAGTTTGGCAAGCGAGATCACGGTGATTCCCTGGGGCTCAGGCAATAAGGTGCGCTTGTAAACAAGTTTGCCATTGGGATCAGGCGATCCATTAGCAAGGACTCCGCGCAGTTCAATGATCAAGGGCCTGGGAGTCTTGGCGGGTCCTTCCAGGACGGCAATCAGCGGGGGTGATCCGGGGGTATAGACACTGTTGGCAGGCACAAGGTGGGCGTAGAGACGGGACCAGCATTCGCCCCTGGTGCCGCCGCCGATGCGGCGACCGGGAAAACTATTGCGAATGCCGATGTCAATCTGGGCGTAAGCCGCAGTGGGGGCCAAGCCAGCGAGACAAAGGGTCAGGCAGGTGAATCCAAGCCAGTAAAGCCGCAGGCTCTGGAGGCAGGGCAGGCAACGCCGTGACCTGTTGCCGGCAAGCCTCACCATGCTGAGCCAAGCATTGTAATACCGGCCCAGTAATAGGGATGCTTCATACCCTTGAGTATGCGTGCCCTTTGGTCGACTGTCAGGCCAGAAAGAAGTTCGCCGGTCTCACCAATAACCCGATCGCCCTGCAGGTGCACCGTTCCTGTAGCGAAAGCCAGGCGAGTGGCTTGCAGCGCCTCCGCCTTGGGCAGGCCGAGGTCAAGATAACGATAGAACTGCACAAAGAATGCCGATGTGGCCACATCATCTAGATACCAAAGTGTGCCAACAGCTGTGCGGGCACCGGCCTGTAAAGCAAGGCCCGCGAAACCCAATTCACTCTGGGCATCACCCAATGCCGTACGACAGGCGCTGATTGTGAACAAGTCGAGGGGATTGCCAAGACGTCGCTGCCTGAGGGTGGCAAATTCAGCGAGGGTTATGGGACGGCTGCCCGTGTAAATTTTGGATTGGGTAGGTCCGCCCGGCAGGAATTCAGCGTGGGTGGCTAAATGAACCCTTTTGATGTCAGGATCGGCAGCGGCATTGAGCAGCAACGTGGGGGTGAATGCAGAGTTGAGATAAACATCTGTATTGCCTGGCCTTAGTTGATTCAACTCCTGGGGCACCAGGGGCAAGGGAACCATATCGGCAAACTTGGAGGCGCCAGCCACCAAGGTCCGCAGGCGGCCGCGGGTATCCGGGGGCTGCAAGGGAGTGAGACGCAGGGAGGGAGTCAGCGAAAAAGCATATTGCTGACCGAAATAGCGCTGTCCGTCCGTGAGGGCGGCAAAGGGAATCGCCTGCAGAGTTGTGTCAGTGGAAATCAATAAAGTAGTAATGCCAAGCCGTTGCAGATCCGCTGCAATCGGTGCAATCAAAAGCGCATATAGTTGACGAGCAGGCAGCTGGGGATCGGCAAGATTAAACACTTCCTGGGTGGCCAGTTGACTGTAAAATTTGCTCAATAGACCCCTAAGTGTCGCCGTTTCAACATCAATCCGCTTACCGATAACATCTCCCTGGATAGGGATCAATACCAAATCCAAAAATCCCTTGCTCTTGTCCCCCCGCAATGGTGTAAAGGTAAGTCTTAATCCAGCAGGAGTATAAGCTTCGGGCCGAAAAACCGCCGAAGGGGGCGATGGCAATGCTTCTACAGGAAGAAACTTTGTGCTGGCGGAAGCAGCTTGGGCCGGGACCGCCTCAGCCGGGAGCCGATCAATTGCCAGGCAAAACAGAGCAACAAGTGGATAAAGCAGCCGTAACAGAATCAAACCACTTTTCATGGACAAACCTTATGGATTCAGCATACGTACAGGGTATTTGCGAATTAATGAGGCTGCATCTTGCATGACTAGCTGCAATCTGGCAGGCGATATGGCTTCAGTAGTTGGTACATTGGAAAGACCTAAACCAGTTTTAGCATCATCAGCGGAACGTTGATCAGATTCTTGATATTGATTTGTGGCCGAACCGGAAGACACAGCAGTTGCGCTGGTAGTTGGCTGGGACTGCGTGGAGCCAGCCTGGGCGGCTGACATGGCAGTCGTACTGGATGGGGCCTGAGGCTGCATGGAGTCAGATGGGGTGACTTCTTGACGTGAGGCTACAGGCGGGAGCTGTGTAACATTACTGATATCAATGTCATCAGATTTAGAGATGGTTGATGAGCTTAGCTTAGACAACTGCAGGCCTACAGCAGGATTGACCTCATCAATTTTGATCGGTTCTTCATTAGACATCAAGGCACGGTTGTCTTGCTGTATAGTAATCGAAGCTTCTTGCTGCATAGCGATTGAAGCTGTAGATGTGGCAGCAGGAAGAGAAAGCTGATAATTATTAGCAGCCTGCCCTGAGAGAGTATAGCCTGTTATAGTTACAAGCTTATCATCTCCCGCATATGCATTATCAAAAAAGGCAGACGCTCCCACCACAAATACCTCATCACCCGCAAGACCACCCTGCAAGCTATTGCTAGTAATTTCAGCATCGACATTGCCGTCGTATGGCTTGCTTTTAATCACAAAAGATGGCGTGACACTAGCGCGGTTGATTGTGCCTAGACCGGGCAGAAAACTTAGGACATAATTACTGCCGTTATTTCCATCGCTTAACGTATAAGCACTAACGATTAATTTACTCTGGCCCGCGCCAAGGGCATTTTTGCTCTCATAGGTCTGGGCCAATCCGGTCAAGCGATCATCACCCCATAAACCGCCTTCGGTTATCATCGGTACCAGGCTCGATTGGGTGGTGCCATCATAAATTTTACTGTCGCTGCTAGCACTGATCTGCAAGGGTGCTGGTGTGATGGCAGCCTTCAGATTGGTCAGGGGCAGCAGATTGTAATTACCGGCATCATTTCCGCTCAAGCTCAAGCCACCCACGCTCACCGCTTTGGCCTGAGCGACGTTCTTGTCGGCAAAGGAACCTACCGCCGTACCGCCCAAGGTCACCACATCACCGCTGAAGGGACTCACAGCAGCACTACCGCCAAGGGGCGCGACGGTCGTCGCGTCATATACCTTGTCTAAAGCAAGCAGGCCGGTTAACGACAAGTCTGCCTTGCTAATAATAGCCTTCAAACCGATTTGCTGCAGTAAGTTATAATTATCCGCATCCCTTCCAGCAATCGTCACACCTGTGACCGTCACCGCCTTATCCATCCCCAGATTCTTATCACTGAAAGCGCCCGCTGCCGTGCCGCCCAAGGTCACCACATCACCGCTTAAGGGACTCACAGCAGCGCTACCGCCCAGGGGCGCCACGGTCGTCGCGTCGTACACCTTGTTATTGGCGAACAGGCCCGTCACCACCAAGTCCCTTTTACTGATAGTGGCAGCCAGGCCAGTTTGTTGCAGCAAGTTGTAATTACCCGCATCCCTTCCAGCAATCGTCACACCCGATACCGTCACGGCATTACCGCTGCCCACGTTCTTTTCAGCAAAGGCACCAACCGCCGTGCCGCCCACGGACACCTCATCACCGCTTAAGGGCCTCACAGCAGCTTTACTACCTTCCAGGGGCGCCACGGTCGTCGCGTCATACACCTTGTCTAAGGCAACCAGGCCCGTCACTGGCAGATCCAACGGGGTGATCGTGCCGGAAGCCGTGGCGAGGCTCACGGCATAGTTGTTGCCGTTGTTCCCATCACTCAGCGTGTAGTCACCACTGACTTTCAACGTACTCTGATTTGTTCCCAGCACGTCTTTGCTGTCAAAAACCTGTCTCAAGCCAGTCAATATGTCGCCGTTGAACAGCTCACCTGACGTCACCGTCGGCGCAGCGCTGGAGCTGGTGGTGCCGTTGTAGACGCGGCTGTCGGTCACGGCGCTGATCGTCAGCGGCGCTTTGCTGATGTTGTAATTGGGCGTTGCAGTTGTAAAGCCGCCCAAAAAGGAGTAGTTCCCCGCATCAGTGCCCGTCAGACCCGATGCGCTCTGGCTATAGGTGCCAAAGATCGGCTTACCACTGCTGCTGAGAGTGGAGGTATTGACCGATGCACTTGAGGCCACCACATCAGAACCGACGATGTTGCCAAAGCTCACCGCACCGGGCGCCAGGGCGGAGCCATAGATCGAGCTGCCCGAGGCAATCACCGCACCCGTAAGGGGCAGCTTGCTGATCGTGTAATTCGGCCCTGAAGTAAAGCCCGAGAAGGAGTAGTTCCCCGCATCAGTGCCCGTCAGACCCGATGCACTCTGGCTATAAGTGCCAACAATCGGATTACCATTGCTGCTGAGTGTGGAAGCATTGACCGATGCACTTGAGCCCACCACATCAGAACCTACGATGTTGCCAAAGCTCACCGCACCAGATGCCAGGGCTGAGCCATAGACCGAGCTACCCGAGGCAATCACCGCACCAGTAAGGGGCAGCTTGCTGATCGTGTAATTCAGCCCTGAAGTAAAGCCCGAGAAGGTGTAGTTCCCCGCATCAACGCCCGTCAGACCCGATGCACTCTGGCTATAGGTGCCAACAATCGGATTACCATTGCTGCTGAGTGTGGAAGCATTGACCGATGCACTTGAGCCCACCACATCAGAACCGACGATGTTGTCAAAGCTCAACGCACCAGGTGCCAGGGCTGAGCCATAGATCGAGCTGCCCGAGCCAATCACCGCACCAGTAAGGGGCAGCTTGCTGATCGTGTAATTCGGCCCTGAAGTAAAGCCCAAGAAGGTGTAGTTCCCCGCATCAGTGCCCGTCAGACCCGATGCGCTCTGGCTGTAGCTGCCAACAATCGGCTTACCACTGCTGCTGAGAGTGGAGGTATTGACCGACGCGCTGGAACCCACCACATCAGAACCGACGATGTTGCCAAAGCTCACCGCACCGGACGCCAGGGCGGAGCCATAGATCGAGCTACCCGAGCCAATATCCGCACCAGTAAGGGGCAGCTTGTTGATCGTGTAATTCGGCCCTGAAGTAAAGCCCAAGAAGGTGTAGTTCCCCGCATCAGCGCCCGTCAGACCCGATGCGCTCTGGCTATAGCTGCCAACAATCGGCTTGCCACTGCTGCTGAAAGTGGAGACATTGACCGATGCGCTTGAGCCCACCACATCAGAACCTACGATGTTGCCAAAGCTCACCGCGCCGGGCGCCAGGGCGGAGCCATAGATTGAGCTACCCGAGGCAATCCCCGCACCAGTAAGGGGCAGCTTGCTGATCGTGTAATTCGGCCCTGAAGTAAAGCCCGAAAAGGAGTAGTTCCCCGCATCAGTGCCCGTCAGACCCGATGCGCTCTGGCTGTAGCTGCCAATGGTTGGCTTGCCGCTTGTGCTCAGCGTAGTGGTAAGAACCGACGCGCTTGAGCCCACCACATCAGAACCGACGATGCTGTCAAAGCTCACCGCACCGGGCGCCAGGGCTGAGCCATAGATCGAGCTACCCGAGCCAATCACCGCACCAGTAAGGGGCAGCTTGCTGATCGTGTAATTCGGTCCTGAAGTAAAGCCCGAGAAAGAGTAGTTCCACGCATCAACGCCCGTCAGAGCCGATGCGCTCTGGCTGTAGGTGCCAACGATCGGGTTGAGGCTTGTGCTCAGCACCGAGGTGTTCACCGACGCGCTGGAACCCACCACATCAGAACCGACGATGTTGCCAAAGCTCACCGCACCAGGTGCCAGGGCTGAGCCATAGATCGAGCTGCCCGAGCCAATCACCGCACCAGTAAGGGGCAGCTTGCTGATCGTGTAATTCGGCCCTGAAGTAAAGCCCGAGAAGGTGTAGTTCCCCGCATCAGTACCCGTCAGACCCGATGCGCTCTGGCTATAGCTGCCAATGATTGGCTTGCCGCTTGTGCTCAGCGTGGTGATAAGAACCGATGCACTTGAGCCCACCACATCAGAACCGACGATGTTGCCAAAGCTCACCGCACCAGGTGCCAGGGCTGAGCCATAGACCGAGCTACCCGAGCCAATCTCCGCACCAGTAAGGGGCAGCTTGCTGATCGTGTAATTCGGCCCTGAAGTAAAGCCCGAGAAGGAGTAGTTCCCCGCATCAGCGCCCGTCAGACCCGATGCGCTCTGGCTATAGCTGCCAACGATCGGTTCTCCACTGCTGCTGACGGTGGTGGTGTTAACCGACGCGCTTGAGTCCACCACATCAGAACCGACGATGTTGCCAAAGCTCACCGCACCAGGTGCCAGGGCTGAGCCATAGATCGAGCTGCCAGGTGCAATGGCCGCACCGGTGAGGGGGAGCGGGGTGATCGTGCCAATGGCACCAGAGGCTTCAGTGCTTGAAAGGTTGTAGCCAAAGACAGCAACTTTAGAGGCGCTTTCAGTGGCATCGGCAATGGTTAATCCTGATACAGAAACAAGCTTGCCGGTGCCGGCATTTTTGTTATCGTAGGTGCCGACAGCGGGCTTTATTTTCACCAAATCCCCCGCTAAAATGCCAGTTACATTATAGCTTGACGCACTCAAATTAACCTCAACTTTGCCGTCGTAAACCTTGCTTACTGGCAGCAAATTTACCGAGATCGCAGGGCTATTGGCAAAGAAAAGACCATTGCCAGAACCGAGAATTGGATTGGATCCCTGGTTTGTATCGAAGGTCTGGTTGTATTGCTTGAAGTTGTAGGCCAGGCCGCCCAGATTGGCGGGGGGAGTGGATGTGGGGTTGTCGGCATAGATCGCCCAGGTGGCACCGGGTTGTTTCGAGAGAGCCGCAGCTGCAGAGGTGGAGTTGTTTAAGAAGGCACCGCTGCCGGCATCAAGTGTTATGGCCCTGCCTGATGGAGCGCTGGCGGTGAGGACGGCAGCGCCCGATAGGGTGACGCCGGAAGAGCCGCGAGCCAGAACTGTGCTGGCAGTAATCGGCGCATCAAGAGTGAGCTGGCCACTTGGTGCCTGCAGTGTCACTGGTCCAGCGGCGCGGAGGGCACCCGGGGTGAGCGAGCCGCTGACCTGGGTGATGGACAAGTTGGAGAAGTTCCCGTCAATCGTTCCACCGCTGCGGTTGAAGCTTTGGGTGACTTGCAGATCACCGCTGCCGCTGATGGAACCAGCACTCAAGTCGAGCGCCTTGACTGTTGCCTTACCATTGGCTTGCAGGCTGCCACCATTAAGCCTTAAACTGTCTACATTCAAAGACAAGATATTTTCTAAAATACCACCATCACTATTTATCGCTGGGGCAACAATCTGGGCGTCTTTAATCTTGGCATTGGCGGCGATGCTGATTGGGCCGTTGGCGGTGGCGGTGCCACCATTGAGGCTCAGGCTGGCCGCAGATGCCAGTGAGGTGGCACCAGAGCCATTGCTATCTATATCAACATTCAGGTTCAGATTCAGGGCAGCGCTGCTGCTGCTGATGTTGGAATTGAGAACGATGTTGTTGTGCGCGTTAAGTGTGAGGGAGGCCTCGCCACCGCCAGTTTTGTTGATGTGGGAGTTGACGGTGATATTGCCGGCTCCGGCAGGGCCCAACGGATCGCTGGTTGATATGACTACATTTCCGCCAGTATTCAGGGCAGACTCGATTGTGGTGGTTGAAACATAGGTATTCGCGTCAAATGCATAGATGGTTCCTCTATCAATAGCGCCACCGTATGCGGTGGTGCCGTAAAAAATGCCATCGCCCGCTGCGGTAAGCGCTGTGAAGGGTTTGGCGCCATTGGATCCAGTAAAGCTTGCCTTAAGTGAGATTTTACCCGAAAGCGAATCAAACGCATATATGGCCCCTTGGTTGTTGGAACCGCCCTCAATGGTGGTTCCATAGAAGAGACCGTTGCCCGCTGCTATTAAATCAGAACCGGCAATAGCGCCATTGGAGCCAGTAAAGCTGTCTTTGAGGGTGATGGTCCCAGTGACCGAATTAAATTCATAAATAGCCCCTTTTCCAAATTGGCCACCGTAAGGGGTAGAGCCGTAGTAGATGTCTTTGCCCCCTGGGACCAAAGTACCGGGATTGGCACCATTAGATCCGCTGAAGCTGGCCTTGAGGGAGATGGCACTGGTGGTCGGATCAAAAGCATAAATGGCCCCTAGGTCTTTGTCGCCGCCATTTCTGGTGGTGCCATAGTACTTGCCACCATCCGCTGCAATCAGACCGGCATAAGGAAAGGCTCCAGTCGTGTAGAAGTCGAAGCTGGCCTTGAGGGAGATGGTGCGGGTGGTCGGATCAAAAGCATAGATAGCTCCTACATTGGATGAGCCGCCCTCCATGGCAGTTCCATAGTAGAGACCATGGCTACCTGCGATCAGTGCAGAATAGGGATTGGCGCCATTGGAGCTAGTGCAGGCATTAGAGGTATTGCAGCCAATGAAGCTGGCTTCGACGGAGATGGTGTTGGTGCTCGGATTAAACGCATAGATGACTCCTGAGTAATTGTCACCGCCTTGTGCAGCGGTGCCGTAGTAAAGACCATTGACCGGTCCGGTAAGCCGGGCGCGAGGAAGGCCGCCATTGGAGCCAGTATTGGCTGGACCAGTGAAGCTGGCCTTGAGGGAGATGGAATCGGTGGCCGAATTAAATTCATAGAGAGCCCCTTTGCCATAGAGGCCGCCGTATCCGGTTGTGCCGTAGTAGAGGGAGGGGTTATTGCCCGCTGGGATCAGCTCTGCATAAGGGTTAGAACCACTATCTGCGATGCTGCCTTTGAAGGTGATGGCATCAGGAATCGTGCTGGTAATCGTGATATCCACAGGATCAATCAACCACGTGCCCCCCTTACCCAATGGCGCCGCCAGGTCCGGGCCCCGACTGAGAGCCACACTGGCCCCGGAGGTTTCCACAAAGCCGCCGTTGCCGCCGTCCGGGCCGCCCCGCACGCTCAGCAGTCCGTCAACCGCGGTGCGCTGGTTGGCGTAGGCGACCACCGTGCCCCCATCCCCCTTGGCCAGAGCATCGGCGCGCACCGTGCTGGCGGCGTCCACGGTGGTGCTGTTGGCGTTGGGCACTGCAGGGTTGGCGCCGCGCACATCGCCACCCAGCAGCACCGTGCCGCCACCGGCCGGGCCGCTGGCATCAAGGGCGGCGGCCGTGAGCGTCACGCGCTGGCCCGTGACCTCGATGCGGCCGCCCTTGCCGGACCCGCCACTGGCCACCGTGCCACTGGCCGCACTGCCACTAGCCGCCGTGGTGCCACTGACCGTTGCCGCAATGCCCAGGGCCTTGAGCTGGCCCGCGACAACGGCATCACTGCTGGCGCTGATGCGGATCACACCGCCATCCAAGCCGGCGGCTGAAATCTGAGCTGGGGCGGGGGGATTGGTTTCCGGCAGTGGTCCCGCCACCGCCGCAGGGGCCTGCAGTGCAGAGCTTTGAGGGGTGGCGGAGGCGGGGTTTGCGGCAGCGGCGGTGAGGACTGGGACGGCAGGTTCGGGGGCGGCGCTCGTGGCAGTTGTGGCAGTGGCCACTGGGGCCTCCACAAGGGCCGCTGGGGTTTGCGCAGGGATCGTTGTCGGGCTGGGGTTCGCTGCCGCAGTGGCAAGGGCAGGGGCTGCAGAGTTGGCGGCGGTCGTAGCCACGGCCACTGGGGCTGGCACAACTGGAGCTACCGCCGGGGCCGTTGTCGTTCCCGGGGCCGTTGTCGTTTCGGGCGCTGGCCCCACAGGCGCCTGGGCACTGGTGGTCACCAGCGCACCCGCAGCCACGGTCACGTTCCTGCCGCTCAGTTCGACGCTGCCGCCGGGAGCCGCCAGCTGGCTGCCGGCCTGCAACAGCAGGTTGGCGCCCTGGGCATCCAGCAACAACTCCTCATCCACCTGAATTAAGCCGCCATCCACCACCAGATCGCCGCCGCTGGTGAGGCCATTGCGCTGGGCCTCGGCAGGATCGCTGCCCAAGCCCCCCTTGCCACGGATCGGCATCCCCGCCAACAGGGCCGCCTCGGCCGCCGTGGTGCGAAACACTTCAAAACGGCCACTGCCCAAGCCCAGGGAGCTGGCCGTACTCAAGGTGAGTCGGGGGGTATTGAAGAACTGGGCCCCCGCTCCCACCTGCAGCCCCCCGGGGGAGAGAAAAAACAAGTGGGCCGGCGAGCTGAGGCTGATGCCCTTGTTCAGAAAAGACCCCATGGGGTCCAAAACCCCCAGCACCACAGTGCTGTGGACGCCATTTTGAATCGAAACACCCCTGATCTCCCCACGGGTGTCAAAGCGGTTGAAGCGGTGAAACAGGTTGGCGCCCGCCGCCGTGCCGCCAGTCACCTCGCATTGGCCCCCCTGGCAGCGGCCGCCCGCCACGCCGTTCACCCTGGTGCCCAGATCCAAAGGGCCCTGGGTGGCGGAAACTTCACCCGCCCTGGCCGCAGGGGCCAGCAACAGGGCCAGCAGCGAACCGGCGGCCACCACCGGCTGAATCCAGGCCGCGCCGGCCAGGGATATGACCTGGCCTGCAACAGCAAGCTCGTGGCGGCGGCGGCGGGACATGGGATTGAGGCTTGTAGGCAGATTTGCTCTGCCAATGATGCCCCAAGCCGGCACCAGGAGAGGGGCGCCGAACACCAAGAAAGATGGGCCGAGGACAGCCACCAATCGTCCAGCTCGGCCGCCGCCGCCAAATCATGCTCTCTACGAGCCATCTTCCCAATCCTTCAGCGGTTCTTCCCCTGGCATCGCCAGGCTTGACACCGATAACGCAGAAATAACATCATTTGTCATTGCCAACCATCTTGCTTGCCATTCCTGCTGGCCCAGCTGGTGGCCCCCCCCCTCCAGAACAGTCCTGTGCGGCTGCCGACCCCGGCTCTGGAACAACCGCAACGGCGGCCCAACCAGCCCGCAGCCCCCATTCTGGAAGCACCGATTGAGGCGAGCCCACCAGGCCAGCCACCGCCGTCCTTGCAGCCCAGCGGCCCCGTCGATCTCGGCAAGCTGCCGGCCGTCGCAGGCCCGGTTCCCTACACGCCCCAGCAGCTGGCCGCCATCCTGCAGCCCTGCAGCTTGATCAGCCCCGAGGCCGAAAAACTGCGGGCCTGCGCCGCCGCCCTCACCTCGCGGCTGGTCCTCGATGGCTACGTCAACACGAGGGTATTCGTGTTCGCGGATCCGCCCCCGGCCCGTCTGCAGGTTGTGCAAGGGAAAGTCGTTGAGCTGCGGGTGCAGGGCCCAGACCCACGCCTCAACGCCAAGGTGCGCCGCTGGCTGGCGCCAACCCTTGGCTCCAGCCTGCACCTTCCCTCCCTGGAGCGCACGCTGCAGCTACTGCAGAGGCGCCCCGAGATTGATTCGGTGCGCAGCCAGCTCACCCGCCTCGGCAGCGACACCAGCCAGGCCGTGCTGGTGGTCAAGGTGGAAAGGGCCTCCCCGGCTTGGCAGGGAGACCTCAATCTGCGCAACGACGGCAGCGTCGGCAGCGGCCAAGCCCGCGGCACCGCCACCCTCTTGCGTCCTTCCCTGCTGCGCCAGGGCGACAGCCTGCTCTTTTTTGGCGAACTGAATGGCAGCGACACCCCCCAGCTGGGGCAGGCCTCCGGCTCCTTGAGCTACACCTACCCCTTGGGTGAAAGCGTCAATCTCAGCGGCGCCTTCGGCTCCAGCTGGCGCCAATCGATCGAGTTGCCCGCGCCGGGCAACACTTTTTCCACTACCCAATGGCAAGGATTGGGACAGATCGAATGGCTGCTGCGCGAAACCCTCAACCAACGCTGGAGCGCGGCCCTGGCCTTCAGCGGCAACCAGTCCACCAACCAGATCAACGGCGAGGACCTGCCGGGCTTCTTCCCCGAGAGGCTGCGCCAACCCAGCAATGGCTACCTGAGGTTCGAACTCAATGGTTCCGGTGCCGGTACGAATCTGTATTGGTCGGGCCAACTTTATGGACTCCAGGGCCTCTCCGCCGCCACCCCCTCCCAGCAACTCAAGGAACTCGCCTACAGCGATATCGTGCCTGGCAAAGCCAACGCCGTGGGCACTTTCCTTTCACTGGGCTGGAGTTTCTTCCCCAAATGGCAGCTAAACCTGCGGGGCGGCGGCCAGGTGGCCCTCCACAAGCTCACGGATCCCATGCGTTTCAGCCTCGGTGCCGATGTGGGCCTGCGCGGCTTGCCCGGACAGCTGATCAGTGGTGACAACGGCTGGCTTGGTACCGCCGAACTTGGCTGGACCTTCTGGAGCCGACGCAACCAGGCGCTTCAACTGGTGCCGTTCATCGGCGTTGGCGGGGTCAGCACTACGCTGCAAGGCCAAGGTTTCAGCGACCGTTTCTCCGACAACGTGGGTGCGGGAGGTGTGCTTGTGCGTTGGCTGGCGGGACAACACTGGATCACGGAAATCGGCTGGGTGGATCATTTTTCAACCGAGAATAATGACGACGTCTGGAATAACTGGCTTCTCGGCAATGGCCTTTACGCCAAATTGAATTATCGCTTTTGATTGGCATGGCTCCCGCGCGACAGGGAAAACCCGCAAACCAAAGCGAAAGCCATAGCTTTTATATCTCCAGCCCCTATCTCGGGCTGATCAAAGAAAGGGAACGTGTCAAGGAGCTGATCACTCGAGCCGGCCACGCCTATCGAGACAGCTACAGCGGCTCCAGCGATCCTGTCGTCACCACCTGCCAAAACGACGTTCGCAGCTCCGATCACTACATCCTGCTGCTTTCCTATCGCTATGGCTCCCTGGCCCAAGACGGCAGTGGCCTCTCGATCACCGAACTGGAGTTTGAGGCCGCCCTGGAAGCCGGCAAGCCGATCAGGGCCTTTTTTCTCGAATTCACCAGTGATCTCAAGAACGCCTTTGAGCGCGATCCCGAGGCCCAGCAGGCCCTCGATCGCTTCAAGGCCAGGGTTGGCAGCCTTTGCACCCCGATGCTCTGCGTCGACGAACCCGGCGGCGGCGCCAGCGGACCAGAACTGTTCGAGCAGGCCATCGTCCGGCTCGCCGCCAATCCACCCCCCCGCCAGGGGCAGCAGGAGGCGCCCCCAGCACCCAGTTACGGGCCAGCCGAAGTCGATGCCTGGCTGGAAGCCCATTTCCAGCCCCTTGCCGCTGCCTTCGCCAAGTTGCCCGTCGTGGCCGAACGCCGGATCCATGTGCCCCTGAACCTGCGCCTGGAGGTGCCCGGCGAGAAACCCAAGCAACTGCTGCTCGAACCCGCCGACCTCCAGCACACTGTCGCCGGCTCCGAAGCCCACATGCTCCTGATCGCGGCCGAAGGCGGCTCGGGCAAAACCAGCCTGGCCGTTCGCATCGCTTTCTGGGCCCTCGAGGGTCTGCTGGGGGGGATCAAACGGCTGCCCGTTCTGATCGACCGAGGACTGGCGGAAAATGAAACCGTGAGTGACCGGGTTTGCCTTTGGCTGGAGCAAAGCACTGGCAGCGCCCAACTGGAACCGGAACTGGTGGCAGCCCTGCTGCGTCAAAAGCGGGTGCTGCCGATTGTGGATCATTTCTCGGAACTCCCCGAAGTGGCTCGCCAACGGGTGCGAGAAACCATGCCAGCGGGTCTGCTGATTCTCACCACTCGCCGTAGTGGCTTGGAGGGCTTCCGCGAAAGACCCATCACGCAGATCACCCCTTTGCAGATAGCCACAGACCGCTTGCAATCCTTTTTTCTCGAATACCTCACCAATCTGGGCCTCGACAATCGCCTCAATGACAACGAACTCGTGCCAGCCCAAAATCAACTGCGCCGCATCGTCGCCGACAAGCCGATCTCCGTGATGCTGGCCCAAATGTTCATCGACGACGTGATCGCCAAACGGGAGCAGGGCCATGGACTGTTGGCGGGCTCAGTGCCCGAACTGATGCTGGGCTATGTCAACCGACTCGATCGCAAAATCGATGCCGCCCAGCGACTTCGGGCCGGCCTGGAAATCACGCCAAAAGTGGTGCAAAAGAGCCTCCAGATCCTCGCGCTCGCAAGTCACAAGCAAGGCCCTGAGGGTCGGCCGCTCTATCAACCCTTGGCTTTTTCCGATGATTGGGCCGACCAAGCCCTCAGCGCTGCCCCGCCCGATGGCATGGGCCTGGCCAGTAGGCGCCAACGCCAAACCCTGATCAACTATCTGCTAGAGCAGAGATTACTACAAAATCCAGGTGCCGATCTCGATCAATTCTGCTTTCCCCTTGATCCTCTTTCCGAATACTTGGCGGCCATGCGCCAACGGGACCTCTTCGAATCAGGGCAGGATTGGCTTCCCTTTCTGCAGGATCTCGAGCGGCGCTCCAGCAGAGAAAAAGAAGGCATGCGGGGATTTGTCCTTGCCCTTCGTGATGCCTGCAACGACCGTCTCAAACCCAATGAAAGGGCTGGCCTGATTCCCCAGGAACTCCCCGACCGTCTGGGGCCCATCGCCGATCTGGATCCGGAAGAAGAACGCACCCGCCTCGAAGAACAACGGGCCCATAAATGGATGTGGGAGCTCGCTGTTCCCGTGGACAGCGAGCGGCAAGACGCCATCAGGAAGCTGGCCGCCATGGCGGCACCCAACACACCCCCCAGCAGCCGGCGGGCAGTCCAGCTCGTGGCCAGCACCCGCCTGGCCCAGATGGTTGACAACCAGGAGTTGCCGCAAACTGAGCGCCAAGATGCGGCCACTCTGCTGGGCATGCTCGGTACCGCACCGGCGGTCGAAGCCCTGCTCAGGGTGGTCAAAGACGTTGCCGCCCAACCAGGAATCAGGCGAGCTGCCTGTGAGGCCCTGGGCCTGCTGGATGCCGCCAACATCAGGGCTGATGAAATCGAAGCAACCCTCATCGACCTGATGGAGCAAGCGGCGCTCAAAAAAGAAAGCAAGCGCGAAACGATCGAGGCCCTGTTGCCCCTGGCCCAGGGGGCCAGCAGGGCCTCATCGCTGCGGGCTGCCAGCCAGCTTCCGGTTTGGGGCCGTGCCGAAGGCCTCCCGGTGCCAATGGTCACCCTGACCCAGGGCCATGGGGCCGTCACCACAACCATTGTGAAAGTGAAGGTCTGGCGGCTGCCCCTGCCCGAGGGCCAGAACCTTGAGCTGGTGGAAATTCCCGGCGGCACCTACCAACTCGGTTCCCCCATCAGCGAAGCGGGCCATGACGACTACGGAGCCTTTCCCGAATGCGCCGGCTGCGATGTCGAAGCCTTGCGCAGCGTTGCGTTGGCAGCCTTTGGTCTGGGCCGCTATCCCATCACCCACCAGCAATGGGCGGCCGTTGCTCGCCTCGAACCGGAGGGTTCGGAACCGGAACTCAACCCAACCCCCTCCGCCGCCATGGCCCACGAACTCTGGCCCCGCTTTGCCCAGCCAGGTTCCTTGCCCGTGGATTCCGTCAGCTGGAACGATTGCCAGGCTTGGATTCGGCGACTCAACCGCTGGTTGCTGGGCGAACTTGGTGACGCCTCCCCCCAGCTCAGCCTGCCCAGCGAGAGCTGCTGGGAGGCGGCCTGCAGGGCCGGAACCAGCACACCCTTTCATTGGGGTGACACCATCGATTCCAGCTGGTCCAACTACGACGGCAGCTACGCCTATGGAGAGGGCGCCCTGGGGGTGTTCCGCCAGACGCCTGTCGCCGTTGGGGAACTGGGGCTGGTGAATCCCTGGGGCCTCGCCGAAATGCATGGCCAGCTTTGGGAGTGGTGTCTCGACCGCTGGCACCCCATGCCCCTGGGCACCCCCCGGGATGGCCGGGCCTGGGAAGATCCGGACCCCAACCTGCAGGGCAATCCCAAGCAAGAAGACCGCCTGGCCCGTGGCGGTTGCTGGTGCAGTGACCCTCTGCAATGCCGATCGGCCTCGCGCGGCGGCATTGCACCGATCTTCCGTGACAGCTTCGTGGGCTTCAGGGTGGCCTGCCTACCGCCCGCATGGGGCGCCAAGCCTGATGGCGAAAGCCCCGCGAAACCGACCAAGGCACGCCGCAACGCCGCTGGCAGCACCAGCCGTCGCCAAAAAAGCAGCTGAGCGGCGGCGGCGGGCAATGCTGGATTCACTGAGCGATGGATTCAGTGAGCGCTGGATTCAGTGGACGCTGAATTCAGTGGACCCTGGATTCAGTGGACCCCGACTGCGTTGAACCTGAAAACCCGGCCACTGCCGATATGCTGCCGCCTTTGCCTTCCTTGAGAATGTCATCTCCTGTGCTCGTGGTCGGTGCTGGCTTTGCGGGCGCCGTGGTGGCCCGCGAGCTGGCGGAGGCGGGCCGCAGCGTCAGGGTGATCGACCGACGGCCCCACATCGGTGGCAATGCCTTTGATGCCCTCAATGACCACGGCGAACGCCTCCACGTTTATGGCCCCCACTTGCTCCATGGCGAGGCCGATTCGGTGGCGATCCGCTGGTTGAGTCGCTTCACCGAATGGGTGCCCTATGAGCATCGGGTGCGGGCGGTCCTGGCCGACGGACGCACCACCCCCCTGCCGGTGAATCGCACCACCCTCGAAGATGTCTTTGGCGTGGAACTCGCCACCGAGGCCGCGGCCAAGGAGCTGCTGGCCAGCGAGGTCGTGGCCGGCACGCCCAGCAACACCGACGAATTTTTCCTGGCCAATGTGGGGCCGCGCCTCGCCGACATCTTCTTTCGCCCCTACACCCGCAAAATGTGGGGGGTCCCCCCCACCGAACTAGAAGCCGCCGTTGGGGCCCGTCTGCCGGTGCGCTGGAACCGGGACGATCGCTACTTCACTGATTCCTTCCAGGCGATGCCCAAGGATGGTTTCACGGCCATGTTTGAGCGCATTCTCGACCACCCCCTGATCTCGGTGAGCCTGGGCCAGGCCTATGGTCCCGAACTGGATGCCGACGTTTCCCATACCTTCTTGAGCCTGCCGATCGATGAATACTTCGGCTTTCGTTTCGGTCGCCTGCCCTATCGCTCGATCCGCTTTGAAACCAGCAGCGTCAGTGCCGACCAGCCGGCAACGGTGATCAACTACACCGACACCGGCATCTACACCCGCTGCACCCAGTGGGACCTGATCCCCAATTCCGGCCGTCGCCAGGACGGTCAGCACACCGTTACGAGGGAAATTCCCTGCGACGCCGTTGACAACAACAACGAGTGCTACTACCCGGTGCGCAACCGCGAAACCCTGGCCCGCTACGAGCAATATGAAGCCCTGGCGGCGAACGAACCCAACAAGAGCTTCATTGGTCGTTGCGGCCTGTTCCGCTACCTCGACATGGTGCCCTGCGTCAACATCCACCTGCGCCTGGCCGCCACCTTCCTGGGCCAGGTCCAGGCCGTGGCCTGAACACCCCTGACGCCCCCGGGGGAGCCAAACTGACCACCATGACCACCCTTCCCGCATCGGCCAGCGCCGCCTCCAGCGCCGCCTCCAGCGTCGCCTCCAGCGCCGCCTCCAGCGTCGCCTCCAGCGCCGCCTCCAGCGCCGCCTCCAGCGCCACTGACGCCTGTGTGCACTGCGGCTTCTGCCTGCCGACCTGCGCCAGCTATCGGGTGCTGGCCACGGAGATGGATTCCCCCCGCGGCCGCATCCATGCCCTCAAGGCGATCGCCGCCGGTGAGCTGCAACTGGATGCGACGGTGGCCAGCCATTTCGACTCCTGCCTGGGCTGCTTCGCCTGCGTGACGGCCTGTCCCTCCGGCGTCCGCTACGACCAGCTGATTGAAGCCACCCGGCCCCAGCTGAATGCGCCGGAGCTGCGCAGCCCCGCCCAGCGCTCCTTTCGCAAGCTGCTCTTTGCCCTGTTGCCCTACCCGAAGCGGCTGCGGGCCCTGCTCACCCCCCTGCGGGCCTACGCCGGCACCCCCCTGCAGGCCTTCGCCCGCCGGCGGGGCTTGACCGGTCTGCTGGGGCCCCAACTGGAGGCGATGGAGCGGCTGCTGCCGCCTCTGGCCCCTGAGGCCTTCCGGGATCGCTGGCCCGTAGTGGTGCCGGCCCAGGGTCCACGCCGTTACCGGGTTGGTCTGGTGCTGGGCTGTGTGCAGCGCCTCTTTGATCCCGCCGTCAACAGCGCCGCCATCAACGTGCTGAGCGCCAACGGCATTGAGGTGGTGATTCCGCCGCACCAGGAATGCTGCGGCGCCGTCACCCACCACCAGGGCGAACTTGCCCAGACCCGGGAGCTGGCCACGGCGCTAATCGATAGTTTTGACCGTGTAGTTGGGGAGGGCCGAGCGGCGGGCCCCGAACCCCTCGATGCCGTCCTGGTGGCGGCCTCCGGCTGTGGCCACACCCTCAAGCACTACGACAGACTTCTGGCTGAAGAACCCGCCTGGATGCAACGGGGTGCCGCCTTCGCCGGCCAGGTGGCAGACATCCAGGAATTTCTGGAGCGCGTCGGTCTCAGTGCCGATTTCCAGGCGGCCCTCAAGCCCCTGCGCCACGACGATGGCAGCGCCGCCACCGCCGAGCGCCCCTTGAATCTGGCTTACCACGATGCCTGCCACATGATCCACGGCCAGGGACTGCGGGAGCAACCCAGGGCCCTGCTGCGGCAGATCCCCCATGTGCGCCTGCGGGAAGCCGTCGAAGCCGGGGTCTGTTGCGGTAGCGCCGGCATCTACAACTTGGTGCAGCCCCTGGAGGCCGCCGAACTGGGGCGCATCAAGGCAGCCGACTTGAGCGCCACGGGCGCCGATTTGGCGGTCAGCGCCAACATCGGTTGCAGCCTGCAGATCCGCCAGCACATGGAAAGCCAGCCCCGGCCCATCTCGGTGCGGCATCCGGTGCAGTTGCTGGAGCAAAGCTTCAGGGGGGGCTGAGCTGGCCCTCCATCCATTGCCAAGCCAGGTGCAGGGTGTCCGCCTGGCCGAGGTTGCCGGGAAAGGTGAGGATCGGCAGTGGCCCTGCCCCCGGCTCGGCGCCGACAGCGGCTGAACGGGCCGGGGCCAAGACCAGGGACAACCCCGGCAGCAACTGGCCCTGCAGCTCGACCGCAGCCAGCTGCAGGCCCTCGGCGAGCAGCACATGGCTGGTGATGCCCCCCTTGCTGATCAGGTACCCCAACCGGGGCGCCAGGGCCGCCGCCAACCGCGCCATGGTGGCGGCCAGCACCTGGCCCAGGGCCCGCCGCTCGGCGGCATGGCGGCAGAGCAACTCGCCGCGACTGGTGTAAAGCACGGGCGTGCGACCGGAAGCCAGCACCGCCTGCAGTTGCTCCAGCCAAGCGGCCTCCAGGGAGGGCAGCAGCCGATCTGGCAGGGGTCCCTCCAGGAGGCGATGCACCTTGGCCACCGGCAGCAGCACGCCCCCACAGGCGGGATCCGCCAGCAGGTACTCCAGCTGGGCATCGGCCAGGGGCACGTGGGAACCCACCAGCACCAGCCCCGGCAGGGGTCCGGCCGGGCCACGCCGCCGCAGGCCCGCCAGCTCGGGGGGGGTCAGGGGCTGGGGGGGCAGGGCGGCCAAAGGGCCCAATACGGAAGCCGCCGATTGCAACAGCCAAGGACTAGGCCCCGGGGGGCCCGCCAGCGTCAACTGCCGTATCGCCGTCCCCAAGGCCGTCAGCTGGCCAGACCGCTCGGCATCCACCGCCACCACCACCCCGCCGCCCTGGGCGGCGAGGCGGGCCTGCAGCCGCTCCAGGCCTGGCCCGCCCCCCTGCTCCTGGGCGACAGCGGCGGCTTCCATCAGCTCCAGATCGAGGCGCTGCACTTGGTCGGCAGCCACCCGCCCGCCGGTCTTCTCCTCTACCCACTGGGGCAGGTAGCTGCTGCCAAAACCAAACAGACGATCGCGGCCAAAGACGGTCTCGTGCACGGGGCGGCCGTCCAGCCGATGCACACCGGCCACGGTGGTCCGCCCCCCCTCCAAGAAGGCGGGCACCAGCAAAGTGGCCGCAAAGGGTCCCAGCCCCTTGGCGATGGCCTCCACCTCCAAGGGGAAATGGCCCCGCAAGGTCGAATCTCCACGGCTGACCAGCAGCCAATTGCGGCACACCCCCTGCTGCACGGCTGCGGCCAGCAACGGGGCCAGGGTTGCTGCAATCTGGTCCAGCCGCTGCCGGGCCTCCGCAGGGGCGAGGGCCCTGGTGTTGGCCAGCACAAACATCAGCGGCGAAGGATGGCGCAGGGCCGCCGCCAACTGGGGCGCACCCCAATCCAGCAGCAAGGGACAACCGTGCACGGTCTGGGAGCCGGTGGGATCGTCATCAATCACGACGATCTTCAGGGGAATCGTCTCGGGGGGGGACATGGCCGCCCGGCGGAACAATGCAAAACTGGAATCCATCGGTCCCAGCCTGCCGTGCCAAGGGCCTGCCGAGCCACTTGCCTCCCGTGGCACGGTCCTCCCGTGGCACGGTCCTCCCATGGCACGGTCCTCCCATGGCAGCATCACGGCCATGACTGCCCCCGAAATCCTCCAGCCCCAAGCCAGCGAGCTGGCCGCCCTCGTGCAAGCGCTGCATGCCGAGGCCCGTCCCTGGCTGCCCGCTGGCCAGGCCAGCCGCCTGGGCTGGGGCGCCGCCGTGACCCCAGCCTGCACGGTGGTCAGCAGCAGGGCACTAAGTCGCATCCTGGAGCACAACCCCGGCGACTTCACGATTCGAGTGGAGGCGGGGACGCCCCTGGAGACCGTGCAACAGGCCCTGGGGGAGCAAGGCCAATGGCTGGCCGTCGATCGGCCCTGGGGCAGTGGCGCCCTGGGGGGCGGCAGCATCGGCGGCCTGGTGGCCCGGGGCCTCACGGGCGGCTACCGCCAGAGGTATCTGGGCATCCGCGACCAACTGATCGGCATCGGCCTGATGCGGGCCGATGGGGTCTCGGCCAAGGCGGGGGGGCAGGTGGTCAAAAATGTGGCGGGGTATGACTTGATGCGCCTGTTCACCGGCAGCTGGGGCTCCCTGGGCTTGATCACCGAAGTCACCCTGCGCACCATGCCCCTGCCGCCGCAGCGCTGCGGCCTGCTCGTTCAGGGCCCCCTGAGCCAACTGACGCACCTGGGCGAGTGGCTCCTGGGCTCCAGCCTGACTCCCGAGCGGATCGACTGGTGGAGCCCGGCCCTGGCCGCCGCTGCGGGTCTGGCGCCCCTGCCGCTGTTGCTGCTGGGGCTGGCCAGCGTGGATGCCCTAACGATGGCGGAACAGCAGGCCGCCATTGCCGCCCAAACGACCCTGGCCTGCGAGGTTCTGACCCCCGAGCGGCTGGGCGAGCTGCTGGCGGTGGCGGGGGGCGGTGAGGCCCCACCCTCCGCCTGGCTGCTGCGCCTGGGGGTCAATCCCGCCCAGGCCGCCCTGCTGCTGGCAGCACCTGAATTACAGGGGATTCCCTTGGAACTCGGGGCCGGCAGTGGCCTGGGCGTCGCCTGGGCAGGGGCCCCAACCGACCACTCCCGAAGCGCCCAAGGGGGGTTGAACCCTGAGCAGGTTGCCAGCTTGCGGCAGCGATGCCTTGCCCTTGGGGGCCATCTCACGGTTCTCAGCCAGCCCGAGGGCAGCTGCCTCAACGCCTGGGAGAACGCCCCCTCCCGTCCCCTGATCGAACGGATCAAAGATCAATTCGATGGCCTGGGCCAACTGGCGCCCGGCCGTCTGCCGGGAGTGGCCCAGCCCGCCGGCCATCCCCCCAGACCCCATGCCTAAGTGCAATTCCTAGGTGCCATGCCTAGGACCCATGCCTAGGAAAGGCTGGCCAGCCACGACCGCAGCGCGGCATTGACCGGTGCGGGCACCTCGTCATGGGGGCAGTGGCCGGCCTCCAGCAGCACCTCGCTCGTGGCCGGCGGTGCATGCCTAAGGAAGCTGGCACGCCGGCCGGGGGCATTGATCCAGGGGTCCTGCATGCCCCAGATCAGCAGCAGGGGGCAGGCAAGCTGGCTGAAAAGCTGGTCCAGGGGCTCGCCACTGGGGAGATCGAAAACGGTGCGAAACACGCCGAAAGCACCAGCATCGCGGGAGGGCCGCAGGATCGACTCCACCAGTGCCTCATCCACATTGGTGCGATCGAGATAGACCCGCTCCAAAGTGCGCCGGACCGTGGCCGGACGCCGCAGGTTCTCAAACAGCAGGCGTTGCAGCGGAGGACTGCGAAACAAGGCCCCGCCGATGCTGCGGCGGGCAATGGCCCCCCAGCCGGTGGGCGGCCGCTGCTCGTCGGCAAAAGGACCGGCGGCATTGATCAGGGCAACCCCGGCGGCCTGCGGCCCCAAAGCGACGCCGGCCGCCAGAGCCGCATAGCCACCGAGGGAATTGCCAACCAGGACCGTCGGCCGGCCTATTTCAGTGCGGACGTAGGTCTCCAGTTGGTCACGCCACAGGGCCCCGCCGTAGGGAAGCCCTGCGGGCTTGGCGCTGCGGCCGAAACCCAACAGGTCGATGGCATGCACCTCATGGTGCTCAGAGAGCACGGGAATGTTGTGACGCCAGTGGTCCGTGGATGCCCCAAAACCATGCACCAGCAGCAGGGCGGGACCCTCGGGTTGCGGCGGTGATTGGCTGAGCCGATGCACGTGATGACCAAGAAAACTCCAGGCACCGGTGGGAGTTTCCGTGGCAGCTGTGGCTTCGGCAGAGGTCGCTTTGGCAGGGGTGGGGGATTGCTGCTCTGGAGAAAACGTGGACGGCATCGGCTGGGTTAGTGCCGCAGCCCCACAAGGGGCGGTACGGAAGGTGCTTGATGCTAGGGAGGCTGACGCGGCGGCAACCCCCGACCATGAGCTTGATTCCCGTGGCCCTGGCCTGGCCGATGCTTCTGCCCGGCATCGCCCTCTGGGCCCTGGCCCTCTACTGGCCCCTGAGCCTCAGCCTGGCCCCCCTGGAGCAAGGCCTGGCGAGCGGCCCGCTCAATGACGCCAGCCAGCAAATCGTGCTGGCCCTTGCCAGCCTCAGCCTGGCCTTGGTGGCCGGATTGGCGATGGAGTTGGGGCTGGGATGGGCCCTTGGCCCCAGCTGGGCCTCCAGCCTGGGATTGGTGACGGCCCTGTGGGCCCTGTTCTGGGTGCTGACGGGTAGAACGCCCTGAATTGGAATGCCCTGAATGCTCAGGCCTTCTGGGGATCGCGATCGGGCCCCACCAAAACGGCCCGCAGCAGCAGCGGGGCCAAGAAGGTGGTGCCAATCACCATCAACAGAATCGCCGCCTCCAGGGAGGGGGTTAACAAACCCGCCTGGGAGCCGAGGCCAAGAAAAATCAAACCCACTTCGCCGCGAGGCAACATGCCAAGTCCCACCACCAGTCGACGGGTGGGTTCGGCGCTGTAATAGCTCCAACCGGAGGCCAGTTTGCCAGCAATCGCCACGGCCAGCAGAAAAGCGGCCACCACCAGCCCCTGACGGTTGGCGGGATCGAATGGGTTGAGCACCGAAAGGTCCATGGCGGTGCCGATCAGCACGAAGAAAATGGTGGCAAAGAGGGCCACCAGGGGTTTGACCGTTTCTTGAATCGCTTCGGTGCGCTCGGATTGGCTCAGGATCAAACCGGCCGCAAAAGCGCCTAGAGCCGCCTCCAGCCCGATCGCCTGGGAGGCAAAACAACAGAGAATGAGCACCACGAAAGCGGCGACCACCACCTCCCCCGGCGCCTTGAGCCAGTCGAGCAACTTGTCAAACAGGGGAGCGGCCCGCTGGCTGAGCCAGATCGCGGCAGCCACGAACAGCAGGGCCGCCAGAACCAATTTGAGAATGGGGGCGAGGCTCAGGGCATTGCCCGAAGCCAGAGACACGACAACCGCCAGGATGATGATGCCCAGGATGTCGTCGAGCACGGCGGCACCAATGACAATCTGCCCCTCCCGGGTTTTCAGGAAGCCCAATTCGCCGAAGACGCTGGCGGTGATGCCAATGCTGGTGGCCGTCATGGCAGCCCCGGCAAAGACCGCGGCGATGGCGGGGAGATGGAACAGGTAGTAGAGGCCGGCGCTGCCGGCCACAAACGGCAACACCACCCCGGTCATGGCCACCGTGGCCGCCTGGGGACCCACCGCCACCAGTTCATCCAGTTCGCTCTCCAGACCAGTCAGAAACAGCAGGGCGTAGAGACCAAGGGTGGACAACTGTTGGAGGCTGTCAAAGGAGCTCAAATAGATCTCCCGCACCCGCTCCGTGGATACTGCGGCCAGTTGGCTCACGAGCTGCACGGGCCAGGCAGCCAGCTGGACGCCAGAATCGGGAGGCAGCAGCAGATGCAGACCAGAAACGCCAATCAACACACCAGCCAGTAACTCCCCCAGGATCGAGGGCAATTGCAAGCGGACCATCAGCTCGGCGAGGCTGCGGGCGGCGAGAAAAATGATCAGGAAACGGCCCACCAGGATCAGGGTTTCCGCCACATCATCCTGGTGGGAGCCGATTTCAAGCAGCAGGGGCAGAACCATGTAATCAGCGATCCGGGGGCGACCCTAGGGCGTCTGGAGCGGCGCTAGATACCCGGTCGGTGCCAACTCCAGTGTGGATCTCAGCGCCGGAAAGCTGCCAAACAGCAACTATGGCTACAGTTTGAATCTTACGCGCTGCCATTGAGGCCAGCGTCTCGCAGCCGTAGAGCAGCAACCATGACCGAGCTGAAACCCCGCAACCTGCGCCTGCCGACCCCGGGCTGCTACGCAGACCCCGACCGCAGCGGGCTGGAAGCCAAAGATGTGTTCGACGGCATGACCGAACACCTCTTTTATACCCTCGGCAAGCTGGCCCCAAGCGCCAGCCACCACGACCTTTACATGGCCCTCAGCTACGCCGTGCGCGACCGGCTGATGACCCGTTATCTCGCCGGGATTGAAGCAATCAATGCCACTCCCACCCGGGTGGTGGCCTATCTATCCGCCGAATTCCTGATCGGTCCCCAACTTGGCAACAACCTTTTGATGTTGGGCATCCAGGAGGAGGCCGCCGAAGCATTGCGGGGTTTCGGCATTACCGACATCAACGAGATTCTCAACGTCGAAGAAGAACCGGGATTGGGCAATGGGGGGCTGGGGCGACTGGCGGCTTGCTTTCTGGAATCCCTGGCCTCACTCCAGATTCCAGCCACCGGCTATGGCATTCGCTATGAATTTGGCATTTTCGACCAACTGATCCGCGACGGCTGGCAGGTGGAGATCACCGACAAATGGCTCAAGAGCGGCTGGCCCTGGGAAATCCCGCACCCCGACCAAGCCTGCTTAGTGGGCTTTGGGGGCCACACGGAGAGCCACCGCGATGAGCGTGGAGCCTACCGGGTGCGCTGGATTCCCGCCGAACACGCCATCGGGGTGCCCCACGATGTGCCGGTGCTGGGCTACAGGGTCAACACCTGCGACAGGCTCAGGCTCTGGCGTGCTGACGCCAGCGAAAGCTTCGATTTCCAGGCCTTCAACATCGGCGATTATTACGGCGCCGTCGAGGAAAAGGTGGGCAGCGAAACTCTCTCCAAGGTTCTCTATCCCAACGATGGCACCGACGAAGGTCGAAAACTGCGCTTGAAGCAGCAGCATTTCTTCGTGAGCTGCTCGCTGCAGGACATGATGAGAAACCTGGAGGCCAGGGGCATTCCCATCCAGGAATTCAGCGACCACTGGGCGGTGCAGCTCAATGACACCCACCCCTCCATTGCGGTGGCCGAGCTGATGCGGCTGCTGCTCGACGACAAGATGCTCAGCTGGGAGCAAGCCTGGGACATCGTGACCCGCTCGCTGTCGTACACCAACCACACCTTGTTGCCCGAAGCCCTGGAAAAATGGGACCTGAATCTCTTCGCCTCGCTATTGCCAAGGCATCTGGAAATAATTTACGAGATCAATAGACGTTTCCTGCAACAAGTACGCCTCAGATATCCGGGCAACGATAAAATCCTACGCAAGGTTTCCATTATTGATGAAGATGGATCCCGATCGGTGCGGATGGCCAATTTGGCCACCATAGCCAGCCATCACGTCAATGGCGTTGCTGCCCTGCACAGCGATCTGGTCAAGCGTGATCTGTTCCCTGAATTTGCGGCCCTCTGGCCCGAAAAGTTCACCAATGTCACCAACGGCGTCACGCCGCGCCGTTGGTTGGCCCTCGCCAATCCCCGCCTCACAGCCCTGCTCAACGAAAGCATTGGCGACGGCTGGATACATGATCTGAGGCAACTGGAACGCCTGCAGCCCCTCGCCGAGGACAACGCCTTTCTTGAGAAATGGCAGGCCACCAAACTAGCTGTTAAAAAAGATCTCAGCCTGTACATTCATACCCACACAGGCGTTCTTGTTGACCCGGCATCCCTATTCGATGTCCAGGTTAAGCGGATCCACGAATATAAGCGGCAGCACCTTAATGCTCTGCAAGTTATTGCCCAATACCTGCGCATCAAAAACGGACAAGCCGATGGCAGTGCGCCACGTACCGTCATTTTCGGCGGCAAGGCGGCACCGGGCTACGCCATGGCAAAATTGATCATACGCTTCATCAATGGCATCGCTGATACGGTTAATTCCGATCCCGATATGGAGGGCCGACTGCGGGTTGTATTCCTCGCCGATTACAACGTCAAACTCGGTGAGCGGGTCTACCCGGCAGCCGACCTCTCGGAGCAGATCTCGACTGCGGGCAAAGAGGCCTCCGGCACCGGCAATATGAAATTCGCCATGAATGGGGCCCTCACCATCGGCACCCTTGATGGCGCCAACGTCGAAATTCGAGAGCAGGTGGGAGCGGAGAATTTCTTCCTCTTCGGCCACACTGCCGACCAACTCGTAGGCCTGAACCAAAATGGCTACCGCCCCTGGGAAGTGATCCCGGCAGAACCGGAATTGGGCGAAGTGCTGCGACTGATCGAACAGGGACACTTCAGCCAGGGGGATGGGGAGCTGTTTAGGCCCCTGCTGGAGAACCTCACAGGCAAAGATCCTTTCTTCGTTTTGGCCGACTTTGCCGATTACCTCAGGGTTCAGTCCGCCGTCAGCTCCGCCTGGGCCAATCGCGCCCGCTGGAACAGGATGTCAGTGCTGAACTCGGCCCGCACAGGATTTTTCTCATCGGACCGTTCGATCCAAGAGTACGCAACGCGCATCTGGCAGGCCGAGAAATATCCCGTAACGATCACCTGTGAGATTGATGAATCAGATCAGGGTCTGTGATCGGGCAGATCGGGTGTTTGATGTAAGAGTCGGTTGAGCCGCAAACGATCGGCATTGAGGGGGTCAGGGGCAAGTTCACCGGCCACCTCCCGAAATTTTTGCTCAACTTCTTCAGGCACACGCACATCAAAAACACGCTCCATCAAAGCTTCGATCGAGAAGAGGTGTGCATTGATGTTCTCCAGATCCGCCATGGCTTGCTGCATGGCATCAGGTTCGTCTGCCGTATCAGTTTTTGCGGACTCGGTCGGGGAGGCAACCTGGGCTTCGCTTTCGCCGTAGTGCTTCTGCAGCTCCTCAAGCACCCGCCCGGCCAAGGTGCGAAAAGACTGCAAAGCAGCCCAGTTGAGCTCCTGCTGTTGGCGGAGACTGGGGTTTTCACGAATCAACCGGTCGTGCTCGCGGTAGAACCGCTGGCAATCAGGGCATTGGCAGGGCTCTTCGCTCACCGCTTCCCCTTGTCTCAATCAACACCCATCATGGCATTACCGCCGATGGGCTGCCGGAATCAGGCTCCGGAGGGTCCAGATCGGCAGCCGGCAGAGGGATCTCAATCGAGCTGACGACGTTGATGACGTCCCGCAGGCGCATGGAATCAGCAAACCAGCCCATGGCCTGGTCGACGTCACCCCGATGTTCGGCGCTGCAAGCTTGTTCCTCATGGGCCTCGGCCAACAGGGCCAACCAGCAGAGGCAACGGGCTTGAACCACCGAAAGATCAATCTCTTGGGGTTCTCCACAAGCGATTCGCTCGCTCTCCTGCTGCACCAGCAACCGCAGTCGCAGGTCATGAAGGGGGGTCATTAAGCACCACCAGGTTGGTCTACGCTAGCGAAAGCGCCCCAAAAATGGCCACCACCACCGCTGGGGCGACCAACCCCTCAAAAGCCCAGAGCTTGCCGAACCGCAGCCCGCTCCCCACCGAGGGAATTGGCTGGAGGCCAAAAAGGGGGAAAAACAAACCGACCCGGCAAGGCGCCCTTGACCAGCCGCTCAAAGTTGAATGGTGGAGTCGTCGTGCTTTTTCATCTTGAATGGGACAGCATGCTCAAGAACAGT
Source organism: Cyanobium sp. (assembly GCA_044359075.1). GTDB lineage: Bacteria > Cyanobacteriota > Cyanobacteriia > PCC-6307 > Cyanobiaceae > Cyanobium. The sequence continues at coordinate 3,547 of JBIKMU010000008.1, read as the reverse complement.
GCTGGAATGCGAAGTATATGTTAAGATTTGCAAAGCGATTTCCCCTGCTTTCCCTCACCCAAACACTCCCGAAAAATGGATTTAAAAGAAGAATTCGAATTCCTGGCCGAATCAGATTTCGTTAAACGTAGAAACATTAGATCAAAATCTTCTTTCGCTCTTGCCCTGTTGGGCTGGCTTCTAATTGGATCAGCACTAAATTCTGTCGTCTTCGCTTCTTTACCCCTAAAGCTGGCCGCAGTCGATTGGCAACTCAATTTAATCGGGTCATTACTTTCAACTAGTTTTAACTTTTTGATTGGCGCTACCCTAATTATCATTGCTCAGCTGTTTAATACCAAAGAAAGGGTCTTAAAAAAATGGCAGACATTAATGAGTAGCGCTGCCTCTTGGTTCACAATTTTGTTGTTGCTGATTATACCATTGCAGTTTATTTTAGGTCCAATAGCACTCAAGCGACAAAGTATTCCGATTACCCAAGAAATTGATCAACTCAAGGCTGCCGCTAATCGAATCAGCGGAATGAATTCCGAAACTGAATTACGTACCTACTTGACCTCTTTACCCGATACCCCAACGCTGCCCCCCAAATTCAATGCTTCTTTCCCAGTTATCAAACAGCGGGCAATCGACAACCTCAAGGCTCGCATCAATCTAGTAACTAATAATGCAGATCTTCAGAAAACTCAAGCATTCAAGATATTTTTAAAGGAAGCGATCAGAAATAGCGTCCAAGCCATGTTGATGGCTTGTGCATTTTCAGTATTGGCCACCCTTAACGCTAGAACAACCAATATATTTACACGATTCCTTTGCTCATTAATGTACTCTGGAAGCTCGTTGCCTAGCAGGTAGCCAACCCGCTGATGGTGCGACGTGTAGCCGTAATCAATGTCCATCATGCAATCTCACCGACGCGGACAAAACCCGTCCAGGTTCCTGCTGCTGCTTTGCAGACGATGTCGCCGCCAAGTGATCGGCCTACCTCACTAACTGCGAGTGGAAGCTGCCAGCTACCGCACCGGACCATTTACAGGACCCCAAATCTCCCCATGGCGCACCACCTGCTGGCCGATCTCGCTTTCCATAACAAATTGCGCGTCCACAAAAGTGCCCATTCGCTGTGGACTAGCATTTTGCCAGCTTTTGCATTCAGCCGATGCCACGCTCTGTTGAGCCCGGTAACCAGGAAGAAATCCTAAATTACGGGAGTCTGAACCTGCAGGACAAACTCGATTCACGCCCTGCAGGAAAATCCAACTTCACTCAAGATCTTGCTGAACCGCTCAAGTGGATCGGATTCGCTCTTCTGGGCATCTATGCGGTAACAGTGGTTGCAGCCGCGCTGCCTGTAAAGCTTTTGGATCCCGCCTGGATAAACAGGGTCTGCGGCAGCATTCGTGGTGGGGTGAGCTTCCCGCTACTGGCGATGGCGCTGATCCTGATCGGCGCTTACCTGGAGCGCACTGGCAATGAGCCGCCGCTGATAACCAGACTGCGGCGGCTCTGCAGCTGGGTGGCACTGGGTTTTGTGCTGATGATCCCTCTCCAGATCTGGTCTGGACAGAAACTGATTGATCAGGCGATCCAGAACCAGCAAGCCAGAATCCAACCTGGAGAGATGGCGCTCAAGGCCCTCTATGCCGCCGCCAATGCCGATGAGTTGCAGGCGGCCATTCGCAGCATCCCTGGCGCCCCGCCCAATATCAGCAATCGCTTCGACGAACCGGTCCGCAAGGTTCGTGATCGGCTGATCGCGGAAATCGAGCCTCAGCTGGACAAGCAGAAGGACCAGATCAGGGGAGTGACCGGCGAAATCCGCCGCGATAGCGTTATCAACCTGGTCAAGGATGCAATTGTGGCTTTGTTCAGCGCCCTGGCCTTTGCGGCCCTCGGTAGATCCAAGTCCAACAGGCCTACACTGCTGCAAAAGTTTGTGAGGCCAACCATCATGCCTGGCGCTCAACTGGATGAGTATGAGAGGCTTGCTGATGTTTACGAAAAAACCTGACTTTTGGCTAAACGCCAAAGAGAGCGGTGTGACAGAGATGGCGCATCACCGTCGCAGCCTCTAGCAGCAGAGTTGCTTATCGCGAGTACCTTGGACTGGGCCGGCAGACCGAAGCTTCGGCCACTACTCTCCGCTTGCTCGAGCACCGCTGCGGCTCCCTGAACCCCAGTCAAAAGGCCCGCATCAAAGCCCTCCCCCTGGCAGGTGGACTCTCCTGTCCCTGGCGACCCAAACGTGGTGATCAACGTGCTGAGCGTGGCATCGTCGGCCCAGTGAGGTTGCTGAAATCCTCCCCGTGGTCGCCAGCGACAAACTCTTCTACTGGCTGTTCCAGCAGCACGCCGAACGCCTCCAGCCCCTTGTGGCTGAATGGCTGCCGCGGATGGAGGGCTATGTGTTCAGCGCGCCGGTGCTGAAGGAAAGGGAATACCACCTCGACGGCCTGTTCCTCCCTCCGCCCGATCAACCCGAGTTGCCGGCCTTGATCCTCGAAGCCCAAATGGCGGCCGATCCAGGCTTCCTGCTGCGGCTGAATGCCGAAACAGCTCGGTTGCTGCAGCAGCAGGAACGTCAGGGGCGAGCCATCCGCCACTGGCAGGTGGTGGTGATCTGTCCCTCGCGGGATCTGAATTTTGGCGATCCCACCCCGGTTGAGGAGTTTGTGGAGCGGCGGGTGGTGTGGATCGAACTGGCGCCCAAACGCTTACCCCCAACGGCCCCACCGTTGCAGAAGGCGCTGGCGATGTTGCTGCTGCCGGAGGAGCAGCTGCCCGCCTGCTCGAAGGCGATCCGAACCGAATCCGCGGGCACCAATCTGGGCACAGAGATCGATGATGTGATCGCCGCTATCCTGGTGGCACGCTTCAGCGGCCGCACCGTTCCCGAGATCTGCGCCATGGGTGGCATCACCGTCGACGACTTCACCAGCAGCGTCGCCTACCGCGAGATTTTTGGCCTGGGACTGCAAGAGGGCCGTCAGGAAGGCCGTCAGGAGGGCCGCCAGACCGAAGCCGTTGGCATCTCCCTCCGCTTGCTCGAGCACCGCTGCGGCTCTCTGACCCTCAACCAACAGGCCCGCATCCAAGCGCTCTCCCTTAGTGAGCTGGAGACCCTCTTAGTTGCCCTTCTCGACTTCCAGGGGCCCGAAGACCTCAACATCTGGCTGAGCCAGCACACCGACTGAGCAGGAGCAGCCCCCTCCTTGGCTGCTGGACTCTCATGAGCAAGGCGGCCCACGCCTGGGCGCTAACCGATTGAGTGTGGTGGTTTCGATGCAGCTTCTTGCCGGCCTTCGCTCACCTCGGCACCCTGACGAGACCAGGGCAACCCCGTGGTCGCCAGCGACAAACTCTTCTACTGGCTGTTCCAGCAGCACGCCGAACGCCTCCAGCCCCTTGTGGCTGAATGGGTGCCGCGGATGGAGGGCTATGTGTTCAGCGCGCCGGTGCTGAAGGAAAGGGAATACCACCTCGACGGCCTGTTCCTCCCTCCGCCCGATCAACCCGAGTTGCCGGCCTTGATCCTCGAAGCCCAAAT